>JAAYAY010000153.1 GCA_012719125.1 Planctomycetaceae bacterium | reverse complement strand
TTCCGCATCCGGTTGGCATTGTGGCCCGTCGAGGAACGAACGATCTTGCCGTCGACCAAGAGATGGATGCCGGTACCGGCCGGTGGGTTCGTTTCGACGGACGCATTGGGCGCGATCCCCGCATCGTGCCGCCCGCCGCCGATCCGGAAAGCAATGAACGAACGCTCGATGGCAAACTCGCGGCTGAGCAGGCTCCCCACGGCACCGTCTTTTTCGCGAACGTCGCTGCCGGGCGCCGTGGCATGGGAGTTGACAACCCGCTTCCCCTGCCCGTTCACGTCGCCCTGATAGGGCGGAATCGCGTCGATGGCCGCCGGGCCGGTCCCGAACGCGGTCCCTTCCACGGTCCACGTTTCGTATTCGTTCCGCTCGAAATCGTCGAACAGGATATCGGGCCGCTTCTCGACCAATTGTTCCTCCGGAGCCGTTGCGCTGCAACGAAGCACGGTCAATCTGTCTCGCCGTACGATCGTGTTCTTGCGCAGCGTATCCGACGCCCGCCCCGTATGGAGGCACACGGGATTGTCGGTCCAGCCGGCGATTTCGGCCGTGACGGTCTTGTCGCCGCCGTTTTCGAGGGTGTAACGCATGACCGTGGCCGGGTACGACGAGTTCACCAAGTCGAGCGGAATGAACGGGCTGAAGGCTTCCAGCGTCACCTTGAGCGGGCAGTCGGGATCTTCGTAGCGGACGATCCCCATGGGATAGCGGCCGTCGAACGTGACTTCCGAGAATCCGCTGGAGTCGAGGGAAAATGCCCGCGAATTGTCGCCCGCGGCGATCCGCAGTTCGAAGCCCTGGTCGAAGGGATGGACCTGCTCGAAGGGGTTGAGATAGGTGTCGCCGCTGGCGCCGCGCCCCATGAATCCGCGAGCGTATTGCTTGTTGAAGATGTCCCACATCCACAACCGCCCGTCGCCGCCCAGATAGACGAGGCCTGCCCCGATTCCGCCGACCGGCATGCCGATGTACTTGAGTTCTTCGTTGCGGTAGGTCTGCTTCTCGCCCCGTGCATAGAGCGATCGCACCCAGTCGGGCAACAACTTCTTGTCGGCGGGGATCAGCTTTCGATACTCGTTTTCGTCGAAGGGCCCAGCCATAGCCTGCATGGGCCGCGTGCCTAACGCCATTGCGGCAACAGCGACACCGCCCTGCTTGAGGAAGTCTCGTCGCTGCATGCTGCCGTCACACTTGCAGCCGTTCTCGCACGTGCGGTCGCCGTCCATTTCCGAATCTCTCCCTTGGTGCTGGGTGGGGTTGAGCGTGAATTCTACCGAGGTGGCCACTTGAGATGACGGCGGAGGAACTCGAGGGTACCGACAAGGTGGATCTCATGGGGACCGGGGAACCACTCGATTTCGCAGCGATCGCCGATGCCCAACTGGGCCTGATAAAGGTGCCTCACTTTGGCAAATTCGTAGGCCACGCGCTCGTCGCTGGAAACGCCGTCGAAATGCCCCCGCTCGACCATGAACGGCCGCGGACAGATCAGGGCGGCCATCTCCGAATAGTTGAAGTTGCTGCCCAGGTCAAACTCGAAGATCTCGTATTCGAGCGTGCCCACGTAGCTGTAGTTCGAACGGCTCGAGGCGTTCTTCCAGACCCAGTCGTTGAAATCGGCCGAACAGACCGATGCACAGTAGTTGGCGACCAGCGGCGGCACACGCATGGCTGTCTTGCCTCCGTAGGAAATCCCGTAGAAGGCGATTCGCGTGCCGTCGACGAAGGGGAGCGAGGCAAGCCAATCGGTGATCTGCTGGTGTTGGGGGACGATCACGGAGAACAGCGTCTTTCCCAACGGGTTCGCTTTGCGCTGGAGCGTCCGGAAGCGGTCGCCGAACACATAAAGGTTCTGCGGAGCGAAGACGACGAATCCCTCGTCGGCCAGCCTGGCTCCGAAACCGTGATAGGCCCGAAGTCCGCGGTAGACCACCTTCTCCGGCCGCCCTTCGAGGCCGTGCTGGCAGACCACGACGGGCCGGCGCTCATTCGGCTTGATGTCCTTCGGAACCAGCAGGATGCCGTAGGCAATCACGTCTGGCCAAACGTCCATGACCACTTCGTAGCCCAACCATTTCTCGGTGTCGTAGGTCTTGCGCGTGCGGGCGTTGGCCGGCAGGATCTGGTCGGGAAAACGGCCGACGACCTCGTCGCGGAAGAAATCGCGATAGGGCTCGATCGTCTTCTCAAAGGCCGCCATGGAACTCACGTCCAACTTCTTCATGAACTCGGCTCGAACGTAGGGGCTCTCGGCCAGCAGTTCCTGGTTGTGGCGATCGAGCTGGGCAATCTGGCGCAACTGCCGGGCGGTTGCGTCGATCGGCTCTCCCTGCGGCTTCGGGGCCGGCCCGGATTGGGCCGGTCGACTTGCGGGCGCCAGGGCATGCAGAAATGAGGTGATCGCCTCGTCGCAGCCCGCGGGCCCCGTGCCACCCTCACTCTCGACCAGCCGAACCTGGGTGTCAGAAGCCGCTGGAGCCGCGAGGCCGTTGGCTCGGGTCACTTCGGCTCGCACCGCCTCGACCTTGGGCGTGGCGATCCGTCCCGGCGCGCAGCCCAGCCCCGGCGGAACGACCACTTCGGGACCTTTCGAAGCCTCGACAATCAAGGATCGCGGCGCGATCAGCGAGGCGATCTCTGCATCGCCGAACTGGTCGAGCAGACCGAACACGTTGCGGTCCATCGGTTCCTGCCAGAGGTCCTGCCGGGAGTCAAAGTACCCGCTGCACAGAACGGCGTCGATTCGTTCGTCCAACGCACCGGCATACAACGCCAGCAGGCCGCCCTCGCCCCAGCCGAACAATCCGACGGGGCAATTCGACTCGCCGGAGTCGCGTTCATACCAGTCGACCACGGCCAGCACCTTCTGGATCTCATAACCGATGATGTGGCGGCCAAGTTCATAGGCCGAGCGATAGAGATACTCGCGATTGGGCAACTGCACGCCTCGTCGTTTCTGCAACTGGCGGTCGACCAGGACGGGCACAACGACCCGGCATCCGTTCTCCGCAAGCCGGCGGGCATATTGCGATTCGGCGGCAACACCCTCCGCCAGGCCGACGAGCGATTCCGGCGTGACATCCGCGTCGGGGATCGCAACCACACAGGCAATCGGTTTGCCGTCGGGTTCGAGCAACAGGCCTTCGCCGATGACGCCGCCGAACGCGGGCCAACGGATCGAGTAGATGCGGTACCCGGCTGCCGATCCGACCAGTGCGTCACGATCGGTGGTGGCCACGAGTTGCGGGGCGTCAAACGGTGTGCGTGTGTCGCGAAGGCCGACAATGTGGGCGAGCCGCTGCCGATTCGGCCGGACCGACTCGGCGTAGGTCTGCGGGGAACTCCGGTCGCGGCGCCAATGCCGTTCGCGCTGGGCCAGGCTCTCCTCCGTCTTTCGCAATAGAAAGCGGTCGACTCCGGCAACCAGTTCCGAGGCGATATCTCCGGTCAGCGTCAGCAACGCGGTGCTTTCCAGCGGCTCGTGATCGACCGTCTGTCCGAAACCTTCGCCTGCCACTCCGAAGAATGTGTCCACTTCCGGCTGAGCGAAGCGGCCGGCCCAGGCCGGGTCGTCACCGGTGCGGAGCTGCCATTTGCCTTCGAGGGCGATCCGTCCCTTGCGGCACGTCAGTCTGGCCGGATGGCGCACAATGCCGCCGGAACCGCCGTCGTCCTGCACGCGAAGAGCAATCAGATTCACCTCGCCGAACCGAACGGTTTTTGGAGGTATCGGGTAGGATCGGATAGGCACCTCGAACCGGGCCGCCAGTCCGGCCGATTCCGTGTGGCCGATTTCGGTGCCGTTGAAGAACGCGGTGTCGGAATCGTCGATTCTCCCCAACTCGAGGTACAGGGTCTCGCCCTGCCACCGCTCGGGAACTCGAACGAAACAGCGATAACAGGCCACGCCGTCATAGTTGTCCAGAATCCCGCCGCCCGACTTCTCCCAACTTGCCGGCACGGGCACAGGTGTCCACTCGGGGCAGTTGACGGGCGGTTGTGCCGGGATGCCGGAAACCAGAAGCAATACGCCGATAACACTGAGAATCATGATCCGGTGCATGGGAGCCTCCCCCAGTGCTGTCGATGTCGGGATACACAGTCTCAAACGACTTGCGACCAGCCTAACACCACAGATCGAGGGATTCAACGATTCCGGTTGTGGGGCCATGGGGGACTGTTCCGATTAGGCGGGTTGGCCGATCTGGTGCTGGAGAGTTATACTGGACAAAAAGGGCCGTCTGGCGGGGCGTTGTTTACCGATTCTGTAGGAAATCGGCCAAGACTCCAAGCGACGCAGGCCCCTTCTATTCCACCCGAGGACCCCATGGCGAATATCACTCAGGAACAGATTGCCGAGGCTGGAATTGTCGGTGCGGGAGGGGCCGGGTTCCCGACTCACGTCAAGCTGGCGGGCAAAGCCGATACCGTCGTCATCAACGCGGCCGAATGCGAGCCGCTGCTCCACAAAGATAAGGAGGTCCTCAGGGCCGAGGGCCAAGGCGTGATCGACGGACTGGCAACTGCCATGGGATTGGTCGGGGCCGGCCGCGGCATCATTGGAATCAAGGGCAAGTATGCCGACGTCATCGAGTTGCTTACGCCGAAACTGGGCCCCGGGATGGAGATTGTGCCGCTTGCCGACGCCTACCCGTCGGGCGACGAATTCATCCTGGTCTACGACACCCTTGGCCGAGTCATCCCCCCGGGCGGGATTCCCCTCGCTGTGGGCGCCGTGGTGATGAACGTCGAGACGGCACTGAACGTTACCCGCGCAACCGAGACACCGGTCGTCGAGAAGTACCTTTCGATTGCCGGTGCGGTAGCCGAACCCGTTACGCTGCGGGTGCCCGTGGGAACAACGCTCGCCGAGTGCGTTGCCGCCGTGGGCGGCGCGACCATTCCCGATCCGAATTACATCGTCGGCGGAGTGATGATGGGTTATTTGGAAGACAACCATAACGCTCTGGTCGACAAAACGACTGGGGGCGTGATCGTTCTGCCAAGTGACCACGTGGTCGTCCGCCGCCGGCGCCAGGACTGGCAGCAGATCACGCGAATCGGCCGTAGCGCCTGCGACCAGTGCAGCTTCTGCACCGAGTTGTGTCCGCGATGGCTCCTGGGACACCCCATCGAACCGCATCGGGCGATGCGCAGCCTGGAGTTCAACCTCGTCGGCGAGGCCAATGTGATCGGCACGTCGTTCTGCTGCGAATGCAATCTGTGCAGCCTCTATTCCTGCCCGGAAGACCTGGATCCGAAGAACGTCTGCACGCAGAACAAGCGACGGCTGATGGCCGAGAAGACTCGGTGGGAGAACCCGCCGTTCAACCCGAAGCGGGCGGAACAGCACATGAAGAATCGCAAGGCGCCCACTCGCCGGCTCATGCAGAAGCTCGGGCTGATTCAGTTCCGCAACGTGGGGCCCATGATCAAGGAACTCCTGGAGACCGACCGCGTGGGCGTCAAGCTCAAGCAGCACATCGGAGCGCCGTGCGAGCCGGTGGTCGCCAAGGGCGATCGCGTCAGCAAGGGTCAGGTCGTGGGCAGGCGGCCGGTGCAGAACGGCAAACCGGCCCTGGGCGCGCCGGTGCACGCCTCGATCGACGGCACCGTCGTCGGCATCCAAGACGGCGTGGTCTGGATCGAACGAGATAGGACGTGAGGCAAGCGGCTGAGCCGCCCATCCATACACAAGCAACGAGAAACAAGAATGGCCAGTTCCAAATCCATCGGCGTCATTGAGCTTTCCAGTATCGGGATCGGCTACCAGATTCAGGACGAGATGCTCAAGGCGGCCTCCGTCGATCTGTTGATTGCGCGGACCATCTGCTCCGGGAAGTACCTGATCGTGGTCGGCGGGTCGGTGAGCGACGTGCAGGCGGCGATTGATACCGGCATGACGGCGGCCACCGAGTCGATTATCGACAGCCTCGTCTTGCCCAACGTGCACGAGACGGTCTTCCCCGCCCTGGGGCAATCCGTCAGCCTGGGCGCCGACCACACCGGGGCTTTGGGGGTGATTGAGACCTTCAGCGGAACCAGTGCCCTGGCGGCTGCCGATGCCGCCGCCAAGGCCGCCCGGATCACCCTTTTCCGGATCCATGTGGCCATGGCACTCGGCGGCAAAGGCCTGGTGCTGATGACCGGCACGGTCGCCGACGTCCGTGCGGGCGTCGAGGCGGCCGCTGATGCTGCCAGGCAGAGGGGGCTCCTCGTATCAGAAATCGTCATCCCGCGACCGCAGAAGGAGCTGTTCCAGGACTATCTGTAGGGGACAGGATGGGTAGCCGTGTGGAACGCGTGGGGGTCGCCTGGGTGCGGGGGAAGGTCGTCGTCGGCTAACCGACTCGGTTACCCTGCCCTCGCTCTAATGTTGGAGTATGTCCCTCAGTCTATCAGGAGATCGCTTCCACGAAGCCTCCACCGTCTCTACGGAAACTAAGGAACCAGAAATCATCATCTTCTCCTTCCAGAGAAGCACAGTCGTCACCCATTCCTGGCCGTCGAACTCATCGTACTCCCATGTCTCTTGCCAAGTATAGAATCTGCCGCTCTTAACTGAATAGTCGTGTACATAGTCCGGAGTGCCGACTGCATTAAGTACGTCCTTCGGCTTCATTCGCGGACCGAGCTTCCTTAGTTCTTGGGCTCGCCGCTCAATGGTCTTCACTGGATATCTACCGGCAGAGCTCGTGAAGTAGTAGCATGGATACCTGGCGGGCACTTCATCCATGAGCTTGAGTGAGTGTTGGATAAGGGGCCGGAGATACTGAACCTCAATCGAGTAGCCTCGCATGCCTGTCGTGCTGGTCGAGTAGCTAGGCCAGTCCAAGTCTTCAAGATTCTTCAAGGATGGAATTGCCTCCCGGACGCGATGGAATCCAGAGATTATGACGGCTGCGGAGACTCTGGACAGTTCGGCCATCGCAGCGTTATCGAACTCTTCGCCGGGGTCCTTTAGAAGATGCGTAAGCAGCGGTTTCTTCTCGCAGACACGCACAAGCAGGTTGAGCGTCTCCTGCCGTTCGGTCGTGTCCAGAAGGTCGGCAATGCCATCGTACTCCACTCCCTCCGCAGGAATGAGCAAGCCATTGACTGGGTCAATGACGATTCTCTGTCCACTAGAGGTCCGCCAAACGAACAGTTGCCCCCGGGGTGAAGAGAGAAAGTATGGCCATGAATAACTTGTCCAGAAATTGCCTGCCGTCGTGCATTGCATGGTGTCAACCCAAACGGCTTCGCCGTCGACGCCTTCACGATCATCTGGTGCGTCAGTCGATTCAATCGCGACCCGGATCGTGATTTGGCCGTCGCGCCGGATTACGATCAGTTCAGGCCTGAAACCGTGGGTTCTGGCAACTACGGTTCCATCATCAGCAACGATTAGCTCATGCGGCGAGTCTTCGTTGGGTGACTGCCATCGCTCCCAAATGATGGAACCATCTTCGGCCTGGAGTCTGTACCGAAACTCGGACTGATGTTCCCGGTAGACGTATCCAAACTCGTCTTCAGCACTGGTTCCATCGCGTCGAAGAATAGAACCGTTGTGGGGTGATACTGCCGTCGCCTTCCAGCGGGAGTTGCCGGAGATTGATGAGCAGTCTGGATAGAAAATCGAAGTCATACGCGTTTCAGATCATCAGGACTGCCGTCAACACGGAGGATGGGGTAACCCAAGCACTTGGAGTGTCTGTCAAACTGGAGCCACCTCACGCGTACATCCATGAAGTGATGTCGCGGACAAGATAGCATCGCGATCCACTTCTGACGTGTCTCAGTCACACCGACCGATGCGCGGATGGCACGAACGTCACTGGATTCCCGCCTGCGCGGGAATGACGGATGGGGGGCGCGAATGACACAAGGGAGGTCAGGTCACCACGCCCATCGCTGCGCTCTGAGCGTGCCACCCATGGATAGTCCGGGACAGGACGCGACTATGCGGGGTAAGGGCGTCAATCCTTGGAGAGTCTTGCCAAGTCATGTGCCGCGAGCGTGCAGCAGTCCTTATCTATACACTTCATGTCGGCAACCTGGCGGTAGTACGTTTTGGCCTCTTCCAGTTGGCCGTCGAGCTCGAGGATGCGACCGAATATGTAGCCGTACTCGGTCCGGTAGTTGCGGCTGTGCCGCCTGCCCCAAAGGGTGTCGTCCAGCTTCATGATCTTTGACATGGCCTCGAGGTCGGGCTTCTGGGGGTCCTTGGATCGCAACGTTGCTACCACGAGACGAGCGAACTCGGGAGTCGCATTCCCGAAATAGTCTTCCTTGGGAGTAAACCACTTCTCGATCTCCTGGCAGGCCTTATCCTGGAGATCCCGGTCCTTGAATTCCACGGCCATCAGGAGAAGGCGGGCGATGATCATGACGTCCGGCCCTTCACGGACATAGGGGCGGAGTCGGTCGAAGGCCCTGCGGCGATCTCCTTCGAGCAGATAGAACGTCGAGCAATCGCCTAGCGTGCGATAAGTTCCCTGGGTGGACGCCGGGTCGAGGTATTCCCGCGCCTGTTGGCGGGCTGCTTCCAGATCGCCTCGTCCGGTTCGGCGACACCATAAGTACCAGTCCAATCTGGAACGGCGGCCGTACGATTCGGATTCTCGCCGGATCCAGAGTTCCGAGTTCTCCCAGTCCTCCAACCCCTCGTAGCATCTTGCCGCGCATTCCATGCCCCAAGCCGAATAGGTTTCGGCGGCCTTCAGGGCGTGGGGCTCGGCCTCTTCCCATTTCCCACCGTCCATCAGCCAGTGAGCGATCTTCGAGTGGATCGATGCATGTCCCAGGCCGTAGGTCTCGAACTCCAGAGATCTTTCGAGTGTGGGGACGTAGAGTTCGGACTTGCCCAGCGTTTCATAGACTTCAGCCAACTCCGAGAAGACACCGTTGCTGGGGCTGGCGGAGACCGATTTCTCCATGCAGCGGGCCGCGTCGTCACACTGCCGGAGCCACCAGTGTCTCCGTCCCAGCACCGCCAGGGTATCGGGAAAGCCGGCCGCCGCCTCCTCCCACTCCAGCAATTGTTTCTGGGTCGGTTCGGACGTCAGGGCGATTTCAGTCTGCAGGATCTCGGGACAATGTGGCGAAACCTCCTTGAACTCGCGGGCGAACATGTCCTTATCCTTGGCCTCCTTCGCCTCCCAATTGCCATACCATCGCGAGAACAGCAGGCTGTAGGCCGTGAAGTCGTGCGAGCATGCATTGACCGCATCGACGCCGAGCGTCCTGGATTCGTTCGTCTTGATATAACAGAAGCGCCGGAGCGCCGGGACCATGTGATACTGCGGTTCGACAAAGCGCAGATCACTCACGATCTCTGCAAACTCGTTGGGCTTCTCGTCGCGGTGTATGCGGTAGCTTTCGATGTAACTGGCATAGGGATGCCCGTCCACCAGCGGCATCAGTTCTGCGACCGAGTCCTCCAGGGAGTAGCGCACGGCGTTTGCCATCGCATTCAGGATTTGCACCGAGAGGAGGAGATTCTCCTCTTGGATCATCCGCCCCAGGACTCCCCAAGACGGCTCCGCAGAATCCGCTCCCACCCGACCGGCGTCGACCAGGGCGCCGGCCGCCTGGTGCGGGCTCGGCCCGACCGGGGCATCGTCTTGGCCGCCGTCGAACAGACGCGACAGCCAACGGGGGCCTTCGGCGGGCATCGGCAGTTGGGCCGGTTCCGGCAGGTCCTTGAGGGCCTTGAAATGAATCGGCAAGTGGGCAGACATTGCAGCGGGAGCGGTTTGGGCGGCCATCCGTATGATCGCCAACTCCCCCGTCGTGGCAAGCACGCTGTAGATCTCATACGTGTCGGGGTTGTGCTTCAGGGCCTCTTGGCAGGCGGAGATCAGCAGTCGATCGTCGGCAATCGCCAGGGCCACACGGAGATTCAGGAAGTGCGCCAAGGGGAGCAGACTCGCGTCTTCCGCGGCCGCGTCCAAAAGCCCCTGCCCGTCGTACCGGCAGCACGGCTCGATCAACGTCATGCAGCCGGGCACACGGTCCGCCGGCGGCTCGTCTTCGCCGAACTTCTCGGCGATTCCTTTCAACTCCGCCAGGGCGGCGCCGTGAATGCCGACGATCGCCAGGGCATAGGCCCGATGCCAAGCTGCTTGGCTGGAGTCCGGGTACGCCGCGACCATCCGCTCGGCGTAGAGCAGGGCCCTGGCTTTGTAGGCCCGACTCATGCTGTTCCAATAGCCCTCGGTCAGCATGGCCAGATGAGCGTAGCCTCGCACCAGCGCGCTCAGGGATTCGGTGGTTTGACCGTGTTCGGCGTTAACCCCGTGGGCCCAGCGAACCGCCGCAAACTGCGGGGCAACGTGCATCACCAAAAGCTGTTGCCGGATTTCCTCGGGGATTTCCGCCGCAACGTCGGCTTCGCCGGATTCAGGCCCCTCATCGCTCGCCAACGGCGTCGGTTCCCCCTCCGTCCCGCTTTCGACTCCGTAGCCGGCCCGACGGAGGGCGTCGACGAGAACGGTCCGCGAGTCCGCCTCGACGAGTGGAATCAGGTCGGTATAGACTCGGTAGCCGCCGTGTTTTTGCTCATATTCGGCTTTCCAGATCTCGTGCTGCTCGCGCCCGTCGCGTCGGGTCAACCGAATCTGGAGCGGCTCATTCAACCGCGCGACGGTGGTTGCCTCCAAAGGCTGCAGCTTATTGCCGTCCTGGTCGACGAACGGCTCGCGAAGGGTAGCATCCCTGGTCGGCAGTCGCAACTCGTCGCGGGCTGCGATTAGAACCCCCTGACGCAGGATCTCACGAACCAGTTCGCCCGATATCCGGCCCTTGTCGCTGTCCAACTCGCGGCCCGGGTGAAACTGGGTCTCCAGAAGGAGCACGTCAAAGCGCGATTCTCCCGGTTCCTCCTCTACGGGCGAGTCCCCCGTTTGTTCGTCCTCCTGGGCAACTCTCCGGCAGCCCGTACACCCGGGTCCGAAGAGCAAGGAGCCCGACGTCACGCCGACAAACAGCAAAGCCGCTACCGACAAGCGCTTGCGGAACATCTCGATCTCCCCCGGTTTGCCGACGGATAAGGGTTCCCATCACGATGCTGGCGAGTACGGGGTATCCGTTCCCCGGGACAGAGCATACATCGGGCGAAAGAACCCGACAAGAGTCCCTCTGCCTCGGGTGCAAAACTTCTCGGACAAATATGCCACGGCACAGAGTCGGCCGAACCTGCTCACTTGGGGGTCTCACCAGAGGCACCTGCATGTCATGCGCAGTCTGCTCAGGCGATGCAGCCTGCGGTGCTTCGCAAGCTGCAGTTGGTTACCTTGCTGACATCAACCTCTGCCCTCCAACCTTCCCCCCACCCACCTCCCCGTCATCTTCTTTTCCACCGTTCTCTTTTCTCTTCCCTCTTGCCGTTTTTCCGGTACAGTTGAGCCACGTTCCGGTATCGTCTGATTGCTGGAAGACCTCGAGGCTCTCAACTCAACATACGTTTCAGCCGGATGAAGCCTCTTTTTATCGCCCCTCTGTCGCGGGGGAGCGGAACTGCGTTCTGTAATGTCACCACACTTGGTTCTTATCACATCATAGTGTGAATCTGGGGTTTCGCCCGCAATCGCGTGATCCCTATTGAATTAGTTCACTCAATGTACTATTATCCGGGGTAATTCGTCTTTGCCTGGTTGGCTTCAGACCTGGGGCGTGCCAACGTCAAGCAGGGTCTGAGCCACACGGCACCAAGGGGGGATTGCCTCGATGATTGGTGCAAGTCGAAAACGGTTGTCCGGGCTTTCGAGTGGCGGCTCTTCCTACAGCAGCCAGGGACAGCGCACCTCGCCTGCGGCATCCTGGCACGTGATAGGCGAGGCGGCCCTGACGTGCCTTTTCGTCGCCCTCTTCGGCCTGTGCGGTCTCGCGGCCGAGCCTTCCGAGCAGAAAGACGAGTCTGCGCCGCCGCCTTCGCGGGTGATTCGCGGAAGAGTCTCGGCGATCGCCGACGGCGACACTCTCTACCTGGCCGGCGAGTCGGGCAACTATGTGGTCGATCTGGCAGGGATCGACGCCCCCGAGAAAGGGCAGCCGTGCGGGGATATGGCCGCACAGGTGCTCCATCTCAAACTTTTCCAGAAAGAGGTCCAGGTGCTTGTTCTGCCGGGTGCCACGGACGAACTGGTTGTGCGTCCGGTCGCCCCGGTTCCTGCCGCTCCTGCAAGGTCGGAGCCGGAGACGCCGCAGAATACGTTCCGCGAGCGGGTGCGCGGCGTCGTCTACCGCGAGGGTTGCGTCAATACGCAGTTGGTCGCTGAAGGAATGGCGTGGCACGATCCCCGCACCTGCCCGTCCGACGCATTAGTCCGGGCACAGGAAACAGCCCGAGACTCGCGCCGCGGTCTCTGGCAGCCGGATCAGGAACCGACGCCCCCGTGGCAATGGCGAACGCAACGGAGTCCGGCCGCAGCCCATTCAAGCGACCCTGCAGGTCAGGCCCCGGACGTACAGGATTTGTCGCGATTCTTCGACGCTGGAGCGCCGGCCGCCGTGGCCGAAGCGAAATCTGCTCCGCAGCCCAAGCCTCCCGCTGCGGCCGACGCGCTCCCGCGTGGTGCGGTGGCGCCCTTCGACTACTGGCTGACCACCGGCAGCGAGATCCGCCACAACCGCAAGTGTCGCCACTTCGGGAAGACCAAGGGACGTCCTTGCGGTCCCAACGAGGGTCGCCCCTGCCAGAAGTGCGGCGGTTGAGCACGCGTCTGCATGACTTGCTTTGCGCTCCAGGATCGTCGATGATGTGGCTCGGCTGCCCTCACGATCGCGGACCCGCATTTCAGGGAGAACGACCCATGCAGAGACTGTCCATCAGTTTAGCCCTTGCAGCGATCTTATTCGGTAACCCGATCGCACCGCAGAGGACGTCCCAGGCCGGCGACGTGCGCCAGTTTGGGGCCGTCGGCGACGGCACGGCCGACGACACCGCGGCCATTCAGAAGGCGGTCGATTCGTCGGCCGGCAACCTGCAATTCCCGCGGGGCCGTTACCTCGTCACCAAGCCCATCGTGATCGACCTCGATCGGGCGGGCTACACGTCGATCTCGGGGAACGGAACCGCCCAGGTCGTCATGGCGGGCCCCGGGCCGGCCTTCCGATTCGTCGGCACCCACGAGGGATCGGCCAGCCCGGCCACCTTCAAGGACAACGTCTGGCAGAACCAGCGCACGCCCATGGTCGATGCGATCGAGATCCTCGGCGCCCATGAAGAAGCGGTGGGGATCGAAGCCACCGGAACCATGCAGTTGATCGTCTCCCGCGTGGTGATTCGCAAGGCCCTGCACGGGATTCACCTGGTCGTACGGAACCGCAATGTGCTCATCGCCAATTGCCACATCTACGAGAATCGCGGGGTGGGAATCTATCTCGACGGGGTTAACTTGCATCAGATCAACGTGCTCGGCTCGCACATCAGCTACAACCTGGGCGGCGGCATTGTCTTCCGGCACGGCAATGTGCGCAACCTGCACGTCGGCACCTGCGACATCGAGGGCAATCATCCGCCCGTTGACTCGCCCCCCGAGTCGGCCACGGCCAATATCCTGCTCGATTGCCGCGAGAGCGTGGCGGGCATCGGCGAGATTGCCATCACCGGCTGCACGCTCCAGCACACCCACGACAGCCCCGACTCGGCCAATATCCGCATGCTCGGCGCTTCCAAGCAAGACACCCATGAAGGGCACGTCGCCATTACCGGCAACGTGTTCAGCGACGTCCAGGTCAATATCGAGCTGCGCGACGTGCGCGGCGCCGCAATCACCGGCAACACGGTCTGGAAGGGCTTTTCCCACGACCTGATCCTGGACGGCTGCAAGGACGTGGTCGTTTCCGGCAACGTCTTCGATCGGAATCCGCGCTATGGTTTCGAGGGGGACGACAACGCGGGAGTCCTGCTCCGCAACTGCCGCGACTGCGCCTTGAGCGGCGTGCAGATCGCCGAGGTTCGCCGGCACGACGGGGGCCTCGTCCTCCAGGGCTGCCGGCGTGTGAATGTAACCGGCTGCTCGGTCGTCGACTGCGACGGCGCGGGCATCGTGCTGACGGATTGCAGCACCTGCCGCGTCTCCGACTGCATCGTCCACGACGAGCGTCCGACCACAGAGCAACCTGTCGCGCTTCGGCTCACCGGCGGGCGGAACAACATGGTCGTCGGCAATCTCGTGGCCGGGCGGATCGAGGCGGCCGGCGAGGCAGGCGTCGTCCGCGATAATGTGATTGCTGAGTGAGGCCAGCCACCATCTGACAGAAGGAGGCGACTCCATGAATCCTACAGCACGCTTGTTGCGTCTCTGTGTATTGCTTGGCCTGTGTCTCTTCGGATCGACGGCGCCGGCCGCCGAACTGACTTTCTTCGGCTGGTCGGATCAGCATGTGCAGACCGACGGAAACGGGGAACACCTGTTGCCGGCCATCGACACCATGAACGGCCTGCCCGGCACGCCTTATCCCGAGAGCATCGGCGGCAAGGTGGCCGAGCCAACCTTCGTGTTCGGCTGCGGCGACATCTCCGAGTGGCCCACCCATGCGGCCATGAAGACATACGACGAACTGATCACGGGGCGGCTCAAGTTTCCGGCCTACGACATCCTCGGCAACCACGACGAGGGGGGCAAGTCGCCCAGCGAGACCATGAAGAACTGGCTGCTCTCTCGCCACAAGGCGCTCAGCTACACCTTCGAAGCCGGCGCCGTTCACTTCGTCTGTGTGTTCTCCAAGTACGATGAAACGCTCAATAACCCCGCCCAGCCGCTGACCAAGGAAGCCCTCGACTTCGTCCGCACCAGCCTGGCCAACCTCCCGCCGGAAGCACCGGCGATCGTTGCCGCCCACTTGTGCTACGACGCCATGACGAACCGCGACGCCCTGGTCGACGCGATAGGCGACGCCAATGTCATCGCCATCCTCGGCGGCCACTACCACAAGGCCAAGGTCGACCGCTACCGCGACCGGAACTTCATCCAACTCCCGTCGCCGGCGCCGGGCAGCCCGTCGGAATTCACGGTGATCCGGATCTCTTCGGATCGCCTCGTTGCGATTCCTTACGACTCATAGTGAAAATGCTAGCACTGCTACATTTGAATAATCTCCTTGAGCTTCTTGCCGACGCGGCGGTTCCGCGAGCCTGTTTCCATGGCGTTGATCATGTCGTCCCAGAGTTTGCTGCGTAGCA
>JAAYAY010000152.1 GCA_012719125.1 Planctomycetaceae bacterium | reverse complement strand
GGCTGACGCGTCGTCCCGCTACAAACGGACGGGACGTGCAACGAAAATTCAATTGCCATGTCTCCGCGAAGATCGCCGCGGATCGCTCAAAATGCATCCTCAAAATGTGCGAAACTTGAACTAAGAGTTGGCGCAATTTGTATCCAAAGGACGAATGGAGCACACTCATCAGGCGGGAATCGGACACGCCTCCGATTCCTCCCCCACCAGGTGAGAATCCGCAGATGTAGCTTCCCGACAGCCATTTGACACACCGGTATCCGGAATCTCGCAACGGGGCACGGCGTTAGGTCGGGACATCGCCGGATGAATCTGAGTTGCAGGAGTAGGACACAACGCTACCGGCCGGCTCAACCTGCTCGAATCGACCCTGGCCGGCAACTCGGCCACCGATGGCGGGGCACTCCTGCTCGACGGCGCCACGGCCTTCCTCCGCCAGGTCACCCTGGCCGACAACTCGGCCGCGGGCGGCGGCGCCATCGCCCTGGAGAGCTCGGCCGCGGCCACGATCTTCCAGTCGACCATCGTCGAAAACCAGGCCAGTGCGAACGGCGGCGGCCTCAAGATCAGTTCGAGCAACGTCCTGCTCCAAAACAGTCTGATCGCCGACAACTCGGCCACCACGGCCTACCCGGACGTCGACGGCGCCGTGCTGGGCGCCAGTTCCTACAACCTCATCTCCGACGGTACGGGCATGAGCGGGATCTCGGGCGGCAGCCAGGGCAACCAGGTGGGCACCGGCGGCACGCCCATCGACGCCCTGCTCGGCACGCTCGGCGACCACGGCGGCCCCGTCCAGACCGTCTCGCTACGGGTCGACAGCCCGGCCCTCGACGCCGGCAGCGACGCCCTGGCCCTCACCCGCCCCGGCCGCTCCAGCAGCGTTGTCTACGACGCCCTCGGCCGCGTCGTCGGGCAGGTCGCCACCGACCCCGACGGCATCGGTTCGGAAGAAGCCCCGGTCACCACCTACGCCTTCGACGCCAATGGGAACCTCCTCAGCGAAACCGACCCCCTCGGCAGCGTCACAGCCTATGTCTACGATAACCTGGGCCGCAAGACGTCCGAGACCGACGCCGAAACTGGCGTCACTGCCTATACTTACGACTCCGCCGGCCGGATGACTTCGCTGACCGACCCCGAGGAGAACACCACCTACTGGACCTTCGATCCCCTAGGCCGGGTGGCCACCGAGACGATCAACGTCAGTTCGACCGACCTCACCCGCACGTTTTCCTATGACGCCCGTGGCAATTTGGTCCGCAAGGTCGACCGCAACGGCCGGGTGATCGACTACGCCTTCGATGCGCTCTCGCGTCAGACGAGCGAAAGCTGGTACGATAACCTTACGGACGCCGATGCGCAGCAGAACGTGCGGAAGACGTATTCGACGGAGTACGATCCGGCGAGCCGAGTTGCGGCCGTCGGCGACGGCGACTACGACTTTGAGTACACCTATTCGATCTTTGGCAACTTGACTTCCACGACGCAAGACCTCACCGGCCTGACGGACGACGTGGTGTTTAAGTACACGTACGACGTCCTGCATCGCCAGACGGGTGTGTCGGCCAAGATCGGCTCCACCGATGACTACGTGAACACCTGCACCTATGACAATCTGGGCAGAGTTGTCCAGATCACGCAACACGGCGTATCGGGCGGCAACGCCGTTGCCGAGAAGCGAATTGACTTCGGATACTCCGATGATTCGACCCGTGCCACGATCTCCCGCTTAGCCGACCTCGCCGGAATCGAGGCGGTAGCCGTGACGGAGAGCATCTTTGATGAGCTTGGGCGAATCACGGATATCGTTCACGAACGCGCGGCAAGCGAGTTCGCCGATTACGACCTCACCTGGGACGCAGCCGGGAGAATCATGGATATCGATTTCGACTTCCTGGGATCGGCCTATGATGACGACGCCTCGTACACTTACGACAACACGTCGCAACTGACCGACGCGGACTACACGACGCAGACGGATGAGGACTACGACTACGATGCCAACGGAAATCGGACCCTCGTCGATGGCACCGAGTCGTACACCACCGGTGACCACAACCGGCTGCTGAGCGACGGGACGTACTATTACACCTACGATAACGAGGGCAATCGGACCGGGAAGTACAGCGACCCTTCGCACACGACGCCCGTCGAAAAGTACTTCTGGGACCATCGCAACCGGCTGACGAAGACGGAGCTGTACGTCTCCGGCGAGCTGGACAAGACGGTCGAATACGCCTACGACCACAACAACCGGATGTACAGCCGCATCGTCGACGCCGCCTCCGACTCGCGACAGATCTTCGTCCGCGACAATGACCAGATCGTCCTCGAACTGGCGGACGACAACGTGGCCGAAGTGGCCGGCAGCGACTTGACTCGTCGAGCCCTTTGGCGGCCGGACACGGTCGACCAACTCATTGCCGAGGAGCACATTGGCGACGACACCTATTGGATGCTCGCCGATCACCTCGGCACGGTCCGCGACATCGTCTCATACGATTCCGGCACGGACACGACGACCCTCGAACAGCACAACGAGTTCACCAGCTTCGGCGTTCTCCTCAACACGCCCACCATCGTGTCCTTCCGGCAAGCGTGCATGAATCGTTTTGAGGGTTTTGGTATCGTTGGCTGTCGGGACGATACATGATGGAGGACAGCCGATGAGCACGAGCAGGAGACGCGGGACACCTACCCCTCTGGAG
>JAAYAY010000151.1 GCA_012719125.1 Planctomycetaceae bacterium | reverse complement strand
TTGCTACGCAGCAAACTCTGGGACGACATGATCAACGCCATGGAAACAGGCTCGCGGAACCGCCGCGTCGGCAAGAAGCTCAAGGAGATTATTCAAATGTAGCAGTGCTAGCATTTTCACTATGAGATCATTATATCGACGATCGGCGAAATTCCACACTTCGATGGGTGGAATTGTGGGAGAATCCGCGGCCGGACTTTCGGGTCCGACGTTGAACACTTGTGGAAGTTACTCTTGGGGAGGTACCGTCCAATCGTGGTCTGTACTGCTTGGCAAGAGAGGCTGTCCGGGAATTGAGGCAGTGAATAGGCGGGTCTCCGGTCGTAGCCGAAGTCGCCAGACTTTGGCAAGCTGCCGAGAATGCCAAATTCTGGCGAATTCGGCTACGATCAATTCCCAGTCGCCCTGTGGCAAGCAAGCAGTGGCACACAGCGGGCCGTTTCCATTCTTTGGGGGGTCGCTATGATGTTAGGAAATCGTCTTCCAGCCTCATTTTTGAGCGACGTGAACCGACCATGACTGATTTCCGCACCGAACGCGATTCGATGGGCGAGGTCCGGCTGCCCGCCCAGGCCTACTACGGAGCCCAGACTCAACGGGCCGTGGAGAACTTCCCGATTTCTGACCAGACTTTGCCTTCCGAACTGATCCACGCCATGGGGTTGGTCAAGTGGGCGGCCGCCTCGGCTAACCGCGATCTGGGGCTTCTGACCGGCTCGGGGAATAACCCGCTGAGCGATTCCCAGGTTGAGGCCCTGCTTGCGGCATGCCGGGAAGTGGCGGCCGGCCGGCTGGACGATCAATTTCCCATCGACGTCTACCAGACCGGCTCGGGCACCTCGAGCAACATGAACGCCAACGAGGTGATTGCGAACCGGGCCATTGAACTGGCGGGGGGGGATCGCTTTGCCATCGAGAAACCGATCCACCCGAACGACCATGTGAACATGGGGCAGAGCACGAACGATACGTTTCCAACCGCGATCCACGTGGCCGTCGGCGTTGCCGTTCACTCGGAATTGATCCCAGCGCTCAAGCAGGCCGCCAAGCTACTCTCCCAGAAGGCCGACCAGTGGCAGGGGATTCTCAAGATCGGCCGCACCCATCTGGCCGACGCGACACCCCTTTCACTCGGTCAGGAGATCGGCGGCCTGGCGCGGCAGTTGGAGCTTTCGGTCGAACGGGCGAGGCGTGCCCTGGAGGCGATTCTGGAACTGCCCGTCGGCGGCACGGCCGTGGGGAGCGGGATCAATACCCATCGCGAATTTGGCGGGCGTGTTGCTCAGCTCCTGGCCGACGAGACGGGCGTGCCTTTCGTCGAGGCCGTCAACCATTTTGAAGGGAACGCCCAGCGGGACGGGCTGGTCGAAGCGCACGGGCAGCTTCGGGCTGTGGCAACCACGCTGTTCAACGTGGCCAACAACATCCGCTGGCTTGGTTCCGGCCCTCGTTGCGGGTTCTATGAGGTCAAGATCCCCGACCTTCAGCCGGGCAGCTCGATCATGCCGGGCAAGGTCAATCCGGTGATGAGCGAGGCCCTGATGCAGGCGGCGGCACGGGTTATGGGCAACGATCAGACCATCGCTGTGAGCGGTGCCGCGGGGGGACAGTTTCAGCTCAACATCATGATGCCGGTGATGGGGCAGGCCATCTTGGAGAGCGTCCGGTTGTTGGCCGGGGCCACGCGGGCCTTTGCCGAGAGGTGCCTGGAAGGGCTGGAAGCCAACCCGGAAGCGTGCGAGGCGGCGGTCGAGCAGAGTCTCTCGCTGGTTACCGGCCTGAACCCGTATATTGGTTACGAGAAGGCCGCGGCCCTGGCGAAAGAGGCCTTCAAGACCGGCAAGACGATCCGCGAGCTTTGCTGCGAGCAGCAGGTCCTTCCGGAAGAGAAATTGACCGAAGCGCTCGATCCGTGGAGGATGACGAAGCCGGTGGAGTAACAAGTCGATTCGTTGGAGTCCAGGCTTCAGCCTGTACGGGGGATGGCCACGTTGTGTTGTGACAGGATTGCGTGGAAACCCGAGGTCCAGTACGGTCTTGAATTTCAGCAGGCTGAAGCCTGGACTCCAACATTCACACGCCCTCGGAGAGAAGACACCATGACCACACGCCGCGGTTTCCTCAAACGATCGCTGGGGGCTGTTGCTCTCGGGTCGCTGACTGCCACGAGTACGCAGGTCTTTGCCGCCGATTCGGGTGACGGCTTGCCGATTGTCGACACGCACCAGCACCTGTGGGACCTGAAGGTGGTGCAGCCACCGTGGCTTCAGCCGGGGGGCGAACTGACCCGGGATTACGTGACCAAGGACTACCTGGAAGCGACGGCCGGGTTGAACTTCCGGAAGGCGGTCTACATGGAGGTGGCCGTGGGCGACGACCAGTTGGTCACCGAGGCGGAGTATGTCCTTGGGCTGTGTGCCAGCCCGGATCATCCGACTTGTGCGGCGGTGATCGGGGGGCGTCCGGCGGAGGCGGGTTTCAAGGCGTACCTGGACCGCTTTCGCGGCAGTCCCTACGTCAAGGGCGTTCGCCACATCATGCGTCAGCCGGAGATGCTGGACGCGGAAGGTCTCGTTGCCGGGATGCGACTGCTGGGCGATCGCGGTTTGTGTTTCGATCTTTGCGTTTCGGCGAACATGCTGGCGGCGTCGGCGAAGATCGTTGACGCCTGTCCCGACACGCGGTTTGTCGTCGACCATTGCGGCAACGCCGACCCGGTGGCCTTCATGCCCAAGTCGGCGGCCCCTCGCGAGGCCCGTCACGACGCCGACGCCTGGCGCCGCGACATGGAGGGTCTGGCGAATCGCAAGAACACGATCTGCAAGATTTCGGGGATCGTTTCGGCCATGGAGAAGGGGAAGTGGACGGCAGCCGATCTTGCCCCGCCGATCAACCATTGCCTCGACACGTTTGGCCCGGACCGCGTGATTTTTGCCAGTGACTGGCCCGTCTGCACCCGCGGTGCGGCGTTGCGGGAGTGGGTGGCGGCTCTCAAGGAGATTGTTCGTGATCGTCCGCGCGAGGAGCAGGGGAAGCTGTTTGGGGAGAATGCGATTGGGTTTTACGGGCTGTAGGTACGGGGCGCCGAGGAAGATTTGATCTCAAGGAACTCCCTACGGTTGACCAGGAGGTAACTCTTGCGCGTGTCAGTCCCGCATCTTGGACACGGACGATATCCAAATCCGGCTTCCTGTATAACAGACCGCGGACGATGTTGTTGTTCAGATTCTCATCGGCAGCCAGGCGGAGCATGGTTCATCGCTCCGGATTTGCACGCCGAGACAGGAGCCGATCTCGTATCCCTTGGGGATCGAAACGAGATCCGTTTTCATCACGCACCGCTTGTGCTTCGGCTTCTCGCTGTCGCAGGTAAGCGGCAACCTCCGAGGGTCTGCGCAGGTAATAGCCGATCACATAGTAGATGTCCGACAGTTCGAGAGAGGGATACTGCTGCGCTATCTCCTCAGCAGTTGCCCCGCTTTCGAAGGACGCGAGGACCGTATCCAACGTTACCCGTGTACCACCGACGCGAGCAACGCCGTCCACGTCGACGCGGAATGGGATGACTTCAGTGGTTGTTGTTAACGTCATGGTCATTGCCTCCGATGCCATCATTGTAGAAAGAGAACACTGTTGTGTCCACATTCGTCAAACAGGAACGATAAGCCGAGCGTCGCTGGACACTTATCTGGAAGCCATGGAGGATCCGGACGCCAACGTGCGTTGGCAGGCGGTTCATGCCCTTGAGCGATATCCGGACCCTCGATCCGTCGAACCCTTGAAGTGTGCCCTGAACGACGAGAGCTCGCTGGTACGTTGCTCGGTCGCCCGGATACTGGGCAAGATTGCCGATGGTTCCACGAGGCCGTTGCTTGCATCGGCAACGGAGGACGAGGACTCTTTTGTTCGGGAGGCGGCCGAGACGGCGTTGAGGCAATTGGAGGAGCGGTGAGGACGGGAAGAAAAGATCCGTGGCTTGGCTCTCTGAGGCCGAGTTTTCCGGCGGTTCTTTTGGTCGGCTCGGGAGAGCCAACCTACGTTTGTTTCGCTTGCGAGTCGCACTTCGGGCTGGATCGGCGGGCGAGTGCGGCCTTGGCGGCGAAGAGATACCAGTAGAGATACTTCGGTAGCCACTTGCGCAACTGGAAGCGGCTCTCGCCGGCGGTTCGATCGCGCCAGGTGGTGGGGACTTCGGTGACGGCGGCGCCGGCGGCGAAGGCCTTGGCGGTCAGTTCCAGGGCCAGCTCGAAACCGCCGCTGCTTTCGATCTTCAGTTGGTTGACGAGTTCGGCGTCGTAGAGACGGTAGTTGTTGGTGGCGTCGTGGGTGGGGAAGCCCAGCCAGTAGAGGCTGACGCCGGCCAGGCGGCTGAGCGAGCGTTTGACGAAGGGGCCGCCGATCTGCCGGCCACCGCGCATGTAGCGGCTGGGACAGATCACGCGGTAGCCCTGGCGATAGAGTTCGAGCATCGGCTCGACGTTGCCCAGATCGTCGGAGAGATCGGCCATGACGACGAGGGCCGGCCCGTGCTGGGCCGCATGGAAACCGGCTCGAAGGGCGTTGACGACGCCTCGGCCCAGATCGTTCTTGACCAGCCGGAGCCAGGAGCGGGTGGCCATCGACGCCCGGATCACGGGGACGGTGGTGTCTTCGTCGAAATCGTAGACAATCAAAACCTGGAAAGGCGGGGCGATCCGGGTCTCGATTTCGGACAACAGATTGCGGATGTTCTCTGCCTCGTTGTAGACGGGCACGATCATGGTGAGCGTGGTACTGTCGCCACCGGGAGCTTCTGCTGGTTCGTTCTCAAGCGGGTCAGCCACGATTCAGATCTTCCCTTGCTCGATCTGGGTTTGAATCCAGGGGATGAGTTCGTCGAGGACGTCATCGATCGGGGTGACGGCTTCGAATCCGAGAAGCCGTTGTGCCTTTTCCACAGACGGCGAGCGGAAGCGAACGTCGTAGGGGAAGGGGGGATCGGCGATGGTCTGCATGGGGCGGTCGGGGCCGTTGATCTTGTGCCAGATCAGCTCGGCGATCTCGCGGACAGTGTGTGGCTTGGCGGTGGAGATATTGAAGTCGGTGTTCAGGGCGGCCTCGTGTTCCATACAGGCGAGGATGCCCCGGGCCACGTCGCCGCCGTAGGTATAGTGGCGGACCTGCTCGCCGTCGCCCAGGAGGTGCAGCGGATCCTGGCCCTTGAGAACCTTCTGGATGAGATCCGGCACGACGTGGCTGAGGGTGAGCTTGACGTTGCCCGACATGACTTCCTCGTCGGTTCTCGCCTTTCGTTCGCCGATGCCGACGCAGTTGAAGGGGCGAACGATCGTGTAAGGAAGTTGATATTGCTCGTGCGCTCCGCGGGCGAAGTACTCGACCGCGAGTTTCTGGAACCCGTAGGTTGACGTGGGCGGCGGGCACGTGGCCTGGTCGCCTTCTTCGCTGGGGAAGTGGCTGGCGTTTTCGAACACCATCGAGGAAGAGACGGCGGTGATCTTCTTCAGGCGGCCATTCTTGTGGGCTTCGACGGCTGCCTCGAATGTGGCCGCGGTGATCCGCTCGTTTTCGGCCAGGAGGTCGAAAGCGAACTTGTGGAAGTAGGCGATTCCGCCGATCATGGCGGCCCCTGCCACGAGATGATCGCAGTCGGTCAGCAGTTCCCGAAGCAGGCCGAGATCCTTGGCATCGCCCTCGACGAATCGGTAGCGGGGATGGCCCTCACCGGCGGGCCGCAGGGGGCCATACTTCGAGAAGTTGTCGAGTCCGACGACGTCGTATTCGGCGGCGAGGAGTTCCTCCACCAGGTAGCCGCCGATGAACCCGGCCGCGCCGGTGACGAGCACTTTCATGATTGCACATCCTTTTCGAGAAATCCGAAGACGTCGACGATGGGTTGTTTGGGACGGAGTCGCTTGTACTCGTCGTGGCACGCCCCGAGGATCAGCAGATCAGCCGACTGGAGGACTTCGTCCAGCGGGAGGAACGAAGGGTCGCAGATATAGGGGTCCGTACAGATTACGCGGCGACATTCCACGGTCAAGACTTTCCGCAGCTTGTAGGAAAGCGAGCTGCGGGGATCGTCGCAGTTGCCCTTGAAGGCCATGCCGAGAACTCCGACCGTCATCGCGGTGAGGTCGTGGTTCATTTTGAGCCGCTCGACGAGAAAGCTGGGCATTCCTTCGTTGACCATCATGGCGGACTGGCCGAGTCCGAACATGTTGTGATTGAACGACGCCAACTGCATCGTGTCTTTGAGCAGGCAGGGCCCGCAGGTGAGGCCGGCGGAAGAGAATCCGGCCATCCGGGCGTAGTCTTTGGTGACAGCATGCCGGACCCGTTCGAAATCGGCTCCGAAGCGTTCGGCCGTCATGTAGAACTGGTTGGAGATGGCGAAGTTGATGTAGCGATAGGCGTTGGTGAACAGCTTGGCAAGTTCGGCCTCGACCGGCTCGAGCACGATCACGCGGGCGCCCAGTTGTTGGAACAGTGCCGTCGCCCGGCGGGTCGCCTCGGGCGAGACGCCTGCGACCAGTTGGGGCAGGTGGACAAGTTCCTCGACGGCGTATCCCTGGGCAATGCGTTCGGGACAGTAGGCCAGCAGAATCCCGCGTCCAAGCTCGTCGATTCGGCGGCCGAGGCGTTCGGTGACGCCGGGGAAGACCGTGCTGCGGATGATGAGCAGTTGGCCTTCGCCCATTTGGGCCAACAGCGACTCGGTCATGCGGTCGAAGGATCGCACGTCGGGATCGAGGTATTCGTCGACCGGGGTTCCGGTAGTGACGACGACCACCTGGTGTTCCGCCAGTCCGTCGAGCGACGATTGCATTCGCAGACGCCCGTTCTGCAGTCCCCGCTGGAGCAAGGCGTCGGCTCCTCGCTCCAGGAAAGGCATCTGTCCCGCTTCGATCGTCTGCAAGCGCTCCTGGTTGACGTCGATCAGCGTCACGTGGAAGCCGGAGTCGGCCAGGACGAGGCCGAACGGCAGCCCCACGTGGCCTCCGCCGCCGATGATGGCGACGCGAGTGAGTTCGTTTTCTGGTGGTTGTGTGGGATTCACGGCAGTACCTTCAACTCCTGGCCGCGCGGGGTCTTTTCGCGTTTGGTTACAGCGTCAGCTCTGGTCTACCAACACGTTCCGATACATACAGTTCTGCATAACACGAAAACAGGTCGTCTCGGTTGCCGAGACTCTTGACGAAACGGCCGCCCAGTTTCTCGGGGAATCCCTTGGCGATCGACTCGCGGCCGGCGACGAAGTAATCGTAGGGCAGGTAGTCGTCGGGCACGCGCAGGTCGTAGCTTCCGGCCAGGATAACCGTTCGACGATCCAGATAGAACGGTAGCACATAGGCGCCGTCGACCACAACCCGGGCGTCGGCGGGGACTTCGTCGAGGAGTAACCTGGTGAACTTTCGGGCGTCGTAGGAGGGGTCGTCCCAGTGCTGGACGTGGGCGATCCAGGCCTGGATGCCCGAGCCGGGCAGCATGAGCAGCAGCACGCCCGCGGCGGCGGTCCCCGCGACGGCACGTGAGGCGAGGAGCGGCACCTTCGCCCGGGCGCAGAGATTGTGCCATGCGGAGCCGATCGACGCGACACACCATCCGGCACAGAGAAACAGCCACGCGCCCGGATAGCACCAATAGCCCTTGGTGGGATGGACGCCTTCGAACACGACGAGCAGGTAAACGCTCGACCAGGCCAGGGCAACCAGCTTGAGAACGCCAGGGTTCCTGCTCCGTATGGCCATGACAGTTGTCGCCAGCAGGGAGCCGAACATCAGCGTGGTCTGGATCGGTCCGGCATGTTCGAGGATCTGGCGGGTCTGCCAGCGGATGGATTCCCAGGGGAATATGAAGCGATCGAGAAGTCCCGGTCCGGAACGGTCCAGGACGTTGTTGAAGAACTGCAATCGAAAGACGTCGTAATGGGGGATAATCAGAACAAGCCAAAGGGAGAAGACGAGAACTGCACCGCCGATCAGGATGGAGACGTAACCGAGGCGGCGCAAGGGACGATCGGGAACCAGGAGGGCCCAGATTCCGATCGGGATGGCGTAGGTGATGGCGAGGGGATGGGTGAGGCCGCCAAGGCCGAGGAGAGCCGATGCGGCGATGAGCCAGCCGATTCGTCCGCCCTGGCGCCAGCGGAGCCAGGCCGCCACGGCTGCCAGACCGAGCATCCCGCAGAGCATGTCGGGCCGTGCCGCCAGGGCGGGGAAGAAGCAGACTCGCGAAAGGGAATAGAGCCCGGCACCCCAAAGAGCGGCGGCGCGGTTGCCGGTCAGTTGCCGGCCGAGTACGTAGATGAGAACGACGGCGATGATTGCGGCCGTGCCGGAGGCCAGTCTGGCCGTGCCGTAGCCGGGCGGCAACACGCTATAGAAGAGGGCCTGCCAATAGTAGTACAAGGGCGGCAGAAGAAGAAAGATCTCGTCTACACGATAGAAGAAGCCGTCCACGTTCCGCGACGGGACATAGGGAATTCGCGGGATTCCCTCCTGGAGAATCGTGCAGCCGGGAACGGAGAAATCGCCTTCGTCCATCCCACCCGCCTGGCGGACCATCAGGGGCACACGAAACGTCAGGAACAGCGCACAGATCAGCGCCAGCATGCAGAGATCGAACCAGCCGCTGCCCCTGCAAGTTGACGATTCCACCGAGTGATCGAGACGGCCGTTGGTTTCCAAGTGGCTGACTTCATCCGAAAACGTGTTCTTGGCCAATCCCCCTTCTCCGCCGATACCTACCTTTCTGGAGGGATAACAGATACTCATTGTAGTCGGATTCGGCTCTTGATCCCAGTCATCGCGTCTCACTGCCGTGTTGCTTCGAGTAGTTGCTGCATCGTGGCGGTCAGTACTTGTTCGACGCCGGGGGCTACGCGGGAGACGTGGGTCGTTTCATAGCCGCCCTGGCGGTAGGCGATTTCGGTGCAGATATAGCCGGGCCCGTCGTCGCCGTAGGCCGCCATGGCGACGAACTGGCCGGGGCACATCTTCTGGGCCGCCAACTGGTACTCGACGCACAACTCACCCGGCATGTGGAGGACACTCACCGGCCCCACACGCAGGCAGGCCAAGGGGATCTGGTGCCCCGAGGTCATGCGGTGCAACCAGGCCAGATCCCGGGCGGCGAAGACGCGTTTCTTCCTGTCGAGCGACTGGTCGGTGAGCCTCTTGAGAATGTCGTTCTCGGTGAGCGTCTCGCGCACGGGAAGCTGCACGGGCTGAACGGCCCAAGCCACGTCGCCCACGCCGATTGGAGCCTTCTTCTGGGTGTTCCAGGCTTCCTCCATTCCCTTGGCGAGCCGGGCGGCAAGGACAGGGCGGTTCTCGGGAGAGCCGTCGTTGTATTTGCCGGCGGCGATGTTGCCGCCGGCGCCGTCGAAGTGAACGTGCAGTGCCGCGGGAACCGCCTGTTGGCGGGCGGTGCGTGCCATGCCCATGAAGTCGTAGCTCACGCCGCCCTTGCCGTAATAGCTCTGGGGATGGCAGGCGTAGTAGGTGAGCGACGCCACCGGCCGATCGCCGGCCCAGAAGCTGACCAGGCGGACGTCGGGATCGATGAGACCTTCGGGGGCAGCCCGGGCGGCTTCGTTGCGGCAACTGCTCATCCGCGTCATCACGCACTTGCCCTCGTCGTTGAGAATGCGCCGATTCGACGCGACCTTCTCGACGCGTCCCTTGCCGTAGCCAACGTGCGTGACGGCAACGGCCTTCTTCAGGCTGTCCTTGACGGCGGCCGCGGTTCGTTCGATCGCTTGACGGCAGACGTCGGGATCGAACATGGCGCCGCTCAGATCGTGCTGGACGAGGATCTCTTCGGTCGAGAGGTCGACGCCGGGCGTGTCGTGCTGGTGGACGGTGTGGACGGCGACCCGGTCGGGTGAGGTGCCGGCGGCTTCGGCCAACCGTTCGCGGAAGACGTCATGGGCCTTGTTGCTGATGGCGACCCAATCGACGGCACAGAGGACGATCGGCTCTCCGGAGCCGAGCAGGACGATACCGCGGGCCGACAGCGGGTCGACGATCTCCTTAGCAGGGGAGACGTTTCCGTGGCAGAGGACGCTTCCGATCGGCGGCGTGACATCGGCCTCGAAGGCGGCGATTCTTAGTGTCTTTGTGCTGGACTTGTGCGCATGGTGCGCGCATGTTTGTGAAGGTTGGGTTGCGGGCTTGCCCCGCTTTGGGGGCTGGGTGTCCGCTGATTGTGATGCCCTGGGAATTGATGCAAGTATGATAAGCATCAACGCTCCAATCACAGAGAGACTGTTCTTCATCGGTTCATCTCCCAATCTGTCAGAGTGGCGATCTCGTAGAGTCTTGGTTCTGGATTTGCAGGCACGCGCCACGCATGTTGTGAAGGTTGGATTGCGGGTCTGCCCTGCTTTGGGGGGGCAACTTCGGCTATTTGAGTCCACCCGTGCAGCGAAGTCCAGTCGGGCGGAGTGGGCCTCTGCGGATTTCTCGGACAAACCTCTTTCTTGCAGGCCGGATTTCTCCTAGAATAAAGGGATGAACCTTAAGATTACGCCTGAAATCCAAGATGCTCTCCGCCGACATCCGGTTGGTCCGATCCAATTTGACGGTGATTTGCTGGGCGAGCCTGTGTTCGTCGTTCGCTTAAGCGACGTCGTTGATCTCCAGGCCAAGGTTGACGAGCGTATCCGGAAGAAGCTTGCTGAAGCGGATGCAGATATTGCGAACGGTGATGTGGCTCTATGGGACGCCGAAGGCGTCAAACAACGCGGGCGTGCCCGTCTGCAAGCTCAAACGAACGACGACTGATGGGCCGGATTCTTCATACAGCGTCGGCTCTCCGCGACATTGACGCTATCTGGGATTGCATCGCGATCGAGAATCAGCATCCCGCGGCCGCCGATGGGTTGATTGACGAGATCGACGACGCTCTCCAGTTACTCGTCGCTCGGCCACAGATAGGCGAAGTGGTGGACTATCTTCGCCCGGAGACTCGGCGCTGGATAGTACATAAGAACTATCTGCTCTTCTACGATATTGTAGGCGCCGACATTCGTTTACTTCGGGTTCTGCACGCGGCTCGGCTCATTGGACCCGACGACCTGCAGGTATGAGGCAAGCGTAACCGAAAACGCGTGCGCCGACCGCCTCAATCGCGCCCGCAACTTGACCAAACCGGCCGTGAGGATCGACGGCCTTCACTCCAATCGCAGGTAATCGACGGCGAAATCGGTGTCGGGATGACCGGCGGGATCGAACCGCAACGAGACGACCACGCCGCGCCAGGCGGGGTATTCCCGCAGATCGAATCGGTATTCGTGCCATTGGTCGTCGCCCGGCACCTGGAAACGCACCGTCGTCGTTTCGCTGGGCCGAAGCATGGTCGTTCCCCAGTAGAGTTGGGCCTGGGTCTCACGGCTGCTGCGCATGCGGACTGCGAGCCGGTGGATCTGCTTTGTATCGATGCGGACGGAGGGGCCGCTGAGGATCGGATCGGCACCCGTCGTGTGACCGGTCAACGCGCCGCCGGCAAGCAAAGTCTGGACCGCTCCGCTAGGCGTCCAGGCCTTGGCGTCTTCCTCGCTGTCGAATTCCCAGCTTGTCTTTTCCGGAGCAAACTCGAGATCGTAGGGGCCGAGGCCGACGTCGGCGGGGATCAGGTTCGGCGGGTACTTGCCCGGCGGGCAGAAGACGGTTCGCACGGCGTCGAGATCGCCGAAGCCGTATTCTGCATAGGGTTCGATATAGCTGCCCTCGCCCCATTCGTTCCAGGGGCCGAGGCAAACGATTTTCTTGCCCGTCCGTTCCGCATAGTCGCGTGCCGCCTGCCAGAGGCGGCCGAAACGCTCGGGCGTGCGGCTGTGGATCACCCGGGCGCTGCTGCGGTGCCAGGGCTCGGAGGACCAGCCCGTATCGACGATGGGAAAGTACTCGAGGCCCGAAGCCCGTTCGTCGCAGTCCTTCCAGACCTGCGGGCTGGTGCGTACGACGTCTTCGAAGGAGAAGTACTGCGTGCCCAGTTCATGCTCGGCCAGTTGGAAGCCGTGATAGGAGGTGAAGGCCTCGTAGCCTTCGGACTTCAGTTCGCGGCAGTTGCCGGCATTGGTGTGGCTGCTCATGGCGACGAAGTAGATTCCCGGCAGTCCGGCGTCGCGGGCCATCTTCTGCGACAGGGCATAGAGCTCTTCTGCCTGGTCGCTGCCGCCGAGGTCGTTGCGGATGTTCTGGGGCGACCAGATGAAAACGGCGGGGCGGCCGTCGATGCGGTAGTACTCGTCGGTCTTGAGGTAGTGGTCGATCCAGTACTGGGTCACTTGCCGCCAGTCTTCGAGGGAATGGGTGCCCGGCCGGTTGTGGTTGGCCCACATGACGGCCCACTTCAAGTGGCTCTTGTAGCGGGCGTTGGCGTAGGCCTTATGGAGCCAGTGCTCCAGTTGCCGGTTGCCCTGCGACCAGTACCAATCGACCATGAAGAAGGTCACTCCGTGTTCGACAGCCCACTTGATCTGCCAGTCGGCGCACTCGGGGTTGGCTTCGTCGTACCAGCCGAGGACCGGTCGCCGCATGGGGAAGTCGAGGATCGGCGCCCAGCGGGCGGTGGTGTCCCAACCGGGGAAGTAGAACGCACCAACGTCGATGTCACCCCGCACGGGCTGCGGTTCGGGTACGTAGCCGGTTGCTTCGACTTGCGGTGCCAGCGTGAATTCGATGCCGGCTTCGGCAGCAACGGGCTGGTGGCCGGCCAGTTCGATCCGGACCTTCAGCGCCGTGGGGCCGGGGCGGTCGGCCCGGACCTGCCAGGTGACTGTCTTGGGCAGATAGAGGGAAATGGGTTCAAAGGTCTGCTGAGCCGCGCCAAGCACCTTGACGCCTTCGGGCACTTCGAGGCGGGCCAAGGCGGCCTCTGCGAGTGCGCCACCCGAATTGCGCACGGTGCACACAATCCGCGCCGGTTTCCCCACGCGATTGACGCCCTCGGCTTTGCCGAAGTAGTCGATTTCGAGTTCGGCCGGTCCGCGGACGTCGTCGGCAATCTCGATCGATTCGACGGCAACGTTGGCGCCGGGCGTGTCGGTCGGCTGCAAGGCGACGAGGATCACTTCGCCTTGCCAACGCTGAAGCCCGCCCATATCGATGTTGTAGGTGTGCATCCGCCCGTCGGGCTTGAGGGGGAAGGTGAGGTCTTCCCAGCCGACCTGGTTGCGATTGACGGCATAGACGCGGCCCAGCGATCCGGCCGAAACGGCCATCCGCACTGCCACGATCGGTTGCTTCGGGCCGTCAAACTGGAGCAATGGGCTGAGCAGGATCGGTCGGTTGCCGTCGGCTTGGAACTGGAGCTGACCGGTTGACGTCTCGACGGGTGCGACTTGTTGCATGGGGCGCCAACTGGCGAGCATTTCGGCCGTTGTCCAAGCAGTCACGGACGTGCGGCTCTGTTCAGCGGCATCGAGGATGCGGATAGACTGAACGGCGAAGTCGCCGTCGGGCGGCATGTCCAGTCGCAGTCGAATCACCTTCTTCTTGGCGTGCCAGAAGGGGTAGATGCGGTAGTCGCGGAACTCGTCGCCGCCGACCGCGGAGAAGGCCGCGTGCTTCTGGGGGCTGAACCCGCCATACTGACCTTCGAGGGTTTCGGTCCAGAACAGTTCCGCCTGGCCGGTGCGTTGGCAGCGCATGCGGACTTCGACGAACTGGGTGGGCGATGCGGCGATCTCGAAGACGGGGCCGAGGAGGATCGGGTCCCAGTCGACCGAGGTGCCGCGGAGCGCGCCATTTTCGACTCGGGCATTCTTGATATGCCCACCGGCCGACCAGCCGAGGAGCTGGCCATCCTGCTGAAAGGTCCACTGTTGGACGAGCTGGGGTTGTGCGGCGGAGGCGGGATTCGGGGCGGCGGCCAGACAGATGGCGGCAATCAGGGAGGTGCGAAATGCGGTGGTCATGGGGGCTTTGTCGCTGGGCTGGTGAATCGATTGATCGCGGTTCAGTTTGGCGACTGGGGATCGCGAAACAAGCGAGGCGATCAGCAGAGCCGCACGAGCACTCTCCAGTGGGTCGCTCCTGCCGGGGGGGCGACTTGAAAGGTGAAGACTGTGCCGAATTCCAGAAGTGACACCCGGCAGGCGTCACCCACAGGGACTCTGAAGCAACCGGTTTTCAGATCTGCGAGGCGGGGAGCGGTCGCATGATCAGGTTGGTGATCCGCGAGACGGTGTCCTTGTACTCGGGATTCTGGCTGAGCACCTTCCAGTCGGGGTGACTGCGGAAGGCGTCCCAGGCCGCGTCCATGGCCGCGGTGTCGTCGAACTGGAGCATGTAAGTGAGGTTGGGCAGTTGCGTGCCGACGAGGGCCTGGCCGAAGAAGACGGGATTCATACCGGTCTTACGGAAGATCCCGATCTCGCCCCCTTCGTTGAACATGGCGACCTTTTTGAGGTGCCGTTCGATCGTGTGGCTTTCATAGATGCGGAGCTGCACAACTCGCGTGTCTTTGCTCGAGGGGACCTCCAACTTGGGCATACCGTCGAAGGCCAAGAGGAGTGAGCTCTCGAAGCGTTCGTAGGCGGGGTTGTCCTTGGGCGCCATGAGGATGGCTTGCGCGGCGGGCGATTCCCAGGCGTAATCTTCCATGAGTCGCGAAATCGAGGCCAGCGACGCATTGGGAAGAAGGAGCCAAAGTTCGTTGGGATCGGCTTCGATTTCCAGCTTGGGGTTATCTTCCTTGAAGAGGCGGAACACGCCGACGGGTTTGATACCGGCCCGGTTGAAGGCCGGAACCGCTTCTTTGACGAACGCGGTGTAGGCCTCGAGTTTCTCGGGGGAGGCAAAGCTGAACTTGCACAACACGTACAGGTCTTTGCCGCCAGGCCCTTCGGCTCCGTGAGCCAATCCGGTCATTCCGAGGGCCAATCCGGCGGCAGCAGAAGTGGTGAAGAAGTCGCGTCGTTTCATGGGGAGAGTCTCCGGAAGCAGGCTGGGTCTCAAGACGTTGGAATTGCACGATTATGAATACGAATGTGATCGCGGGTGTTACATGGCTTTCGTCACGCCCGGCATGGCGCAGGGGTAGCAGCCGTTTTCGTCGGGGACGACGGGCGGGGTGCCGTCCCAGGCGTAGCGGTCGGGACGGAGTTCCAGGTTGGAGGCGAGGGCCTCGTCCCATTTGACGACCTTGCCGGAGTAGGTTGCCATGCGGCCCATGATGGCGGTCATCGTGCTCAGGGCGCCGTACTCGGCCTCGTTGAACGGTTGGTCGTTACGGACCGCGTCGAACAGGTGGTCGTGTTCGAGCTGGTAGGGATTCTCCTTCTTGCCGCGGAATTGCCATTCGCCGTCGCTCCCCTTGATGACGCCCTTGTGGATCTCGGCGGTTCCTTTCAGCCCGTGGGCGTATTCCGAGATGCTGTTGAAACAGCCGGGGATCTGGCGGCATTGGCTGTACATCATGGTCCCGTCGTCGTAGGTGTATTCGACGAAGTGGTGGTCGAAGATCTCACCATGCTGGCGGCCGTTGCGATAGGCCCGGCCACCCATGCCGTTGCACTCGACGGGATGGGCGTCCATGAGCCAGTTGCAGACGTCGATGTTGTGGACGTGCTGTTCCACGTTGTGGTCGCCGACCAGCCAGGTGAAGAGATATCGGTTCCGCATCTGGTACTCGAGTTCGGTCATGCCTTCGCGCGGGGGCAGTATGCCGGGGTGCGTACCGTTCCAATAGCAGCGCATGAACTGGATCGGACCGACGGCGCCGTCCTTGAGCCGCTTCATCGTTTCCTCGTAAATGGGGAAATGGTGACGCTGCAGCCCCACGCCGACTTTGAGATTCTTCTGCTTGGCGATCTCGTTGGCGGCCAGGATCTTGCGGATGCCGGGCGCATCGACTGCCACGGGTTTCTCCATGAAGACGTGCTTGCCCTGGGCGGCGGCGTATTCGTACTGCATGGGGCGGAAGTGGGGGAAGGTGGTGAGGATGACCAGGTCGACGCCGCTATCGATGGCCTGCTTGTAGGCGTCCCAGCCCAGGAAGCGCCGTTCGGGCGGGACGTCGATTCGATCGCCGAAGCCTTCGTGCTTCTGCTGGTCGTAGCGGGCGGCCTGTCCTTTGGTGAGGGAGTCGTAGCTGGCCTGGAGCTTGTCGGGGAAGACGTCGGCCATGGCCCAGAGCTTGACGGGCCCTTTCGTATTCAGCGCCTGGGCGGCGGCCCCGGTGCCCCGTCCGCCGCAACCGACCAGAGCGATCTTGATCATCTCATTCCCGGCCGCATGAACCCGTGGAACGGCGCTCCCGGCCAGGGCCAAGGCTCCGCTTGCCAATGCCGTTCGTTTCAGAAACTCTCGTCGTCCGGTCTCGTCGCTCATGGGTGGTTCCTCAGCCTGTTGCAGGGGGGTAGGTGCGTGGAGATGACTTATGCCGTCCCGTTTCGGACCATGATATCCGGCCCCACCACCAGAAGCCATAGTTGCGTAGTCGCCTTCAAAATGGCCGTCTGATCGTGACCTATGTTTGCTCGGGCAGTGCCGAATTCCCTTTTTGTGGAGAGGTCCGATGAGTCTGATCGATTGGCTGCGGAGGCTGGGCATTCTGCGTTTTGGTGCGGAAGGGGCGGTCTATCACAACGCAACCGAGCGTCCGGCAAGCCTGCAAATGGACGGCGTTTTCGACTCTCGCAAGGATGTCGTCGATTTGAATGAGCGCCGTTCCTCCGCACCATCGGTGACAGACGACGCCTCGTAGAGGAAAATCGACGCGAGAAGCTTCGGGGCCACTTGTCCTCACACTCGTGTGTGCAGACCGCTCGGCATGAACAGAAGTGTTCACGCCGGGTGTTCACTGAACACTCTCTGGTCGGATCGTTTCTTTCACCGACCGAATTTCTTCTCTCGATAAGTGGTTTGGCTGCTGTATCTTGCGCCAGCGCTGGCTGATCTGCGTGCGTTTGGCATGCCGCTTGCTCCCAAGCACGACACCGGAAAACGGGTCGGCCGCCAAGGGGGCCGTCTCGATGGGTTCGGTGGCGTCGGGCGGGACCGCTGCTCCGTTCTGCCGAGCCCTCCCCCCACCTATCAGCAGGACGTTGCAGTAAGGAGCGTGAGATCATGACGACTCTCTTGATGGCGGTCGTACTCCAGGCAAGCGTGGCTTCGTCGGGCGAAAAATCCTATACCGAGGCTTATCATCAAAGCGCCAAGACCGGGCGACCTTTGGTGGTGATGCTGGGCGCCGATTGGTGCCCGGCCTGCGTGAAACTGAAGAACACGATCATGCCCCAGGTCGCTCAAACCGGCGGGCTCAAGGACGTTGAACTGGCCTATGTCGACGTGGACAAGGAACCGGGGTTGGCCAAGCAGTTGGTCCGCGGGAGTTCGATCCCGCAGATCGTTCGATTCGAAAAAGGGCCGAAAGGCTGGGAGACTGACCACATGGTCGGGGCACAAAGTCCCGGGAAGGTGGCGCAGTTCATTTCCGGAGTGAAGGCGAAGGCGGCGGAGAAGAAGCCCCATTCGTTCAGCCTGGGGGCGCTCACTCGCACGATCGGCCTGGAACAGTAGCCGGCAAACGTCTGCGGATTCTCCCCCGAGGAACATGAACACCTGATCTCTCACTGGTTAATCGCAAACGGGTTGTCGCGCGTTTCCCGACGCCGGCAACCCGTTTTTTGTTGGTCAGGGAGACTGCGGCTGGCGAGAAATCGCGATTTTCGGCAGTTCTGCGGACGGCACGGCGGAGCGTGCCTGCTACTTTGCAGTTCTCCTGACTGGCGAGGGCCCAAGCTTTCGTTCAGAATGGATGATCGCAGAGGGAAAGAAAGCGGCGGCAAGCCGCTGCAGTCCGAGAGGTCAGGAGCTTCGCAGCATGGCACAGAGATTCGATCGACGGCGTTTTTTTCAGACCAGCACCGCGGCGGCTGTGGGACTATCAGGAGTTGGAACGCTGACTACCCGGGCAGGAGAGGCCGGTAGGGGGGCGGATACGAATGTCGTCGCGGAGCCTGCCCGGCAGGTCCCGGTCGTGGAGGAGGCCGACGTTGTGGTCTGCGGTGCGGGGCCAGCGGGTGTGGCAGCGGCCCTGGCCTCGGCCAGATCGGGGGCCGCGACGCGGCTGATCGAGGCGAACGGCTGCCTGGGAGGCGTTTGGACGGCGGGGCTCCTGAGTTGGATTCTGGACACGAGCAACAAGACGGGGTTGATGCGCGAGATGCTCGTGCGGCTGGAGCAGCGAGGCGCGTCGCACGTGTTCGGCGGATCGGTCGGCTACGACGTGGAGGAAATGAAGCTGCTGCTGGAAGAGATGTGCCTGGAAGCGGGCGTGCGGATTCGCCTGCACACGCGGGTGTCGGCGGCCGTTCGCAGTCCGGCCGGGCGGCTCGAAGCGGTGCTCACCGATTCGAAGTCGGGCCGCGAGGCTTTTCGGGCCAAGGCGTTCATCGACTGCACGGGCGACGGAGACCTCGCTGCGCAGGCGGGCTGCGGCTACGACTATGGTGATCCGCAGACGGGGCAGGCCCAGCCGATGAGCTTCATCTGCCTGCTGTCGGGAATCGAACCGGAGGGAGTGGCGCCTTTCGTGCGGGAGTTGATCGAGGGGACCGACTGGTCGGTGACCAAGGACAATCTGCGCAAGGCCATGAACGACGTGGGCGTCGATCCGTCGTACGCCAAGCCGACGCTGTTCTACATTCGGCGGGGCCTGTTCTGCTTGATGGCGAACCACGAATATGGCGTGGCCGGGACGAACGCCGACGAACTGACGGCGGCCAGCTTGAGGGGCCGGGCGGAAGTGCATCGCCTGATCAACGCCCTTCGAGCCGGCGGCGGCCCCTGGAAAGACGTGCGAATCATTGCCACGCCCGAGCATATCGGGGTGCGCGAGGGGCGGCGGATTCATGGGCGGTATACGGTGACGACCCAGGACCTGATCGACGGGGCCGTTCATGAGGATGCCGTCTGCCAGGTGCGGTTCGGGGTCGACGTTCACTCGACCGACCCAACCAAGACCAAGGGCATTGCTTCCAAGGGCGTTCGGGCGAAGCCCTACGACGTTCCCTATCGGGCCCTGGTCGCCAAGGACGTGGAGGGGCTGCTGATGGCAGGGCGGAACATCAGCGGGGACTTCATTGCCCATTCCAGTTACCGGGTGACGGGCGATTCCGTCCCCATGGGCGAAGCGGCAGGGGTCGCGGCGGCGCTGGCGGCCAAGAGCGGGCGATTGCCTCACGAGCTGCCGTGGGCGGAGATCCGCGAGCAGAGGGACTCACTGGTCTCCAACGGGTAGGATGATAGGCAACCGCCCCCATTTCCGCGGGCTTGCCGATACCCTGGGGTGGAGGGCACAATAGGGGCAGGGCAATCCTTTCCTGCACGTCAGCCCAGGGAGCGAAGGCGACCGCGGATGCGTACGAAAGACCTGATCGAGGTTCTCAAGCGATTCGACCCGGAATCGAACGTTCGGCTGTGCGTCAATATGCCGGGGCGGGTGATCGAGACGCACGACACGTTGTGGGTCGCCGACTACGGCGAGGGGCCGCAGATCAACGCGGCTCTGGATTTCCGGCCGTTTTCGGTCTACGTGGGGTGCGGTCTGGAGCAGTTCGTTCGTAAGGTCTCGGCGATTGCGGTGGATCTGGGGGACTACGACAGCGACGAGACGACTGCCAGGGTTCGCGACTTCTATGTGGTTCACCGCGAGTTGGACGAACCGCTGACGTATCCCGATTTCGACTACGAGGACTGGCTGCCGCCGCGCACCGTATCGGGCGAATACAACGAGCACATCGCCCGGATCCTGCGGGAGAAGCTGTTGCGGGAATGAAGCCTTCCCAGAACCGTCTGGGTGTGGTGGCGACCTGGCACGTGCATCCCGCGTCTATTGATTCGGGTTGTCGAGCAAGTCCTGTAATCGTGCTCGCAGGGGATCGGGAAACCTCGGCAACCAGGTTTCGTCGATCAAGCCGACTTCCAGCATATCGAGCAGGTGGACACGATCCTTCAGCCGATAGGAGTTGAGCTTCATTCGAACCAATGTCTCGAGTGGGAGAGTGCGGAACTCGTCGGCGCGTTCGTGGGGTTCGACGTCAGGATTGGCTTCGGGATCGCTCTCTCGAACCATTTCGCCGGTGAACACCACATGGACGGCGTCTCTGGCCTTGGCCTCGGCAGACTCCAGGAACATGGTCAGCCCGGCTGCCTGCCGATAGACGAAACCGGCTGCCTGCATCACATCGATGACACGTTCCAGGTCAGTCCGGCGCATGAGTATATCGACGTCCTTGGTTGTCCGGACGGCGGCTTCGTCGGCCTGGGCAACCCAGACGCGGACCGCGTTCCCCCCGACCACCGCGTAGGGTATCGACGCCGCTTCCAACACGGCGACCGCACGCCGCAGTCTCTCTTGGACTTTCTCCACGGCTCTTTCCATCCTGGTCCAAAGAGCGTTTCCCGTAATCTCGATCGATGTCATCGTTTCGTACACCGTGTGACGCCCTCCTCATGACATCATACCACACCGTCCCGGCGTCACCAAGAAAAACAGCCCGCCGAACGCGGGGCAGGTGCGTTCGGCGGGACAGTCGATCAGGCGTACGTCAGCACTTCCTCGCGTTCGCCGATCAGTGTTTCTTCCAGCCCATGGTGACTTGTTCAGACGCGTTAAGGGCTTCGCCGAGGAAATGGAGGGCTTCTTCCGAAGCGTGCTGGCGAATCACAGAACCGAACTTATCGCCGAGCAGGTTGATGATCGCACGGCCTTCCTTCTCGGGGATATTCCCGGTTTCGACGCACAGAGCGACGTCGTACTTCTTATTGAGGCCGCTGAGCAGGCCAGCCGGGTCGTCGGCCACGTCGCTCAGGTCTTCGCGGCGATCGGCCACGTAGATCCAGTCTCCTTTCAGCCTGGCGTAGAGTTGCTTGCCGGGCTGGGTACCGGTTACGCGATAGACGTCGGAACCAACCTCTTCTGTGGCGTCGATATGTTCATCGAGATCCCAGAGGAGACTCTCAGCATCCCGAACCGGGACGAAGGCATAGGCGCTCAGTCTGTCGCCCAACTGGAGCACCACCCCCCAAGGACGGGAGGCATCCAGACCACTGGCTCCTTTCCCTTCGTCGAAGACCCTGAGAACGCTGGAGAGCCAGGTGGGCAGGTCGGGGACTCTCGCCAGCGTCCCAAGCCCACCGGTATCGCCCTTGAGGTCGTCGTGGCTGGTCAGCGAGAGGACGGCGATCGGCTTGGCGCCGGCCGCATCGGCCGAGGCGGGGGCCAGGAAACCGACGATACAGGCGGTCAACAGGACACACAAAACCGAGTACCTCGTCATGCAGAAGCTCCGGAAAAGAGGAAAAGAGGGGGTCCGACTTGAACAGTCACCCTTCAATACAGGAAAACGAAGCGGACCTTACAAGGATCTTCCGGTTTTTTGCGGTCAGTCGCGGAGGCAATTGAAGAGGTGGCGGATTTCGTCTTCCACCTCGCCCGGGTCGCTGAGAGTTCGGGCGATCTCGGCCTGGAGCATCCGGCGATAGCGTCCGCGAAGGCGGTGGACCGCCACCATGGCCGCCCCTTCGGTGATGCCAAGCCGGGTCGCAGCCTTCGTGTAGGCACCTTCGTCGTGGTTGCCGGAAAGAAACGGAACCAGGGTCTCGAACTGCCTCTTCTTGCCCGCCCGGGCCATCGCCTCCCGCAGTTGATTGAGAACACCTTCCAGGAGGGTGGCGATCCACTGGCGATCGTAGAGCCGTTCGGCGGTCATGCGGTCGACGGGCTCGTGGCGGAATCGCGACTCGCCGAGGTCGAAGTCGAGGGAGAGCACGGACTTTCCGCCGCCCCGCTTCCGGGTCGAGTGCTTGGCGTGTTCGTTGGCTAGGAAGTGGCGAAATGCGGTGAGCAGAAACGATCGGAAGCGGCCGCGTTCGGGCTCGGCGACCGCCACGGTGTTCTTTTCGAGGAGGTGTGAGAAGAATCCCTGCACGGCGTCCTGGGCCTCGTGAACGTCGCGGGTCCGACGGCGTGCGTAGGCATAGAGGGGGACCCAGTAGCGGCGGCACAGTTCCTCCAGGGCGGCCTGCGATTGCGGCTCGCCCGGTTGCCCGGCGGCCAGTACAAGGCTCCACTGCGTGCTGGCAAATCCGGCGGCACTGGGGTGTTCATGATGCTGGGCGGAATGAGAAGTAGACACGTGGAACTTCCACTGCAATCAAGGAACAGAGGTCGGAAACGGAAGGAGTTCGCGAGCTTCCTGCAACGTCTGTGCCAACAGTCTGTCACTGGAGGAGCGGGCCTCGATTTCCGCGACATCCACTCTGTTGCACCACCGTTCGGCCTCGGCCTGGTTGCCCAGTCGGGCGTGTGACATTGCCAGCAACAGGGGAGCGAGGGGCAAGGGGCGATCGCCCGACAGTTCGAGGGAGCGCTCGAGCGGTGCGATTGCCTCCTGCCACCTTCCGGCCCGGAAGTAGGCCACGCCGAGCACCTGGTGATACTCGGGTTCGTCGGGCATATGCTCCACGGCCATTTTGGCCAGTTGGATGCCGTTCTCGGCAACCTGCAATTCGAGATCGGGATACGTTTCCAATGCCCAGGCGAGATCGCCGTAGATCCGGGCCAGTTCCCGGCGTTGGGGCGAGTCTTTCGGCGTGCTCGACACGGTCTCTTCGAGCAGTTCGATGGCCCGGCGGTAGTACTCCTCGGCCGTGACGTAGATGAGTTCGGTCCGCTGCTGGGCCTTCTCGGCCTGATCTCGGGCCAGGTCGTGCTTGCGGGCCAGATTGCGCTGCTGGACGGCCACGAGCGGTCCGACGACCGCCAGGGCTATCAGGAGAGCCGCAAGGGTGGCAACGGTCGTCGTCAGCAGCGGATTTCGGACGCACCATCGCCAGGCACGTTTGGCGGCAGTAACGGGCCGGGCCTCGATCGGCTTGCCCGCCAGGAAGCGCTCCAGGTCGGCGGCCAGATCGGCGGCCGAGTCGTAGCGTTTGCGGCGATCCTTCTCCAGGCACTTGAGGCAGACGGCCTCCAACTCGCGAGGCACCGAGGCGTTGAGGGTCCGGGGCGAGGGTGCGTCCTGGTTGACCACCTGATGGAGCAACGTATTCAGGTTACCGCGGAAGGGCCGCTCGCCCGTCAGCATCTCGAACAGCACGACGCCGAGAGAGTAGACGTCGGCCCGAGGATCGGCGTCGTGCGACTCGCCCTGGGCCTGCTCGGGGGCCATGTAGGCGGGCGTGCCCAGGATGCGGCCTTCGAGGGTGACGCTCGTCTCGGCCGGTTCGCGTTTGGCCAGCCCGAAATCGACGAGGCGGGGTTCGCCGTCGACGGTGACGAGTATGTTAGACGGTTTGAGGTCGCGATGGACGATGCCGGCCCGGTGGGCGTGCTCGAGGGCGCCGGCGATCTTGATGCAGAACTCGGCGACGCCGCTCGGGGTGACAGGATGGGTCGCCAGCCACTGTCCCAGGTTTGGCCCGTCGACGAATTCGTTGACGATATAGGCCTGGCCACTTTCGTAACCGAGTTCGAGGACCTTGACGATGTTGGGATGGGAGAGCCTGGCTGTCGCCCGGGCTTCGTGGAAGAACTCCTCGGCTTCGACGGCGGAGACCTGGTCGCGGTAGGCGATTTTGAGGGCGACGATGCGTTCGAGTTCGCGATCGCGTGCTCGCCACACCGAGCCGAAGCCACCGGCTCCCACTTCTTCCAGGAGATCAAAGCGGCCGAGGCAGCGCGTTTCGGGGCCGGGTTCGGCAACGAGGCTGAAGTGCTTTCCGCAGGTCGGACAGACCAGGTTGCGGAGGGTTGAGTCGGCGCAGGTTTCAACCGGGCCGGCGCAATGGGGGCAGCGGACGCGAATTGAGGGGATCTCGTCGTCGCCCGCCAGTCCTGCCTGAAGGAGACACCCCAGGCACAGTCCGCCGAGGATTTCGTCGGCGACGAGCGTGTTGCAGCGGGGGCAGCGTTGGGGGGCGGGCATGGGTCACGATGGTGTTGGAGTTCGGGATGGCGGAGGAAACCAATTCCGAATGTAGTTGATTCGGCGGGGAATTCGGCGGACGACGGACTAATGACTGCAGTCAGAGGCGGTACATTGACGATCCAGTCACTCCTCCTCGTCCCCCTCTTCATCCTCATTTGGCTCGCGGATCCACGGTTCCCCGACGGCGGTGCGATAGGCGCAGTAGCCGGGCGGAAGGTCGGCGATCGTGGCAAGGGTTGGGTCCCGCTTAAGAACCTCCCCCATACCGACCACGCGCCCGTCCTCCGTTGCGTCGCTGGTGCCGCAGCAGAAGGCCCATGAATGATCGTCAGCGTAGTGGACGACTGTCAGTATCGGCAAGCCGTCCTCAATGACCTGGCGAGTCGTGATAGCGGCAACATTGGGGGCTTGGTCGAAGGGCCATTGGCTCATGGTTTGCTCCACCAGCAGAGAGTGTTGTTGCGGCACGATGCCGCAATGGAACCTGAGATTCTCGCCGGGACTCGCATCCTCAGACGCACTGTGGTTATCTCATGTCTTGTTTCTGGGTCCCGTGCGGCGCCCGGGACCTACTTCACTATCTTGAACATCGTCAGATCGTCGATATGAATCTCTTCGTCCGGCTCGAATCCGTCGACCACGACGATCAGGCGGAGGCTCTTCACTCGCTTCCCGTCGATTTCGGCGGGGATTTCGCCCGCCGCGGCCACGCGGGTCCAGTCGCCGGCCTTCGCCCGCACCATCGTGGAGACGGCCGGCAGGTTGGCGTTCTGCTCGTCGAGCGGCGTTATGCTCAGGGTGATCGTGGCATTGCCCTGAGGCGCTTGGGGCACGCGGATCGATGCGAGGGCGGCGTAGCAGTCGGGGGAGAAGGCGACGGTCTGGAGCGGTCCGCCCCGCTTCATGCCTTTGCACAACACGCCGTACTTGCCGGTGCGGGCCGCCTTGGGGCTGATCGCCATGGAGCCGACGCCCCACTTGACCCACGGCGACCAGCCGGCGGGCCACTTGCCCTCGGCGTCGTCGAACGACGGGCTGTTGACCAGCGAATCTGCGGGGGCCTCGAGCGTCATGAGCATGGTCTTGGCGGAGAGGCTTGCCGCTCCGGGTGAATCGGCAAGCTGCCTCAGCCGCTCGCGAACCGGCCGGCTGCGATCGGCCCAGTCGAAGACCGTCCAGATCAGGCCGGCTCCCCAGGCATCACCGCGCAACAAGGGATAACGATTGAAATCGATCAGGTGCATCAACTCGCGGTGTTTGGGGAAGACCTCGGCGACCAGCCGCTGCCGCTTGCGGGCCATTTCGAGGCAGCGGCCGGCCTCATCCAAAACGTTCAGCGCATCGGCCTCGCTGGCGACGGCCAGGTCTTCCGCTCTGCGATCGCCGGCGAAAGCAAGGGCCGAGGCTTCGTAGTACGCAAAGGCCAGCATGAGCAGTTCCGCGCGGGCCCTTTGTTTTGGTGTCTTGGTCTTCGCCAGAACGCTTTCCAGGAGTTTGCGACTCTTGGCGATATCCTCCTGGGTCACGTCGGCCAGGTAGCCCGGGTTGTTGAACGCCAGGTACTGCCCCCCTTTGCTGAACCACTTCGAGTCGAGAATGCGCCGGGTCCAGAAGTCTTCCCACAGGGCGTAGTAGGCAGCCAGGTCGCCGGCCGCATCGGGGCCGACCGTGCGGACGTACCATTCCCTCAGCAGTTCGTCGACGTCGCGGTTGGGGTCCCACTGGAGCTTGAGCGACACGTAGAGCTTGGGCCCCTCGCCCCAGTTGGGATAGGCTTCAGCGTAGAGGGCCCTCACGCCGTGAGCCTGGGCGTAGCGGTAGTAGTCGGCCATCTTGTGGAACCACACCCGGGGGACGCAGTAGGCCGAGCCGTAGATGTAGTCGTACCATCCGAGCACGGGGCTGGCGGCCTGCCAGACCTCGGTCATGCGTTTGCCGTCGGCCTCGAGCTCCGCATCGATCCACTTCATGCGGTCGTAGGTCATGTAGGGGATGATTCGCGGGTTGACCTGGACGCGCGACGGTGCCTGGGCCACCTCGCTGTAGGCCAGGCATCCGAACCACTTGTCGGGATGCTTCTGCAGCACTCGTTCGACCACTTGGTTGCACCAGCCGTAATAACGGTCCGAACAGTCGCGCCGGCCGATGAAGTTCAGTTCGCCCGTATCCTGGGCCTGGCACTTTTCGCACTCGCAGTGGCCGCTGGAATCGACGACGCCCAGGGAGTAGGACTCGGCTTCCGGATGCTCGTCGAAGAAGGCGATGATCGTCTTGGCTGCTTCTTCGGCCAGGCCGGGGGCCGAGAAGCAGGGCTGCCAACCGTGGGTGTTGCTGTTGGGCGGGATGTAGCGTTTGCCGTTGCGGATGGGGAAGAACTCGGGATGGGTCTCGGCGTATTTCTCCGGGGCGATAAGCCGCTGGAGGTTGTGGTGGAACTGCACGCGGCCGTGCATGCGGTTTCGCTGGGCCCATGTCGAATGGGCTCCGGACAGCCCGCTGAAGAGCCGCGAGAAGAAGACTGGTTCCTGGCGTACGTTTTCGAGGGGGATCTCGATCGTCTTGTGTTCGGGGACGTCGGTGCCGGCGGTGCCGGGCATGAGCCAGCGAACGCCGAGGTAGCGTTCGAGGAACTCGCAGACGCCGAACTCGGTGCCGTGGGGAGTCGATCCGGCGATGACGAGGTGGTTGTCGTCGAGGCCGCGGATGACGAAGCCGTCGTCGTCGAGCTTGTCCAATTCCAGATTGAGGCCCGTCGCATAGGTATCCAGGCCGACGTGGATCGTGATCGGTTGCCCGGCTGTTTCGGAATCGTCCTCCGCGAAGACCGGCAGTTCGGCCCCTGAGGATTCCTTGACGTACCGGACGAGCATGTCGGCGACGGCCTTGGTTTGGGCGTCGCAGGAGTCCGGAACGACGATGGTGGCGAGGGGAGTTCCGTTGTCGACGATGCGGATGGGGCCGGCCGCCAGGGCGGGGCGGCAGGTCAGGATGGTGAAGGCGGCAAGGTAGATGACGGGAATTCGAACGATACTCATGGCTCTATGCCTTTCCGTGGAGTGGCAGAATCGCCGTGCCGTTGTTCAACGCCGTTCTGCCCACATACCTACTGAAACGACTACATGTCGTCAGCCACAACGAGCCCCTGATCGATGAGAAGTTGTCCGTGGTCAAGAGGCATGAATTTGGAAAGCACAATCCACAGGTGGGAATCATAGCTCCCACCGGGGTCTGTGACTCGTAGAGTATCGCCGGTGGTCAATTTGGTCATGGTCCGAACAGCCGGTCTGCAACGGCTCGATCAGCAGCGTCCTGAAGGATGGCCGTTTTGTCGTCCGATCGTCCGAGAGCGTCGACGATGGCATCGAGTGGGATTTCTCGGGAAGAACCTTCCGAATAGCACGACTTGTACTCCGGGAACTGCTCTGTAATCCTCGCCACTTCCCAGTCGTCTTTGTCGGCATACCGTTCGGAAACCTCCGTCAGCTTCTCGATCTCATAGCGAGAAAGACGCGAGCGGCCGGGGTCGTGGAGCCGAACGACCATGTAGCCGTCATTGTGGAAGACAGCCGACCATTGAGGTTCTTGCCTATGAACACCCTTGATCAGATCGAGGGCTTTGCTGTGGAGCGGCCCATGCGGCATCGCGACCACCGTCGATCCCAGAATCGGATGGCCGGTCTCCTGGATACTCTCCCTCTCCGCGATGTACAACAGTTTCAGCAGACGAAGCCGGCTGATGCGGAATGTGGGTTCAAAACCCGTAAGCACGCCCGCAGCTTCAATCGTCTTTTGAATTGGCAGGCGATTCATGCTATTTGTCCTTCCTGCGGCCGGATGGCTGGCGGTTTGTGCACGCAAGTATACTACACGAACGGGGTATATTATAGGCGAATCTGGGTCTTCATGCAACAATGGCGGTGTTTCCGGTTGGATCCCCGCGGACAACCATGAGCAGACACCGCCTCAGACAACTGCTGATCGAGAATGCCACCTTCCGGCGGCTGCTGCGGCCGGTCGCCTACATCTATCTCGGCCTGGTGATATTCGCACTCGTGGGATCGGATCGGCTGATCTTTCAGCCGCGGCCGTCGAGCTATGCCGATTCGCCGGAGATCATCAAGATTAAGTCGGCCGGCGGGCGGACCATCTCGACTCGATACCTGGTCAATCCCGAGGCCGAGTACACCGTGTTTTACAGTCACGGAAACGCGGAGGATCTGGGAGATCTCCGGCCTCTTCTGGAAGAGTATCGCAATGAAGGGTTCTCTGTCCTTGCCTACGACTATAGCGGGTATGGAACGAGTGAGGGACGGCCGACTTCGGGGAGGGTATGCGAGAATGCCGAGGCGGCGCTGAAGTACCTGGTGGAGCACGAGAAGGTTCCGCTGGGCCGGATCATGGTCCACGGACGATCGGTGGGAGGCGGTCCGGCCGTCTATCTGGCGGAGAAGCACAAGGTGGCCGGCCTGATTGTGGAGAGTTCGTTCGTGACCGCTTTTCGAGTGATGACTCGGGTCCCGTTGGTGCCGTTCGACAAGTTGCACAATCTCTCGCGAATCGGCAAGGTCAAGTGCCCGGTGCTGGTGATTCACAGCCGCGACGACGACGTGATTCCTTTCTGGCACGGGCAGACGCTCTATCGCAAGGCACGGCAACCCAAACGATGTTGTTGGCTGGAGGGGGCCACCCACAACTTCATTCCGCCTGTGGCTCAGCGGGCGATCTGGGAGGCGATTGGGTCGTTTGCGGCTTCGCTCGATGCGCCACACCGCTGAGGCCAAACGAAAAGGACGCCCCACGGGAGCGTCCCTCGTTCTCTCGGCGGTATCTGCTTCTCTGGGTCCTGTGCGGCGCCCAGGACCTACCTCGGAGCTACACGAGTCCCTTGCGGACGGCCCAGACGGCGGCCTGGGTGCGATCGCTGACGGCGATCTTCCGCAGGATGTTCTGGACGTGTTCCTTGACGGTCTCGACGCTGATCTCCAAAGAGCGGCCGATTTCTTTGTTGCTCAGGCCGAGAGCCACGTGGCGGAGGACCTGCGTCTCGCGCTGGGTGAGCGGGACGTCGTCGTCGTCAATGACTTGGCGTACTTTCATGGCGCCGGCGACGCGGCGGAGTTCGCCGGCTCGGGAAGGGGACTCGCCGGCGGCGGCCGCGCGAATGGTCGTGATCAGGTCGTCGCGATTCGAGCCCTTGAGCACGTAGTCGCTGGCTCCCAGGGCAACCGCCCGAGCGATGTAGGTGGGGTTGTCGTACGTCGAGAGCATGACGACGCGACTATCCGGTACAACCGCTCGCAGCTTCTCCAGGGCGGTGAGCCCGTCGCCATCGGGCATGCGGATGTCGAGCAGGATGACATCCGGCTTGCATTTTTCCGCCTCTTCGACGGCCTGTTTTCCGCTGGCCGCCTCCGCAACGACTTCAATGTCGGAATCAGCCAACAGGCTTTTCAGGCCGGTTCGGATGACCTCGTGGTCGTCTGCAACGAGGAGTCTGACGCTCATGGGGGACCCCCAAAGGCAAATGGGAAACTGGTGTTTTGTACGAAACCGGCGGCGGTCGTGGAAGCAAGTCGTTATCAACGGCAGATTGCCTGTCGAACACGCCCCCTCATACAGACTGATACTATCGCTCGAGTCAGGGCGAGTGAATCAGGGTCCATCGGGGGATCGACTCCACCCATTGGGCTCATGTCCATCGTAGTGTACCAGCGGCTAGGTTGGAAGTCCCCTGGAAGACTAGCCAACCCCCCCGTTTCAGCGGCATACGTGTGGATTCAGTCCCCTAATGGTGCGGCTTCTGGCAATCCGTTCCCCCGAAAGAGCGGCAAATTCCCTGGGAATATCCCGCAAAATCGGGCAGGACACCCCTCGAGTGTGCAGTATCGCTGGTCATCTGAGAAGATGGGTAAACCTCGACGTTGACCGTCCAAAACCTGTGACGTAGATATTTGGCGACAGCCGATGCCGTTTTTCCTCACCCACTTCATCGAGTGGGAGTGCTTGGACATTGGCATCCGGGAGACAATCGCGGATTTTGCCTGAGAGAATTTGAGGCATACACCATGAGTAAGGGCACTCTGTTGCTGGTTGACGACGATCGCCAGGTGCTGGCATCGATGGCGGACTGGTTGCGTAGCCAGGGATACGAACTGGACACGGCTCGAAACTGCCAGCAGGCCCGAGCGGCCATCTCCGCCCGGCAGTACAACGTGGCTCTGGTGGACGTCCGTCTTCCGGACGGCGACGGATTCGAGCTTCTCGCCGAGTGTCGTGAGAAGGACGCCAACACGTCGGTCATTTTGATCACGGGCTATGGGACCGTCGACTCGGCGATCGAAGCGATCCGCGCCGGCGCTTTCGACTATCTCACCAAGCCGCTCATCGACGACGAGTTGGAGATGGCGATCCAGCGGGCGTTGAACCAGCACAAGGTGCTCGAGGAGAACGAGACCCTCAAGGCTCAGCTCGACATTCGTTTCGGGATGGAGAACATCGTCGGCAACGATCACCGCATGCGGCGAGTTTTCGACGTGGTCGACAGCGTGGCCGATACCAAGGCAACGGTTCTGATCACGGGCGAGAGCGGGACGGGCAAGTCGATCATTGCGCGAGCCATTCATCGGCGCAGCGGTCGGCGCGACAAGCCGTTCGTTGAGATTGCCTGCGGCGCACTTCCGGAGACCTTGCTCGAGAGCGAGCTGTTCGGGCACGTGGCCGGTGCCTTCACCGGGGCAACGGGCGAGAAGATGGGCAAGTTCCTCCAGGCGGACAAGGGGACGATCTTCCTCGACGAGATCGCGACCGCCAGCATGGGCATGCAGGTCAAGATGCTTCGCGTCCTGCAGGACTTCGAGTTCGAACAGGTGGGAGGCACAAAGACGTTCTCGGTCGACTCGCGCGTCATCCTGGCTACCAACGAAGACTTGGGCCGCGCAGTTGCGGAGGGACGCTTCCGGCAGGACTTGTTCTACCGGATCAACGTGATCAACATCGAGTTGCCGGCCTTGCGCGATCGGCTCAGCGATATTCCTCTCTTGGCCAGGCACTTCCTTGGGCAGGTGTGCGAAGACAACCACAGGGAGGTCGAAGGTTTCACCGACGCGGCGATGGCGGCGTTGCAGGCTTACCGCTGGCCGGGAAACGTTCGCGAGTTGCAGAACATCATCGAACGAGCAGTTTTGCTCGGCAAAGGTCATGCGGTAGGTCTGGAGGATCTGCCGCCCACGATCGTGCGGAGCGGTCCGGTTCACGTCGAACCCGTGGGGACGCGGACCCTCAAAGAGGCCCTCGAAGCCCCCGAACGCCAGATCATTCGCGAGGCGCTCGAGAACCACAACTGGAATCGGCACGAGACGGCCGACGCCCTGGGAATCAACCGGACGACGCTCTATAAGAAGATGAAGCGGCTGGGGTTGCAGGAGCCGTATCCGATGACGACGGGGTAGGTGATCTTGCCGCGCCGGCTCTTCTCGGCTCAGTAACGTGTAGCCGGATCCGTCGTGGCGGTGCCGACAGCTTGGCGATCGGCGCGGAAGATCCAGTAGAAGAGGTCGTTGAGCGGCGTCATCTCCAGCCAACTGCGTTCCCGGGCGGACTTGGAGTTCTTTACCAGGTCGACCATGTCGGAGATAACCGTGGCATTGTCGCCGTAGTAGGTGTGTCCGAGGAGGCTCGTGTCGACCGCCGATACGTCGATCGTCTCGATGCCGGGGATGACCACCAGTTCGTCTCCCGTATCGCCGGCACGAGGATAGCCGTGCACCTGCTTCGACAGGACGAGGGCCTCGTCGTTTGAGGAAGCGTAAAGCGTGACTCGTTTCGCCGTTTTGACGATGGCCGGAGCGATGTCGCGGCGGAAGACATCCGCGTCGATGTCGGGAGCGGTGAGCACCACCTCGTGGAACCGAGGCGGCATCTCCTGCATTTCCAGGGAGAGTTCCCGCAGCGCGCTGGTGAGAGCGCGGTTTCCCATGCTGTGGGCGATCAGGTGAACCGACTGGGCTCCGGCCTGGTCGGCGATCTGCTTGAGGAACTCGTGCAGGTGCGGAACCGTCCAGACGACGTTCGTTTCGTCCACGGCGTACTGGAACAAGCCGCCCTGGGAGGGCCAACTGTAGAAGATGGGCGCACCCTGGAACTTGAGATCATAGGCCAACTGGGCCGTCCGCCTGGCCGCGTCTTCGAAGGTCACGTTGAAGCCGTGGACGAAGACGAAGGCATCCTTGGCGGTGCTCTGGTCGACGCGTTGGCGAAGTTGCGAGAAGAAGGTTTCCGAATCCTTTTCCTCAATATCGAGCAGCACGACGTGTTTCGTGGGGTTCTCGACGAAATCGAGTTTGAAGACGGAGGGAGCTTCGAGTTCGGCAACCTGGTGATTCGTGGGAATACTGACTTCGCAGGTCCCCATCACGAAGGCGCCGCGTCCGTTTCCGTACTCGAGTTTCGGGCCGGAAACGGCACCGTCCCTTTGCAGCCAGGCTATGGTACCCATGACCGCCATCACGGAACCGGCCGAGAAACTCATGACGGCCAGACCTGCAAAGCTCTTCTTTCGCGTACTCAGTCTCGCTACCGCGGCGAACAAGCCGAAGAGGAGAAGGCAGATTCCCGATGCGTAGAACCAGAATCGGTGGGGCTGGTCAGGAGCGCCCGAGGTGGCATTGGAGCTACGGTCCGTACCGTAGAAGACGGTCACCGCGCTGTAGCCCTCTCGTTCTTCGGCCACGGGTTGTTTGGCGATGGTGGCCGTCGCTTCGAGGGGTTCCGGAGCGGGCGACTCCGCGGCCATGGACTCGAGCGGCGCGGCGCCGATTGACATTTCGGTTGCAGAGCGGGCCGCGGATGGGGCCGCGGATGGGGCCGCGATCTCCATGGGCGCGGCCAGCATCCGTGTGGTCGGGGCGGTTGTCGTGCTGCGGAGTGCCTCGGCCCTCGCGGCAGGCTCCGGCACCGGTGCGGGAGCGAGGGGCATGGGAGCGACAAGCCGCGGCGCTATCACCGGCGCGTCGATCTCGACGGGTGACGTCCTTGCCGCAGAAGGAGCCCGCAGGGCAGAAAACGCAGGGGCGTTGAAGTCAGGATCGGCGCCGCCCGAGGCTGGCGCATTTGCATCGTCTCCCTTGGGAATGGCCGCCATCTTGGAGAGCTGTGGGGAGGCGGGACTGCCCGGCTCGGCACCGGCACCGGCTTCTTCCGCCAGGTGGCGATCGGAATCGAGACTGGCGACCTCCCCGCCCTGTTCGGAGCGCGAGGGAGAGGCCTCCGGGGTGTCTGCGGTCTCATGGTTCGAACTCCCGCAGCCGTTAAGAGATGCCAGCAGGGTCAGACCGAGCAGAAATGGCAGAGTTCGATTGGGAGACACGGTATAGTCCTCCGCACACGGAGAATCACGATTGAGTTCTGAAGGGGCGGCAAACGTCACGCCGGGCCGGGAGACAATTCGGGTGGCAGACTACCAAAAACGGCGCTGGGTCCCTAGGCCAGTTCATTCATCCCCCGCTGGCATGGTATTGATTACCGCGCTTCCAACCCGGATTAGGGAGGATATACTGGAAGAATGGGTATTCGATTTCTCTGCCCCAACGGCCACAAGCTGAACGTTAAGACGTTTCTGGCGGGACGACGCGGAATCTGCCCCTATTGCGGGGCGAAGTTCCAGATCCCCATGGAGAGTACGCTCCCAGCGGGCCAAGCGGGTCCGAGCGGCAGTCCGCCTGACAACGAGCGTGCGTCGGTTGCTCCGGTCGGCGATCGAGCAGCCGCCTTCGAGCAAGACCTCGAAGCACATCTGCAACAGGTGGAGCAAGCGGCGTTTGCTCCAGCACCCGATGCCCGGCCTGCCGCGTGGGCACCTCAGTCTTCGAGTCCAACGGAGAAGTCGTTGCCAAGTCCGGCGGACAAGGATCAAAAGCCGGACACGGCGGAGTCTTCCGATCCCCAGGCCGGCGGTGTGTCGAAGGCGGTGCCCAAGGAGAGCCGAGCGGGGGCCGAGGAGTCGCCGGGGTCTGCGAAGCCGCGTGACGTCGCGCCGCCGGGGAGTTCCCAACCCGATCCGTTTGCGGATGCGCCGAACGCGGTGTGGTACGTTCGGCCGCCGAGCGGCGGGCAGTTTGGCCCAGCCCAGCCGGACATGATGCGGACCTGGCTGGACGAGGGTCGCGTGAGCCCGGAGACACTGGTTTGGCGAGAGGGGTGGACGGATTGGCGGGAAGCCGGATCGGTGTTTGCGCAATTTCAGCCGGCTTCGACTGTTCCGGAGGCCCCGCCGATATCAGGGGTGACGGGGGGCGGCGACTCATCTTATCGAACGGGCACGCGGCGTCGCAAGAGCGGCCCCAGCATGGGCGTGATCATCGCGCTGGCCTTTGCGGTTGTGCTTCTTCTTGTCGTGCTGATTCTCATCGTAACGGGCGTTTTGGGAGGCAGTCCGCCGGAGAAGGACAGTACTCTCGCGGCACAAACGGCGACGAATTTCTGCCTTGACGAGCAGAGCCGATCCTGAGACACTCCGCCCTCCACGAAATGGAACGACCGGTGCCCTGCGCGCTTGGTTGCTTGGGGCCGGACCCGCGTAGCACCAGACGCGTGAGTTCCGACTTGGCTCGGAATTCCGTGTTCGATTACTCAGGAGGAGATCAGCAGGATGCGATGGAAGCGATGGATGCTGTTATTGGCGTTGCTTTCCGTGGCAGGATTTGGGTGTGGCGGATCGAACGGAGACAGTTCTCCTGCTCCGAGCGACGGTGGCTCGGGTGAGACATCCGCGGCAACGAAGGCGCCGAAACTTGAGCCTCCCGCCGCGGCGGTTGCCGAGTTCCTTGACGCGGTGCGTGTCGGGGATGACGGGAAAGCGGCGTCGATGTTCACTCCTGCCGCCAGGACTCAGGTAGCGCAACTTGGATATCAGGTGGCGCCGACCAAGAGCGATACGGCCACGTTCGCCGTGGGCGAGGTTGAGTACCTCAAGGGCGGTGGGGCACGAGTCGCGGCAAGCTGGACCGACTACGGCAAGACCGACGAGATGCTCTGGATGTTACGGTCCGGAACCGAGGGTTGGCGGATTGCCGGGATGGCAGCCGTCGTATTCCCAGGTGAACCACCGCTGTTGCTTGACTTTGAGAATCTCGAGGAGGCGATGAACAAACTCCGCATGCTGCAGCAGACAATTGCGGAGCGTGAGAGCCAACTCCAGGCTCAACGGCCGAGTGCCCCCCAGAACGCCGTCCAGAAGTAGGGGCTGGTGTTCCGGGAGTTCTCGGGTGCAGTCCCTGTCTGCCTGCTTCGGGAGGTGATGGCGGGACGGAGCCAGGTGCTGTAAGCGACTGTTAAATAACAACTTAAGGCAAATAGCACGGGTCGTGTCCGCCGGGGCACGGCCCGTCTTTTTTTCTTGTTGGTTCTTGATCTTCGGAGTCTCGGAGTCGGTTGTGGGCTCAATTGTTCAAACCGCCCAAGGCCCCGGAGATCGCCCATAGGTGCCATTTTCTCACATCTCCCCGCTTGACATCGAGATCATCCATGCTAACTTAACCATCTAAGCTGTGAAATTGTTACCGTCGACCCAAGCCGCAAACTTTCAACAGGGCAAGGTCTGCGGCAAAGGATGTATCGGCACAGCTTGTTTTTCGTGGCTCTCCCGCTACTGGCCGTCGTTGCAGGGGAGCAACCAACCCAGGACGGTCAGAGCGGACCCCAACGCTACGGTACCTGTCAAGTTGGAGGGTTCTTGAATGAATCGCATCTTTGTTGTTTGCATCGCGCTCATGTTCGTGATGCTCAGTGTCGTCGCGACGGCCGACGCAGCCTTAACTTGCCGTCCGAAGACGTGTGCACCGGCCACTTGCGCTCCCGCCACCTGCGCTCCGGCTACTTGCGAGCCGGCAACCTGCGCCCCGGCTACTTGTGAGCCGGTTACCTGTGGCCCCAAGCGCTGCGGTCTCCTGGCCCGTCTTCGTAGCTGCCGCCCCAGCACCTGCGAGCCGAAGACCTGTGCTCCGGCTACCTGTGCCCCGGCTGCTTGTGAACCGGCCACCTGTGCTCCGGCTGCTTGCGAACCGGCCACCTGCGCCCCGGCCACTTGTGGCCCGAAGCGCTGCGGCCTGTTGGCCCG
>JAAYAY010000150.1 GCA_012719125.1 Planctomycetaceae bacterium | reverse complement strand
TGATTTCCATACCAGGTTGTTCCATTCATGCCTGTAAAATGACGGACTTCGACGAAGGGCGCAACCCCCCTTTTGGAAAAACATCAGGTAGCGGAATGTGAGTTTAACCCGCTGCCGCAGGCGAGGCTTACGAACCATTCCAAGGCGGCCTGTAGTTGGTGAACGACCTCGCATGCGTTGAGCGAAAGGAAGAACGATGGCGTCCCTCGACGGCGATGAGAAACTCGTCCAGAAGGCGTTCCCCTACAAGTGGGAATTGCTCGTCCTGCTGTGGGTGGCTTTCACCTTCAACCAGGGCGACCGGCAGATCTACAACAACCTGCTGCCCCAAATCCAGCCCGACCTGCAACTGAGCAACGAGCAGGCCGGACTCGTGGCCACAATCTTCAACGCCATCTACGGCATCCTCGTCCCGGTGAGCGGCTATGTCGGCGACGCCTTCCGGCGAAAGTGGGTCATCATCGGCGCCCTGATCCTCTGGAGCGCCGCCACGCTGCTCACCGGCCTGGCCGGCGGGATCATCGGACTGATCGTCTTCCGGGGGCTAGCCACGGGCGCCGGTGAAGCCTTCTACTATCCGTCGGCCAACTCGCTGATCGGCCAGTTGCACCAGCGCACCCGCGCGCTGGCCATGGGGATTCACCAAACGGCCAATTACATCGGCGTGGTCGTCAGCTTCGTGGGCGCCTACATAGGCGAACTCTACGGCTGGCGCAACGCCTTCTACCTCTTCGGCGGACTGGGAATCGTCTGGGCGATGTGGATGATCTTCCGCATGGAAGACACTCCCCAACCGCATGACGCCTCCGGCGTCTCGCGGCGCCCGCCGGTCGGCGAAGTGCTCAAATACATTATCGGAAAACCCACCGTGATGTGCCTGGCCGTATCATTCGCCTGCCACGTCTTCGCCAACATCGGTTATCTCACCTGGATGCCGACCTTCCTCCACGAGAAGTTCGAGCTGAAACTCGCCACGGCCAGCCTCTGCGCCCTGGCGGTTCACTACGCGGCCTCGGCCCTGGGCGTGCTGGTCGGCGGACACCTTTCCGACCGGCTGGTGATCCGGCGGCGAGCCGCCCGGATGGAGTTCGAGTGGATCGGCCTCCTCCTCAGCGCCCCCTTCCTGATCTGGATGGCCCATGCCGGCAGCCTGGTATTATGCCTGACGGCCTCCGGGCTCTACGGCGTCTTCCGCGGCATCTATGACTCGAACCTGTTCGCCGCCCCCTTCGACGTCACCGCACCGCGATACCGCTCGTCGATGGTCGGTTTCGTCCTCAGTTTCGGATTCATCATCGGCTCCACCGCGCCCTGGCTGCTCGGCGCCATCAAGACCCGTTGGGGCCTCGAACCGGGAATCACGCTGCTCGGGGCGGCCTATGTCCTCGGCGGCATCGCGGCGCTCGTGGCCTTGTACGCCTTCTTCCACCGCGACTACGTGCCCGAAGAAATCCTGGAGGAACCGTCGGTATGAGTTCACTCGAAGGAAAACTCGCCCTCGTAACCGGCGCCGGACGCGGCATCGGCCGAGCCATCGCCCTCGACCTGGCCCGAGCCGGGGCCGACGTGGTCGTCAACTACAGCCGCAGCCGGGAACAAGCCGAGGATGTTGCCCGTCAGATCGAAGCCATGGGCCGCCGGGCCCTTGCGATTCAGGCCGACGTTTCCCAAAAGGCCGATATCGACCGCATGTTCGACACGGTCGAAGCCGATTTCGGGCCGCTCAATATCCTGGTGAACAACGCCGGCATCGAGCCTCGCGCCGACGTCTGCGATTTCGATGAAGCGACCTACGACGCCGTCATGGACACCAACCTCAAGGGCGCGTTCTTCTGCGCCCAGCGGGCCCTGCGAAAGATGCGCCAGGCCGGCTGGGGACGGGTCATCAGCGTCTCCTCGCTGCACGAACTCACTCCCACGGGGTTCTCGGCCCTCTACGGCATGAGCAAGGGCGGCATGGCCCTGATGATGCGCGAAATGGCCAAGACCTACAGCCGCTACGGCATCACCATCAACAACGTTTGCCCCGGCGCCACCCGGACCGACATCAATCGCAAGGTCCTTGCCGATCCCGCCTACGAAGCCAAGGTGGTCGAGAAGATCCCGGCCGGATTCATCGCCGAACCGGAAGACATCGCCCCGACCGTCACCTTTCTGGCCTCCGACGCGGCACGCTACATCACCGGGGCGTCCATCTTCATCGACGGAGGACTCTGGCTATGAGCCGACAACCAGTCGCAATCGCGTTGACACTCCTTGTTGGCATGTTTGCCGCGGGAATTGTCCGGGCCGGCATCCCCGCCGAGTTCCGCAAACTCTGGGACGATCCGGCCGTTACTGCCCGGATCGAGCAAGACACGGAACAGCACCGCAAGGCCGACGCGGTGATCCACGTCGTCGACGCCCAGGGACAACCGATCCGCGACGCGAAGGTCCGGGCCGAGCAGCAAACCCACGAATTCCTCTTCGGCTGCAACCTGTTCGTCCTCGGCCAACTCGATACGCCCGAGCTGAACGCGAAATACGAAAAGGCCTTCACGCGGATCTTCAACTTCGCCACGATCCCCTTCTACTGGGGCGATCTGGAACCCGAGCAGGGCAAGCCGCGTTTTGAAGAGGGGGCGGCCTACATCTGGCGCCGACCGCCGCCTGACCGGCTGCTCCAGTGGTGCCAGGCAAACGGCATCACCGCCAAGGGGCACGCCCTCCTCTATGCAAAGAACATGTTCATGCCCGAGTGGACCGTTCGCGACGACCCAATCGCGTTCATGGAACAGGCTCGCAAGCACATGGCAGAACTCGCCGAACGCTACGGCGACAGAATTGCCGTCTGGGACGTGATCAACGAAGAGATCCCTCGAGTTGCGCACCTCGACCAATGGCACGCCGTCCCCGACGACTACTCGCTGCAATGCTTCCGAGAAGCCAATCGGCTGTTTCCCAACGACGTCAAGCTGTTGATCAACGACGGCGCAAGCCAGACCCACGTCACCACCGACCTGTGTGAGGCGAACGTCAAGAAACTGCTCGACGCCGGCCTTCGCGTCGACGGCATCGGCATCCAGTTCCACACCTACGGCAACAGCTTCGTCAACGGCAAGGTCTATCCGCCAAAACAACTGTTGTCCACCTACGACCGCCTCGGGCAACTCGGTCCCATGCTCTACATCACCGAAATCACTATTCCCGGCACAGGCGAAGACGGCCCCGAGCAGCAGGCCGCCGCAGTGGCCAACCTCTGCCGCCTCTGGTTCAGCACTCCCAAGATGGCCGGCGTCACCTGGTGGAACCTGGGCGACGGAACCGCCTACGGCAATGAAAACAACGCCCTCGGCGGACTCGTCGACAAAAATATGGATCCCAAACCGGCCTACGCGGCCCTGGATCGTTTAATCAACCACGAGTGGAAGACAAACGCCAAGGGCGCCACCGCTGCCGACGGCACGTTTGCCTTCCGTGGCTTCAAAGGAGCCTACCGGTTGACGGTCGACGCCCTCGGCAAGACGCAACACTTCGCCATCCACGTGACCGACGGCGGGAAACCCCAAAAGATCGTCTGTGACGGACCGCAACGCTAGCGGCGGCGCTTCCGCATACGCAAATCGACGAACGTCGAGGCACAGATCGTTGAAATTCCGCACAACAACGCGAAAGCCCCCAACCAACACATTCCACCATTCCACCATTCCACTCTCCCGACCACGTTGAGAACACACCCGTCGCCACCTGTCCCCCGCATCCTCCTGGAGAACAGCCATGAAGACACTACCCTGCCTTACCGCCCTGATTGCCGGCGCTGCGATCTGGAGCCTGGCGTCACTCGCCAACGCCGAACTGCCGGAAAACTACCTCAAGCGCTGGAACGATCCGGCCGTGCAGAAGAGAATCGACGATGGAATCGAACAGAACCGCAAGAGCGATGCGGTTTTGACAATCGTCGACGCCGCGGGCAATCCGCTCGCTGATGCTGAGGTGAAGATCGTGCAAAAATCGCACGAGTTCCTCTTCGGCTGCAACATGTTCGTCATCGGTCAGATGAAAGAGAAGAACGCGGCCTACGAGGAGAAGTTCCTTAGACTATTCAACTTCGCCACGATTGCCTTCTACTGGGACGACCTGGAACCCGAGCCGGGCAAACTGCGATTCAAAGAAGGCAGCCCCTACATCTGGCGCCGCCCGCCGCCCGACCGGGCCGTCGCCTTCGGCAAGAAGCACGGGCTCATCCTCAAGGGACACCCGCTCGTCTGGCACAACGGGACCCACAATCCGCAGTGGATTCCCAAGGACCCCGACGAACTCAAGCAACGCTACCTCCAACGCTTTCGGGAAATCGCCGAACGCTACGCCGGAGATATCCGCATTTGGGACGGCGTGAACGAGTCGCAGGTGTGCTCGAAGGAATTTCCCCTGTACTCCGAGGACCGGACCCATCCCGCCTATGTGCCCTGGGCGTTCACCGAAGAGCAGAAGGTATTCCACCCGGAGAACCTGTTGATGATCAACGACGTGACCAGTTTCAACTGGCCCTCGGACGAAACGAACCGCTACTACCAGCAGTGCCGCAAGCTGCTCGACGACGGAATTCCCATTGAGGGGATCGGTTTCCAGTTCCACTTCTTCAGCCGGAAGGCGTTGGACGGCTACGTCGGTGGCGATCAATGCGATCCGAACACGCTACTCGATACCTACGGGAGGTTCGCCAAGTTCGGTCTGCCGCTCTGGATTACCGAAATCACCATCGGTTCGGCCGGCGACGACGGCATGGCCATTCAGCAGCGTGTAACTCGCGATATCTACCGTCTCTGGTTCTCCGCCCCGAAAATGGCCGGCATCACCTGGTGGAACCTGGGCGACGGCACTGCCCACGGCAACGAGGGCGTCGCCGGCGGCGGACTGGCCGACGAGGACTTCAACCCAAAACCGGCTTACCAGGCCCTCGATCAACTGATCAATCACGACTGGAAAACCAACCTGACCTCCAAATCAGCATCCGACGGCACGCTCACCTTCCGCGGCTTCCGCGGCGCCTACGACATCGAAGTCCGCCATGCCGGCACGACCGGCCAGTTCCAATTCACGCTCACCCCGGACAGAACCGCCAAGACAACGCTCACCATGCCGTAAGTCGTTGTTCGCTCCGCGAGCAAACGCTCTCTCACAAAATGCCAACCATCAGTCCCCTAGGCAGAGGGGGTTCAAAAATCTACTTGACAAATGTACACATTCTGCTAAGCTGGTCCCATCGCCAGTAACCCGACGCGTAAGCGAGGCCCCTGATCTACCATGTTCCCATTCGCCCAATCAGTTACGACGATGACACCGTCCACCCATATCCACGTGCCTGTTTTACCCCCCGCCCGATCACCGCAAGCACCGATTCCGAGAATTCCCCTCCAACAGGGAGTAAGTGTCAGAAAACGTGATTTCGAGGAAAAGTTGACCAAAACGCCGTGAAGCTAGGTAATATGCCCACTTCGCAAAAGGAACAACTACCACTTACAGAGGGTTATCAAACACCAAGAAAGACTTACTCATGAAAATCGTCGACATGCGTGTCCGTACCGTGGCCATCCCCATGAACTCCATGTTGCGGCACAACACCGGGGTCCATCCCGGCTATATGATGCGGACCGTTCTCGAACTGATCACCGACGAGGGGATCGTCGGCCTGGGTGAAGTAGGCGGCGGCGATCAGCGGGGCGCCCTGACCAAGCTCAAGCCGCGGATCCTCGGCATGAACCCCTTCGACCTGGAGGCGATCAAGCTCAAGGTCCTCCGCAGTATCTACTACCTCTCCAACTCGCGACTCTACGGCGCCATCGAGATCGCCTGCCTCGACATCCAGGGCAAGGCGGCCGGCGTGCCCGTGTGCCAACTGCTCGGCGGCAAGGTCCGCGACGCCGTGCCCATGATCGCCTACCTCTTCTGGCGCTACGATCGGCCCGGCGGTGGCGACGATACGACCGCCGAAGATCAGGCCGACCTGTGCGTCGAACTGCACGAGACCCTCGGCGTCAACGCCATGAAGCTGAAGGCCGGCGTCATGCCCCCCATGGAAGAAGCCCGCGTCCTCGAACTCTGCCGCGACCGGCTCGGTCCCGACTTCGGCCTGCGCATCGACCCCAACGGCACTTGGTCCGTCCCCACCGCCGTTCGCGTCGGGCAGCGTCTCGAAGGACTCGGCGTCGAGTACTTCGAGGACCCCGCCTGGGGCCTCGAAGGCATGCGGGCCGTCCGCCAGCAGGTCCGCATCCCCCTGGCGACGAATATGTATCCCAACAAGTTCGACGACCTCGGACCGGCCATTCGCATCGACGCTGTCGATATCATCCTCACCGACCTCCATTACTGGGAGGGGCCGCGGGGCGTCAAGGATCTCTGTGCCGTCTGCCGCACCTTTAACCTGGCCGTGGCCATGCACTCCGGAGCCGAGTTCGGCGTCGAACTGGCCGCAATGATCCACACGGCCTCGACCATTCCCGCCATGCCCTTTGCCGGCGACGCCCACTACCACTACCTGGAAGACGACATCATCGTCGGCGGCAAGCTGCCCTACGAAAACGGCGCCATCGCCGTCCCTTCCGGACCGGGACTCGGCGTCCAGCTCGACGAAGACAAGATGAAGCACTACGAAAAGTACTTCGAAGAAAAAGGCGACTACTACGCCCGCTTCCACGAAGACCCTCGCCGCCCCGACTGGTACCCCATGCCCGGGCAGACCTAGCCTGGGCTGATGAAAATGGGGACTGGCTCCGCAACATCCCGAAACCCTGCATCACCGGACAGACTACCGGTTGCGGTGCCTGTCCCCTTTTTCGTCGTGGGTGGGCTGATGAAAATGGGGACTGGCTCCGCAACATCCCGAAACCTTGCATCACCGGACAAACTACCGGTTGCGGTGCCTGTCCCCTTTTTCATCAGCTGATCGGTGTGAAGAGGAATGTTGGAATGATGGAAAGATGGAAGGACGAGGAGATGATTGCCATGAAGAGTCACCGTGCAATCCTTGCCGCCTGTCTGCTGTCTCTGTGCGGACTTGCGATCCAGACAGTCGCAGCCGATCAAGCCGCCATCGCAACCAGGAATCTCGCCGACGAGACGCCTTCCCGTTTCGATGTCCACGTCAACGACCTCTCAAACGACCACGTCCCACAAGTTCAGCCCTGGAAGACAATCACCGTCGACCCCGCCTACGCCGGCGGCTGGCTGGTCGTCGGCGACCTGACCGGCGACGGGATTGCTGAACTCGTCAGTGCAAAGAACGGTGTGCCCGGCAACGATATCCACTACACGTCGTCGGTCGTGGTACAGACCCTCGACGGCTCCGTTTTGTGGCGATGGGGCAATCCCGACGCTCGAAACGCCATCCACCACGACGTGGCCTGCCAGATCCACGACCTCGACGGCGATAGCCGCAACGAAGTCGTCGTCGCGGCCGACCGGCGCGTGGTCGTTCTCGAGGGCGCCACCGGCAAGGAGCTGCGCCAGTTCGAGATACCCAAAGACGCCTCCGATTGCCTCACCTTCTGCAACCTCTCCGGCGGCGACCGGGCATCCGACATGCTCGTCAAAACTCGTTATACCCAGATCTGGGCCTACGATGTCGACGGCAAGCCACTCTGGCGCGTCGCCAAACCGGGCGGCTACCGAACCGCCCACCAGCCCTTCCCCGTCGACCTCGACGGCGACGGCCGCGACGAGATCATCGCCGGCTATGCCGCCCTGAACGCCGACGGGTCACTTCGCTGGAAACTCCCCAATGAAGCCTGCCGCAGCGGCGGCCATGCCGACGCAATCCGCCTCTTCCAAGATGGGAAAGAGCCCGAAGACAAGCGGCTCCTGCTCACCCACTGCGGTGGCAATCGCATGGATATGCTCGACGGAAACGGCAATATCCTATGGGGCGTCACGGGCCTTCACTTCGAATCGGTCTTCTTCGGAGAACTCGCCAAAGACATCCCCGGACGAGAGCTGGTCGTCGATATCTGCCATCAACCGTGGGGAAACGCACCCTTGTTGGTCCTCGACGAGCAAGGCCGCCTGCTCGGACGCTACGTCACCATGCGCAGCAGGCAGCACCGGCTCGTCGATTGGTTCGGAACCGGCGAAGACCTGATCTTCTGCGGTCAAACCCGCGCCCTGCTCGACGCAACCGGCCGCAAACGAGCCAACTTTGCCACCCCCATGCCACCGGGCCTCCAGATCCCGGACGATGCGGACCCGCTCCGCTATATGATTCACCTGGCCGACGTCACCGGCAACGGGCGTCCGGACCTTGTCGTCAGCACGGTCCCCGGAACCGCCGTCTGGCTCTACAAGAACGAACAAGGAGCCAAATGCCTGGCCCCCGAACGACTCACCATGCCCCTGAACGCAACACTGTACTGAACGCTCCTCACCAGAATCGGTGGACAGTATGCGAATGCCGACACGCACGGTCTTGTTTCGAGCCTTGGATCTTCAGATTCTGGGTTTGTTTCGGATTTCGCGTTTCGGATTTCGCGTTTCGGATTTCGGATTTCAAAGATGCTCGCGTCTTATGACTGACGACTCCAACATCTAGGAGACCCCAACCCATGACCCAACTCGCCCTGGCAACACTCCTGACCTTGACGACCCTGGCGGCGGACGAAACCGCCGTCCCGCTCAACCAGCGGCAAGCCCGCCCCTCGCCCGAATGGCTCACCGGCGGCGTGATGTACCAGATCCAGCCCCGCGCCTTCACGCCCGAAGGGACCCTCGCGGCCGCCGCCGCCCGCCTGCCCAAGTTGGCCAAACTCGGCGTCGACATTGTGTATCTCTGCCCCGTCTTCGTCTCCGATGACGACATGAATCTCGACCACTGGAGCCCTCGCCAGAAGAAGTCGGGCATGAACAATCCCCGGAACCCGTACCGGATGAAGGACTACTACCACGTCGATCCGGAGTACGGGACCGATGCCGACCTGAAAGCGTTCATCGGCGAGGCGCACCGGCTGGGCATGCGGGTGCTGCTCGACATGGTCTATCTCCATTGCGGCCCCAAGGCAGTGTTTCTCGAAGAACACCCTGACTTCATCCAGCGCGACGAGGCGGGCAACATCGTCTATGCCCAGTGGAACTTTCCCAAGCTGAATCTCGCCAATCCCCAGCTCCGCGAGTATCTGTGGAAAAACATGGAGTACTGGGTCGCGGAGTTCGGCGCCGACGGCTTTCGCTGCGACGTCTCCGACGGGCTGCCCCTGGATTTCTGGGAGACGGCACGGGAGCGGCTGGAGAAGATCCGGCCCGATATCGGTATGTTGGCCGAGGGGAGGCGACGGGAAGATCAACTCAAGGCCTTCGATCTCGACTACGGCTGGGGATTCAAATGGGACAATGCCGCCGCCTTCCGCAAGCAGTGGGAGACGATGCACGCCGAACGCCCCCGCGGCGGCGCCAAGTTCATCCGCTTCATCGACAATCACGACATCGCCAACGATGCTTATGACAACCGAGTCGAGAAGGCCTGGGGAACCCGGCACGTCGACGCCGCCTTGGCGCTCATGTTCACCCTCGACGGCGTCCCGTTTATCTACAACGGCCAAGAGGTCGCCGACACCGCCAAACACAGCATCTACGCCCGCCTGCCTGTCGACTGGGCCGCCGGCGACGCCCCCACCGGCAAAGCCCGCTTTGCCTTCTGCCGGCAGTTGTGCAAGTTGCGACACACCGAACCCGCCCTGACCCAGGGCGAGGTCGTCTGGCTCGACAACGACGCCCCCGAGGCAGTCCTCTCCTTCCTGCGGCGCACGTCCGACGAGGCGATTCTCTCGGTGGTGAGTCTGTCGAAAGAAGCCAAGCAAGTGAAGATCCAGCTTCCACAATCAACCACTAAGCCCGGTCTCGACGTCTTGCTGGCCGACGAGGCCCAGGTTGGAGATACCCCGGGCAGCCTTGCCCTGAAACTGGGCGGCTTCGGCTACTACGTGGCCAAGCTTCGATCGAACTGAGTGCTGTCTGTCAATCCAGGCAGCGCGGTGTACAATCAAGTCTATGAAACGGCGAATCATTGTTGCCTTGACCGGCGCCTCGGGTGTGATCTACGGGATCCGCACCCTTCTCCACCTGCGCGCCGTGGAGGATGTCGAAACCCACCTGATCCTCTCCGACGATGCCCGGGTCAATATCCGGCTCGAAACCGGATACAAGGAAGACGAAGTCGCGGCCATGGCCGACGTCGTCCACCGCCCCGACAACCTGGCCGCCACGATCGCCTCCGGCTCCTTCAAGACCGGCGGCATGATCGTCATCCCCTGCAGCGTGAAAAGCCTCTCGGGCATCGTCAATTCCTACGCCGACAACCTGGTTGCCCGAGCGGCCGACGTCTGCCTGAAAGAGAAGCGAAAGCTCGTGCTGGTCGTGCGGGAAACCCCCCTCCACAAAGGCCACCTCAAACTGATGGTCGAGGCCGCCGACCTGGGGGCTCTGATTCTCCCGCCCATGCCGGCCTTCTATCATCGACCCGAAACAATCGAGGACCTCGTCGACCACACCGTCGGCAAGGCTTTCGATTACCTCGAAATCGACCATCGCCTCTTCTGCCGCTGGGGCGACAAACCAACCAACGAACGAATCGGGGATTTCGCATGACTCGGGAAACGATTCGTAAAACCTTCTGGGAGTGGGGATGCCACGCCTTCCAGGCGGAACTTGCCGCCGACTTTCTCCACGAAGAAGCGGCTCCCCATCACTTCCTGATTACTCCCCCTGGGCTGGGGCGGGTGCTGATCGCCAGCCAGATCGTCCGGCACTTGGTCGATCACCAGCAGGCCCGTCGGGTCCTAGTCGTCACCCCCTCGCCGATCGGCATGCTGTGGAGGTCCCGGCTTCAGAGCCTGGTCACTCAAGTGCCGGTCCAATTCATGTACGTCCGTGCGTTCCGTGAGTTGTCTGCCGCCGCCGAGCCTTGGCGCGAGCCGATTGTGGCCATCGTGCCCTGCGATACGGCCCGGCGGCCCGAGGTGCAAAAGGCTCTCGTCTCCGCCTCTTGGGACGTGGTGATCCTGGCCGAGGTGCAGGCCGATTCGCGCTATCGTCCGCTCGACCTCTACCGGCAGATGCTGGCCGCCGGCTCCGTCAAGCGTTCCCTGTTGATCGGCGCAGCGCCTCTGCTGCAGACCGGCAGTGACGACCCGAATCCCCTTCCGGCCTTTCACGTCACCGACTGGCAGGGCGAAATCTCCGATTGGAGCGGCAACACGATCGAACTCCCGGAGGTCACCTGGAGAGTGGCCGAGTACACCCGCAGCGACCAGGAAGTCAACTTCCTTCGCCTGGTCCAGGCACGGCTCAATCAATCGCTCGAAACGGACGGCCCATTCCGTTTCGAGACGCAGCTTCTGGTCCGCCGCGCCGCCTCCAGCCCCTACGCGGCACGGCGCACCCTCGAGGTCATGGGCCGGAAACTGGGGCGAGCTTCCCTGCACCGACTGGAGGCCGTCCCTGAAACGCAACACGGAGACCCCACCGAGATCGAAGACCTGCCTCGTCTGAGTTTCTCACCGGAAGCCCGCCGATCCTACCTCCAATTCGTCCAGGAGGCATTCGATCTTTTCCAGCAGATCGAGTTGGACGCCAAACGTCACTGCCTGCTGGAGCTGCTCGGCGACGTCACCGATGGCCGGCCGGGAAGAGTCTGTGTCCTCTCGGCCTACGCCGACACCGTCGCCTACCTGCACCAGACGCTCTCCCAAATTGGCCGCCCGTCCGTGGTTATCAACGGCGGGCTGCGATACTCCGAACGCCAGCAGGCCATGAAGGACTTTGTCACCGGTGGCGGCATTCTGTTGGCCACGCCCGGGGCCCTCGGCGAAGAAAGCGATTTGAACCGCGTCCGACGCGTCATCCATTACGACCTTCCCGCCAACCGGTCGCAACTGGCCCAACTCGAAGGACGATTTGGCCGAATCAACCGAACCTACCCGTGCCGGATGTACGCCCTCGAGGATCTATCCGGCGCCGATCCCAATGTGCCTGACATCCAACAACTCCTGGGAGGCCGCGATTTCCTCCGGCGACGCATCGGCGCTCCCGCGTGACTCACGACGCCGTGAAGATCGTAGCCGCCTCGACCTTCGGTTCGCCCGTCTGATCGGGCAGGCTCGGGAGGATGGGCGCATCCATCGAGGCGGCCATCGGCCGAACCGCAATCGTGCGGACCCCGATCTGTGCGGACCGCACTTGGGTCGACGGCACCCGTTTGAGCAGGAGCAGAGCGAGCACGCGTCCGATCGACGAGACGACGAACAGCGTCAGGTAGGCGGCCGGTGTGGTCCCCATGGCATACAGCAGCAGGCCGCCCAGCGTCGAGCCAATAACCCAGGTGGTCGTATTGGCCAGATTGTAGAACGTCAGCACGCCGGTACGCTCGTCCTCCGGAATGGACTCGAAGAACATCAGGAAGAACCCCAGCTCGTAAGCACCCCAAACAATCCCCGCAATCGCTTGCAACAGGAGCAGCCAGAAGAAGTTGTCGGAGACGATCCACAAGGCGGAGACGGGAGCGATCCCGATCCCGCCGATCCAGAGCAGCCGCATGGCGCCCAGCCGGTGGGCCACGCTCCCCCAGGCCGAGAGCGTGACGACCTTGGCCAGATAGGCGGCGGCAATCAGGATCACGTAGTCGAGGTAGGAGAGATGAAGCCAGCGGAACATGTAGGGAGTGAAGTAAGGTCCGGCAAACTGCACCGCCCCCTGGACGGCCGCCAGGTACAGAACCAGCCGCCCGCTCCCTGTATGACGGATTTGCGACCAGACGCGGCCGATAGACAGCGACGGCATGGTGGTTCGCGACAGCTCCGGCTCGTACTGCCTCGACAACAGCCCCATCGAGGTGAGTCGGCACAGTCCCGCCGCCAGAAAGATCCCGGCAAAGGCCGCGGTCGCCATGCCCAGCGAATTGGCCCGCTGCAGCAAACACCCGGCGGCCACCAAGCCGGCCAGCACCGCAAACTGGGAAACCCGCGTCCGGTTGGCGAAGAACCGGGCACGGACGGGCCGCGGCACGAGGGTGCCCATCCACGTATTCCAAGCGGGACCGGTCGCCAGGCCGGTTCCCCAATAGGCGGCGGCAACCAGGAGGATCCCGGCAGCCGAGATCCCGCCTGTCATCGCCGCCAGGATGAGCGGCACGAAACTTAGGGCCTGGCCCAGGGCACATACGAGGACCCAACGCTTATGAGAGCCGAGCCGCCGGATGGCGATCGGCGACAGGGTCTGCATCAGCCCGCCCGCAAGCAGGGGGACGCTGGCCACCAGACCGGCCGTGATTTCGCCCAGCCCGACCGCCAGGGCAAAGGCCGGCAAGTAGGTTTCTCCCAGTCCGACCATCCCCCCGAAAGCAGCGCCCTCCAACTGCCCAGCGACCAGGTCGCGGCGAAGTTCCTTCTTCGCACGCTCTTCTCCAGGCTTGCTCTCAAACGAGCGGACGCTCACACGTGGAGTCGAGAACGTGGGGGCTTTTCGGGCAGCGGGGCGAACGATAACGGCTTGGCTGACCATGACAGGAGGCGCACCGGCATTCCGGCAGCAACTTGCGGGGGCGGAACAAAACCACTCGGAGATGGCAGGGAAAACTCGCGGGGGGCGACGAAGAAGATCACCGCGGCAACGGTTGAGTTGGCTTTTCAGCCGACGCGGCCGGCTCTGAGAGACTGGCTCCCGCGGAATTCAACAGGGCGCATTACATCAGAAAATCGGCCGTTCGTCAACGTCGCTCCAGACGAAGTTCATGAATCTCTGAAACCTTCCAGACAGGAAACGGATCGCCGAGGTTCACGCTTCAGTACAGAGTGCCGGATGTCCGCCTTACTCCGGCTTCGCTTCTTCCTTCGGCGCACTGTGGTCGCGGTCGAGGTAGGTGTTCGCCCAGGAAGAAGTGTGTTCCAGGTCGGCGTTGTAGTAGATGATCGGCATCTCGGTCATCGACTCCGATTCGCCGTAGTATTTGAGGCGGTCGTAGACCCTCGCCCAGAAACACTCCTTGTCGCGAGCTTCGCACTCCCCGTCGCAGGAACCGCCGCAGGGCCCGTTTCGCGAACCCTTGGAGCAACTGGCCAGCGGGCAGAGGTAGGCGCAGTCGGGCAGACTGCAATCGCCACAGTCCTGGCAGCCGTAGCCGAGCTGTTTGGCCTGGTGTTCGAGCCAGTGGGCCATGCCGCTCATCAGTCTCGAATTGTCGATCCGGGAATAGACCCCGCGCATCACGTTCCACAATCCCTTTCCTCGCGTGAAGGCTACGTCGTGGACGGTGCGCGAAACCCGATAGCCGAGCGTCACCTGCTTGCTCCGTTTCGGATGCTTCAGCGACTCGAGATAGTCGGGATTGATCCGCGAAGGTTCGCCCAGCCCCGTTTCCGGATCATGGTCGAAAAGAAAGAACTCTCCCGGGCGGTCGTAACGGATTTCCTTGAGGAAGGTGCGCCAGTCGCCGGGAGCGTAACTCTCTGCCATGTCGATGATTTCGAAGAACGTCTCCGGCTTGGCGATCCCGCCAAGATATCCGGCCGCGAAGCCAAGCCCCTTGAAGACCGCAAGCTGCTTGGCCGCCAGTTCGCGGAAGAAGCTCCGCCCCTTGTCCGCCCCCGCGGAGTATTTCTCCACGTCGGCCATCAGCGAATCGCTGACCACGCAGCCCGCCAATTTGCCGCTGTTGAACATCTTGGCCACGGTCTTGGTGAGCAAATAGACGTTGCCGACCACGGGCACTTCCATACCCCGGGCCGCCAGCAACAGCTTGATTTCATTGAACTTCCGCATGTCGTAGCCGAGCTGCGGAATCACCCACCGCGCGCCCGCCTTGATCTTGCGGAGAAGCTTGAAATACTGGGGCATCAATTCCCGTTCGTAGAACTTGAACGGCGATGCGGCACAACCGAGAAAGAAGTGGGTGGCCGGCAGCTTCTGCGGTTCGCCGCGGCGGCCCGGAATCACCAGGCCTTCGTTCATTGACTGCATCAGCCGCAGCAGGCCCAGCGAATCGAGATCGAAAACGCCCCGGGCGGCGCCGCCGAACCCGGTCGTGGGCAGGTCTCCGGTGAGAACCAGAACGTTTTCCAGTCCCATGGAGGCATAGCGCCAGGCCGTCGATTCCAGGCCGTTGCGGTTCATGTCCTTGCACGTGAGGTGCAGGACGATGCGGCGGCGCTGATCGGGCAACAGGCCGGCCAGCCAATCGGGCGGGATCATCGGCGCGCCGCCGGGGCTGTCGGTGATCGAGATATAGCCGATCCGGGAATCGGCCAGCAGCGCCTCGGCGAACTGCCGGTAGTGGTTGGGATCTTCCGGCGGTGTGAAGCCGCGCGTGGTGACCACTTCGGCCCCGTAGCAGAAATCAGCGGATTGGAGCAGTTCGCGAACACTCGCCTGGGTTGGTTCTGCCGACACGATGGTTTTCCCGCAATGGCTTGATGATCAAGGTACTCTTGCCGCCAGCGATAGCCGCGGAGTTTGTCCCGCGTTTCACGGCGACCGGAACGGCGCCCGGCACAGACGGTTCAGATTACCGTTCCCGGGGGGGAGATGCCAGATCCACACAGACGATTTCCCGGTCGTTTCGCGCGAAGAGGCAGCGGTCGGCGAAGGCCGGATGGGACCAGACCACCAGGCGACGCCGCATTTCCAGGGTCGGATCGAGAATCTTCAACCTGGAGATCTCCTCGTAGCCGCCGGGGGTGAGCCGGGCAAGAATCAACTCACTGTGTTCGTTGAACAGGAGGAACCGATCCTCGTGGCGGATCAGGAAGGCGTTGGACCACCGCGCCTCTCCCGTGGCTGCCAGGGTCTCCCAGACTCGGTTCCCTTCCGCAAGTTCCAGGCACCGCAGCATGCCGTAGCTGTCGACGCCGTACAGGTGGTCGCCGAAAAAGGCGGGCGTCGACATCAGGCAATGGATCTTGTCGGTATTCTGCGGCAATTCACTCTCGCTGTAGCCTTGCCAGAGCAGCGCGGCATCCGGCCGATCTTCGGCAAGCTGAAGCATCCGGGGCCCCTGGAAGAACGACGAAACGAACAGCAGCCGCCTTTCGGCGTCGTAGGCGGGCGTGGCTATCGAGTGGGCCATCTTGGTCTCGTACGGATGGCTCCAGTAGACTTTGCCGGTGGCCGGATCGAGCGAGTAGACGCCGAGCGAGTTCCAGATGATGAGTTGCCTCGCACCGCCGGACTCGATGAGAATCGGGGAACTGTAGCCCGGGTCCTCGGCATCCAGACTTCGCCAGACTTCCCGGCCGGACGTCTTGTCGAGGGCGACGACGCAGGCCCCGTCGGCCCCGCCGGCCAGGACGATCACGCGGTCGCCGTCGACCAAGGGGGCCGATGCCATGCCCCAGGGATTGATGGTGGTTCCGAAATCGCGGACGTAGTTCTTCGACCAGAGCAGCTTGCCCGATGCCGCATCGAGGGACCGCAGGTCGCCCATCGCGCCCACCGTGTAGACTCGGCCGTCCGACACCGTGGGAGTCGCCCGGGGGCCGGAAGGATAGCTGATCTGGTAGCGACAAGGATATTGGTGCTGCCACAGAATCCGGCCGGTCTGTTGTTCGAGGCAGAGGACGCGTTCGCCGCCTTCGACCGGATCGGCGACATTCCACTGGTTGACCGGTTCCGCCTGGCTCTTTCCGACGATGCGGTCGGCGACAAACACACGTCCGCCGGCCACCGCCGGGCCGGCGAATCCGCCTCCGATCGGCACCCGCCATCGATAGGCCGGTTCCGCCGGCAGTTTGTCGACGATCCCCGACTCGCGCCAAACGCCGTCCCGCGAGGGCCCTCGCCACTGGGGCCAATCGTCGCCTGGAGCGGATTGGGTAGCCAGGACTGCAAGGAGAATACTGCCGACGACTGCGTATCGTGAAAGGAGACTCATGGGAACCGCACCGTGCGAGGGAAGCGGGATCGGGAAACTATCATCTTCAACGGGTCGTTGATCCGGCCCGATCATTCCATGTTCGATTGGTGGAGATACCATGAGCCGTCGATTTCCTCGAAAGAGACGGGCGATTGGACCTGCTGGCCGTTGACGGTGAACTGGCGGATCCCGACGGCGGTATTGCCGGAAATCTGCAGGTTGTTCAGCGTGGCGGCCCCCTGCGCCTTTCGAGCTGCCTCCACATGTTCCTTGACTCGGGTATCGGCCGAGGCGGAATCGTTCACCAATGCAGCCATCTCGATGAAGAACGCCCGCTTGTCCTTGATCGTCGATACCAGTTCGGCCAGTTGCCCCTCCATTTCCTTCATGGCCGCCTGCACGCCGGCTATGTCGGCGGCGGAAGATTTCTTGGGCATCTTCGCTTCGTCGATGCCGTGTTTCAGAAACACGGTCTTCACTTCCTCCTCCTTGCCGATATTGGAGGCGACCATCACCGCGCCGAAAGCCGTCATGCCGGCAAGCTGATCCCGCGATTCGGGCGTGTAGACATCGAACAGGGCGCCCCAGTCTCCGTCCAGTTGCGCTTTTTTTTCTGCGTCGAAGGCGGCCTGGGGCGAGTCGAATCCGCCGCCGGCCACCTTGGCCGAAGGTCCACCCGAACCTGGGGTCGGCGGAGCTTCCCCACATCCGGTGAGGATGGGAACCATCCATACGACTCCACAAAGCAGTCCCACGGGCCGCCGATTGAAACGCCGGCCATTCCACCCGGCGGCTCCCGCTCCCGACCCTTGCACCGCCATGGCAACTCCCCTCCTCGGTATGACTGCGTGGTTGACGTGACCGCCCGTACCGGAGGATCACTTGCCTGAAAAGTCCCATGGGATTATCGTCGAGGAACAGCGGCAAATCAAGCGGCAGTGAGAACCGATCAGGGTGGTGCTTCCCATGGCCGACATCAAGGGCGAGCGGCTCTACGTGCGTCTCGGCCCGTCCCAGGTACGCAAACGACTTCGGGGGGTCGGTTATGGCGTGCGCCGGGTGGAGAGTGCGGGCACGGGCCGAGCGCTGATCATCCACACTGCCACGGGCGGACACCTGGAAGAATTGAGAGCGTTGTTTCGCGACGTGCTGGAGCAGGACGCAGACCGCAGTTAGGCGTCTTGGGCCCTGGGGGGCTTGCCGGCGCTTGCCCACGACTGGGAATTGCTGTCGCGGATAGTCGCTTTTAGCTCTGCGAAAAGGCGCTTGTTCGCAGAGCGAACAACGACACTCTTTGACTCGTCGTTCCCTAGTCGCTGGCGGTCGGATCCGGGGTCGGTACGATCTCGCCTTCCCGCCAGTCTCCGCTGCCGTCGATCGGAAAATCGTCGGGAAGAGCCTGGAACGGTGCGGATTCCAATGTCGGAACCGGCGGCCCGCCGGGAACACAGCGTTGCGGCCAGTAGTTGGGCGACCAGCCTCCGCTATCGGGCAACGTCTCCAGGCGGTGGAACTTGTCGTGGAGCGGCAGGCATTGGCCGGCGTCGGGGAACCTGGGTTCCTCGGGACGCGGCATTTGATTCAACGGCCCGTATAACAAAGGACGAGTGGCTCGCTGGAACTGTCCGCACTCCTGTTGCTGCCGATCGGGACCGTAGGGCACGACATGGGGCACCAGGGCGATGATGATCTCGCGGCGCCTGCGCTCTTTCGTGTTCATCTGAAACAGTTTGCCGACCATCCACACGTCGCCCAGCCAGGGGACTTTGGACTGCTTTTCCGAATCCCACTCCTGAATCAGGCCGCCGATCAGCATGCCGTGCCCGTCCGGCAGGAGGAGTGCGGTCTCGACTTCGGTCGTCTCCTCTTCCGGCAGCCCGAAGCTGTTGATATCGCCCTGGGAAACTTGGGGCTTGACCTGCATCATCACGGCGCCCTCGGCCGTAATTCGCGGGGTAACCGTCAGCACGACGCCCACGTCCAGGAACTCCACGCTTTCCAGCGAACTCGTTTGAGTCGTGGTGGTGACCCTGTAGCCGAGCCGTTCGCCAACTTGAACGCGGGCTTGCTGTCCGTTCAAGGCCAATACCTTGGGCGTCGCCAGCGTCTTGGCATCGGTCGTCGCTTCCAGAGCCTCCAGCAAGGCCTTGAGATCGCCGGCAGCCAGGTTGAAGAAGAAAGCAGGTTCCGTTCCCTTGGTGAATTTGGCCACGTCGGCGAGGCCCTGCGTCTTGAGGGTCACGGACGGAGTGATCTTGTCGAGATACTCCAAATTGACTCCGAGCTTTCGATCGTCGTCGAGATCGACGCTCAGGATATGGGCTTCGATCAGCACTTGCCGTGGCGGCAGGTCCACCTGGCGGACGTACTGCTCGATCCGGCAGAGATAGGCCGGCAAATCCTCGACAATCAAAAGCTCCTGGGTTCGGCGATTGTCCGTATCGGTGGCCTCACTGATGAACGACTGCCCGACGGGTGAAAGGATCCCCTTGATGACGAGGTCGACGTCGACCGCGGCGACGTAATCCAACTGAAAAACCCTTACGTGCCGGCCCTGCAGATAGGGCGAGACGTTCGTGCCGGTGGCAAGGTTCGTTACAACTAGAACATTGCCCTGCCGGACCCAGGTGTAGCCGGCGACGGCGAGAATTTGGGTCAGGGCTTCGTCGAGAGGAACGTCGTACAACGTCACCGAGATCCGCGAGGAGATCTCTTCTGAACTGATGAGATTCAGCCCCCACTGCTCGGCCAATGAAGAGAGCAGGAGTCCGAGGGGCGTGTCGCGAACGACGACCGTCACATTCCCGTTGGCGCGATCGACGCTGACGGCCTCATGGGGGAGGGTACCGGCCAGGGGGATCGTGACTCGATCACCCGGCCTTGCCGAGAGTGCGGGGGCTTGGGCCGGCTGTGCAGTGGCGGTCCGGTGCGGTGCCAGGGCCGTGTGAATCGGGGGCAGCGGCGTGGGGGATTGCTGTACCCTCGTCCCCGGCATTCGGCCATGCAGTTCGCCCGCTTTGGCAAGCCCGACGGATTCCAGGGCTGCGAGCAGCACGAAAAGCGCAGCCACAAGTGCACCCCACCGGTGGTAGGAACGATGCCTGCTCTCGAGCCTTGCGGCTGGTTCGGGGTGTCGCACCGGGAAGACCATGGGCAACCTGCGTCTAATCGCCTAGTTACGCATATATCCAGATCGGCGCTCCCAATCCGTCAGCTACGTCATTTTCGATATGATCGCGCCCGTTGACCTAGTCCGCCTATTTTTCAGGGGCTGAGGGCGGGGGGATAGTTAATCTGAGGGGCACAGATCCTCAGTACTTTGGGCATGCTACCTTTCAAGAGGCAAGGACTCTCTTCGCACGTCTTCCGATGCCATGGGCAGATCCGTGATCGATTCCACGCAGTTCCCCTTTCCGACGCCGCCTTCAGAACGCGGACTTCCCCAACATGGTCTTTCCGGTGGGCCGTGCGTGACGGCAGATCTCTGGGTCAAGGCTCCAACATGGCAACACCATGGGGAGAGCGACTCGCGTCAGGGCCTGGGTGCAGACAGGCCTTCCGGGGGCCTGGTCGATCTTCTCGATCGAACATTGCAGGCGGGGACGGCTCAGGTGTTGTCATCCGGTCACGGCGAGTTGCTTCTGGCGTTTCCGCTGGATTGCGGGCTAGCGGCACCCACGGTCGCAACGATGCCGCTTTCTGACGATCCGCAGATCCTGGCGTCCCTGGTGGGGCGTGAATTGCAGATGCGGTTCGAGGCCGAGCGAGAGGCGCAACGGGTTCGCGAGACGGCGGAGCAGTACCTTGTGCAGATAAGCAAGGATCTCGAGGAACTCAACTATCTCTACAGCCTGGCCGACACGGCCCAGGCCTGGGATGTGACGCAGCCGGTCGCTGAGATTGCCGAGTCGATCCTGCCCGAGTTATTGCGTGCGATCTCGGCCGAAAGCGTCGTTCTGCTGTTTAGTTCCGAAACGGATTACGGTCGGCAGAACGTGAAGGCAACCACGGACCGTCACGCGATCATCGTCGGGCAACGCATGTTTCACCAGCGGACGTACCAGACGATTCTAAAGAGTCTCCAAGAGTCGTCGGTGGCGGACTTGACCATCGCGAACCGCATGCCCGTGACCGATCTTGCGGGAACCACGTTTGTCAACCTGGTTGCTTCGCCACTCGTGCGAGGTCACACCCATTTCGGATGGTTGGTCGGCATGCGAAAATACGCGGCAAGGTCGGAGAAGGACGCGACGGGCGTTTTTCTGAAACACGAGCACACGAACCGCGAGTTCGGTTCCAATGAAGGCGGCCTGCTCAGAGCCACGGCTTCCCTCTTGGCCGTGCACAGTCACCACCGGCTTCTGGTTGCCGAGTACGCTTTGGCAAGAGAACGCGCGGAACTCGGCAGCCGGGCGAAGAGCGAGTTTCTGGCCAACATGAGCCATGAGATTCGCACGCCGATGACCGCCATCCTGGGCTTCATCGACTTTCTGTACAACGAGGGGGACCTGTCGAAGGCCCCCCGCGAGCGCGTCGATGCGATCCAGACGATTCACCGCAACGCCAACGCTCTTCTGCAGATCATCAACGACATTCTCGACCTTTCGAAGATCGAGACGGGCAAGCTGCAAATCGAGGCTGTGAGCGTTTCGCCGCGAGACATCGTCCTCCAAGTGATCGATCTGATGCAGATGCGAGCCCAGGAGAAGGGGATCGAGTTGGACCTGGAGGAGATCGATCCGCTTCCCGAGACGATCACGACCGATCCGGCCCGTCTTCGTCAGATCCTGGTCAATCTGGTGGGAAATGCGGTCAAGTTCACCAGCCACGGCCGAGTGACCCTGATCGTCCAGCAAGTAGACGGCGAAACAATGCCCCAACTGGAATTCCGCGTCGTCGACACCGGGATTGGGATCACCGAGAGTCAGTTTGCCGAACTCTTCACTCCGTTCTCGCAGGCCGATTCGTCGATCACCCGGCGTTTCGGTGGAACGGGGCTCGGCCTGACCATCAGCAAGCGGCTGGCGTATGAACTCGGCGGGGATCTGACGGCCACGAGCGTTCCGGGCGAGGGGAGTACCTTCACCCTTCGCATTCCGGCCCGTGCGGGAGAGGCGACGTCCGTCGAGGGGAGTACGGCTGAAACAGGCCCGCCCGTGTCGTTGGAGACAACCACCGCCCCGGCCAGCCCGCCGTCCAAGGTCCACGGCCGGGTGTTGCTGGTGGAAGACGCCGTCGACAACCAGCGGCTCGTTTCGCTGATTCTCCGCAAGGCAGGCGCCGAGGTAGAGATCGCGGAGAACGGGCAGATCGGCTGCGATCGTATCCAGGAGGCGAGAGGGGCGGGGTCTCCCTTCGACGTCGTGCTCATGGACATGCAGATGCCGGTTCTCGACGGCTACTCGGCAACTCGCCGGTTGCGGCGTGCCAGTGTTGAAACACCGATCATCGCCCTGACCGCTCACGCCATGGCCGGCGACCGGCAGGCGTGCCTCGACGCCGGCTGTACGGAATACCTCACCAAACCGATCGATCGGGAGCGACTCATTGCCATGGTTGCCCGGTTCTGCCCTCAGCCGTCCGATCTGGCCCGGTCTGGAGGCTAGTGCCATGACCAAGCGACCGAGAGCATGGATGGAGGAAGGGGGCGGTTTCACACTGATGGAACTGGTGATCGTCACCATGATCATTGGCATCTTGAGCGCCGTGGCCGCACCGCGGTTTGCCGAGGCGCTGGCGGAGTATCGCGTGGAAGCGGCCGCCGCCCAGATTCGTTCCGACCTGACGGAGGCCAGACTGCAGGCCAAGATCACGAGCGCCGCCCAGACGGTACAGTTCGACGATGCCGCCGAGGCGTACACGCTGGTCGGCGTGCCGGATATCGATCATCCCGGTCAGGACCGCCGGATCCTGTTGCTGTCGCGATTCAAGGCGAGTATCGATTCAGTCGACTGCGGCGGCGACGCCGAACTGGCGTTCGACGGTTACGGCATTCCCGACAGCAGTGCCGAGATCGTTATCACTTGCGGCAACCGGCAGAGAACGGTAACGGTTGCCCAAGAGACGGGATTGGCAGGTGTGCAGTGACGGCGGCGACGACACTCCAACGCCGATTGAGATTCTGGGGAAGGCATGGCGTGCGCCGTGCCTACACGCTCATTGAGTTGGTTGCCAGCATAGCGGCCACGGCCATCCTGGTGGCCGGGATGGGGTCGGTCGTCATGGTGGCCGCTCGATCAACCAGCGAGAGTCCCGTACCGGTACGCCAGGTCCGGGCTGCCGTCACGGCCCAAGACATCCTGAGTGAATTGGAGTACGCCGTCAGCTTCAGCGAACGGACCGCGACGGCCGTGGAATTCACCGTGACCGATCGCAACGGCGACGCCAGCGTCGAAACGATCCGCTACGCCTGGTCGGGCACGCCCGGCGATCCGCTCACCCGGCAATACAACGGCGGCACGGCGGTCGAGTTCCGCAAGGACATTCATCTCTTCAGTTACTCGGATCTGGTCGAAACGGTCACGGCCTACGATGGAACCGAGACGCATCATGTCTACCAGTGCGATCTCGTTATCCAGGTCGGCGACGATTCGTCTGCGCAGGCCATGAGTTCCGTGAAGGCACACAACGCCCCGGAGGTGGCCGCGCCGTGAGACGAGGGAGAAGACAGCGGACCTGGACCTGGCCCCCGGCTCCTCGAGGCTTCAGCCTGCTGGAGGTGGTGATCTCGCTGTTTCTCGTGGGCACGATCATGGTCGTGGCGCTCGAAGCGCTGACGGCAGCCACAACCGGCCGGGCCCGCGCCGGCAACAGCGCCCAGGCCTGTCTCCTGGCCCATGCCCTGCTTCAGGAGATCATCGATAAACCCTACCTGGAACCCGACGACACGGCCGCCTTCGGGCCGGAAACCGGCGAAACGGCGACCGGGACCCGGGCAGGTTTCGACGACGTCGACGACTACGACAACTGGTCGGAGAGTCCTCCGGAGACCAGGGACGGCACCGATCTGCCCCTGTCGACTGACTGGACGCGGAAAGTCGCCGTTCAGTGGGTGCAACCCAACAACATTACGGTGAATTCGCCGAAGGATGGCGGACTGAAACAGGTCCTCGTCACGGTCGAGTACAAAGGTGTGGTCCTATCGCAGGTCTCGATGGTGGTCACCAAATCGCGGCAAGTCCTGCCGGCGAAAGGACCGTAAGCCGCATCTGCGGAGCGCCCCTGCTACCGGTTCCCCCGAACCCCGAACCCCGAACCCTGAACCCTGATTACTGACTCTGAAACCCTCCAATGCGCAATCAGCGACGCGGCACCATCTATATCCTGACGCTCGGCACGGCCTTGATCGTGGCCCTGCTGGCTGCCGCTGCGCTGCTGGCCGTCCGCGCCCGGCGCCGCCAGGCCGATCTGACGGAACACATGTTGCAGGCCCAGTGCAATGCCCATACCGGGCTGGAGATGGCCCTGTTTCGCATCGCGAACAACTCGACCTGGCGGACTCTGCTCAGCGTTGATACCTGGGCCGCCCCTGTCGCCACGCGGACGGGCACTTATTCCTTCATGGGAATCGATCCCGACGATGGCAACGTGACCGGCGATACGCTCGATCCCGTTGTGCTCACCGCCGTCGGTACCTGCGGTCCGGCAAGGCAGAAGGTCTCGGTGCGATTGAAGATGAGAAACGCCGGGCTGCGGTGCCTGGAACCGGTCATCAACAGTAAGGGAAATCTGGTCTTCGACGCCACCACGGTCAACGGAAATCGGCTGGTCAGTTCCAATGCCCGCGTATCGGCCACAACAGGGACCCAGGTCTATGTGAAGGCCGAGTCAAAACTGAACCCGACCGCCAGCGGCGGCTCCGTCTTCTATAGTGGCACGAGCACCGACGGAACCTGGCCCCGGACAATGCCGGTCGCTTCCACTGTCGTGAGCTACTACCAGACCAACGGCACGGCCATCGCCTCGACCGACCTGCCTCAGTGGGATGCAGAACAACTCGCAAACGCCGGCATGTCCGACGGGACGACCGGTTGGGAACCTTTGGACGCCTGCACGCTGACGCTCGACACCGCGGCCTCGCAGACGCCCTGGTCGATCTTTGTCGACGGGCGTTCCGGTCCCGGAGACGGCCCGTCGCAGGTCGTAACCGAGAAGTTGCAGAGCGGCGCCACGTTCGCAGTAACGGCCGACGCCAAGGCGGCAAGCGGCTCCTTGAACCTGCGGATTTCTCTCCGAGTGGTGAGTACCGGTTCCGGAACGCAGACGTTCTCGACGACCTGGACGACCGTCGATTCGGCCGTGTTTGCCACCGTTGCCGGCAGCATCACCCCGACATGGACAGGTTCGCTGGTCGAGGCAAAGTGGTTCGTTGAATCGGAGTCGAGCAGCGGCGAGTTCTGGTTCGACGACGCCGGTCTGAAGGATGCGGAGGCCCAGGCCGGCTTCCTGGCTATCCATCGCAAGGTCTTGAGCCCCGCCTGCAATCCGTTCGGCGCCGGCACGACCAACACCAGAGGGATCTATGTCATCGATTGCAGCAAGAAACCAATCAGCATCAAGGATAGTCGAATTGTCGGTACGCTCGTCCTGCTCAATTACGATGCTACCAATTCGCTCATCCACGGCTCGATGAGCTGGCAGCCCGCGGTGGCGAGTGCCGATCCGGCGGTTGCCAACCAGCCGATTCTCGTCGCCAACAAGAAGCTGAATTTCGACACAAGTACCGCCGATTTGAGCGAGGGGCTGGTCAACCTGAACCTCAATCCGATCGGCACGCCTTATGGGTCGGTTCAGGACTCGGACAAGGACGACGTGGTTCCGTCGCTTTTCGACGGCCTGATCTACGTGAACGGCAATACTACCGTGACAGGCAGTCTGCGATTGCAGGGAGTCATGGTCATTGATGGGACCACCACGTTCACGGGCGCGGATGTCGTGGCGAACTACGACCCTCTCTACTACTGGTACAACGCTCCCCCCGGTTTCGAAGACTCGCCGGTTCCCGAATTGGTGCCCGGCAGTTTTCGGCGGGTGGTTGACTAGTTGGACAGCGCCAATTCCGTGCAGTCTGGGAACCTGAACCCGTTGCAGTGGACTCGTTTAACGCCCAGCCGAAGGCGCCGGCTTCCGTAGTGCGGCCGGCGCCTTCGGCTGGGCGTTGAACGAGCACCCTTCGGGAAGTTGCGATTGCTAGCGACTTCGGTCGCTTGTCAATCTGCGTTCTCCGTTTCAATCGCTCCCATCGCTACATCCCCAACGTCCCGCTGGGAAAAACACATCGGCTCAACCGCCAAGCTACGGCGGGTATGCGGTTCTGCCGACGGAATTTCCTGATCGCCCCCCTGTTGGAAAGCTATGCTTGTCAAGGAACGCAGACAACTTACGGCCATTTCGAGTGACCATTGTGCAAGCTGCCGTCGAGACACCCTCAACCGCCCGTGGGGCGATCGGCCGTTGCCGGGGATGCGCCAGCATCCTCCCGTTGCGATGGCCCGCCGAGAACGAAACACCCGAAGACTGGGTCTGCGCGAACTGCGGCGAACGCTACCGCGGCATCCGCATTCAGAACCTGCCGCGGGAGTATGCGAAGAATGCCAGACTGGCGACCGCGGTTGCCTCGAAACCCGTCGGGTCACATGTCGACGTCGAGGTCGAAGCCTTCCTGAATCCGGTCCGCGCGCACGAAGGGCACGCCCATCCCATCACGATCGCCTTCCCAGACCGGCCGAAGATCGTTTGCGACCTGGAGAATTCCTTCAGTCGCGATCTGGACAGCCATCTCAGCCTGACAGGCGCGCTGGAATTGCCGTCTCAGCAGTCGCCCTTCGCCGCCGAGCTGCGCGATGTGCGGAACAGGCCGTACGACGCGACCTGGATTCAGCGATCGATCGAACAGGTACTGCAGTCAGCCGATGACGTGAAGAACCAGTTTGCTGCCGTCACGGAGGGACGGCGAGCCGATTTCGAGGTCTTTCGCACGATCGCACGGGAACAGTTGCGGCAGATCGTGGAAGACAAGGACGTCTTCGCGTGTCTGGGCATCCAGCCTCACCTGGGCGACTATCCCTCGCGACATGCCCTCCAGGTGAGCATGCTGGCCATGTCGATGGGCGTTGCCATGGGCTGGGACGTGGTGTCCCTCCTCGATCTGGGGACGGGCTGCCTGGTGCATGATGCGGGCATGATGTCGGTCGACAGCTCCCAATACGGGAAGAAGGGGATCCTCTCGGCCCACGATCTGGGCGAAATCGCCAAACACGTCGTCTTGGGACTTGGTACCTTCGAGCACCGAATGGGCGACGTCCCGGAACGTGCCCTGATCGTGGCCTACCAGATGCACGAGCGCTCCAACGGCACCGGGTACCCCCGTGGCTACTCGCTGGAGAGGATCCATCCCTTGGCGAGGGTGGCCGCAATCGCCGACGTGTTCGTCGCCCTGGTCTCGCCCCGCCCCCATCGGCCGGGCATGGTTCCCTACCACGCCATCAAGAAGGTCATGCAGGACACCGAACACGGCCTGTTTGACAAGCAGGCCTTTCGCGCCCTCCTCGACACGGTGTCCGTTTTCCCAATCGGGTCTTTCGTGGCGTTGAACGACGGACGGGTCGGACGCGTTCTGCGTCCCAACCCGGGTCGCTATGACCGTCCCGTTGTGGAGGTCTGGCGACGAGGCAACGTCGGTGAACGCCCTGCCATCGTCAATCTGAGCGAGCAGGCAGACGTCGCCATCGCCAGTTCCATGGCCTGCCTTGAAGGCTGATTCTATCCCTGTCTCATGGCGATTGTCGCAACCTGTTTGTCACTAAAAGGTTGCAGGCGAGCACAGGACTTTTGCGGACCGTCGGGGCAGAGGATGCCAACACACGGATCCTCGGCACCCCCTCTTGGCACTAGAGAGACCCCCGCCTCAAGGGAGAGTTGCGATTGCCGCCAACACGCTTTTCTGTTAGCCTAAAGGGGTGTACCGGATCTCTCACTTGATAGGAGGAGCCGGCCTATGCCGCAAAGACCGACCGTAAACAATTCCTTGCATCGATTGCGACGGGCGGGTTGGACGGCCAGCGACGTGGCGTATCTGAGTCCTACGGGTACCGTCGTCTACTTTGTGAGCGCCCACAAGAATCGGGTGTGGGTCAACGCCGGAGGACTCACCCAGGAGGAGGCCTGGGACGAAGCGGCCCAAGAAGCGGAGGCCTTGGACTGGGCCTGAGGCGGGATGGAACCGTCCCCTCTCACTCGTCGCAACGGTCGCGATCTTGTTGCTGTACGCATGGATGTTCTCGTTCTGCGAGAACGTAATTCCCGGATCCGGTCGGGGTTGGAGTCTGCCTGCAAACGGCGGTGGGCCTTTCATCCGCCCAGATCGATAGGGCGCCGGGAGAGGTCTGAGAGGGTGTGGATGTCGGCGTCGAGATCGGCCCTCGCGCAGTCCAAGCCATGGGCCGGACAATGTGAGCAATCGCCCGATCCACCTTCATCGGCCCGTACCACGTGGATCTTCCGCACCATGACGGTTGTCTCGGTTCCCGACGGATCCAGGGAAACGGTGTGGGAGATAGGCTCATTTTCGATGGCCATAACGACATACCACCGAACCGCCGCTTGGGTCATGCCCTGATGGTTCAACGACTGCACAATCGCCGTGGCTTCCTGGTAGGTGACCAACTGATCGTTGGGTTCACCTTGTGCCCGCCAGACGCAGTTCGGGACATCCAGCGGCGACTTGGGTTCCCAGCCGGTCGGCCACCAGATGGCCGCCACTTTGTAGGAGAGTGGGGTGCACATTCGTGCTCCCGGCCAAGTCCGCCCCAGACTTCCCGGTTCGACCACAACGGCCCAGCGAGAGGCTGATTGGGCATCCTGGGATGCGTTGTACTCGATGGCCTGTCGAACGGCGGTGAATAGATTGTCTTCTCGTGCCAGGACGCTCTGCGGCTTCCCCGGTTTGGGGGGCATGTCGTCGGGGCTTCTGGGCTGCCAGCCGGCGGGACGCTCGATCAACGAGACCTGGTATTTTGCCATTCTGGACACTCCGCAAGAGGTCAATTTCGGCACGAGACTTCCTTATCCTAGCAGCCCGGCCAGAGAGGAACAACTGTGGAGCAGCGAGGCATATTTCCAGCGTACTTCCCGAGTTCTGGTGCACTTGAGTCGAGTTCTGGCGATCCGGCCTTGGTCTGAGGTGGAAGCTCGCTAGAGTTCGAACAGATCCTGCTTCTCACTCAGTTCCTGGTCCAGGTCTTTGACCAAAGCGACGAAGTCGGAACGGGTCAAGGAGAGGCCTTCAATTGCGGCCTGTGGGAAGCGGATGAGATTTCGGCCGATCGAAGTGATGCCCTTGACGGAGCAGGCGTAGTTGGCGACTTCGACACATTGAACCACGGCCGCACTGGCTCCCCGATGGCGAGTCGAATCATGGTGGTGAAGGATGGCGTCTGTGGCCGGGCGAGGGAATCGCCAGGCTTCGGCCAGTTTCCCCCCCAACCTGGCGTGGTCGAAACCGATGATCTCCGACTCGACCTCTGAAAGGGAGTGGTCGTCTGCGAGCGATTCCATGACCTGGGTGAAGTGGTCGTTGAGGTACTGGTCTTCCAGGACGATCCCAATGTCGTGGAGGAGGCCGGCGAGAAACACTTCCTCCGGTTCCACTTCCTTGAGACGTAATGCAATCAGGCGCCCGCATATTCCCACCGAGACAAGATGCCGCCACAGGGCGCCGCGCTGATAGGTCCCGATTCCGGCGTCGCCGGTAAACAGCTTGCTCACGCTGGCGGTCATGGCCAGGTTCCGGACTTCCTTGAATCCCAGGAAGGCCACGGCATGTTGCAGGCTGGTGATCCGTTCGGAGGTGGCATAGGCCGACGAGTTCACACACCGGAGCACGCGAGAACTCAAGGCTGCGTCGACCTCCATCGCCTCTTTGAGCTCGAGGGCGCCGGATCGCGGACTGGCGGCCACTTCCATGACCTGGGCGGCAACCTGAGGCAGCGTGGAAATTTCGTAGATTCGGCCACAGATGCGGTCCAGATCGGGACGTTCCATTTTTTGTACGGTTGTCATGAGGCGGCAGAGTCATTGACCAACACGAGTCGCTTCTCGGTTGAGTTGGCCTGCTTCCCTTGGTCGTAACTCACAGTGGAGAACTTGACGATATCGGAAGTCAGCAGCACACAGGGAACGAACTCGGCACAAAATCGCCCGTATCGTTACAATCGGCATTGTCCTCCCGCTGTGGGACCGGCATCGAGTCGGCTGGGGGCCGAAGAAGCTGCCCTGTGGAGCACCGCTGACTGCAAATCGGCAACAACGGTGCTCCTATCCGTTATCGGCGATTGAAGCCTTCTGGCGAAAGGAAACCGCCCAAAGCCCGCAGATGCAGAACAGGCCACGGAAAGGCCCCATATTGTCCGCGGATCATGCCGGCAGCCCCGATTTTTTGGAGCATTTGGGAGGATGCGAGGCGGCATATTTAGTAGAAAGTTTTCATGTTGAGAACGAGTTCGGACTCCAGGAGACCGGCTTGCCGCCGGAACCGGCACCCGCTATGGTGGTAGTTTGAGTGTTGCGGCGCGGGCGACGACGCTTTCGGCCGATAGAAGAAAGGCACTGGCCGCCAGATGAGAAGAGTTTCCGATCTCAACATCGCATCCAACATCCCCTTGCCGGCTCCGGCGTTGATGCTCCATGAGCTTCCCCGTTCGGAGGTACAGGAGGAGTTCGTCGCCCAATCGAGGCAGCAGGTGCATGACGTCCTCTTCCACGCCGATCCGCGATTTCTGATCATAGTGGGGCCGTGCTCGATCCACGACGTGAAGGCCGGGCTCGAGTACGCGGGCCGGTTGAAAGACCTGAGCGATCGCGTCGGGGATCGCGTCCAGATCGTGATGCGATGTTACTTCGAGAAGCCGCGGACCACCGTGGGCTGGAAGGGGCTGATCATGGATCCGTTTCTGGACGGTTCCGACCAGATCACGGAGGGGCTTCGCACGGCGCGGCGTTTTCTCCTGGACGTCGTCGAACTGGGAGTCGCGACGGCCACCGAACTGCTGGACCCGATCACGCCGCAGTACATCTCCGATCTCATCTGCTGGTCGGCGATCGGAGCGCGAACGACCGAGTCGCAGACGCACCGCCAGATGGCGTCGGGTCTGTCGATGCCGCTGGGGTTCAAGAACTCCACGAGCGGAGCGATCGAACCGGCGGTCAACGCGATCAAGGCGGCTCAGCAGCCGCAGACGTTCTTCGGCATCAGCGGCGACGGGGTCGCGTCGGCGGTTTCGACCACGGGGAACCTCAACTGCCATCTCATTCTGCGGGGCGGCGACTCGGGCCCGAACTACTCGGCGGAGCATGTGGCGGAGGCGGAACGGCAACTGCAGCGGGCCGGTCTCGACAAGACGATGGTGATCGACTGCAGCCACGGGAACAGCGGCAAGGATCCGGCGCTGCAGCCGGAAGTGTTGGATGACGTGCTCAGGCAACGCGGGGCCGGCACGAAGTCGATCGTGGGGGTTATGCTGGAGGGCTTCCTGGAAGCAGGGAGCCAACCATTTCCTCAACCCGTCGAGCGGCTCCGGTACGGCCAGTCGATCACCGACGCCTGTCTCGACTGGACGACGACCGAGCGGATCATCCGGAAGGCAGCCGGCATTTAGGGCCGGATTTTTGCGGCAGGCGTGCGTCATCGCTGCGGGCTCACCGAGCGAACTCCAAGACAGCCAACAGGGGCCGGTGATCGGACGCGACGGGTTCGTCGGGAACGCGGACCTCGATCGTTTTCCAACGCGACGCGGGCCGAAAGAGGATGTAGTCGATCTGCCGCGTCGGCTGTTCTGCCGGAAAGGTGAACAGGACCTTCTCGTTGGCGCGAGTCCAGGCTGCCTCCAACAGGCGAAGGGTGTTGCTGTCGGGAAGCGCGTTGAGGTCGCCGGCCAACAAGGCGGGTCGGTCCTTCTGGGCGGCCATCCGGTCGTTGATGAATCGAACCGAGGCAAGTCGTTCCTCTTCGTCGGAGCGATAATCGAAATGCGTGGCCAGGAACAGGAGCTTGCCGGCGGAGCCGGGGAGGTCGAGTTCGACTTCGATGACGCCGCGTTGCTCGCCTTCCCGAAGGGCAGGAAGCGGGTGGTTTTCGTGCCGGGCGATCGGAAACCTGGACAGGACGGCGTTGCCGTAATCGCCCCCCTGGTACCGAATGTTGTTGCCGAAGACGACGTGCATTCCGGTGAGCCGGGCCAATTCTCGCGGCTGGTCGACCCGTTCCGACCGCTCCACGCCGCAATCGACTTCCTGCAGCGCGACCAGGTCTGCCTTGGTCGACTTGACGACCTCGGCGATTCGCGGCAGGTCGAGTTTGCTGTCGACGCCTTCGCCGTGGTGGATGTTGTAACTCAACACCCGCAACTGCAGGGGCTTGTTTCCGGTGTCAGCCTCGCCACTCGTGAGGGGCGACGAGAGCGCCAACAGCAGCCCTATTCCGAGCAGGGCGAACCATCTTCTGTTGATCGGCATTCTATTACTCCGTTGCCAAGTAGGCGGCCAATGCACGGACGTTGCTTACGAACGTGGAGCAGTCGAGAACTCGTTCCGTGGGATCGTCGTCGCCGTGGTACTTGAGCCGGCCCTTTTCGAGCCAGCGACCTTGGGAATCGAGTTTGGAAAGGACGCCCTGCACTTGTTTCTCCATGCCGGACGAGGCCTTCTGTTTGCCGGTCTTCGGTTTGGGGAGGAGTTCGTCCGCAGGCAGCTTGGAGACCTGTTCGTATTCTCGTTCGATCCGGTCGAGGCCACTGCCAACGACGAACGAATAGTGGGTGGGCATGTCGGCGTCGCTGTAGGTCAGTTGGTAGTCGACGGTGAAGTAGAGGGGACGATTGGTTTGGAGTTCGTAGAAGCGGGCCAACCGGCCGTCGGGGCGGAGCGATTTGCGATAGTAGGCCAGGGCTTGGGGGATGGGCTCGAGGTATTTCTTATCGCCGGTGCGGCGGTAGATCTGCATGAGGGTCCGCATGACGCCTTGGGACTCGCCGCCGGTGATCGACGGCGGTTCGAACTTGCGAGCCCAGGCCGGGTGCATCTGGGGATCGTATTGCTGGGCCCAGCCGGGCTGCGGTTCGGGCATCTGGGCCAGGATCATGAAATTGCCGGCCCGCTCGGCGGCCTGCCGATAGCGCTGGTCGCCGTAGCGATCGGCCGCCTCGAACATGACGTCGATGACGTCGGCCATGGCGTTGTCGTTGAAGGTGTAGAAATCCTTGTAGTCGACTTTCGGAAACTCGCGCGACCAGGATTCGGGGTAACTCGCCTTGAGAACGGGATACTTGTCCGGATCGGGCGGGCCAGTGAATCGCTGCGGCCAGGCGCCGATGGGATACTGCACTTTCAGTAGCGTTTCCAGCCCTGTCGTGGCAGCTTCATGGATGGCCGCGTCGGATTGCCTGAGCGTCTCATCCAGAGCCATCAGAAGCCGGAGCGCCGCCTGGGTCGTGTTGTCGTCGAGCGTCGACGTGTTCCTCTGGCTCTTGCCTTCGACCGGTTTGTCCACGCGGTAGGCGTAGCCGGTTCGGGCCTTTTCGTCGAAGACGATTCGGTAATCCCATCCGCCGGATCGCAACTGGCCCCGCACGAGGCAATGACCGGCCTGTTTGGCGAGATCGAGATAGAACTGGTCGCCGGTGGCTTTGTAAGCGTCGAGGAAGGCCAGTCCGACGGAGGGCGTACCGGGGGGCTGGACCCAGACGGTCTGGTCGTCGGCCTTGCCTTCGCCCTCGCGGGTCTTGAGGTCTTCGCTGTATCGCCAGAGATAGCCGCCTTCGGTGGCGACTTCACTGGAGAAGTACTGGCAGGTTTTTTTGAGGGCGTCGGCAGCGTCGCGGCGGAGTTGAGAGTCTTCGGCCTGGGCGATCGACGCGACTAGAAGGAGGGCGGCAAGGAGGGGGAGCGGTCGAGTCATGGAGGCGGACCTGTTCAGCGGGGTGGGAGGTGGCGGGATGACGCACCTGTGATTGGAATGTGTGGCGCGAGGCGAGGCAAGTCTGGGGGACACGGGGATTCGGATCTGCGAAGTTTTACCGTTCGCCGTCGATCGCAAGGGTCTGCGAACATCGGGTTGTAACTGGCTTTTGTATAGGAACTTAGGATCGTTCGGCAGGTGTGCACGGCGAGGCCCCTCTCCGGTGGTAGTCGCGGTTTTTTCTATGGTTTTTTCTTCATGGGCGGATGGTTTCGAGTTGGGCAACGAGGACTCGGTTTTGCCAATATCGCAGGGTTCAGGAGCTTTTGGCAGGGAACGGCTGTGGTTTGTTGAGGGAGCCTTGATCGCAAGCTTGCCGGGCCGATCGTAGTTCGAAGCGCACGCGAGGAGGATAATGTCTTACCTCGCTCACGCGTCGAATCGTAGACGGCCTCGCTTACGCGTCGGGTTTTCTTGGAGCCTCGCTTACGCGTCGGGGTTTCTTGGGGCCTCGCTTACGCGTCGGGGTTTCTTGCGGCCTCGCTTACGCGTCGGGTTTTCTTGGGGCCTCGCTTACGCGTCGGGTTTTCTTGGGGCCTCGCTTACGCGTCGGGGTTTCTTGGGGGCTGGCTCAGGAGTTCTTGGGGTGTGCTGTGGCTAGGGGATAGTGTGTGTGGACATTCGTACATTATGTCATTATGCAGATATCGGCCGGGAATTCAAGCAGTTTTTTGAACACCTGCTGCTGGGGGGTGTGGGCGGTCAGGCCGGGTTCTGTAGAAGATCGTCCAAGAACTCCGACCCCGGCTCGACGACGGTAACCAGGAGGTTGTCCCTGGCTCGGGTGCAGGCCACGTGAAGCAACTGCCGTTCGGTGTCATAAACATCCTGGAGATCCGTGTCGTCGCCGACGGTTTCGATTCGCTCCTGCAATCCGTGGCAGTCACGCAAGTATCGGTTGTTACCCGACGCGTATGCGAGGCCCGCGCCGCCCTCGACTGCGCATGGGAGCGACGGTCGGCGGGCCTGTTCCGGGAAGCGGTGTTGCGTGTGGTTCAGTGTTCATGGTCTGGAGCAGGGGAGAGATGCGATCGTGGGTCGGATGCTGGACGGCCTCGCTTACGCGTCGGGTGTATGGGGGCCTGCTTCCGCGTCGAATCGTAGACGGCCTCGCTTACGCGTCGGGTTTTCTTGGGGCCTCGCTCACGCGTCGGGTTTTCTTGGGGCCTCGCTTACGCGTCGGGGTGGGATTGGTGTTTTGGGGTTTGGCCTTCGGTGACGTAGTGGATCACTTCGGCGAGACTGTCCTCGTCGAAGATGTGGCGCTGGCTGCCGCGTTCGGCCCACCACTCCTGGCGATTCGGATCAGATCGTTCCTTGAGTCGACGAGTGCACCAGGCCTTGACGTCGATACGGACCTTTCTCGGGGTCGTGCCGGGAGCAGTAACGACCAGGTGGATGTGGTTCGAACGGCAGTTGACGGCATGGAGCAACCAGCTCCGGTGCTCACAGGTCTCAGCGACCTGAGCCTCGACGATCTCGCGCTCCCGCGGAGACAACAAACAGGCATCCTCCGTCATCTTGGATTCGGCTTCAAGGAATCGGATCGGATCGGGCATCTTCCAGCCGCGGTGATATTCGACCCAACCGCGCGGGTCGCCCGGCAGCCATGTGCCGTAAGTGGGCCACGTCAGGAAATATGCGATCGGGTCCTGCATGGGGGGTGGTCGCTTACGTGTCGGAGAGAATGCGGCCTCGCTTACGTGTCGGGGAAAACGGGGCCTCGCTTACGGGTCGGGTTTCTGGGGATTGCTCGCTTACGCGTGGGGTTTCAGTCAATCCACCTCTGGCGGCACGTTGCCGTAGGACCAGCCGGTACCGGAGAAGGGGGGAGCCGGCGGGGCCGTGGGCACTTCGCCGGGCGTCATCTGGCCGGCCAGTTCGACGGCGGCGTCCTCGATCTGTTGGCCGGCGGAGGGGATCAGGTTGCTGTAGGAGGTGAGCCGGGTTTCGTAGCCGCCGCCGTGGGGGCCGAGGGCTTCCTCGGTGGGGACGTAGCCGACGCAGCCGTTGGCTAGTTCCACCGGGAAGGTGAAGGGGAACTTGCTGCGGGCTTTCATGTTGAGCCCGAACTGGCAAAAGTACTCGGCCGGGTCGGACAGAAAGACGGCGGGCCCGACCTGCAGGGCCTGGACTTCCACCTCGGCCGTCGGATGCTTGGCCAGGATGGCGTCGAGCAGCACGATCTCCTTGGCGAACGTCCACTCCGTAGCGCCGACCTCCTTGGGGTCTTTTTGTACGAGTTCCAGGCACGCCTTGACGCGCTCGGGCTTGGGCACGCGGCGGGGGATGGTGAGGAGCTTCGTCGTGGCGCCGACGGGAGTGAGCGTACCGCGATCCATTCCGAGCAGGACTTTGACGGCCTCGGCTCCCACTCGTCCGCCGACGAACTGGGCGCTCTGTTCGCCGGTCGGACGGCGCGTGGCGGCCAGGTTGTCGACCTGGGTGACGTCGCCGCAGGTCCCGTTCAGAAAGACGACAACGACGTCGTTACCGAAATAGCCGCGAACGGCCTTTTCGAGGTAGTAGATATAGTTGGCTGAGATTCCGCCCGGGCTGGTTGTGGCATGGCAGGAAAAGTTGACGACACAGCCGAGCAATTTGCCCTCCGCATCCCACGCGCCAATGACGCCGACCTCCGGATCGGTCGGGCCGGCCGGCTCGATGATGTCGGGATTGCCCTGGCCGGGGTGGGTGTGGCTGAGCCCGTTCTTCATGCGGAAACGGCGATTGAAGGCCACGGTGTTTTCGATCCCCTTGCCGACGCCACACTGGGCGGCCTGGCAATTTGAGCTGGCTTCGACGACGGCATCGGCGACGGCCTGTTCGACTCGCTTGAGATACGCGGCGTCGGCGCCGGACGACTTTTCGTAGGCGAGTTTTTGCACGAGCGGCGAGGCGTGGTCGTATTCACCGGGCAACACCATGCCCGTCGGTCCGGACGAGTGCGAGTGGGTGGCGCCGATGAGGACGTGGTCGCCGGGGATTCCGCAGCGCTCCGCGATTTGCCTCCGGGCTCCCAGGACCATCACGCGGGGGACGATCAGGGCATCGACGCTGACCAGGGCCACTTGCTGGGTTCCGTCGTCGAAGACGGCGGCGCGGACCTTGCAGGGGTCGTGGAGCGATTTGTGGAACGACTTGCCGTAGCCGCCGGGCTGCTCGGCGCCAATTTCGGGGGTGATGTCGCGTTCGGCGAATCCGGCCTTGAATGCCGGGGCCGGTTCGGCGGCTTCGAGTGGGCGCAGGATCTGGACCATGAGTGCCAGAGCGGCCATAACGGCCAGTGTCGCGATTCGAGCTTGCATTGGTATTCCTCCATTCGTCGGGTTGTTTGGCAGTCCGTGTTGTTGTTTCGCGACGACATCGTCATGTCGACCGCATCGCCATTTTCCTCGGTTCGGAAGGGGTAAGTCAAGATTTACCCCACAGATTGCAGCGATTTCCGCGAACTCACGTAGCACACTTGACTCTGTTCATTCTCACACCTAACATGCCTTTGGGTGGTGTCGTCCTCGGACGAGTCGCCGCCGTTCTGTGTCATTCACTCAAGGGCCGGTGCCATGGCCACTGTGATTCTCCTCGAGCAGCAGGTCGAGATTCCTGAGGGGCTGCGAACGTTGGCCGATTTTCGCCGCTGGGCCCTGTCGGACGAGTTCCCGGAACAGGGACGGATCGATTATCTGGGCGGCCGGATCGAGGTGGATATGTCTCCTGAAGATCTTCACACGCACGGAAAGCTGAAGACGGAGTTGGTTATCGTTCTTGGTCAACGGATCAAGGAGCGACAACTCGGTGAGCTCTACACCGATCGCGCGCGGGTTTCTTGTCCGGATGCTGAGTTGTCGGCGGAACCGGACCTGGTGTTCGTATCCAACGCCTCGCTCGATGCGGGCCGCGTGCGGCTGGTGCCCAAGGCGAGTGGCAAGCCAGACCGCTACGCCGAAATGGAAGGGCCTCCTGACCTGATCGTTGAGATTATCAGTGACGCGTCGGTTCGCAAAGACACGGAAAGGTTGCCGGCAATGTACGATCAGGCGGGCATTGAGGAGTTCTGGCTGATCGACGCCCGCGGTCCCGAGCTTCTTTTCCAGATCTTCACACGCGGCTCTACGGGATACGAGCCGGTGGCTGCAGATGCCGAGGGATTTCGGCGATCGGCCGTTCTGGCGTGCTCTTACCGACTCGAGCGGGGCCGCAATCGCCAGGGGAGGCTGACGTTTGATTTGCTGTCGCGTGAATCGGCGGAGGCATAGCCCGCTCAAACTCTTTCCTTCGACTCCGGGGCGTTCTCTTGCGACTCGCGGCTTCTGTCGCGGTCCATCAAAATCCATGAACGGCTTCTGTGCACTGGGTGCCTTTTTTTGGCTCATCCGGCTAAAGCGTATGTGAACATGAACCACGTCGCACCTACGTGCGAAGAGTACGGGTTCCTCTTCTCTGTTGCCGTTTTTCCGGTACAGGCAGCCGCGTTCCGGTATCGTCTTATCCCTGGAAGATCCGGAGGCTTTCAGGTCAACATGCGCATCGGCCGGATGAACGCTTTTTTCAGGCCGGCCAGCCGGTGCATATCCGTATTTACCCCACAAATTGCACTGCTGACAGGAGTGTCTTGCCAATGCGTCGGCAAGTGTTTATATTACTGAACATGCGTTTCTTACCAAAAGAGGTTCGACTCCCAATTCAAGTGAGGAGGCACGAAATGAAAGCGGACCCTGTTGCTTCAGAGGATGTGTCGACGTTGGTGCGAGAGGCCTTTGGTTTCGAAGAATTCCTGCCGGGGCAGGAGGCCGTTATCACCCGGATTCTGGCGGGCAAGTCGGCGCTGGCGATCTTCCCGACGGGGGGCGGAAAGAGCCTTTGTTATCAGCTTCCGGCGATGGTTCTGGACGGGCTGGTGCTGGTGATCTCTCCGCTGATCGCGCTGATGAAGGACCAACTCGACTTCCTGTCGGCCAAGGGCTTTCCGGCCGCGAGGCTCGATTCGACGCTCGATCGGCAGCAGACGGTTCAGGTTTATGACGACCTCGGTTCGGGACGTCTGCGGCTTCTGTACGTTTCGCCAGAGCGTTTGAACAACGAGCGGTTCCTGCAGTCGATGCGGCGGTGGAAGATCTCGCTTCTGGCGGTGGACGAGGCGCACTGCATCAGTGAGTGGGGGCACAATTTCCGTCCCGACTATTTGAAGATCGCCGGAATTGCGGCGAAGTTCGGCATTTCGCCCGTCCTGGCGCTGACGGCCACCGCCACACCGGCCGTCGCCAGGGACATTGCGGCGGCATTCGGGATCGAATCGGGCAATGTGATCAATACGGGCTTCTATCGCTCGAACCTCAAGTTGGCGGTGACTCCGTCGGCTTCGGCGGCCAGGAGGGACCTGCTGCTCTCGCGGCTTTCCGCCCGGGCGCCGGGCCCGGCCGTCGTTTATGTGACCCAGCAACAGGCGGCCGAGGAAATGGCAGAGTTCTTGCGGCGTCACGGTTACCAGGCCCGGGCGTACCACGCGGGGATGAAGCAGGAGGACCGCGATGGCGTGCAGGATGCGTTCATGGCGTCGGACCGCATGATCGTGGCGGCGACGATTGCGTTTGGGATGGGGATCGACAAGCGCGACATTCGTTACGTCTATCACTACAATCTGCCGAAGAGCCTGGAGAGCTACTGCCAGGAGATCGGCCGTGCGGGACGGGACGATCAGGAATCGATTTGCGAGATGTTTGCCTCGCCCGACGACGTCGTGGTGCTGCAGAACTTTTCCTATGGTGATACGCCTACCGCCGAGGGTGTCGACGGGTTGGTGCGGGACGTATTGGGGCGAGGGGAAGCTTTTGACGTTTCGGTTTACGACCTGTCGGGGCAGTTCGACGTTCGGCCAATCGTCGTCAAGACGTTGCTCACGTATCTCGAACTCGACGGCGTGATCCAGGGAACGGGACCGTTCTACACGGAGTTTCGCTTCCAGCCGCAACGGAAATCGGAGGACATCTTCAGACGTTTCAACGCCGGCCGAGCGGAATTCCTGCGGAAGATCTTTCGCCAGGCTCGCAGGGGCAAGATCTGGTTGACTCTTGACGTGGACCAGGCAAGCCGGGCGATCGGCGAGCCGCGGGCACGGGTGGTTGCCGCGCTCACTTACCTGGAGGAGCAGGGCGACCTGGTGGTGGAGGCGGCCGGCCTGCGGGAGGGATATCGAGTGGGCGAGATGCCGGCCGATTTGGGACCGCTCATCGAGTCGCTGGTTGCGCGTTTCGAACGGCGCGAGCGGCTCGACATCGAGCGGATTGAACGTGTGCTCGCCTACGCCCAAGAACCGGGTTGCCTGACACGGCATCTGATGACCTACTTTGGCGAAGAGCGAGGGGACTGCGGCCATTGCGCCCGATGTCTCGGAGCGTCGGCCAAGGCGCTCCCGGCCCCCAGTTACCGCTTGCCGGACGAGTCGGATCGGGCGGTGCTGGCGGCGCTCCGCGGGGAAGGCAAGGCGGCGTTGGGGTCACCGCGTCAACTGGCCCGTTTTCTCTGCGGGATCAGGTCGCCGGCGACAACGCGGGCAAAACTGTCGGGTCACGCGGCGTTCGGGCGGCTGGAATCGACGCCGTTTCGAGAAGTATTGAGATTTGTGACGGAACACTGATCCTCACTCATCTCCGCTAATCCCTGAGGAGTTCTGGCTTGGACTAGTGGCGATCGGTGAGGATCAGTGTTCCCAGATTCACTCTTTGCAGGAGAAGCGTATCATGTTGCGGGAAGAAGGCTACAAGTTGATGGGAGCTGCATTTGAAGTCTACAACCAACTGGGCTACGGCATGGCTGAAGAAGTCTATCAGCAGAGCCTCGAGATTGAGTTGGGCCTCCGGGAAATCCCTTATCGGTCGAAGCCGAGGTTGGAGGTCTTCTACAAGACGCAGAAGTTGGAGACCCATTTCGTACCAGATCTTGTCGCGTTTGACGCCATCGCCGTGGAAATCAAAGCGGTTTCGGAGCTTGTTTCCGACCACGAAGCCCAACTGTTCAACTACATGCGAATCGCCCGCCAATGCGTCGGGTATCTCATCAACTACGGAAAGAAGGGGGACCTCCAATGGAAACGTTTCATCCTTTCCGATCTACATGAATGAAGGGAACACTAATCGGCACTCATCGTCGCTAATCCTTAAGAAGTCCTGTCTTGGATTAGCGGCGATCAGTGAGGATCAGTGTTCCTCTCTCTCTTGTCTTGTGAACAAGATCAGCGTTCGTCGCAATAGACTCCGCCCAGGTTGATATGGCCCCAGCCGCTTGTTGCGTTGTCGACGATACGGACCCGAACTGTTTTTCCGCGGTGGCGGCTCAGGTCGACGGCGACCGGCTCGAAGTGGTTTGAGCTTCCGCTGCCGGTTACGCGGACAAGTTCTTCGTTCCCCTCTTCGGTCACCAGGGCCACATAGGTCTTCTCGCGATCGCCGCCGCCGGATATGAGCAGGAAGTAGCGGTCTGCTTCCACGGTGAACGGCGGCGATTGACTTACGCCCGTTTGCTTGTCGTCGGGGCGTCCGGGGAGGCGCGACGACTCGGCCGTGCCGATGAAGTGCTGCTGGGGCGGGTGGAAGTTGCTGCGGGTCGAGGTGGTGAAGATCGGTTCGATATCGCCCTCGATACGTTGCCACTTCTCGCGCTGGATTGGATCGTCGAAGTCGAATACGGCCCGGCCGCGCATCTGGCCCGGTCTGACCCAGTCGTCGTCGATCACCCAGCGCATCGGCGCGATCTGAATGCCCTTGAGCGATGGGAGAAGGGCCGCCATGTACCACTGGTCTCCGATCCGAACGATTTCGGGAGCGGCAACCGGCATCCGGCACACGAGGCAGTCGTCGGTGCCGGGGGCGAAGTCGAGCGGATCTCTTGAGCGAAAGACGCTTGTTTGAGCATTCGGGCCGTAGCGCTGCGTGCGCCAGAGATAGTAATGGCCGGACGGCTCATGGTAAACGACGTCAGGACACTCGGACGAATAGGCGTTATCGCCCGAGGAGCCCGCGGCGCTGACGATGACCGACGTGCTCCACGTGTGCAAGTCCTTGGACGTCCGGCAATAGACGGCCCCTTTTCGTTTGGGGAAGGCCGTGTAGTAGCAGTGCCAGGTGTCGCCGACCTTCAGCACCATGGCGTCGCGGGTGTTGGTCCAGTCCTCCGGATCGGTGTCTTCCGTGAAGAGTTGCGGGCGCCCCTCGGTGTTCCGATAGCGAGTGAACTCTTTTCCGTTGGTGCTCGTGGCCAGGCAGATGTTTCGCCAATCGCCGTAGAACATGTAATAGACGTCGTTGTGGAGAATGACGTGGGGGGCCTGCAAACCGCCGAGGGTCTCGCCCAGTGCCGGATCGGCGACCATGGCGATTCCCTTAGGCTGCCAGTCGGCGTCGGTCAGTTGTTTTCCTTCCCAGCGGTAGAAGAGCCGCGTACGGCCGCCACACTTCGTCTTGCGGATGCAGGACCAGATCTGCCAGGTCCCGTCGGCGGCCTGCCAGACGCCGAAGTCGACGGGCTGCTGGTCGGGAGACGTCCACTCACCCAGATCGGGATCACCGGCCACCTGCCACCAGGGGCCGGAGATTTCGGGGGCGAACATAGGGGATTCGGCATCTTCGGTGGCCAAGCTCACTGAGCATACGAGCGACGCGACAAACGCCACAGTTCCTGCAAAAGTTCTTGCCATAACCGATCTCTTCCTGCATGAGCCAAAGCGGCGTTTCCCGGCGGTCCTTCTGTGGGTTTCACGGCCCGGGGAGACGCGGGGTTGCGAACCGGCTCGCCAATGGCGATAGTGTATCTGAAGCCAAGAGGTTCCGCCACGTTTGCACCACGTTTCGCACTGAAACGACTGAAGAGGTTATTCCATGAGAACAGGAACGTTCCGAAGGATGTTATTGGCTGCGCCATTAGCGCTTATTGCGGCCAGTCTCTGTTTGCCGACCTTGGCCGCCGACCTCGACAAGGGACTGGTCGCCCATTGGACGCTCGACGACACGGGAACCGACAAGGTTGCCGACACCGGCGGCCGGCATCCCGGGACCGTCCACGGAGCGCTGGCTGGCGCGCCGGCACCGATCGGCACGGGCTTTCGCTTCGACGGCGACAACGACACCTATATCGAAGTGCCGGGGACGCTGCAACTCAAGGGCAACCAGATGACCGTTTCGGCCCTGGTGAAGCCCGAGCGATTCAGCCCGGCCGACTTCACGAATCAGGCCAACAGCCGCAACGGGATCCTCGGGAGCGCCGACGCCAACCTGATCTTCTCGCTCACCGACGGCGGCCGCGTCACTTTCATCTGGGACGCCGCTGAGAACAAGTATCAGACGATTATCACCGATTCGGAGGTGGTCGTGCCGGCCGGGGAGTTTTCGCACGTGGCGATCACACGCGACGGGCCGACGATGGTGGTCTATATCAACGGGGTCCGCATCGGCCGGGACGAGGCTTGTTCGGACGCTCCCTTCCAGCCGTTCGACCGCTTGCAGATCGGACGGGTCAACGGCACGCCCCATCGCGACTTCCACGGCACGATCGACGACGTGCGGCTCTATGATCGGGTGCTGTCGGCCGACGAGATCGGCGGCTTGGCGGAACTGGCCGGCCTGCGCGGCAAGAAGCTGCCTGAGCCGCCCCCCGAAGCGCGACCGCTCACGCGGCTGAAATACAACAACCCGGGCCTGGTGGTCGATCTGGGCGTGGGGCTTTGGGCCTGGCCGTTGCCGATGGATTTCGACGGCGACGGCGACATCGACCTGGTCGTCTCGTGCAGCGACAAGCCCTATCATGCCACGGTGCTGTTCGAGAACCCGGGCGGCGACGCCAAGATGCCCGTCTTCAAGCCGGCGGTCAAACTGGGCGAGCCCCGGGGGAACTGTTGCGTCTCCGTGGTCGACGGCCAGGTACGTGTGACCACCCCTGGACGGGAACATCCCGACTTCCACAACACGGGCTTGGATCAATCCGTGCCGATTCCGACCGATCCCTCGATTCACACCTTTCCCGGCAAGCTGCGGGCGAACCAGTGGAGCTACGCCGACTACGACGGCGACGGGGCGGCCGACCTGATCGTCGGCACGGGCGATTGGTCGGAGTATGGCTGGGACAACGCCTACGACGACAAGGGCAACTGGACGAACGGCCCGTTGCGCGGCCGGGTATACGTGTTGCGAAACGAAGGCGACAACAAGCGGCCGAAGTACGCGGCGCCGCAGGAGATCATGGCGGGCGGCAAGCCGGTCGACGTCTACGGGATGCCGTCGCCCAACCTGGCCGACTTCGACGGCGACGGCGACCTCGACCTGATCTGCGGTGAGTTCATCGACAGCTTCACGTGGTTCGAGAACACCGGCACGCGGACGCAACCCAAGTACGCCGCGGGGCGGCTGCTGACGCTCGACGGCAAGCCGCTGCGGATGGAACTCTGCATGATCGTGCCGGTAGCGATCGACTTCGACAAGGACGGCGACGTCGATCTGGTGGTGGGCCAGGAGGACGGCCGGGTAGCGCTCATCGACAATACGGGCAAAACGGTTGACGGCATGCCCCGGTTTGCCGCGCCGGTTTTCTTCCGGCAGGAGGCCGACGAACTCAAGTTCGGTGCCCTGGTGACGCCGGTCGGCTTCGATTGGGACGACGACGGCGACGAGGACCTGATCTGCGGCAATACGGCCGGGCACATCGGGTTCATCGAGAACCTGGACGGCGGCGATCCGCCGCGTTGGGCCGAGCCCAAACTGTTGGAGGCCGGCGGAGAGACGCTGCGGATCCTGGCCGGTCCGAACGGTTCGATCCAGGGCCCGTGCGAGGCCAAGTGGGGCTACACGACGCTCAATGTGGCCGACTGGGACCACGACGGCTTGCCCGACCTGGTCGTCAACTCGATCTGGGGCAAGGTCGTCTGGTATCGCAATGTGGGAACGCGAAAGCAGCCGAAACTGGCGGCGGCCCAGCCGATCGAAGTCGAATGGGAAGGCACACCGCCCAAGCCGGCCTGGAACTGGTGGAATCCCGGACCGAAGGAGCTGGCGACCCAGTGGCGAACCACGCCCGTGGTGATCGATTTCGATTCCGACGGGCTCAACGACCTGGTGATGCTCGACCACGAAGGCTATCTCGCTCTGTTCCGCCGCGAGCGTCGGGACGACCGTCTCGTGCTGTTGCCGCCGCAGCGGATCTTCTATGCTGCGGGCGCAGAAGATACGCTGCTTCAACTCAATGCGGGCGAGGCCGGGCGGAGCGGGCGGCGCAAGTTGTGCATGGTCGACTACGACGGCGACGGACGGCGCGATCTGTTGGCCAATAGTAGGTCGATCAACTTCTTCAGGAACGTCTCGACGGACGAGAACCGTCACGTCTTCAAGGACATGGGCCCCATGGACGCCGCCGTGCTGGCCGGGCACACGACCAGCCCCACGGTTGTCGACTGGGATCGAGACGGTATCCCCGATCTCCTGGTGGGGGCCGAAGACGGGTTTTTCTACTATAAGAAGAACCCCAGATCGCCGGAGGGCAAGCCGTAGGCGGCAGGGCGGCAGCCAAGTACGAAATGCGAAATACGAAATGCGAAATCCGAAACAAATTGGGTGTAACCGGCGTTCCGCTATAGGGCGAGTTGAAACGTAAGGCGTTCAAGGTGTTGACGTTTAGGGTGAAGCCGTTTGGTTTCGGCCTGGATTCGGTGGGCACAGAACGCGGACCATTGGCCGTT
>JAAYAY010000003.1 GCA_012719125.1 Planctomycetaceae bacterium | reverse complement strand
CAGGCAAAAGCCCTGCGGAACTGCTCAACGCCAGCCCCCATCCCCACTGGCTGGAGTTGCTGGGATACGTCCGGTTCTCTCGTAGCTGACCTCGCCCACCGTTCGTCCCCCGCGGCAAACGCTTCCCGGCAACGCTCAGAGTCCGCGCCTGTTACCCAAAAACGGGCAAAATTGAACCAGGCCGGATTTCGTCATGCCGAGCCGCCAAGCTGATGAGCGGTCCTTCCGAGGAATTCAGGAAAATGAACCCTTAACTACTTTATTCGATCAAACGGGTATTGGCAATTCACCGCCGGCACAAGTTGTCGAACCTGGGTGGTCCGCCGCCAGAGGCTCCCTTCTTCGCTGCCCCGGCCCCCACCCACCACCCCCAAAACCACTCACCCAAAATACTTCGGCCTACTGTTCAAAAAACTACTTGACATACGTACACATATCTGCTATCGTAGGCCTGATGCACAGATCAGCGAGCTTTCCCTCGTTGCCCCCACCGCCATGAACCGCACAGCCCACGACACCGACTCGTCCATCGCGACCCCCCTGAATCAAGGGCCCCATTCCGGGGAGTAAGTGTCAGAAAACGTTATGCCGCGCGCAAAGTTGACTGCAACACTACAACAACGCCCCGCGGACCAGGTCGTAGCCCATGAGGAAGATGCCGGCGTCGATGAGCAGGTGCCCGATCCATGGGCCGAACAGGGAACCGCTGCGATTGTAGAGCCAGGCCCAAACGGCGCCGCCGACGGCGACGGCTGCTGAGAAGATGCCCACGGGCAGCGGGGCCCAGTCGAAGTAGATGCCCAGCAGGATCACGTGGTGGAGCATGAAACCGACGCTCGAAAGGGCAATCGCCGAGCCGAGGGAGATCGAGCGTTTGAGACGACCGAAGACGAACCAGCGCCAGTAGTACTCTTCGAGACCGGAGTGGATGATCGAGTAGAACGCGCCCAGGGCGACGTAGCGCCAGACGTCACCGACTCCGAAGCCGCGGACCTTCTCGACGACCGCCTGGCCGGCCGGACTGCCAGGGGCAAGGTAGCCGGTCGGGTTCAGCCACAGATGGTAAATTACCATCATGAGGGCGACGACCGCTCCGCCGAACAGCACGTTTGCCGCCAGCCCGGTCCGCGTGGGGCGCAGCCACTCGAACCGTTCCCGGCATAGCCAGTAGATCCAAACGGCCGGCAGAGCGAATTGGACGGTCTTGCCGACGGCGTAGGCCGTCTGCTGGATGACTGCCGGGGCAGTGGTGAGGGCCACAAAGTAGAGCCAGGTGACCAGCGTGGGCAGCAGGAGGGCAACGCAGATCACGGCCGACTCGGAGTACCTGGTGGTTGGCTTCTCGGTGGGATGCATGGAGAGTTCTTTCAGGTCGATTGGGACGCGCGGTTGGGGGAGAGGAGATGAGAGGTGGAAGGTCTTCTGTCGTCGCTTACTTGGACAGCACCACTCTGGCCAATGCCCGTGAACACACGTTCCAGCAGAGCGTTCGTTTAACCCGCTGCCGCAGGCGAGGTCGTTCACCGACTACAGGCCGCTTTGGAATGGTCGGCAATCCTCGCCTGCGGCAGCGGGTTAAACGAGTCTGCCGGAACGGTCTCGGTTCCCTGCACCACCCCGAAGCGACGCTGTCCAACTACGCTTCGGGTTGGGAGTGAGATGGTGGGCGGTCTTTCCTCGCTGACGCGTCGGGTTGGACGCGGGGGTGGTAAGCGGTCTGTCCTCGCTGACGCGTCGGGTTGGCATGAGGGGGCAACGACTTCAGGCGTGAATTGGGCGAGAATATCTCACTTGGAGATAAACTTTCTATATTATCCAGATTCTCTGTTTTTCTTTTTCGCTATTTCCTCCTCAAGACCTGCGATCGGCACAGCCGATACGATCAGCGCAGGCATGCGCACCTGGTACCGCCTGCCCACCCATAAAGGTGGATTTAGCTAGGGGCCCGATCTCGATTTTAGCCGACGGAGGCACCCCATGTGGCTGCTCTCAATCGCACAGATGCTGACCGTGGTGGCGACCGGAGCCCAGCCCGGCTTGTCGGTGGGACAAGATTCGGGAGGCATGCCGGCCGCCATCCCCACGCGGCAAACCTATTTTGCGATTCCTTTTGAAATCGACCAGATCGAGCATCCGAGCCTGGGGGCTGCGGAGATTCAGCTCTTCGTGTCTCGCGATCGGGGCGCCACGTGGCAGCACGAGACGTCGGTAGCGCCGACCACCAAGCATTTCCTGTTCCGTGCGTCGGAGGACGGCGAGTACTGGTTTGCCGTGCGCACGCGGGATCGTTCCGGCAACTTCCGCCCGCCGCTGGTCAATTCTCCCGGCCTGCGTGTCACTGTGGATACGCGAGCGCCCGGGCTCTCGATTGAGGCGCAACGGGGCCAAGCCGGGGAGATCATCGCGAAATGGAGAATCGACGAGGCGAACGTCGAACCTGCGACGCTGAAACTCCAGTACCGAGTCGGTGACACGCAGCAGTGGGAAGACGTGGCCCTTGACTCGTCGAAGATCCGGAGCGATTTGGCGACCAATGCCGGCGAGTCGACCTGGTGGGTGCCCGCCGGGACGGAACGGATCCAGATTCGGGCTGAAGTGGCCGATACGGCCGGCAATCGAAACGTCAGCCATGCGCAGGTCACGACGGTTGCCGCGGCGACTCCTCCCGCCGACATGACGGCATGGGCCACTCAGAACCGCACGGCGGCGCCGACACCGGAGACCGATTGGCAGGCATCATCCAGCCAGAATCTGCCGGGTCAGAATCTGACGAACCAGAACCTGCCTGGTCAGAATCCCTGGTCGCAGCAGAACAACTACTCGACCGGACAACCATCTGCCCAGACTTCACCCACGTACGATCCCTATCAGCAGGGTTACGGAGGCGGCACTTCTCAGATGGCCCATGAATCGGCCCGGAATCCAGGATATGAATCGGGAGGCTATTCCTCTTCGGGTACGGGCAACCAGGGATACGATCCGGCGCGTTCGGGTTCAGAGAACAGCCGATACGGAGTCGATTCAGGAATTGCGGCCCAGCGTCCGCAATCCGGATACGAGTCACGAGACGTGTCCGACCCTTACCAGGCCCGGCCCGACAACTCGGGTTACGGCGTGCAGGGTGACGCGGGTGTGGGTACGGTCGCCGCCCAGCCGGCTCCGGCCTACCAGCGTCAATACAATCCGAGCGGTATGGCCGCTGGAACCGACTATGGACAGTCAGCCGGCGGCGGCCACGGATCGTCGACGGGGTATGGTTCTTCCCCACAGAGATCGGTGCCGCCGGCGGGCGGCGAACGCACGGTGAATACCAAGCTGTTTGAGATCGATTACACCAATCCACCTCAGCCCATGTCGGTCGGACGGGTCGAGTTGTGGGGGACGCGGGACGGGGGAGTCACCTGGCAGAGCTACGGGTTCGACTCGGACAGCCGCAGCCCCATGCTGGCTCGCGTTCCCGAGGAAGGCACGTACGGCTTCACGGTGGTATTTCATGCCGCTAACGGCCAACCCGCCCCGTCTCCACGGCGCGGCCAGAGGCCCGATGTCGTCATCCGCGCCGACTTGACCCGCCCCAACGCCCAGGTAATCGGTGTCGACCAGTCGTACAACGAACTCACGATCCGCTGGCAGGCCTTCGACACGCAGTTGGCCGAGACGCCGATTGCGCTCTACTACGCCGACGCGGCGACGTCGCAATGGCGTCTCATTGCTCAGAATCTGGATAACACGGGCAGCTACCGCTGGCCTCTCCCCATTGGCTTGCCGCCGGAAGTCCAGATCCGCGTGGAAGCGCGAGACAGGGCGGGCAACGTGGCGACGGCCGAGACCCGGAACCCGGTTCGCCTGGCCCAAGCCTCGCCCCCCCGGAGCAGTTCGGCGCCCCACTCGGTCGAGATTCAAGACGTTCGCCCGGTCGGCCAGACAGGTCAGCCGGCGCCGCGGCGGTACCTCATCCGTTGAGTTCGCCTTCTTCTGAACGGCCCTTCGGTGCGGTATACTGACCGGTTGTGTCAACCGGTAGATTTTTTTCGTCCGCCTGCCCTACACCGACCGCATTCGCATGGCCAAGGCCCTTTCCGCTATCGACTATCTGGCCGCGCCGGACGACTACGCCCCCCAGCCGGTGAACGTGGTTTTCGGGGATGAGGCGTTTCTCAAACGCCATGTGCTTGCCAATCTGAAAAGGTGTGCTCTCGGAACGGACGACGCCGATTTCTCGTTGACCGTCTTCGACGGCACGAAAACAGAACTGGTCGACGTGCTCGACGAACTGAGCACGCTGGCCATGTTTGGCGGGTCGTCGCGCCTGGTGGTGGTCGAGGAGGCTGACGATTTCGTCTCGCGCTACCGCCCGGAGTTGGAAGACTATGTGGGTGCGCCGCGTCCGACGGGCAAACTGGTTCTCGAGACGAAGAGTTGGCCGGCGAATACGCGAATCTACAAGGCCGTGGCAGCCAAGGGGCTGTCGATTGATTGTTCCGCTCCCAAGGCCGCCCAGATTCCCAAATGGCTTGCCGGGTGGGCGAAGAAGACCCATGGAGTGCAACTCGTGTCGGCGGCGGCCGGACTGCTCGTCGACCTGGTGGGGCCGGAACTCGGCCTGCTCGATCAGGAAGTCGGCCGGTTGGCTCTGTCGGTGGGCGAGGATCGCAAGATCTCGGCCCAAATGGTGAGCCGGAACGTGGGGAGTTGGCGGGCGAGAACCACCTGGGACATGCTCGATGCGGCCCTGGCGGGCGATTTGAAGGCGGCCCTGACGCAACTCGACCGGCTTCTGCTGGCCGGCGAGAACCCGATCGCGATTCACGGACAGATTGCCTCGACGCTCCGGCGGTTCGCGGCGGCAACGCGGATCGTGCTGGCAGGTGAAGCCGCCCGCAGCCGGGTCTCCGTGCAGGCCGCCTTGGAGCAGGCCGGCGTGCGGTCCTTTGTGCTCAAGAAGGCGGAGGGTCAGCTTCGGCACCTGGGCCGGGAACGAGGGCGGCAACTCTATGAGTGGCTGATCGAAACCGACCTGGCGATGAAGGGAAACAGTGCTCTCCCCCCAAGATTGGTGATCGAGAATCTGTTGATTCGATTGGCGGCACCATCGAGCCGGGTGTCGGCCAGATAAGTCAGGCGATCCGCGGGTTTTCTGAGGCGGATCGACCAAGGCAAGAGTTGTGGGGCTGCGGTCTTGCGCGGGTTGACTCTCAAGAGGCGAGTTTTCGGCGGTTCTTTTGGTCGGCTCTGGAGAGCCAACCTACGGTGGAAGCGAGGAGACTCTTGTGCCAACTCGCCTTGCGGTGGACCACATGATCGGTTAACATTCGCCCCCTCTTCTGTGGGTTGTTTCGGTTGCTGCAGATCGAGGTGGATTGCAGCGGCCGGGCTCCCTCGGTGCGCGTGTTTCTTCTGTTGTGGTCCACAGAGTTATTCGATGAGTTCACGGCAAACGGCACTCGTCCTGCTCAGCATCTGGCTGCTTGCCACGGTCGGCTGTTCGTGGTGGCCGTCGCGTGGCAACCACCGGTTGGAGCCAGGACTGTCGCCGGATCCGGCGGATCTGAGGTTGCCTGATCCGGCGGCGGCACAGCCTTCTTCCGGGACACCGCAACCCGCTTACCAGCAGCCGGTTGCGGGCAACGAGCCACTCGGAGCCGGCAGCGCCGGACCGAGCGATCGGTTCCCGGTCCAGGCGAGCCAACCGGCAGTGCCGCCCAATGTCCAAAGCGCGGTTCCGGTAGCCGAGATGTCGACCTTCATTCATGAGTTGGAGGCAGCGACTCACATCGACCCGGCCACGCGGAGTCAGATCCTGGCCACGGCATTTCAGACACCGCCCCAGTGGCAGCCGCAATTGATTCGCCAGTATCGTGCTTTGCTTGCCTTGGGACGGACGTCACTTGCGGCATCCTCGCCAGAGTCAGTGACGATCGGGCAGCCGCCGACAGCGGCCACCACTCTTTCACCGCCGCAGGTTCCCGGCACGGAGCCGCGTCCGGCCACCGTTGTGGCGGCGAGCCACAACGAGCCGGTCGAATCCGAAGAGGTTGAAGCCGCTGCGAATCCCGAAAAGAGTTCCGATCTGGAGCGCCAGTTGGAAGCACTGTTGCGGGAGATGAAGCACACCAAGGTGGAGGCGGCGGCTTTCACGACGGTCGACGACGCATCCGAGAGCCTCTCGGGTCCGGCCTCCAAGAGCGACGATCGCCCGATTGCCAAAGACGCAAGCTGGCAGCAGTTCGTCGAGTCGGCCATCGAGAAGCTGGAACAGCAGAGAGAGCGGCAGCTCGATTCGAACGTTCGGGAGGAGGACGAGGCGAGGCTTCGCTTGCTCTACCTGATTGCCGACCGTCGCGACGACGCCGTTCGGGCGATTGCCTCTCTCGAACCGGAGATGCAGGAGTTCTGGTCGAAGCAGTTCTTTGGACTGGCAACGCTGCTCAACCCGGAGTTGATCACGGATCGTTCGAATCGGCTGATCGAATCGAAGCGGAATCTTGATGAGGCCATTCGGCGGCTGGGCGAGTCGGCCCCCTTGTTCGTGCGCAACCTGGCTTTCATTACCAGCGTCGACAGTTACGGGGCCTACACGCCTTTCGACGACTACAACTTCCAGCCGGGCCAGGCGGTGCTTCTCTACGCGGAGGTGGAGAATTTCTGCTGCAAAGAGACTGCCCGCGGCTATCACACGTCGTTGCGGAGCAGCTACGAGATATTCGACAGCAGCCGGCAGAAGGTGGCCGATCACGAGTTTTCGACCAACGACGAGTACTGCAAGAACGCCCGCCGCGATTTCTTCACCGTTTGCGAGTTCCGCATGCCGGAGAAGCTGCAGCCGGGCAAGTACGAGCTCCGGCTCACGGTGGCCGATCTGAACGGCGACAAGGCGGGCGAGTCGTCGATTACGTTTCATATTCGGGGCGAATCGTGAGGGCCGGATCAATCCACCGATTTCCCCGGTTCGGGGAGCGGGCTGCGGACGAACTTCTGGAGACGTTTTCCCTGGATATCGCCGGCGTAGAGATTGCCTTCTGAGTCGGCGGCGACGCAGTGGAGCCAGTTGCACTCGCCCGGTTGTTCCCGGCCGTCCAGTCCGGTCGGCACGGTCCAGAGTTGTCGCAGCTTGCCGTCGGTCGAGAACCGCATGAAGATCTGATCCTTGGGCGGTGGATAAGTGCCGTCCTTGTGCCAGAGTTGCGGCGAGGAACCGCAGACCCATAGTTCGTCCCGGGCGGAGATATAGAGTCCCCAGGGCATGATGAGGTTGTTCCACTCGTCGAGCAGGTGGCCCGTCTGATCGAAGAGCAGAATTCGGCCGCTGTTACGATCGCCGACGTAGAGAACGCCGTGCGAATCGATGACGATCTGGTGTGGAAGCGAGAACTGCCCGGGGCCGCCGCCATATTCGCCCCAGGCCTTGACGAATTTGCCCTGCCGGTCGAAATGGACGACGCGTCGGTTGCCGTAGCCGTCGGACACGAACACGTCGCCGGCGGATGAGAAGGCCATGTCGGTGGGGCTGTTGAAATGGGCCGCGTCGTCTCCCGATTCGCCCGGAGTGCCGAGCGTGAGGAGCAGCTTGCCCTCCGGGGTGAATTTCTGCACGACGTGTTGCTTGATATCGGTGATCCAGACGTTGCCGTCGCCGTCGAGACGCAGGCCGTGGGGAACGGCGAATTGTCCGCGGCCCCAACTGCGGATCAACTTTCCGTCGGCCGAATAGACTTGGACGGGGACCTGGCCGCGATCGAGGCACCAGATGCGGTCCTGCTTGTCGACAGCGACGCCGGGCACGGCAGCCCGGGGTCCCAGTTGTGGCGGGCGTTGGGGCCAGTCGGGATCGACGGTGTACTCGATCACGGTGGGCTGCGGCGGGTAGTTGGGATGATCGGCCCGCAGATCGGCCGGCAACAAGGTCAGCGTTGTGGCGAGAAGGAAGACGGGAGCGGCGAGAGATCTGGCGGCGGTCATGGTTGAGTTTCCGAGAGGCGAGTGTTGGGTTGCATGAGAATCAGCATCGTCAGGGATAGCTGATCGACCAGGCGGCGTCAAGCTTCCGGCGGGAGCTGCCGGGAGGCCGATACGTCACTGCACGCCGCGCTGGACCATGGCCTCGACGACTCGCTGGATGGCGATTTCGTAGGCGGCCTGGCGGAGCGATTTGCCGCCGTCGCGGGCGCGGTCGGCGATGCTCCGGTAAGCGTCGAGGAGACGGGTCGACATGCGTTCGATCACCTCCTGGTGGGTCCAGTAGTATTCCTGGCGTCCTTTGCTGCCGCCGAGATTTAAGGGTTTTCCGGTGACCATGCCGCGGTGATAGGCGCCGCCGGTCATCCGCCAGGCGTCGAGCATCCAGGCCATCTCGCGCGGGCCGGTGTTGACGTCGGGGGCGGGGATGTCGGTGCCTTCGCCGACCACATTGGTCAGCATGATGGCGAACTTTTTGGTGAGGCGTTCCTTTTCGGCCAGCGAGAGGGCCCGGTAGTCGACGGAGATCCCGCCTTTGGCTCCCCCGAAAGGAATGTCGACGACGGCCGTCTTGAGGTACATCCAGAAGGCCAGCGCGGTGACCTCGTCGAGGTTCACGCAGGGATGGAACCTCAGCCCGCCCTTGTAGGGTCCCAGGTCGTCGTTGAATTGCACGCGGTAAGCGTTGACGACGCGAAGGGAGCCGTCGTCCATCTGCAGGGTGATGCGGTAGATCAACGATCGATCGGGCGTGGTGAGCCGCTGGTGCAGCGCCAGCCCCGGATACTGCCGCTCCAGGTCCAGAGGCTCCGCATAGTGGAGAAAGAGTTGCTTGGCGCGATCGAAGACACTCCCGTTGGTTGACATGGGAAGACCCTGCGAAGACAGATGAACGAAAGGAACCGACCGGATGGATCCCCGACGCGGCACGGCTTCGCTCGGGGGTAGGCCAACTCGCTGAAAGCGGCTCCGGGCCAGGCCGTTACCCCTTTGCCTTTCCCTTGGCCTTGGCGGCATTCTGTTTGGCGGCCTCGGCGACGGCGTCGATCGCCTTACCGACCTTACTCACGGGCACCGCGAGGGGACCGGAGGCGATCGTCCCGGTGCCTTCTTCGCCGCCGTGCAGGATCAGGAAGTCGGCCATCTTTTTTTCCGATTGGGCAGTCGCCATATCCAGGGGGGTGGCGCCGTGTTTGTCGCGAAGGTTGATATTGGCGCCTTTGGAGAGCAACTGACCGGCGACCTTGAGGTTGCCCATACCGGCGGCAACGTGTAGCGGAGTCCATCCGTAGTTATCCTCCGCCTCGTTGACGTCGGCCTTGCCGAAGAGGAGGTTATCCAGAATTCCCGTGCGATCATCGCTGAGATAGCCGATGATGTGCATCGCCGCGATCCCGTCCTTGTTCTTTGCGGCGGTTTTCACCCCGTCGCGGACAAGGCCAAAGACTGCCTTGCGATCGCCCAGATAGGTTGCCTGCAGCAACTCGTCGACTTTCTTATTGGAGCCAAATAGTCCCATCTCAAGACCTCCTGACGCGGCCTACGGCCGCAGCCAAATACGAAACACGAAATCCGAAATCCTAAACAAATTCAAAACCTGAAATCCAAATGTTTCAAACCGGACGAAAAGACTCACACTGACACGCACGGTCCAGTCTTGAGCCTTCGCTATTCGCCTTCTGGGTCTGTTTCGGATTTCGTGTTTCGGATTTCGAGGGGTCGGCCACCACCTTCTGATTGGCGGTTATCGCGAACGCGACGATCGGCGTCGCGTGTCCTTCTTTTCTTTCTCCGATTGTTCTTCTTTTGGCCGATTGGCCACGTCGTAACAGAATAGCGTATTTTGCTCGCGAAGGAAGAGCCTCCCCCCGCTAATCACGGGGTGGACCCAACTCTGCTTGCGGCTGCGGCGCGGCGGCACAAACCGCCCGTGGAGCGAAAAGCCTTCGGGCGTGGCGAGAACCAGGCTCACCGGTCCCATTTCGTCGCGGGCGTAGAGCATGCCGTCGGCGAACAGGAGGGAACATTTCCCGCAGCTTTCGTCCTGCCATTTCAATTCGCCCGTCTTATAGTCGAGGCACGAGAGTTTGTTCGGATTGATGCAGGCGTAGATGGAGCCGTTCCAGAGAATCGCGCCGCCGTGATCGACCTGGAGATCCTTGTTGAAGTAGATCTCCTTGGGAATGAACTCTGCGCCGTGTTTGATGGGAAACACCACGCCGCTACCGCCGCCCTGACTACCGGCGGCGAAGATCGTCTGGCCGTACCAGACCGGCGTATTGACGTTGGCCGTTTCGTTGGCCGGGTGGTCCCAGCGCCAGAGCAGGTCACCCCCGCGGACGCGCACGCCGACGACTCCGCCGGCCGTGAACTGAACGTACTGCTCGGTTCCTCCGATGGAGACCTTGACGATCGAGGAGTAACCGGCCGGATCGCCGATGGGGGCGGCCCACACTTTCTGACCGTTGACGCGCCAGAGGGCCAGGATGGTGGCCAGGGAGCCGCCGGGCGTGCAGACGATCCAGTTGCCGTCGACGAGCGGCGATTCGGAATAGCCCCACTTGGGCGGCGTGCCGCCGTACATGGCCGGCAGACTGCAGCGCCATTTCTGCTGTCCGGTCATGGCGTCGAGGCAAACCAGGTCGCCGCTCAGGCCGAGGGCGTAGACGCGATCGCGGTAGATCGAGGGAGTGCAGCGGGGGCCGGCGTAGCCGCCTCCGTCGTGCCGCACGGGACCGATGGGGAACGCCCAGATGACCTTCCCCTGATTGGCCGTGTCGACGCAGACGATGTACTCGCCTTTATTGTGCTCTCCCATCGTGTAGAGGAGGCTGCCGTGGACAGCAAGGCCGGCGAAGCCGTTGCCGATCTGTTCGCTTCGCCAGAGCAGGGGCGGGCCGGGCCCCATTTCGCCTTCTTTCTCGGGTTCGGGCCACTGGCGGAGGAGGCCGGTCTCGGTGCAGATTCCGTCGCGGTTTGGGCCGCGGAAACCGGGCCAGTCGGCGGCGTGCAGATGACAACATGCGCCGGTTGCCAACGCCAGTATCACGGCAATCCACGCTCGCGTCCTACTCACTGTGCCGCTCCGTTATCCGCAGAATGTTGTGTTAGTCGACGTGAGGGCAGTATTTCCCCCCATGCAGTGTACCGCGAACGGCCGATTATGCAATCGGCAGTCATTGGGCGTGGCAGGAACCGTGCGGCACCCGGCAGCTACTGCGCCCGGTATCTACTGGAGGCTCGGCATGGCGACCAGTTCGCCCTGGAGTTGGCGGGTCTGCTGCTCGGGATCGTAGACGCCGTAGAAGATCGCGTTCATGTCGATCCAGGCGGCCAGTCGGGCCAGTTCCCCGGGCGCCAACTGCACGTTTTCATGCCCCGCACGCAGCAACTTCATGAGCCGGCTGCCGCGGGCAGCGAATGCGCCGCCCGGCAATGTCCTCTGGATCTGGTTTCGCTGGGCAAAGGCGGGGACCAGAGTCCGGGTTAGTTCGGTGGGGTCGGCGACTAGCTTGCGCCAGTCGCTCAGCCCCCCTGCGAGCGACCAATAGGACCGCGTGAATCCGTTGTGGGGCACGCCGGACAAGTCGATCTGGCCGTCGCGACGTTGCTCGTTGTGGCACTCGACGCAATGCTTGTCGAGGATCGGCTGGACGGTCTCGACGAAGGAAAACGGTCGTCCGCCAAGTTCGCCCGATTCGATGGCCGAGGGTGGACGGCGGAGAGCCAGCGGGAATCGGGCGGTCGACGGTGGAGCGGTCATCACCCCTTCATGGCAGCCGACGCAGGAGATTCGCTCGCCCGGCTGAACGTGGGTCGACGACCGCATGGTCTGGTAGGCGAACCCGTCCGCGTCGAGGGCCTGGAAGAAAACCGGCACATTTGCCGGGACCTGGAAGCTTGCCGAGCCGTCCTCTTCGACGGGGACCGTGCCCAGGATTGCCCGGCCGTTCTCCTCACCCGCCAGGCCGATTCGCGGCTGGTTGGCCAGAGGCGTCGACTTGGGAAAGAGTTGAACGATCCGCAACTGCTTGATCGTCCCCGGCTCAATATTGCCGAGGCCTTCGTAGACATTGCTGACGACCATTTCACCCGTCGGCCTGACTTCTCTCTGCGGTACAGCACTGGGCAGTACTGGCGGGGCCGGGCGAGGCACCAGAGGCGTGGGGCTCGTGCTGCTGATGAGGGGATCACGGTAGATCAGTTCGCGACTGCCCTGGTCGTCGATCAGGTAGAGTCCGAGGGCGTTGTCGGGGTTGGGGTTGCGCATGTGCTCGCCCTGGAATCGCAGGCGCTCGCGGCTGTAGGCGACCAGGAACAGATCTTCACCGAGGGGCCACGGCGATTCGTAGTATTCGGGGATGTTGGAACTCTCGGCCTCGGGGAACGGTCCGGGTGTGATACGCTGAAGGGCCGCGTCGGCGTTGCGATCGACGGCCGGATCGACGACGCACACGGGTCCGGCCGTGATCGAGTGATGGGCCGAGGCGATGAACACGAACTTGCCGGAGCCGGGGATCGCTTTCGCCTGGAACATGCAGTGGGGCTTGGGCACGGCGTTGCCCCAGACGGCGATCGGATTGGTGCCGTCGGGGCGCATGGCCCACAGGTTCTGGTGGGTGACGGCGTCGCGATCGATGTAGTCCCAGCGAGCGAACAGCAGTTCGCCCTGGTTCGATACGGAGGGGAACCACTCGTTCACGTCGTTGGCGGAGAGGCGTCGGATCCCCGATCCATCGGCCGCCATGCGGTGCATCGTGTAGACGTCCCAGCGATCGCTGTATTCGGGACCGAAACAGCGGGAGTAGCCCTTTCGTCTTGTCGAGCAGAAGGCGATATCCCCGTCGGGCAGATAGGCGGGCATCATGTCGTCGTAGCGGCCGGACGTGAGTTGACGGAGGTTCGAGCCGTCGACGTTGACCTCGTAGATGTGGAAGTACCGCTCGGCGTCGCCCTCTTCATTGACGGCGAAGTCGGCCGGATCGTGGGATTGGCCTTCTGCACAGGCGACGAAGGAGAAGACGATTCGCCGGGCGTCGCAGGAGAGGCACGGCTCGAGGATATTGCCGCTCGGGAGTCGATCGCCGAGGACGTTCCGCAGCCGATTGCTGTAACCCGGCTGCTCCAGCACGAACAGGCTGCCGCCGGGGCGTTGCCGCCAGCCATAGTATTGGGCGACGAGGTGGCTCCAACTGGGCGGCTTGCGTTTGCAGAAGAGAAGCGGACCGAAATCGAGGCGGGAATCGCTCAGGAACAGGCGGCGCCGGAGCAGTCGTGTTTGCATGTAGAGCCGCGACCAGTGGCGGGCATCTGTTGACGGTGACTCGGCAACACTGCGAAGGGCCAGAAATCGCTTTGCTGCATCCTTGGAGGCCGGGCCGCCGTCTTCGGCAACCTGCCGAACCAGCAGCGCGGCGATCCGGTCGAGATGCTCCGCCAGCGCCTTCCGGTAGGATTCGCTCGATCCGTCGATTCCGTCTTGGGCAAGCCAGTCGTCCTGCACGGCCAGGAGGAGGTCGGGTTCGGGGGCAGGGGTCTGGTTGGCGACGGCGCGTTGATAGGCGGTTTCGATTCGACGCCATGCGGGATGGGACGATTGCTGGAGAACAGGAAGCGTGTCGAGGCCGGACGTCCATGGTCCCGGGCGGGGTATGAGCTGACAGGCGGTCACCTGCCCTGCGCCGTCCGGTTCGACACGCAACGTGAGCCTTTGTTGTTCGTCGAACGAAGTCGTTAGCGACCAATTCTCAGGTGAGCTAATCACTACGGGCAGGCAGGAGGCATCGTGCCCGTCGGTCACGATGAAGAAGGGCAACCAGCGGTGGGCCGAGAAGGGCTCGGCGATCGTTTCGATCGAGAAGCGGTGGAGTACGAAATCGGAATCGATCGCATAGAGTCGGGGTTCGGCTTTGGGCGTGGCGGCCGCCGATTCCATTTCGTAGAACCAGTTTCCGGCTCCCTGTTGTTTGCCGAAGGACTTGGACGCCTGGAAGGTTTGGCCATCGTCGTACTTGACGATCGGATCCCAACCGGTGGTGTCGCAGGAGATGGCCCCGCGTTTGCCGACGACGAAGCGAAGGGAATCGCCTTTGCGGACGGCGAGCGAGAGATTGGGATCGGCGCCTTCCGCGTCGTTGCCTTCGATTTCCACCGACCAGACTTCGCGGTCGTTGTGCAGGATTGCCGCCCGAACGCCGTCGCCGCTCAGGTGCAGCTTGAAGACGCGACCGGCGATCGAGATCTGCCCTTCGCGCGGCACGGCGAACCGGCGAATGCTGGGGGTTCGATCACCGGGGTGGTGCCAGCGGTCGCCGACGCGGGTCCAATCGGGCCCGGTCCAGAAGGTCGACTCGTACCACTGCTGGCTGCTGTATTCCAGCGGCTTGTAGGGGCCCTCGGAGGAATCGGGGCCGAGGTTGAAGGTCAGTTCGAGCGGTTCGCCGGGCTGGGACTTGATGCATTGGCCGGTCAGGCCGTCGGCGAAAGCAACGGGTTCCGCGCGGGATGCGTCGATCGACCATTTGGCGAGTGCGGCGGTCGCGGGATCGTCGGTCGCATCAGCCGGCGTGGGGAGAAGGGATATCGACAGGACAAGGCCACTGATTGCCTGGAGGTTCGTGAGATTCACGCGGTTTGTCTCCACGTTGTGTGCGCGATCGATGTGTGACCAAGGTTGAAGCACGGCAGGATGGACCCGGCTGATGAAAAAGGGGACAGGCACCGCAACTAATAGTGTGCGGTCTGCCGTGAGGACACAGGATTGCGGAGCCAGTCCCCATTTTCATCAGCCCAGGATGGGCCAGGCTTGGTGAATCTCGCAGAAGGCGCTGCGGTGCTAATCTAGTCTGTTCGGCGATTGCGGGCAAACTCCAGAGTCGATAAAAGGAGCAGCGGACAGTAACATTGATGACAGAAAAATGTGCAAGGGCTCTCAGGAAAGCGAGGAATCTGGAAAAGACGCGGTGGGTGACAATGAAGAAGGGAACACTGATCGACACTGATCGGCGCTGATGGGCGTTTGTCGTGTGTGTCTGTGAGTTGGACAACGAGTGGGCGATTCTGCCAATACCTCAAGGCAAGAGCCGCTCTGTGGAGGGGGTCGCGTTACCCATTCTCTCTGGTCCATAGTTATCATTGATTGCATTGTTTGCGCGAATAATTTGAGGTACTTTTAGCTCGAAGGGAGGGGAGATCTTCGTGGGGTGCGTCGGCCTTGGGTTACTTGGAGGCGCAGATCACGATAGTATACACATATACACTATTTTGTCAAGAGAAAAACTGAACACCTGAGAGAATTGGTGGTTCTCTTGGCGGTTCTTCTGTTTTCCAGCTCGGTTGTTCGGAGGCCGCGACGATGGACCAAGACATAGCCAGTCTGATGGCCGCTTTGGGGAGTCCCCAGGAGACGGCGCGAGCCGAGGCCGCCGAGAGGCTCAGCCGGGTGGAACCGGCGGAGATGCGAGCGGCGGCGTTGGTCATGGTGGAGGCCTGCGGGGACGAATCGGAGGCGGTTCGGGAAGCGGCGGCGAGCGCGCTGGAGGAGTTGGGCGCGCCCGCACCGGAGCAGCTCGAGGGGCTGATCGGCTTGCTCACGGGAGATAAGGCCGACGTGGCCTATTGGGCGGCCACGCTGATCGGTCGGCTTGGCCGGGATGCGGCGGCGGCCGTGCCGGCGCTCGTTGAGGCGTTGCAGGACTCACCTTATCAGAATGTGCGTCAGCGGGCGGCGTGGGCGCTGGGGAGGATTGGCCCGGGGGCGTCAGCGGCCCGAGAGGCGCTGCGGGCGGCGGCAGCGAGCGACGATGCTCGGCTGGCGCGGCTGGCGGAGGGGGCGCTCGCTCAGTTCGAGCCGTGAAGTGGGCGACACCTGCCGAGGTTCGCTCTCATTCGGTCTGATCTTCAGATGCCGCTCCGGCCGAGAACTGGGCTGGCCGGTTTCTCTGTGAGCCGCTATTCTTCCGCCGGATTCACTTCAGGGCAAGCGACCGTCTTCGCTCATCCCGGCATCGACCAGAAACGCGAGTTCTGAAGTTGCACTGTTTCGTGGCCAGGCTTTGAAGAACTGCGTTTTTCGGCGGTTCTTGTGGTCGACTCGGGAGAGTCAACCTACGTCTTTTCACGCAATTCTGTGATGGTGCAACTTCAGATAACGCTTGCGGGGACGGAGGTGGAAGGTCGGCTGTCCTCGCTCACGCGTCGGGTTGGCATTTCCCGTCACCATGGAGGGTTGGGGCATGCGTCGTCGATTTGGAGATCTCGTCTATTTGGCGGTTCTCGCCGTTCTTCTGGTCGGGTGCAATGGCGAGCAGGCCAAACAGGCTTTGGGAAAGCTGGCCGAGCGGGCCGCCCGGACGCAAACGGAGCAGTCGGCCCCGGATGGGCCGGCCCCACCTGCTCTGCCGCCGGCGATTGAAGGCGACCGGCCGGTCCGCATCGCGACCTTCAATATCCAGGTTTTCGGTACGTCAAAACTGGCGAAGCCGGAGGTGATGGGCGTGCTGGCGGACGTGGTTCGGCGGTTTGACGTGGTAGCGATCCAGGAGATCCGTTCCACCGATCAGACGGTCGTGCCGCAGTTCGTCCAGCTCGTCAACAGCCAGGGGGCCCAGTATCACTTCGTGATCGGGCCGCGGCTGGGGCGGACCAGCAGCAAGGAGCAGTACGCCTTCATTTACGACACGACGCGAATTGCCGTCGATCCGAACACGGTCTACACGGTTGGCGATCCGGCGGACTATCTGCATCGCGAACCGCTCGTGGCCCATTTTCAGGTACGCGTGCCGCAGGGACAGGTGCCGTTCACTTTCAAACTCGCCAATATCCACACCGATCCGGACGAGACCGACATGGAACTGGATGCGCTCGACGACGTGTTCGTTGCTGTGCAGCGGGACGGCAGCGGCGAAGACGACGTGATCCTGCTCGGCGATTTGAACGTTGACGAGTACCACCTGGGCCAACTCGGGCAACTGCCGGAGATCGCCTGGGTGGTGACGGGCACGACCACCAACACGCGGCGGACTCAGGCCTACGACAACATTGTGCTGAACCGCAGCACGACCACCGAGTACACAGGCCGCTGGGGCGTGCTGGATCTGGAACGGGAGTACGGGCTGACGCGAGATCAGGTCCTGGGAGTTTCCGACCATCTGCCGGTGTGGGCGGAGTTCTCGCCGGTCGAACTGTCGCCAGCCGGTCCGATTGCGGCGAGGCCGGCGGTGGCCCGGTAGGTGCCGGGCGGCGCACGGTTCTTTGGATTGGGGGTTGACTTCGCTTCGCCGGAGGCGGCCTCTTCAGGCATTCAACGGGTACGGAAGAAGTGAGGAGAGTTCTGCTGGGAAGCCTTCGAGCGATTTCTCGAAGACGGCCGGATCTCCATCGGTGATTCCCCTCCGCGGTGCATGCCGCGCCGCCGCCGTTCCGAGCTGCGCTGGTTGCAACGGTCACTCTTCCGGATCGTCCGGTGTCGGTTTGCCCCGGTGCCACTGAGGATGCCGCCCCCGCTGAGCAGGTCAACCCAGTTGGGATGATCGAGTATACACACGGCAGCCAGGCGTGGCGCCCCGTCGAGGCGGAGGGTTACCTCGTCATCCATTGCCTGATGGTCGACAGCAAACACCAGGGGAAAGGACTCGGCGCTCACTTGCTGGACATCTGCCTGAGGGACGCGAAGAAGAGCAAGTGCCGAGGAGTCGCCGTGGTGACCAGTTCCGATAGCTTCATGGCCGGAAGCGATTTGTTCCTCAAGGCGCGTTTTGTCTCGGTAGAGACCATCCCTCCCTACGAATTGCTCGTCAAGAAGTTCAGGAAAGACGCCCCCGATCCTTGTTTCATCGTCGACAGGGAGCGGGTCTTGAAGAAGTATGGGAAGGGCCTCACGATCCTGGCTGCGGATCAGTGCCCTATGATTGCCAAGTGTGTGAAGGACATTGCGGAGGCGTCGGAAGCTTTGGGGCTGAAGACGAGAGTGGTTCGCGTCCGCAGCGCGAAGCAGTCGAGGGAGCTTCCGACGCCCTATGGCGTGTTCAGCGTTGTGTACGACGGCAAGCTGATTGCCGAGCGTCCGGTCAGCGGCACGAGGTTCAGGAATATTATGAGCAAGCTGGCCTGAGTGGGGGAACATCGATTAGACTCGGTGGCAGACGCGGCCGTTTGTGGAGTTGCGCTGTTTCGTGGCCGGGGTTTCCGGTTGTTCTTTGTGGGCAGCTTGGGAGAGCCAACCCACGTTGGTTACGCCGATGGCTAAGGGGAACTGCGATGTACCGAACCATTCTGGCAGTGCTGATGCTGCTTGTCTTCTCAGTCTCAAGTACGGCGGCCACGTTTGATGTTCGCGATTACGGAGCCGTCGGCGACGGAAAGGTGGTTGACACGCAGGCGATTCAGGCGGCGCTGGATGCCTGCGCGGCGGCGGGCGGCGGAAGGGTCGTGATTCCGCCGGGCGAGTATCTCTGCGGACGGGTCGTCGTTCCCAGCCACGTGACGGTTGAGCTGCAGGCCGGGGCAACGATCCAAGGCAGCCGCCGACCGGAAGACTACGGCGGCGGTCCGGCCGTGGTGTTCTACGCCCGGGATGCCGAGCGGATTGCTTTTCAGAACATGAGCGTGGAGACCTACGATCCGGCCGGGGAAACGAACGTCGAGCACGGTATGTACCCGATTTTCGTCGACATCGAGCGGCGCCATGAAGACTCCCTGGTCGGTAAGATCCGTGACCTGACCTTCGACACGATCGACATTGCCAGTGGGGCGGGCGTGCTGATTCAGGGCATGCCCGAGAGCATGATTGAGAACCTCAGACTGCGGGGAGTCTCGTTCCGTGTGACGAAACCGATCGACTACAGCGACCGCAAAAAGCACATCGGCGGGCGGCGAACGACCCGCGACGAGCGCGACACGCTGTTCGTGCGAAAGCCGTCCTACGTCACGCTGGCCTATGTCGACGGCCTGTCGGTCGACGGCCTGCAAGTTTCGATGACCGGGGAAGCGTTGAAGTTGTATGAACGGGCTGCGCTGAGCGGGTACTTCGTCAACAGCTTTGCCGTGCGCGACGTGGCTCGGGCTCCGTATGATGAGACCGTCGAGGTTCCGGCCGTGGTGTTTCGGGAGAGTGGACGCGGTTTCGTGGCCGATTGCGAGGAGGTCTCCCGGTAGGTCCGGCTCGTAGAGACTTGGCCTGAAACTCGTTTAACCTTATTTTCCGCTACCCTGTGTCGTTTGCAACGGGTGCGTGGCGGAGGCGGTCAGTTAGGGGGCCTTGGGAGGCGGCGGCTGAGAAGTTGTGCGGGGGTGGAGAGGCTCAAGCGTT
>JAAYAY010000149.1 GCA_012719125.1 Planctomycetaceae bacterium | reverse complement strand
GTTCTGACATCGTGCAATACCCTCTTCTCGGGGGAAAACGGAACTCCAGCCCCATCGGCCGGAAATTCAAACGTATCACACGAAAAACCAGAACCTCGACAACCGCCTTCAGAAAACGCCATACTACAGACCGCTCCCCCTCACGCGGCGCAGCCGCTTCGTCCAACCGCCAACACCTCCCGCAACTATTTCGCCACAAGAAATACGATCTGACCGGATCACCCCCTCCGCTGACCCAGCTCCAGCCACGTTCTTTGACAACTAAACCAACGCCCATCTAACGGCCCGGCCCCTTCGGCGCCACCGTCAGCCGCAACGCCTTGTCCGGGGCCGAACGCGAACGGACAGACCTTCCCTCAACGCCTTCCCCGAGACCGTCTGCGACGAACCGGCGTCCACGTCGTCCACCCGATCCAGCTTGCACCCCCCACAGGCCTGCCGCACCACGTCACGCAGCGTGAAAACCGCCGACAGCAGACATTCGGGGCCATGGAAACCACCAGAGGCGCAGACCCCGATCGCTAAGTCGATTGCAGCGGAGCCAGAACGGCGGGGCGGGTGCCGGCCGAACCACAAGACCAACTCGGCCGGCGGCGGGAGCAAAACCCCTACAGCGACGCGGTCGTACCAGGAGTCGCAACGGCCAGATCGCCAACGGCCGTGGAACCGGGGCAGCAACTTCCGCTGTCGGTAACGCTGCCGACAAACTGTACGTCCTGCGAGGCCGGAGGCGTGCAGCCGGCAAGCGGCACGAGCGCAAGGGCAACCAGACAAACCAGAGAGAACACAACGCGATTCGACATGAAATTCACCTTGACGTGGGGCAGAGAAACTTACCACAACTACCACACGCAACTCTCCCGGTGTCCCCATTTCTCCGGAAAGGTTGCAGAGGACTCTCCTGCACATTCAAGCGGAGACCCCGCAGGCAGCCCAAGAATCTCTATGGTAAGGCCAGCCGAGTCCAGGAGCAAGGGAGCCTATTGATCCCCTCTCGGGTGGTGCTTGTGCCAACGGCACTCCTGTTACAGGTTTCAGAACGACAATGAAGCTGATCTGGGTTCCGTTATCCCTCCAGTAGCTTGGTTGCCGCCCCCTTGCGGATCCATGGCCTTTGTGGCCTTGCAGATGACGGTTGGCTGGGGCGCGTCAAAGACTCTGCCGGACCGCGTGCCGATCTCCTACGGCGGATCGATTCCCCCCGGATGCCAGGGATGGCAACGCAGAATCCGGCAAACACCCTTCCAGGCTCCGATCAGCGGACCGTATTTGCGCACGGCCCCGATGAAGTACTCGCTGCACGTCGGTTGATAACGGCAGTGAGACCCGATCATCGGACTGATCAGCATTTGATAGATCCTCACAACTCCGATGAGGATCCAGCCAACCAGTCGGCCTGGAAATCGAAGGATCGGCCACAGGGAGTTCATTAATCCCGCTCGGAACCGGCATTCAAGACTTCGTCCTTGAGAACCTCCGGACATCTCGTCCAGGTTGCCTCGTAAGTTGCCTCCAACGGTGCCGGAACATAGATCTCCGGGGTCAAGAAGATCGGCAGCGATGGTAGTGGATCACCCACAGCCACCGGTTCCACGTAGGCCGTCTGCGGCACACCGGCACTATTATAGGCCGCCACGGTCAGCGGCTTGTCGACGGGCAGTTCGAACGGTTCGTCACAGACTTCGTCCCAGATCGCCTTGTGAATGCCTTGGGGGTCGCGAAGTGACGGAGGGAACAAGTCCACAATGAGCAGATTGACGCCGCTCCGAAGCAGTTCCGCGGCCTTCAACACGAATGATCGCAAGGCGTGTACGCCGCTCTTGTTGCCCGGTGAAACGATTTCGATGACGGCTACGACCTCGCCGAGGCGGTGTTTGATCACAAGCCGATTGGCCTTAGTCGCGTAGGGATCCACTTCCGCCGACGTAACGAACCTCGCTCGGGGCGGCGCCTCGGTAACGGCGACTCCCCCACCCGCCTGAGGGCTGTTGGCTGGCAAAGGCACTCGTTTCAGTGTCACTACGTCTGGAATTGGACCGCCCAGAACCTGTTCGGCCATGGCGAAGAATTCGGGCGGCAATCCGCCGCCGTTCAGGGCATTACGGATCTCGATCGTCCAAGCCTGGTGGAAGTCGTGAAACACTCCGTGTTCAACGTGGCTCCAATCGTGAATCGGCATGATAATCATCCCCACATGCAGGGCTCGGAAGAACTCCTGCCATCATTATAGTCGCTTCAGCCGGAGTTTCCGACTGCCCCACTATTCAGCCGCCGGGCGGCGCGGCGGGCCGTGTTGCAGAGTGACGCCTCAACGTCGCGAAAGAAAGGCGGGGGGCCCGGCCTCGGGATGACCACCAGGTCGACGCCCTGCGGAAGTCGGCCTGCATTGAGACGAAAAGCCTCCCGAAGCAGTCGCTTCCAACGATTCCGCACCACGGCCGTGCCGACCTTCCGAGAAACCGACAGCCCCACGCGGGGATGGCCGACCTGATTCTCGCAAGCGCACACCGTCAGATGCCCATTCGACGCTCGGACCTTCCTGCTGTAGACGGCACGAAACTCGGTGCCTGTTCGCAGGCGATGGCTTCGCGGAAATCGGCGTCCTTCGGAGGCCTCTACCATCGCAGTTTCGCCCGGGGATTCTCGCTGCCTTGTTGGGTCCAACGTTCGATCGCCGTCCGAGTCTGCTCGTCAATCTGCTTGGGCAGCACGATCTGAATCTCGGCGATGAGATCGCCCGAACCGTCTTTCGAGGGCACGCCACGGGCCTTGACCCGCAACTTCGCCCCGCTCGACGTACACGGAGGGACCTTGAGAGTGACCGTGCCTTGCGGAGTGGGCACGTCGACCTTCGCTCCCAAGGCAGCTTCAGCCAACGTGACGGGCAGCGTAATGTGGAGGTGCTTCCCGCTGCGGCGAAAACACGGATGGGGAGCAACATGAACGGTGAGGATCAAATCGCCTGCCGGGCCGCCGCGCGGAGCCGGTTCCCCTTGCCCCCGGAGGCGGATCTTCTTGCCGTCCTCGATTCCCGCCGGAATCCTGACCGACAGGGTTTCTGCTTGCCCGCTTGGGTGGGCGACGGACAACTGGACTTCACCCCCCTGAATCGCCGTGGCAAACGGCACGGTGATTTCATGGCGAAGATCGGATCCGCGACGCCGCCCGCCCGCCTGGGATTTCCGGGCACGTCCGGCCCCCTGGGTGAACTGCGAAAAGACATCCTCAAACCCTCCGCTCCCCCCTCCGCCAGCCCCAAAACGTTCCCCAAAGAACTGGCTGAAGTCGATGTCTTCAAACGAGAACCCCCCTCCTGGCGAGCCTCCCCATGGTCCACCCGGACGGGGACCGCCGCCCATCGTCTCGAAGGAGCTGCCGTAACGATCGTACATCTCCCGCTTCTGAGGGTCGCTGAGCACGTCGTAAGCCCCCTGAACCTCCTGGAACTTCGATTTGGCCGTCTTGTCGTCGGGGTTCAGGTCGGGGTGGTACTTCCGGGCGAGGTCGCGATAGGCCTTCTTGATTTCCTCCTGCGAGGCGTTCCGGCTCACGCCCAGCACTTTGTAGTAGTCCTTGGACATTTTGCAGCGTCTCGGCAACCGTTTCCAACCGTTCCATTCTCCGGTCATTGTAGAACTCCAGCGGGGAAACCATCAAGGCGTCTCAGACGCAGATGCTAGACTTGGACTGATGTTCCCCATGGTCAGGGAATGCCAAACCGCGGGCAGGGACGACCGCAGTACCTATGCGACCCCAACCTCACATGAACCTCCCCGGCACAACAAGCGTTTTCGTCCGTGTGCTGCTCCTCGCATTGACCGCGTGCGCCCCCGTCCGCACTCTCGGGGCAGCCGATGGCACCGTGCAATTGACGGTCGTCGACAAGACCACCGGCCGACCCATCGCGAGCCGCATGCACCTGGTGCAGGGTCGGGAGAACGGCCGAGTTCGCAAGGTGCCCGACCTGCCGTTCTGGCACGACCATGTCGTGTTTCCCGGACAGATCACGCTCGAACTACCCCAAGGTAACTACTTCTTCACCATCGAACACGGACCGGAGTACACCTGGAACACCGGCCACTTCACCATCGAGCGGAATTCCCGGGGCAGCAAAACGATCGAGTTGCTCCGCGGGGTCGACATGGTGTCCCTCGGCTGGTATGCGGGCGATCTCGACGTCCGGCGCCCCCTCGACGAAATGGCCCTTCTGATGACCGCCGAGGAACTGAATGTGGCTCAAATCCTCGCTTGGGATTCTCGCGACGGCGAACTGCTGAAGAAACCGCCTGACGAGTCGACGGTCTCGCTCGGTGAGCGTTTTCTGTACCAAGTAGCGGCCGGGCAGATCCGCCATCCGGGAGGCACGCTCGCCGTGTACGGCCTGCGTGAACCGCCGGCATTGCCGCGCTCCGCAAGTGAATTCCCGCCGATATCTGAGTTGACGGAACGAATCCGCGAACAGTCCGAGGCCTGGATCGACCTGACCCATCCCGCCTCGTGGGACCTTCCGCTCCTGATTGCCCACGGCGGAATCGATTCCATCCGCGTTGTCCACGAACAGATGTGCCGCGATCGAATTCGCGAGTCGGAAACCGGGTTGAAACCGCGCGACAAGATGCGATTCCCGGGCGTTGACGGGCCCGCCCGCTGGGCCCAGGAAATCTACTTCCACCTCCTCGACTGCGGCCTGCGAATTCCACCCACCGCGGCAAGTCTCTCCGGTGTCGCTCCCAATCCGGTCGGCTACAACCGGGTCTACGTGTTCCTCGACGAGCCCTTCTCGGCCGAAGCCTGGTGGGCCGGGCTGCGAGCCGGACGTGTGACGGCAGGAAACGGCCCGCTCCTGCAACCCTGGGTCGAGGGTAAGCGTCCCGGCCATGTCTTCCATGCCAATCAGGGTGAGTCGCTCCAACTCGAGCCGGTTCTGTCCTTGTCCTACCGTGGCCAGGAACCGGTCCGCTACATCGAAGTCGTCCGCAATGGACAAGTCGAATATACGCTGACTTTGGAGGAGTATGCTCAGCGCCAGGGCAAGCTGGTGCCGTTGAAGTTCGATCAGAGCGGCTGGTTCCTGATTCGCGCGGTCAGCGAAGTCCAAGAGACCTACCGCTTCACCATGACCGGGCCCTACTACGTGGAGATTGGCGACAAACCGCGAGTGAGTCGCAGTGCGGCCCAGTTCTTTCTCGACTGGGTTTACCAGCGAGCCCGGCAGATTCAGCTCAGCGATCCCGAACAGCAGAGCCGCGCGATCGCCGCCCACCGCACGGCGAGGGATTACTGGCAACGGCTGGTCGACGAGGCCAACGCAGAGTAACCGCGCCTGCCGCCTACCGACGATCCCATCAGGCCGGTATTATGGTGGGGTATGCGATTTTGCAGCCCCAATGTCCGTTCGCAGCATGTGCCATGTCCGAAGTCCCCATCTGGCGAGATCTGTACCCGTTTGAATCGCACTATGCCGACGTTTCGGGGCAGCGGATGCACTATCTTGACGAGGGGAGCGGACCGCCTCTGCTGATGGTCCACGGCAACCCGACCTGGTCCTTCTACTGGCGGAATCTGGTGTCGGCCTTCCGCGATCGTTACCGAGTGATCGTGCCGGACCACGTCGGTTGCGGCCTCTCTGACAAGCCCTCACTCGGACAGTATGACTTTCGCCTGGCCAGCCGAATCACCGACCTGGCCTCGCTGGTCGAGCAATTGAATCTCGAGAACGTGACCCTCCTGGCCCACGACTGGGGTGGGGCGATCGGCGTGGGAACGGCCGTGAAGATCCCCGGCCGGTTCCGCCGCTTCGTGCTGTTCAATACGGCGGCCTTCCCCGACCCTCGTTGTCCCCTGCGAATTCGCGTCTGTCGCATCCCCGTCCTAGGTCAGATCGGGGTCCAGGGGCTCAATCTGTTTGCCGGGGCTGCCGTCAAGATGGCCGTCTGTTGCCCCGAACGTATGACGCGCCAGGTGCGGGCGGGGCTGCTGGCACCGTACGACTCGTGGGCCCATCGAACGGCCGTGCACCGGTTCGTGGCTGATATCCCGCTTTCTCAACGGCATCCGAGCTTCTCGGTCCTTCGGGAGATCGAAGAGGGGCTCTCGCAGTTCCGGAACCACCCGATCTGCCTGATCTGGGGAATGCGCGACTGGTGTTTCACGCCGCACTTTCTGGATCGGTTCCTCGGCTTTTTCCCCCAAGCGACCGTCCACCGTCTCGACCACGCAGGCCACTACGTCATCGAAGACGCTCACGAAGAAATCGTCCCCCTGCTGAACCGGTTTTTCACCGAGACGGCTGCACTGTCGTTCCCTGTTCCCCGCCGTTAGAATACCGGATCGGTTGCTCCCTGTTGCCGCCGGTTTGCACCGGCCGTACCACCCCGGCAAGCGCTACGATCGCCCCTTTGCGAGATCCGTTATCATGGCCGAGCATTACCGCGTCCGCGTCGCCGATGACTCGACGGTCTTCGCGGCCGCCCACTTCATCACTCTGGACCGCGATACCTGTGAGCCGCTCCATGGGCACAACTTCGCCGTGGCGGTTACCGTTGAAGGCCCACTCGGCGAAAACCAGTACGTCGTCGATTTCGTGGCCTTAAAAGGCCTTGTGTGCGAACTCTTGGCCGAAATGGACCATCGCGTGCTCCTGCCCGCTCATCACGATCAAATCCAAGTCGAACTCCACGCCGAAGAAGTCGAGGTCCGTTATCCAGGAAGGCGATGGGTCTTTCCTCGCCCCGAGTGCGTCTTGCTGCCGGTGGCCAACACGACGGTCGAACTCATGGCTCGACACCTGGCCCAAACGCTCGCTGATCGGCTGTCTCGCATTCTGGGGCACTCGCAGTTCGAGGTGGAAATCGAAATCCAGGAGTCCCCGGGCTGGGCTGCTGCGTACCGCCTGTCAGGGGAGACTTACGACCGGATGGCCTGAGGCAAACCGTCGAAAACAGAGTCCGCTCGCGGGCTCATCGGCGAGGCCACAGGACCCGCGTGACCCGCTTCTGCGGCAGAATCGGGTATTCCGGAGGAAGTACGCCGGATGTCTTCCAACGATAGCTCCGCCCCCTATTTGACGAACGCCGGGAAAGACCTAGGCTTGCTCTGAACAACCATACGCAATCCCAGGAAAGAAGTAGGATCGGCGCCTCTTATGTGAGGCACCGGATGCCGGCCGAACGTGGATTCGGCCTCTCCGGCAAGAGCGGCCTTGACCTCCCTTTCTTGGAGGATCACGAAACCTCCTTGGGCATCCCCCGCGGGACGGAATGGGATCGACCGAGGTAAAGAACGTCGAGGGATCGTCTCTACGGGAGTTGCGAGAAAGGGCGGCTGGCAGAGCCGGCTTCCTTCGCGATTCGTGGGGAGACCGAGATACAGCCGAGGCCAAGGACGACGACCATGAAAGCGGAACACATCAATCCCTTCGTTTCTGCTCTCGTCACCACTTTCAGGACCATGCTTTCCTGCGAAGCTCGACGTGGCAGTCTGGCCGTGAAGCAGGACTCGCGCGCCGCTCACGAAGTGAGCGGAGTTATCGGACTGTCAGGCAATGCAGTAGGCACAGTCGTGGTGAGCTTTTCGACCGAGGTCGCGATCAAGGCCGCTTCCACCATGCTGATGACCGAAGCCACAAGAATCGACGACGACGTGCTTGACGCCGTTGGCGAGCTGACCAACATGGTGGCCGGCGCTGCGAAAGCCCAACTGGAAGAATTCAACATGATGGTCAGTCTTCCCAGCGTGATCACCGGGAGTGCTCACGAAGTTCATTTCCCGTCCGAAGTCACACCGATTGGCATCTCCTTCGACACCGATTGGGGCCCCATCTCTCTGGAGGTCGGTTTGGCTCCGAAACGTGAGGTGGCCGGCGTTTGAGAGGTTCCTCACCCTTGCTGCATCTTTCCCAGATTCCCCGGATTTGACGTAGCCGGCATATCTTGCGGCAACATTCAAGTTTCTGCAACCGGCAAACCGATATGCCCTGCGCGACAAGTTCACAAGCTGTCTGGAGGTCTGGGACGACTGCAAAAACCAGGAAAAGACGGCCCTCTGTGAATCGAACTGGGAATTTCTTTTCGTTTGTCTCTTCGGGCTGCCGTAGGACCTTTCATGGGAAACGACGTCCATAAGGCCGCAGTTCTTCTGATGAGCCTGCCACAGGAGCAGGGCGCTCAACTCATGTCGATGTTGAGCCCGACTCAGGTTGAGGCGGTCTCCATCGAGATTGCCAAGACCTCGGCGGTTCCCCCCGAAGAGCAGGCTCAAGTCATTCAGGCCTTTGCCGAGGCGAACCCCAACGCGCTGACCGGCAGTTCGGGCGGGCTCGATGTGGCCCGGAGCCTCCTCGAACAGGCGCTCGGCAAATCGGCCTCCAGCACCATCGACAACGTACGCCAATCGATCGAGGCTCTCCCCTTCAGCTTCCTCCAGAAAGTGGACAGCCAGAACCTCCTCACCTTCATTATCGACGAGCATCCCCAGACGATCGCCCTGATCCTCTCTCACGTGCCGCCTGCCCAGGGCGCGGACATCATCGGCGGTCTGCCGCCCGAACGCCAACTCTCGGTGATTCGCCGGATCGCCATGATGCAGCAGACGAGCCCCGAGATCATCCAGGCCGTCGAGAACGGTCTCGAACGCCGCATGGCCAGCGTCATGAGCCAGCAGTTCGAGAACGCCGGCGGCATCCAGGCGGTCGCCGAAGTCCTCAACGTGATCGACCGCGCCACGGAACGCAGCATTCTCGAAAACCTCGCCCAGGAGGATCCCGAACTGGTCGATGAGATCCGGCGGCTCATGTTCGTGTTCGAAGACATCAACAAGTTCGCCGATCGCGACATCCAGACGATTCTGAAGAACGTCGAAAGCTCCCAGTGGGCCCTGGCCCTCAAGGGCGCCAGCGAGGACCTCAAGAACAAGATCCTCAACAACATGTCGAAGCGTGCGGCTGCTCTCCTCCAGGAGGAAATGGAGTACCTCGGTCCGGTGCGTGCCTCCAACGTCGAACAGACGCAACAGCAGATCGTCGATATCATTCGCCGTCTCGAAGATGCGGGCGAAATCACGATCCAGGGCGGCGACGAGGAAGAACGGTTCATTCAATAGCCTCCGAACCTCGCTCGGCTGCCCTCGGCCTGCCATCCTCTTTGCCCCCCTTGAGACGCTCACCGCAAGTTTGCTAGCATGGCGTGATGTCCGACAACCTCACGCCCATGATGAAGCAGTACTACGAGGCCAAGAAGGCCTGCCCCGATGCGCTGCTGCTGTTCCGCATGGGCGACTTCTACGAGATGTTCCACGACGACGCCAAGGTCGCCGCTCAGACCCTCGGGCTCACCCTCACCAGCCGCGATAAGGGGGAAAATGCAACCCCCATGGCGGGCTTTCCACACCACCAGTTGGAGAGCTACCTGGGAAAGCTCATTGCTGCCGGCTTCAGGGCGGCCGTCTGCGACCAGGTCGAAGATCCCAAGGAAGCCAAGGGGCTCGTTCGTCGTGAAATCACCCGCATCGTCACTCCGGGAACCGTCACCGACGAAGCCCTCCTCGATCCCCGGGAGAGCAACTACCTGGCGGCCGTCTGCCCCGGTGATCCAGCGGGATTGGCCTGGGTGGAACTGTCGACAGGCCGATTTGTGGCCGCCGGTGTTTCACCCAAGGGCCTGGCCGACCAGGTCGCCCGAATCGCCCCCTCCGAATGCCTTGTCTCCGAAGAAATGGAAGCCCTGCCCGAACTGCTGGGCGAGCGTGTGATGATCACCCGGCGGCCCGCTTGGGCGTTTGCCCAGGCGGGCGCTGAAGATGCGCTCGCCAGGCACTTCGGCACACGCAACCTCGAGGGGTTTGGCTTCTCCGATTCGCCTGCCGACAAAGCCGCCGTCCGCGCCGCGGGGGCCGTGCTCGACTACCTGTCCGAGACTCAGAAGAGTTCCCTCGAACACATCGACTCCCTCGTCCCCTACCGGAGTGGGCGAACCCTCGAAATCGACGAGGCAAGTCGCCGCAGCCTGGAGATCTCGCGCACCATCCGCGAAGGCCGGCGCGAAGGCTCCTTGCTGGCCGTGCTCGACCGCTGTATCACCGCCATGGGCTCCCGGCTCCTGGCTGACTGGGTCGCCAATCCGCTGACCGATCCGGAAGACATCCAATCGCGACTCGACGCGGTCGAGGAACTCGTGGGCGATGCCGATCTTACGGACGATCTGCGCCGGGCCCTCAAGCATGTCTACGACGTCGAACGATTGCTCACCCGCGCGACGACGGGCCGAGCCAATCCGCGAGACCTGGCCTTCCTGGGCCGCACCCTGGCCTGCCTCCCCGCGATCAAGACCCGCCTGTCGCGTTGCACGTCCCTGCTTCTCAGCCAACTCGAAAGCCGGATCGATCTGTGCACGGAGCTGCGCGCACGAATCGAGGCCTCTCTGGCCGACGAATGCCCGTTGACCAGCCGCGAGGGCGGTTTCATCCGCGACGGCTTTCACGCGGAACTCGACTCGCTGCGGGAGCTCAAACGCGGCGGCAAGCAGTGGATCGCCCGCTATCAGGCCGAAGAGATGCAACGCACCGGGATTCCGAATCTCAAGGTCGGCTTCAACAAGGTCTTCGGCTACTACCTGGAGATCACCAACGTTCACCGCGAGAAGGTGCCCGAAACCTACATCCGCAAACAGACGATCAAGAATGCGGAACGCTATATCACTCCCGAGCTGAAGGAATACGAAGAGAAAGTCCTCACGGCCGACGACAAGGCAAAGGCGCTCGAATACGAGCTCTTTCTGGAACTGCGAGACGCCGTCGTGGCCCATCGCCGGCCGATGCAGACCGCCGCCGCCGTACTCGCGCAGCTCGACGTCCTGGCTTCCCTGGCGGAACTCGCCAGGGGACGCAATTACTGCCGCCCCAAGGTCGTCGACGAAGCCGTGCTCGACATACGCGACGGACGCCACCCCGTGCTCGATATCACCGAGCCCGACGGCACGTTCGTTCCCAACGACATCCGGGCCGACGCTGGCCGGGGAAACATCCTGCTGATTACCGGTCCCAACATGGCCGGCAAGAGCACGTACATCCGCCAGGTGGCCTTGCTCACCTTGATGGCCCAGATCGGCAGCTTCATCCCGGCGTCGCAGGGAACGATTGGTATCGCCGACCGGATCTTCGCTCGCGTCGGCGCCAGCGATGAACTGTCCCGCGGCCAGAGTACGTTCATGGTCGAAATGACCGAGACCGCCCGGATTCTCAACACGGCAACCGAACGGAGCCTCGTCATCCTCGACGAGATCGGTCGCGGCACCAGCACCTACGATGGCATCTCGCTGGCCTGGTCGGTGGTCGAGTATCTCCACGATCACCTCAATTGCCGCACCTTCTTTGCCACCCACTACCACGAACTGACCGACTTGGCCCATTCGCTCGATCGGATCGGAAATCTGAACGTGGCGGTCCGCGAATGGCAGGAGGAAGTCGTTTTCCTCCACAAGATCGTCGAGGGCGCCGCCGACAAGAGCTACGGGATCCACGTGGCTCGGCTGGCCGGCGTGCCGCGGAAAGTCATCGATCGCAGCAAGGAGATCCTTGCCCGCCTGGAAGAAGAGCACGTCGACTCCTCCGGCCGGGCCAAGATCGCCCGCCCGCAGGAAAAACGCCGCGTCGGCGACATTCAACTCAGCCTGTTCGGTCCCGCCGATCATCCGCTCCTGGCAGAAATCCGCCAACTCGATCTCAATACGACCACCCCGATCGAGGCCCTGCGGCGCATTCAAGCCTGGCAACAGAAGCTGGCCGACGAGGGGAAATCCCGATAGCGACTCCCCCCAAGAAAACGGCCGCCCAAGGGGAGCGAGGGCGGCCGTCTCGTTCAAGCGTACCGGACAGCTCAGCGAACTATCCCGCTTCGCACAACAGGAGGCAGGGGAGCAGCGGTTGCCGTCTGACTGGCGGGAATCGGCGCGGCGAGCTCGCTCGCGGCCTCGGCCCCACACACGCCGCATCCGGCGGCGCAAACCACAACCGTCTTGTACACCGGCACTTCGCAGGTGATGTCTTTCTTCACCAGTGTCTTGCGCGTACGCACCTTTCCGCATGTCGGCGGATGCATGGGCCGTTTCAGCGAGGCGCAAGGATCGCAAGAAGGTCCTCCACAGCATTCGTCGAGACCGCACGAATTGCAGTCGCCGCACTGGTCGCCGCAGTCGCGGCAGCAGAGCCCGCCCAACGGGCCGCAGCCCGGCAGCATCGTGCAGAACTCCTCACATTCGACGGTCCAGACCGTCTTCTTGACCTTCTTCATCTCGCAGACGATCTTGCAGATCGACGCGCCGCCACATTTGCCGCAACACGCCTGCTCGGGCTCGCAACAGGCGGGTTGCGGACAAGCATCGCCGGCGGATACGGTTCCGGCGAGGAGCAGAAAGAACGTCGACGACCATATCAGTGTTTTCATCGCGGTTATCTCCTTGAGAGTCGCGTTTCCATTGCTCAGAAGTCAACCTGTGCCCGCATCTCGAACACGTTGACCACACCGTCGTCCACTCCGCCGCGATCGGCCGTGGAGTGGACGTAGTTGAACATCATCCGCGTATACGGAGTCAGATACCAGTTCAGTCCGAAGGTGTGGTCGCTGGCTCGGCCGCCCGCGACAACTCCGTCGTTCAGGTCGACATAGGAGTAGCGGTAGAGGATTTCCCAGGCGCCTTTCCCGGTGATCGCGCAGCCGTCTTCGCCGCGAACTCGGAAGAAATTCTCGTGCGGGCGAACTCGATCGTTAAACGCGCCTGCGTTCCGCTTGTAGGGACGCGTCTCGCCCGTGAGGAAGTAGCTGAAGAAGACATAGCAGCCGTCCAAGTCGACGTTCGGTGCGCCGATCATGTCGAGGTTGGCGTGAAACAGTTCCGACTGAGCCGAGAACGGCCCGTAGACGTAGGCCAGTTCAGCGCCGGCGAGATGGTAGTTGTCCACGTCGATCGTGCCGGTGTCGAGGATGTAGGGACCAAGGTGGGCTTCGGGACGTGCGCGAAGTTGAAGGGTTTCGTCACCCACGGCCCGATAGCTGTAGGCCACTCCCGTGTGCAGCAGGCCTCGGCCTTCCGTTGCCTCGTCGTACCAGGGAAGGAAGGTGGTACGCATCGTCAGGGCAGTCCCGGCGTGGTCTTCAGAAGTTGCCGGTGGTTTGTCGCCTTGCTCGCTTGCGAACGCCCCGATGGCCCACGTCATTCGCTCGTTCTCCGAGCAATCGTAAGCCATCACGCCCATGTTACGAGCCGGCACGAAGACGCCCGCATCGCCGAGCGATCGTTCCATGAACGACGTGTACTTCGTTGCAGTCATCTGTTCGAGACCGAACGGCTCCTTGAAGTGGCCGATACGTACGGCATTGAGAACCGGGAGTTCTTTGATTTCGAGAAATACGTCCTTGAAGCTGGTTTGCCCCGACAGATCGAACTGGAGCTTGTAACCAATCACATCGAAGGCGGAACCCGTCGCATCGAGCCAGGCCGCTCGCATCTCGAGTCCGTTCTCGGCATCGACGCCCTGGGCAACACTGGCCGCATTTTGCGAGAACATCGCCGTGTCGGCAAAGATCCGGCCCCCGATCTTCACAGTGGGAGCCCCTGCCGCTTTCTTCTTAGCCGCCGCCTCGCTCGCCTCCACTTTCGCCTGCCAGGCCTGCAATTCGGCAATCTGTTCGGCCAGGCTCTTGTCCGAGGTCGACGACGTGCTCGTCGAGGCCAATTGGGTGTTCACCGCGGGACCTTGAGGCACAGAGAAATAGCCCGGATCGGGTACGCTGGGAAGCGGCATCACCACTTGGGCGCTCGCCGGCACGACGCAGCCAAGCATCGCAACGACGACCAGTGCTGCAGCCGCTTGTCGGTAGACTCTTCCGTCCATGTGACGAATCTCCTTGAACCACACTAATCGCATAGGGAATGCAGATGTCGCCAGCGAGAATCACCGAGGATACCGGTGTGAACCACAAGAAACCGGGCTCGTACCGGTCGCCCGCGGTCGCCAGCTCCGCACACGTTGATACGCAGGGGAAGGTAAGATCGCGTCGTGTCGTTGGATGCCGGATATGGCCAAATACGCGGGCCATTTCTGGAGCATCCGGCAGAGCGATACGCATGCTTTGCCCCCTCCGACAATGCTGTCGGCTCTTGCACAAACGAGAGGACACTCATTCGACGTGGTCTATACGGATGTTAAAGCTTGCAGCCATGCCACGTTCAGGTTGCGCCAGCAATGCGGGCTGTGATTTGGATTGGAAGCCAGTATTCTCCGAAACCACACCAGAATTTCCCGCAGACTCCCTTGCGCAACCTACTGTTTCCTAGATTTCTGTGAATCGGACTGGACGACGCCACGGAGAACGTCTTCTTGGGCGTCTGCCGCGGCGCCTGGATTCAAGTGGGATCGCCGAGACATTCGTCATGGACAACCAGGGTGCCAACGTCGGCCAAAATCAATTGACGAGCGATTACTGGCAAGGCGACGAACCCAAGTGGCAGAACTCCTGCAAGGACGGCAAAGGCGGAATCGACGTTGGGGAGAACAAGCTGGACAAGTCGTCGAATCGAACGATGCAGCACATCTCGTTGCCGATCATCGACGAAAACGGACGGGCAATCGGCGCCGTTACCTACGGGTTGGCCGTGGACAGCATCTAAGCCCCTGCTCTTCAATCTCGAAGCCGGGTGGGTGCGTTCGTGACTGCTGGACCGCCCGCCCCCGTATTTCACCGAATTGACTGGGAGACTGGATACTGATGAGCGTCAAACAAAAAATCCTCACCATGGTGGGCCTCTCCGTTCTCGCTTCCGCCCTGCTGATTGTCGTCGGCTGGCAGACGTTGCGAACGTTGACCCGCAATCTGGACGTGATCGTCAACGACGAGTTTCTCGTCTTGATCGACAAGGAGATTACCCCGCTGATCGACGACGACATGCTCCCGTTGATCAATACGGACGTCGCCCGCCTGCAGAACCTGCAACGCAGCATCGAACTGATGCTCGAAGCCGACCGCGACGTCCACCAGGCAGTGATCGCTGAGAAACAGGCACTCGCCGCTTCCACGGACGAAGAGATCGCTGCCGCCGATGCAGCCAATCTGGAGAACATCGACCAGGCCGAACAGCGGCTGAGATCGGCCTCTGAGTTCTTCGATACCGCAGAAACGAAGGAACTCTATGCCACGTTTGCCCCGGCCTTTCAGCAGTGGCGTGACGCGACCCGAAAGGTCGTCGAAAACAGCAAAGATCCGCAGAAGCTTATGTTCGCCCGCAAGGCAAGCGACACGGGATCCGCCAACAAGTCGTTCAACGTGATGCGCGACGTGATCGACCGCCTGCAGCAGGCTCAAGCCACAGCCGTCGAAGCCGCCTTGAACAACGTGAACCTGAAGAAAGACCGTATCGACCGGCAGCAAGCCAAGATGGCGCAAAAGAAAGACTCCGTGCTCGCGGTCACGGATGCCGTCAAGAACTCCGCCTTCCAGCGAACCGTCCTGTTTGTCGGGATCGGCGTGATTGCTGCTGTGGTGTTGATCGCTGCCGGACTCTCCATTGCACGCCGGATCACCAAGCCGATCGCCGTTTGCGTGGAAAGCGTCACCGCCCTGGCCAACCAGGACTTCAGCAAGCCGGCCGACATCCGCAGCAAGGATGAACTGGGAAAAATGGCCGATGCGATCAATACGTCCATCGCCAATACCCAAAAGGCCTTCGACGACATTCGCGAGGCGTCGGAACGCGAGCAGAAGGCCCGCGAGGAACGGGCGGAACTGGAACGCCGTGCGGCCGAAGAACAACGCCGATTGGAGGCCGAGCAGGCCGAGGTGGAACGAAAACGCGTGGAGGAAGAGAATCGCCGCAAAGAGGAATTTGCCGAACAGGAACGCCACCGTGCCGAGCAGGACCGGCAGAAGGCTGAAGAAATTCGCCGCAAGGTCGACAGCCTGCTGGAGATCGTGGCGGCCGCCGCCGAAGGCGACTTGACGAAACGCGTCACCGTCGACGGCAACGAGGCGATCGACGAACTGGCAGCCGGCATCGACCGGATGTTGCGGGATCTGTCGGGAATCATCGGGCAGGTCACCGAAAGCGCCGCCCAATTCACCGAAGGCAGCCGGGTGATCGCCGAAAGTTCCCAGACCCTGGCGACGGGCGCTCAAACCCAAGGCGCCAGCGTCGAAGAAATGAGCGCTTCGATTGAAGAGCTTGCTCGAAGTATCGACGCGGTCAAGACCAATGCCGAGAAGGCCAATGAGGCCGCCGGCGACACCAACTCGCTGGCAAGAGCCGGCGGCACCGCCGTCGCCAAGTCGGTCGAGGCCATGGAACTGATCCGCACCAGTTCCGAGCAGATCAGCGAGATTATCCAGGTTATCTCGGAGATTGCCAGCCAGACCAACCTGCTGGCCCTGAATGCCGCGATTGAGGCGGCCCGGGCCGGCGAACACGGTATGGGCTTTGCTGTTGTGGCCGACGAGGTCCGCAAGCTGGCCGAACGCTCCAACCGGGCGGCCGGCGAAATTTCCGGCTTGATCAAGGAGTCGTCGCAACGGGTGGCGGAAGGATCGCGGCTCAGCGAGGAAACCGGTAAGGCCCTCGAGCAAATCGTCAGCGGAGTCGAGTCGACCGCCGCCATGATCGCCGAAATCGCTTCGGCAACCGTCGAACAGGCCAACAACGCCCGCGAAGTCTCCGGCGCCATTCAGGGCGTCACGGAAGTCACCGAGCAGACGGCCGCCGGAAGCGAAGAGATGGCCTCCAGCAGCGAGGAACTGGGAGCCCAAGCCGCTACGCTCCGCGATCTGGTGGCACGCTTCAGGGTCGACGGCACATCCCGGATGCAGACGACCGCCGCGGGTGCCAACGGCACCGCCTGACGCGATCGAAAAGAACAACTCCCGCAGGCACGCGGCGTCCTCCCCTGCAAGGCGCCGCGTGCTTCATTTCTTGGCGGGCGTCCGGGGCAGGCTCGCCAAGACGTCGTCTCAGGGAGCTGGCGGTCCACTCGGCGCCTCGCGGCTAACCTGGGCACGCAGGTTCTCAAGAAACTGCTGCCACTGGGGATGATGCGGCTGAATTCGCACAAGCTGCTCCGCGCAGGCCGTCGCACGGTCCCATTGCCCCTGTCTCGCGTACAGAAGCGCCAGCGCATACCGCGCGTCAAGACTCGCTTCGCTCGGTCCCGAAATCCGCACCGACTTAAGAAGAGCTTTTTCCGACTCCTCCCAACGATCGAGTTTTTGTAGCGCCAGACCGTAGTTGTAGTGAATTCGGGCGTTGTCGAGTGAGAGTTCCGCCGCGCGGCCCAGGAATCCAACCGCCTCCTCCATTCGGCTCTCGTCTTCCGCCATGAGTAGGCCCAGGGAGTAGTGGGCCTCGGCCAACTCCGGATCCAACTCGACGACCTTGCGGAACAGCGATTCCGCCTCGTCCTTTCTGCCGAGTGAATCGCACAACATCGCCAGATTGATCCGAGCCGGAATGAAGTCGGGCTCGATCCGCAGCGCGATTCGATACTCCTTCTCGGCCAGCGCGAGATACTTGGGATCCGGACGACCCGGCGCACCGAAATGGGCCTGGGCCAGGTTCGTGTCGACCACGGCAAGATTCAGATGGGCGGCGGCCTGGTCGGCAACCGCACCTTGGCCGACCCGATACTCCTCCAACGCCGCATCGAAAGCCGAGAGGTCCTCCTGGTTGAACTCCGAACGGGGTACCTGGGCCAACAGGCGAGCTGCCTCCACGCGTACCGCTCGCACCGGGTCGTGCAGCATCGGGGCGAGCCGACGAAATAGCTCCGGGCCGGGCGCGTACTGAAGGCTGCGGACGGCCGTGGCACGTACCAGCGGATCCTCATCCTCCAAAGCATGGATGGCTTCTGCAAGCGCGCGGCTGCTGCCGTAACCGGAAAGGAGCGATACCGCACTGGCTCGAACCGTGGCGCGGACGTTCGGGTCGCGAGCCGTTCGTGCGAGTCTCATCTCCCCTTCAGGAACAAGGGCTCGCCCGGCCGCGATCCCGTAGGCAAAATGGTCCTCCTGGCCGCGTTTCTCCCCATACCAGGTGCGCACCTGGTCGGTCGCCCACTGGGCCGTCTCCCCTTTGCCGCGATCGTGGTGACACCCGTTGCAGGCGTTGGGGATTCCCAACGCCACCGTCAGATCCGGGCGGGGCACGCGCAGACTGTGGTCGCGCCGCGGGTCGGCCACCATGTACTTCGTGTCCGGCATGTGACACTCCACGCAAAGCGTGCCCGGTTTGGTCGAATCGGGATGAAAGTGATGGAGTACTGTGTCGTACTGGGCCTTCGTGTGGCATTGGGTGCAAAGCCGATTGTCGTTGAACTTCACCTTCACCGAATGGGGGTCGTGGCAATCGGCGCAGCGCACGTTGTTGTCGTACATCTTGCTCTGGATGAACGATCCATAGACGTAGTCTTCCTCGAGAACCTGGCCGTCTGCGTAGTAGAGATTGTTGTCGAGAATCTCGGGAAGGTAGTAGTCCATGTACTTGGGACTGGAATGATCGTTCGGATAGACGATACGGCGCCGGGAATGGCAGGGGGCGCAATTCTCGATCTGGACGCGCGAGTTCTCGTCCTTCAGATTCGGCAATCCGTACCGGTAGCGGCGGTCCCAGAATCCGAACTTCCCGTCTCCCTCGGCCAATTCCACGTGCAGGCTTCCGGGACCGTGGCAAGTTTCGCAACTGACGTCGATCTCCGACCACGTGGTACGGTAGGTGTTCGTGTCCAGATCGAAGTTCTTTTCCAGGTTCGTCGTGTGACACTCGGCACACATATAGTTCCAATTCTGCATCGACCGGGTCCAGTGCAGCGGGTCGTCGTGCGGTATCGGCTCCTTCGGGTAGAGGTGGTACCAATGCCGCCGTTCCGTATCCCAGGTGATCGGCAGGCACTGGATCCGGCCGTCCGGAAACTCGACCAGGTACTGCTGCAAGGGGCGAACTCCGAAAACGTACTTGATCGGGAACTTCTCCATCTCTCCCAGTCGGTTGTCGGTCGTGATGAAGAACTGATCGCCCTCGCGAGTCATCTTCGATTTGAGGGCAAAATCGAGCGAGATTCGCCCTTCTCGCGCCAACCGCCGGGCAGCATCGCCGATCGCTTGCTGCGCATCGGTCACGTCGCAAGGCCGCACGACTCGATGGCCTGCGGCTAGGAACTCGGCCTCGCCCTGCTGGGAAGGCTCCTTGTCCGACTCGGTGGCGAGGCTGGCGTCGTGGCTTCCTTCGAGCCAGGCGATCGCGGCCGCGGCCTCTCTCCGAGCCTCTTCGCTCAGCTTGGCGAACACGGCGCCGCGGAGATCCGCCTGGGCGTCGGTCAAAGCCACGGTCCATACCTCGAGCGGCACGGCGCGCACGACCTCGGCGAGTTCCGTATCAGTCAGCTTGATCAGGTCGTCGAACGCAATGTGCGTGAACTCCGCATTTTCGAAATCACCCAGAACCGTCTGAGGGGTGGCCTGGTCCATCGCCAGATCGTGGTCGGAATCCCGCCAAAGATCCGTTTCCTTCTGGTGGCACTCGGCACACTTTGCGCGGCCCACGTAGGTCGCCGTGCGCCCCGCGGGCATGGCGGTCAGCCAATCGACGACGTACGCCGCGGCAACAAGAATCGCAACACCCACGACGGGTAGGGTGGCAAGCAGCAGACGGCGGGAGCGGGAACGCGGCATGGTCGGTAACGGGCAGCCAGGCAACGGACGGAGAAAGGTTCAGGAACCTCGGCCATTGGTCGATGCGATGGCGAAGGAACAACACGGAGCCCCGCGATGCCGGCAGGCCGTCTTCACGACGTCGGCTCCCACGACCTCCTTCATCATCCGAAGATCGACGCAGCAAATGGAGCCCGTCTCTTCGTACATGCTGATGAACGGACAACTCCGTTTGTGCACGACCAGGCCGCCGTCCTTGGTCTCCTCGACGTGAAGCAGGACTCCCTCAGCTCGCAGCAGATCCATGAGTTGCTTCAACCGCGATTCCGGACGCTTGGCCGTGATCCGCGCACGATAGTGTTGCGCCAACGTGCGGCTTACGTCGGCAATGATCCGATCCATTGTCGCGCGATCGCAAATCTTGTTCACGGCACGCCAGACTGCCGGGACCAGCAAACTCTGGTTGCTGGCAAACAGAAGCATCAAGGCAGCGTTCGTCGCCGCGTAGAGGTGACGCGGCCGGCCACGCCCTTCCAAACGTTCGGTCGTCTTTTCCAGGTAACCGGCCCCGACCAACTCGTTGAGTTGCTCCGTCACCGCCGTTCGCGTGACCCCCGTTGCCTCGATCAAGTCGGCAACCGTCTGCGGCGGCGCTCCCACGAGGAGACGCACGATACGCATTCCTGCCCCGCTGATGCTTGCCCGGTCAAACCTTGCCGATTCCGACATGGTGCCTTTCTCATTCACTGCTGGGATGCCGCAAGACGGAATGTGCTTGTTGCATGTGGCAGATCTATCAATTCAATGCCCACTCTACAGCGGTATCTTGCTCGCCTGCCAATTGCCGTTGCGCCCTCCGTCTCCCCACTGGCTCGGCTTAATTTAACAGCAAATACTGATAATAACCGGCCCTCGGCCTCAACGCAAACCCCTGAGCACTCCAACCGGGCGTATCTGACTCCCCCATTCGGAGCAGTCAGACCCGGAATACCGAAAGCGATACGAAAACCTCGGGGTAGCCGCTCGGATTCGCGAGTTTTCTGGAGTGGGCGGTAAGAAGATCTCCACACAAGCAGCCAGTTGCCCATTGATCCCAAACGCACTCACCGAGCCGCCGGGACCCTGTTCGGCGCAATGAACTCGGACGTTCAGGCCTCGTCGTGATTCAAACGGTGCTCGGCGCAGAGCGCGGTGGCTCTTCATGTCAACAGCTTTTACTGCTGGGCTTGTGGTCTGCCTGTTTCACTGCCGTCGGTCAAACATGCCATGTGGCGATTCTCGCCAGAAGAGGTTGTTCGCCGTCTCGTCGCGATGTCACAACGACGACAAGAACGATCTTCCACGTCGGCTTCGACGTTCCACAACGGGGGCTGCGCAGTACTCGAGTTTGCCGTCACAGGACACATCGATGCGATGTCGAAGGATGTCACGCTTGTTCGTGTGCGTTATCCCAAGACAGCAAAAGACGCATCTGACAGGTGTATCGGAAGACTTGTCGGAAAAAATTTTCGGAAAATTTTTCCGGCGATTATTCCCTGAGAGAAGCGTCTTCGCATGCCGTGCAAACCATAGCGCCGACGTTGCACGGCAACGCGCGTTCCGGACGGCGGCGCGCCGTCGTTGCCTGTCGTGAGTATATAGCATGTTCATGTCATGTTATAACACACCAATGTGCGTTTGTGCGAGGAACTTCAGAACAGTTTCGCCATTCGGCGGACCGCTACGTGCAGAACGACCTTCCAGCCGTCTCTCTCCAGGAACATTCGCACTCAAACGACCTGCGCTACGAGGCTCTCGGGAGACGTTCCCTGCATGTTTCGCTTCGTTCCGTAGATGCGGCATAGTGCACAACTAAGTTCTGAATTCTCAATGAGTTGCGGCAACGAAAAGACGGCCGGTGCAGTCGTTGCATCACGGCGAAAACCACGCGGGATCCTCGTTCGAAGATGCCGGGAACACGACGACGTCGAACGACGTGCCGCAATCGGTGACGTCAAGTTTGCAGAGTCCGGCGGCTCGTCTCGGGAGGTCTGCACGAATGATAACTTCACTTCATGTGCGAGGAACAAGAGAAACTGCCGACGAACAACCACGAAGGTCGGGTCGGCCATCGTATTCGAAACACTTCGCGAACGAGTGGCGAAGAGACGTCGGTCGATGTCTTTGAAGTCCTCGTCGCGCATCGGGTAGATGCTGCTGCATCGCGTGCGCAAGGACTTTTTGATCGGAGAGACAAGAATTGTGCTTGCAAGTTTTAGTAAAGACGGTAGGATATTTGCAAATCGAGGTGCTAGCGCTGCTGGCCCTTCGATCATCGCATTCAACCGAGTGAATGAAGTAGGAACTGAAAGACAGCTTCACATCACTGGGAGAGTTCTTAGCGAAGAAGGATTCATTCAAAAACTCAAACGAACCGGAAGCATTTGTTAACGGACAACAACGATTCAGATTCGCTCTTCCGCTTCCGGCTTACCGAGACCTCGACTCATCGTGACGCAAGATGGTTGTTGCGATGGGAGGTATAGAGACTCGTTGTCTTGTTTCTGCGGCGACCGATCTGCCGGCTATCGGACCCCAGCCCGACGCTCGGCAAGGAGCTCGCCCGTAATCTAGTTAGGAGGACGTAAGGTGGCCAAGAAGAAGGCAACTAAGAAGAAAGCTGCTCCGAAGAAGAAGGCAGCCAAGAAGGCCGTCAAGAAGGCAACCAAGAAGAAAGCTGCCCCGAAGAAGAAGGCAGCCAAGAAGGCGGCCAAGAAGAAGACCGCCCGCAAGAAGAAGTAGGGTCGACGCGAAGCTTTGGCTTCGCCCCGAAGGGGCTTCTTGGGCCCTTCTTAGCTCCGACGAGAAAGGGACGCCCGCCGCTTCCGGTCGGGCGTTTCTGTTTTCTTGGGCCACAGGCGACTAGCAGAGCCGTTCCACGCCCGCCTCCGTGTCGCCGGGCCAAGCCTGGCACACCCGTTCTTCCCCGTCGCTGAACACGCGAATCACCGCGTTCGAGGGATCGCATTGACGCGTGTAACGGATCAGCAACGCGCCGGCCAACGCGGTCGATTCTTCATCGGCACGGCCCACGATCAGGCCGACGGGACCGACGAAGTTCTCCGGCTCGATCAAGGCGGCGTCGCGAGTTCCTCGCCCCCGAAAGAAGCCCTGGAGAGTTGCGTTCTCTTGCTCATTGCGGCCCACGACAATCTTGATGCCCCCGCGGAATCGAAAGTGCCGGCCCGCGTTGAGCAACTCAAAATCCCATCGATCGGCGCCGGGGTGCCGGGTCAACAAATCCCGAACGCGAGGCGCGAAGGTCTTCTCCGTCAGAGCGCAACCTGTAGAAGGCGCCGGGATCTCGGCGATACCGAAACGCTGGGCCAGTTCGATCAGCGGCTTGCGGCTGCGACCCGTGAAGTCGTAAAGCCGCTCGCGATCGATGAGTCCTTCCGTCTCGGGAATCGTTGGAGGAAGAAGCTTCGCCGACAGCGGGCGAAGCAATCGCCCCTGCAGCCCGGCCTCGCGAGCCACGATGTCCAACTGAGGACGCTTCTGACTGTTCGGACGTTGGCCGAGCAGTTCGCCCGTAATCACCACGCAAGCTCCGATCTCCTCCATCAACTGCCTGGCCATGCGGCCCATGTAACCGCGACAGTCGACGCACGGATTGAAAGCCTTTCCATAACCGTGGCGAGGATTCCGCAGAATGTCCAGGTAGTCGTCTCCGACGCTCAGCACGGTGACTCGGACTCCCAAGTCCGACGTGGCCTGGGCCGCCGGCACGCGGCAACAGTCGAACGTCGTGCGGATATTCAGGGCTTCCACCTCGAACCCTTGCTCTTGAAGGATCCGAATCGCCAGCATGCTGTCGAGACCGCCCGAGAACAGGGCAACGGCTTTTCGTTCCATGGAAGATCGCTCAGTCCGCCGGGAACGGCGGGGGCTCCTCGGTCAACTGACTCAGCGCGTTGCGTGCGGCTCGCTGCTCAGCCTCTTTCTTATTGCGCCCCCACGCTGCCTGATAACGCCTTCTGCCCACCTGAGCGCAGATCTTGAAGCACTTGCTGTGATCCGGTCCCTTCTCGTCCAGCAATTGATACGTGGGGGTCGTGCCGTGTTCGCGTTGAGCCAACTGCTGCAAGAGCGATTTGTAGTTTCCTCCCGTGGCGCCATCCACGGTCGCTTCAATCTCGGGCTCGATATGGCGAACGACAAACTGCCGCGCCGCTTCACTCCCGCCGTCCAAGTAAACCGCCGCGATGAGCGACTCAAACACGTCGGCGAGCAAAGACGAAGGAATTGACGGGTGGGTCGTCATGCCTTTTCCGAGAATGAGAACCTCCTCGAGCCCCAGCGCCGCGCTGATTCGCGCACATGTCTGACGGCTGACCACCACCGACTTGATCTTCGTCAGATCGCCTTCCAGATAATCCGGATACTGGCGGTACAGCAACTCGCAAACGATGGCGCCCAGAATCGCGTCCCCGAGAAACTCCAACCGCTCGTTCGACGCCAGGCGATGCTCGGCCCCCGAAGCATGGGTCAAGGCTGCTCGCAGGAGTTCCTGATCCTTGAATCGATACTCCAAACGTTCCTGACAAGCCGCCATCTGATCGAGCACATTGTTCGATTCGTCGGCTCTGGCACTATCCGCCATGGCCACGATTCCCAAGTGATTTCATCGAGATACAGGAAACAATAAACCGGTTTCGGGCCTCGCCCGTTCCTTGGGGCACAGAGACAGGCAACCGCCGAATCCTCTCCAGGTCGCTGGAGTCGCTCAACCGGCAATCGTCTGCTGTAACAATCACTCTAAACCTAACCGGGGATGTGGTTTTTGTCAACGCGTGCGGCCGGAGCACACTTTCCCTCAAACGGGGAGTAGAGTTGATTCGGTCTTGCCTGGCGTGTCTTTCATCGCCACAATTCTGCATACAACGCTGAACATCCGAGCCTGTCGCTCGTCCGTCAGAAGCCATATCGGATCGACCTGTAGCCCCGATTGGGTGGACTTGCAGCGATCCCGTTCCAGAAGAGGTGAATGATGAAGAAGTGGGTCCTGCCAATATCGAGACGCTGGATGGCAATTCCAGGCATAACCGCCGTGATGCTGGCCGCTGCGATCTGCAGCCGGCCCTGCCTCGGGCAGGCTCCGGCAGAGGAAGATCAGCAGGCGATCGCCCAGGCAAACAGTCTCTCGCGTGCCTTCCGTGCTGCGGCAAAATCCGTCATTCCCACCGTCGTCACGGTCCGTACCACAACTCGCTCAAGCAATCTGGGCGGACTAGGCGGCAATCCGCTCGAAGACCTCTTCGGCGATGTTCCCCGCCGCGGGCGCCCCGACGTTCCGCTTCCTGGCATGGGATCGGGAGTCGTCATCGGCGACGGACTGGTCCTCACCAACAACCATGTTGTCGAAGGGGCCGACGAAGTGACCATCGATTTGTCCGACGGTCGCCGACGCCCGGTCACCGAGATCAAGACCGACCCTCAGACCGACTTGGCCGTGCTCCGATTCGAATCCGACGGCTCCCTGCCGATCGCCAAGCTGGGCGACTCCGACAAGCTCGATATCGGCGACTGGGTCATCGCTGTCGGTAACCCTTTCGAGTTGGAGCAGACCGTCAGCGCCGGAATCATCAGCGCCAAGGGACGTTCCCTGGGGTCCGTCGAACGTGCCCGATTCCTGCAAACCGATGCGGCCATCAATCCGGGCAATTCCGGCGGGCCCTTGGTCAATCTGGCCGGCGAAGTCGTGGGTATCAATACGGCGATCTTCTCTCGCAGTGGCGGCTACCAGGGCATCGGTTTCGCGATTCCTATCAATCTTGCCAAGTGGGTGATTCCGCAACTGACGGAGGGCGGCAGCGTGCGCCGAGCTTATCTCGGCGTCAGAATCGGCCCCGTCACACCCACACGCGGCGAGGAGTTGGGGGTCGCGCCGAATCAGGGCGTCGTGATCGAAGGGGTGATCGACGATTCTCCGGCCGCTCGCGGCGGACTTCGCAAAGACGACGTCGTTCTCTCCTTTGACGGGCACGCCATGCAGCAAGTTGCCGACCTTCAGGAGATCGTGGAACGTTCCGGAGCAGACTCGGAACACAAACTCAAGGTGATGCGTGGCGGAAAACTGCTGGACCTGCAGGTGGTCGTCGAAGCCATGCCCGAGGACTTCGGCAGAGCCGCACGGGTTCTGGCTCCCACGCCCAAGTTCTTCAGCGACGACAAGCTTGGGCTCACCGTCATGGATCTGAGCGATTACATGGCCGAACAACTCGGCTTCGAAGGCAAGAAGGGCGCCCTGATCATGAGTGTCGACAAGAGCCGACCGGCGGGACGCGAAGGCCTGACCGATGGGATGCTCATCGTTGAAGTCGACAGCAAGGCGGTTACCGGCGTGGCCGATTTCGCGGAAGCCATGAAAAACGCTTCTCTGAGCGACGGGATTGCCCTCGAAGTCTTCTCCGAGACCGGCTCGCGCACGGTTATCCTAAAATCCAAGTGATCCGCCGTCGCTTGGTCCCGCCGGCGCCTGGCGTCGACAGCAATTGAGGCCTGTCGACGCGAGGCCGCCCAAACTCCGGGTTCTTTCGCCAGGGTACGCGATCTGAAGACGCGGACTTCGGCCAATTCGCCATTTTGCCGCGTAATATGGTTGACTTCCCGCAACTTGCCGGGAGAATTCCGCAGGAGTCTACCTGTCTCGTGCCCGTCGACCTTTTCAAGCAGACCAGGATGCCAAGCCTACCACGCCTTGCGATCGGGACAATTCAAGAGGACGCCGATTCGCAAGCCGTCCTGATCGCCCTGCTGGACATGCTGCGCCGAAACGGTATCCAGACCCAGTGTTTTGCCGCACAGGCCAGTTTGTCTGGGCAGTGGGCTTCGCAGGCAATCACCGGGCTCCCTGCACGGTATCTCGATAGTTGGATCATGTCGCGGGAACTCTGCCGCGATCTCTTGCTTCGTTCCATGACTGGTGCGGATCTGGCGGCCGTTATCGGCCGGTTCGAAGTCCGGCCCGACGAACACCTTGCCGGCGGAAACCTGAATACGCTCTGCAAATGGCTCGATCTGCCGCGACTCGCCGTCGTGGACGTCGCCTTGATTGACCGGCGAGGTCTTCCGAAGCGTCCGAACGTCGATGCCGTGTTCCTCGATCATGTGCCGCACCGCCGCACCTTGGACGGAATGATCACCGACATTGAGACTCTCTGGGGCCTGCCGGTCGTGGGCGCCCTGGAGAACACGGAATCGGCGCGCAACCGCATTGCCTCGCTCGCTCCCGGAAGCAGCATCCCGAAAGACCTCTGCGAACAACTGGTTGCCGGCTCTGGCGTACACTGGCGACCGGACTTGTTTGCCCGGCTTGTCGGCGGGGCCGCCGCGTTGAGCGTCGACTCGCCCTGTGAAATCCACGATCTCCCCGCCTGGAAGCCGACGATTGCCGTCGCCTACGACGAAGCATTCTTCGGATACTTCCCCAGCGCGCTCGATCAGCTCGAACTACTGGGAGCCCAGGTCGTCGATTTCTCGCCGTTGTACGACGAGAATCTGCCGCCCGGCACGGAGATCGTCTATCTTGGATGCGGCCGACCGGAATCCTTCGCCCATGCACTCGCCGAGAATCACTGCATGAAATCGGCACTGCGCAGCCATGTCGCCCACGGAGGACGAATCTACGGAGAGGTTGGAGGAGCAGCCTACCTGAGCCAGGCGATCGAGTATCCCGACGGGGAAACGCAGCGAATGTGCGGTATCCTGCCCGCGGTGGCGCGGTTCCAGACAGGCAACCCTGCCCCCGAGCCTATGGAAGTTGTCGTTGCCCAAGACAATTGGCTCGCTCCCCAAGGCTCCCGTCTTCGCGGGTACCGCTCCGGCCGATGGCGATTCGAGGCCCCCGGATGCCGTCTCGACGCCCCTCACGATTCCTGTTGCCGGCCCGACCTCATCGGGTGCCGCTGCGTCGTCGGCAGCCTGATTCACCTTCACTTCGCGGCCTTCCCGGAAATCCTTCAGAGCTTCTTCCGGCGTCCGCTCGTTTCCTCTTCCCTTGTCGATCCGTGGCAGATCGCTTCGTAAGGCAGGCGAACGACTCGTCCCGACGGTCTCCCGGGCCTTGCGCCCCTCGTGTCCCAGATGCTAGACTTGCCTAATGGGAGCGTTGTGTTGCCCGACGCGAGTCGTATTCCTCACGAGGCGAGACCATGCCTAATCCGCTCTACCTTCCCGAACTCCGCGAAATGTTGGCCGAAAACGACGTCGCAGGCTTGCGCGAGTTCTGTGGAGCTTTGCATCCGGCCAGAACCGTCGAATTCATGGACGGCCTCACCGCGGAGGAATCCTGGAACGTCATCCGCCATGCCGAAGACTACCTCCGCCGGGAGATATTCTGCTTCTTTCCGGAGGAGCTTCAGGTCAAGATCCTCGAATCACTGGATCGCGAGGAGGCGGCCAAATTGATCGGCGAAATGCCGCCGGACGATCGCGTCGACCTCTTGCAGGAAATGGCCCCGGAGTTGGTCGAGGAAGTCCTCTCGCTCGTGCCGGCCGAGGAGCGGCGCGACATCCAGCGTCTCCAGGCCTACCCCGAGGATACGGCCGGCGCGGTCATGACGACCGAGTTCGCCCGGGTCAGCGAATCCACGCCCGTCAAACAGGCACTCGATCAGATCGCCCGTCAGGCCGAACAGCTCGAAACCATCTACTACATCTACGTCCTCGACGACGAGGGACACCTGCACGGGCTGGTTTCCGCACGAGAACTGCTGTCGGCCACGCGATTCCCCGATCGGCCCGTCGGCGAGATCATGGAGAGGGATCTGCTCACCGTGAATGTGTCGGAGGACCAGGAAGAGGTCGCGGCCAAGGTGGCCAAGTACGACCTGCTGGCCATCCCCGTCGTCGACGACGAGCACCGCATGCTCGGCATCATCACCCACGACGACGTCATCGACGTGATCGCCGAAGAGGCGGTCGAAGACGCCTATCTTGCAGCGGCGGTCGGCCCCCTCAAGGAAAACTACCTCGATGCGTCGCTCTACGAACTCACCAAAAAACGAGCCATCTGGCTCACGATCCTGTTCTTCGGTGCCATCGTCACCGCGGTCGTCATTCGCCGTTATGAAGGTATCCTCGCCGCCATTCCCTGGCTGATGCCCTTCATTCCCCTGGTGATCTCCACCGGCGGCAATTCGGGTAACCAGTCGGCCGCTTTGGTCATCACGGCATTGTCGACGAACGACATCACCGTCGCCGACTGGTGGCGCGTCGTCCGACGCGAGTTTGCCATGGGGCTCCTGCTGGGCGGACTCCTGGCCGTATTCGGCTTCTTCTGCGCATGGTCGCTGAGAGAAGTCTCCGCCTTTGAGGCAACGGTCTTGCCGATCACACTCGTTCTCGTCGTCGTTAGCGGCACCTTGATCGGCTCGGTCCTGCCCCTCCTCTTCCGCCGCCTCGGCCTCGATCCGGCCTTGATGAGCAATCCCTTTGTCGCGGGTATTATCGACGTCCTGGGGATTGTCATCTACATGGGGGTCGTCTTCGCCTTGCTCGGGCACCCGTCATGATGAGGTCGGTGCCCTGTCGGCCCCTCTACAGTATGAACTTGCTCAAATCCTCGTCCTGAGCCACCTCGTCCAACCGCTGCGATACGTAGGCCCCGTTGATGACGACCCGGCCGATGTTCATTTCCGGCGCCTCGAAACTGAGTTCTTCCAGAAGCCGCTCCATGATCGTGTAAAGCCGCCTCGCCCCAATGTTCTGCGACGTCTGGTTGACCTTGAAAGCGTAGTCGGCCAAGGCCTCGACGGCGTCCTCCTCGAACACCAGTTTCACGTCCTCGGTATCGAGCAACGCTTCGTACTGCCGGGTAAGAGAGTTCTTCGGTTCCTTGAGAATGCGGACGAAATCGTCCTTCGTCAGGTCCTTGAGTTCCACGCGGATCGGAAAACGCCCCTGCAGCTCGGGCATCAGATCGCTCGGCTTCGAGCGATGGAACGCGCCGGCCGCAATGAACAGGATGTGGTCCGTCTTCACGAATCCGTACCGCGTTTGAACCGTCGTCCCTTCCACAATCGGCAGCAAATCACGCTGCACGCCCTGACGCGACACGTCCGCTCCGTGCGTCTGTTCGCTGGCCACTACCTTGTCGAGTTCGTCGATGAAGATAATACCTGTGTCCTCGGCCAGTTCGATCGCCGCCGCCTGAACGTCGTCCTTGTTGATCAACGCGTCGACCTCCTGTTCGAACAGCACCTTCCTCGCTTCCTTCACCGGCAGTTCCCGCCTCGACGTGTTCTTCGGAAGGATCTTCTCGAACATCCCTTGCAAGTCCAGGTCCATCTGCTCCATGCCGCTCCCCGTGAGCATCATCGGCATGATCTTCTGCTCGGTGGTCAATTCGACCCGGCGCTCCTCCAATTCGCCGGCAACCAGCATCGCGCGAAACTTCTCCCGCGTCCGTTCGTGACGCTGCTGCACCGATTCTCCCTCACCCGGCGAGTCGAAGGCCGGAGCCGGAACCAGCATGTCGAGCAGCCGTTCCTGCGCGCGCCGCTTCGCTTCTTCTTCCACCCCCGCACGCTCTGCTTCGCGAACCAGGCCGATGGCGTTCTCCACCAGTTCTCGAACCATGCTCTCCACGTCGCGCCCGTAATACCCGACCTCCGTGTACTTCGTCGCTTCGACCTTGATGAACGGTGCACCCGTCAGCTTCGCGAGCCGCCGGGCAATCTCCGTCTTGCCCACGCCCGTCGGACCGATCATCATGATGTTCTTCGGGGCGACCTCGGGACGCATCTCTTCCGAAAGCTGCTGCCGACGCCAGCGATTCCGCACGGCGACGGCCACCGCGCGCTTGGCCTCGTTCTGTCCCACAATGTATCGATCCAGTTCGACAACGATCTTTCGCGGCGTTAGGTCTCGCACGCCAGTTCCTCCACGGTGATGTTCGTATTCGTGTAGACGTCGATCCCTGCGGCAATCTCCAACGACGCGCGGACGATCTCGGCGGCTCCCAGGTCGCTATGACCCGCCAAGGCCCGTGCGGCGGCCACCGCGTAGTTGCCGCCCGATCCGATGCCGACGATCCCGTCCGCCGGTTGGATCACGTCGCCGCTCCCCGATAACAGCAGCGTGTGCCGTGCGTCCAAGGCAATCAGCATCGCCTCCAGTCGTCGCAAGGCGCGATCCGTGCGCCATTCCTTCGCCAACTCCGTCGCCGCCCTGGGAAGATTCGACGGGTGATCCTTCAGCTTCGCTTCGAACCGTTCCAGCAAGGCAAACGAGTCGGCCGCCGAACCAGCGAATCCGACCATCACCTTCCCCTCCGCCAGTCGGCGGATTTTCGTTGCATCCGCTTTCATGATCGTGTTGCCGAGGCTGACTTGCCCGTCACCGCCGATGGCAACCGCACCTCCGCGCCTCACAGCCAAAATCGTCGTCGCGTGAAACTTCATTGGGCCGACCCTAGAGCGTCCAACTGGTAGATTTTTTTCGTCCGCCTGCCAAAGAACACAAAGCCCGAACCGCCCAATATCGCCCAAAATGACACCACGTGCCAGCGGGGTCCCTGTTTGGCGATTCTGACGATCCCCCAAATAGGATGGAATTCAACCTTCCGCAGACCCCACTGGGAGCCAGAGACTGGGACGTAGACCCATTTCTCGTAACACCTTGCGCACACGCACTCTGGATGTGTCTTTCCCTTTTTCTGTTCACAAGAATGGTTGCATTGGCACTTCGGGTAGACTAGGTTGGATATATAGAGTTGACCACACCCCTGAGCATTCGGCGGCGTGGAGACGTCGCCTCGTTCTGCTCGTAATTGATGAGCCGCCACCTACCGCTCCCACCTTGCGATGTTTTCAGGTGACCTGCGGCACGAAGCCCACAGCAACGGGTGGCTGTTCTCCCCAAGGCGGGGCAAGCCCGCAACCCAACCTTCACAAACATGCGCGTACCATGCGCACAAGTCCGGCACAAACACACTAAACACCCTTTGTTCCACTACTTAGGAGGATGAGTCCATGCGACGACTGATCGTGACGCTGGCCGTCTTGATGGCAACGGCACTCGTTGTCTCCGAGACGGCGGAAGCACGCGGCCTGTTCGGGCGCTGCGCTCCGCGGTGCTGCAAGCCGATTTGCTGCAAACCAGTTTGCTGCAAGCCGATCTTCTGCAAGCCGATCTGCTGCAGGCCATGCCAACCGGCATGCTGTGCCCCGGCTGCCGAAGAGGCTGTAGCCCCCGCGGTCGAGCCCAAACCGGCCCCCGCTCCCAAGAAGGCGGTCCCGCCCGCGCCCCCTGCGCCGGCCAAGAAGCCCGAAGTCAAACCGGCTCCGGCCCCCAAACCGGCTCCGGCTCCCAAGCCGGAGGCGAAGAAGCCTGCCGAGCCCAAGAAGGTAGAGGCGGCACCGAAGAAGGATGCGCCGAAGCCTGAGGCCAAGAAGGCCGATGCCGAGAAGCCCGCCGAGAAACCGGCGGCCCCCAAGAAGGAAGAGCCCAAGCCCGAAGCCAAGAAGCCCGAAGCCCCCAAGGCCGAAGAGAAACCGGCTCCGCCCGCTCCCAAGAAGCCCGAGCCCCCCAAGGCTGAGGCCCCCAAGGCCGAAGCGAAGCCTGCGGCACCCGCTCCCAAGGCCGAGGAGAAGCCGGCTCCGCCCGCTCCAAAGAAACCCGAGCCTCCCAAGGCTGAGGAGAAGGCTGCTCCGCCTGCCCCCAAGGCAGACGCACCGAAAGCCGAAGCTCCCAAGCCTGAAGAGAAGAAGTAGTAGCGAGCCGAACTCTTTCGGCTTGACGAATACCTTCCAACGTACCGACAAGAAAAGCCCCTCCCGTCCAGCGCCGGAGGGGCTTATTTTTTGCCTGCGGTTCGATTGCGCGTCCCATGCGCGGTATGATGCGGCCAGCCATCGACCGCCGACAACCGAAATTGAGGGAGAGAGCCGTGTTCACCGACGAAGTGTCCAGAGAATCCTTGTCCCGAAGAGACCTCCTCCGTCATGCCGCCGGTGCCGTGCTGGCCGCCGGTACCCACGGTCTGTTTGCCCACGCGTCCCATGCAGCAGACGAAACGTCGCGAAAGGTCACCGTCGGGGCCCACCCTTGGGTCTACGCCGCCACCCAGCCGCAACACGACATCACGCCGATCCTGGACACAATCTTCGCCGACATGAAGTACGCCGGGATGGACGGCATCGAACTGATGCACACCGCTCTGTTGCCGGATGACGCCGTCCAGCGAATCGGTGACCTCGCCCGGAAGCACGAACTGCCGGTCCTCGGTACGTCCTTCGGCGCAGCCATGTGGGACCGCAAGCAACACGCAGCTATCCTCGAAGATGCCGAGAAGGTTATCGCTCGCCTGGCGGCCCTGGGGGGCACGACGTTCGGCACCTCGGTCGGTTCGGCGGGACATCCGAAAACCGAAGAAGAACTCGACGCGCAGGCCGACCTCCTCAAGAAGATCATCGCAATCGCAGAGTCCAAAGGTGTCGTCCTCAATCTTCACAACCACAAATACGAGGTCGAAAACGATCTTCATGACCTGCGCGGCACGCTGGCGCGAATCCCCGACGCCAGGCTCGGTCCCGACCTCGACTGGCTCGTCCAGGCCGGCGTCGATCCCGTCGAGTTTCTCCGCCAGTTCGGCGATCGTATCGTCTTCCTGCACCTCCGCGACCAGAAACAGGACAAGACCTGGGTCGAAGCCATGGGTGAGGGCGACATGGACTACGCCGCCGTCCGCGACGCCCTCATCCAGATCGACTTCCGAGGCCACGCCGTGATTGAACTGGCCCATCCTCGCGATCTCAAGCTTACGCGCCCCTTGCGCGAGAGCCTGAAGATCAGTCGCCAGTTCGTGCGGAGAACTTTGAAGTTCTGAAGTTGTGATCGCGGTGATCGGACCGCTTCGATGCGAGGAGACGCCCGCGGCGGCAACGCCCCAATCCTACTCGCTGGACTTCTCCAGCGCCTCGCAGGCGGTTTCGACAACCCACTCCACGACAAGCGGGCAGGAAACGATCCCTTCCTTCGAAAACAGGATCTCGCTGCCGGAGATGTCGGCCTCTCGCTCCCCATGGGAGCGTGTGTCGGCCTTCAAGGCTCGATCGCGGATGCGCTGAGCGTCGGACGCAACATACAGCCCGACGACGAGCACGCGTTGCTTCTGTTCCGCCGCTCGCCGGATCGCGGGGAGCCCTTTGGAGGCGAACTCTTGCCCCACTCCGATGTAGGCCCAATCGGCGTACTCGATTCCCGTTCGCGCGCAGCAGTAGGAGGCAATCCGCCGCATGCCCCGCTCGCAGAGCAGCTCATGATCAGGGTCGCCGTGTGCCAGAAAGACGATCGCCTCCTCGGGCGAGGATGTCGACAGCTTCTCGACTTCCTGCAAGGCGTACTGCGGCAGCAGCCGTTCGTCTTCCGACATGGTTTCCGTCAGCGTGATGGGAATACGGCACCGCACGACCCCGCCGTGTTCTTCGGCATGCACGTCGGTCCTGCCAGATGAGTACAAGCCGAGCACGGCCGGCACGTCGAAGTGGGTATGGCCGGTCGGCATGACAAACAGGGGGGCCGCGATAATGCGACTGCACCCCAAAGCCTCCAGTTCCGCCACGGCCGTCGGAATGCTCGGTTCGCTGAATTCCATGAGCGCTGTGCGAACGGCGCCGAAGCGACTCGTTTCCATGGCGGTCCGGGCGATCTCCGCACCCAGTTTCAGAACCGGCTCATTCCAGGCCGGGCTCGGCGAGCCGTGAGCGATCACCAGCAGCCCCGGCTTCCTGGCGGCGTCTTCCGCCCCCAGAACCGGCCCGGCCGGACTCAACAAGGCGCCGAAAAACAGTACGATGTGCACGTGGCAGATTCTCTTCATTGCGGTTTGTCCTTGTACTCCGTGATAGCGTTGCGATACTTGATTTCCATTCCAGATTGAGACTCTAACGAGGTTCCACCTCGGACCGAGGTCAAGTCGCCAGAACTTGACTCAACTGCAACAGAAGTCAGGAAGTGAGTTACTACAACTCGCCCGGAACCTCTCCACCGGATACAGAACCCAGGTTCCGCCAGGTCTCCAGGTCGACCGTCTCCGCCACGAAACGCACGCTTCCGTCGGCAAAGGCCGTGTTCACGCCGCCCGGGTGGTTGCTGCGAGCGGCAAAATAACCGATTCCCATCGAATACATGTCCGGGAAGTCCGCGTTGGGCGGCAGGTAGGTGTGAAACATCGAGGTGTATGTCTTTCCGACGATCCAACCCGAACCTCGCATACCCCGAAAACTGACGGCGCCCGCCACGATCGCCGCCACGTCCGCGTCCACGATCCCCGATAGCCCCGGCGATCCCGAGTTGGGCGAATAGGAGACGTTCGCCACTTGACGCTGGGCGTCAACCAACTCCCCCGTATCCTGTTGGTTGCCCAGCAGCGTTTCCGATATCACCACCGTGTTGCTGGTTCCGTCGGTGACGTTTCGCAGCGCCGTCGCCGAGTCGTAGTAGAACAGCCCGTCCGTGCGGTAGCGAACGTCGTAGTTGGTTCCTCGCCCTGAGCCGATGCACACCATGACGTTGCCGCCGGCGAGCGGCTGCTCCGCGCTGGCGCCGTAACCGGTGAACAGGTCTTCGCCGCCGTCGCTCGGGCAGCGGAACATCGGTACGACCGTTCGCGCTGCAACCACTTGGGCCGCGTTCAGCGTGCCGAATCCGTGCCCGCCGACAAATAGCGGCTGTTCAAAGTCGACCAGCTCTTGCAGATTCGATTGCTCCGCGTAGGGCAACAGCCTGGCTTGAACCGAGAAGCTCGCCTTCGCGTCGGCCCCCAAGCCGGGAAACCGGCGGTGCGTGTCGTGGTAGTTGTGCAGCGCCAACACGCATTGACGCAGATTGTTGGTGCAGCTCGTTCTTCGAGCCGCCTCCCGGGCGGACTGAACCGCCGGCAAGAGCAGGGCGATCAGAATTCCGATGATCGCGATGACCACCAACAGTTCGATTAGAGTGAAAGCACGATAGTGACGCTTCATAAGAGGCACTCCCAGCCAAGAGGTTCGAGATGGAACCGCCGACGCGACCAGGGAACGATACCCTCTGAAAATCTGTCGGCGGCTCGCAGAAACGCGACGCGAGGCTGGCTGGGAGGCCCGCGTGTCCCGCAGGACATCGGGCGCCTGGCTGGCTTACTTTTGCAGAATCAGTTTGTTGTTCCGGGTCACCAGCAGCCGGTAGGTCTCGCCCGCATGAACGATCTGCACTTCCCGGCGCCCCGCCAGCAGGTCGGCCGAATCGATCGCCTGGCAAGCGGCGGGCAGGCCTTGGTTCGCTGCTTGGTTGGTTGCGCCTTGGCACGTGCAGGCAGCATCCTCCGCCGATCGCGATCGCACCTGCAACCGGCGCTGCCGCAGCCAGAGCTGCGCAGGCTCGACTTCGACAAGCGGTTCTTCGGCGGGTTCGTGATGCGGTCTCATAGTGATACTGACACTCAATATCGTATTTAAGAACATTTCTACCAGAATTGTCCCGCAAGTCAATCCGGTTTCCGGCATCTGCCTTGCCAAGATCCTTGTCTCTCGCCATATCTCTTTTTGCGAAAACAAGTTACATGGGACAAAATTCTCCCCGGATTCCTGGGTATTTCACAGCATTCACAAGACGCCGAGCCGTTCGCGCGATACCCTCGCCACGTCCTGCTTTCTATCATTCAGGCAATCACCACGCCAAATCCGCCCGATGAGTCTCGAGGTCCCGACGTGGGAAATCTGATCCGCATCTCCGAACCCGCCTCCCTCGCCCTCCACGCGGCCGCCCTCCTGGCCCGGCAGACCGATGGTCGCATCGCAAATCAGGAAATCGCCGCCGCCCTCCAGGTCTCCGGGCATCATCTGGCCAAGGTCATGCAGCAACTCGTCCGGGCCGGCATCGTCCAATCGACCCGCGGGCCCCACGGCGGCTTCACCCTGGCCCTGGCTCCCGAAGATATCACCCTGCTCCAGCTCTTCGAGGCGGTCGAAGGCCCCCTTGGCGATGCCGAGTGCCTGCTTCGGCAGCAGGTGTGCGACGGTGCCGACTGCCTCGTCGGCGAACTCGTCCATGCCGTCCACTCACACGTCCGCCAATACCTGGCCGACACCACCCTGGCCCGCCTGGCCAAGCGCTTCACACTCGTTTCGCTGTGAAGCATGCTGCACGCTGATCTCCAGCGACGCCGCGAGAAACCGATCGTAGTCGGGCCCCATCAGCTTGCGAAGCTCCTTGGCCGCTTGCCCGCAGGCGACGAAACACAGCGGGCAGCGCGAGTTCGCCGGATCCCACGACGCCCGATAGATCTGCCGGTGCCAATCCTGAAAGTCGTTCGACTCTTCGAACCGGCGCAGGTGCTGCTGCAGGGTGTGAATCAGGTTGCCCTGCGGCCGGCGACAATCGCGGAACACCGCCTGCGTGAAGCAAGACTCCGCGGCCCCCTGCCGCCCGCATACGAGATAGCAACTGTCGCCCAGCCGATAGACGTTGATGCAATACTGGCCGAATCGGGTCGACTCGATCGTGGGGTCCATCACTTTGCCTGGTCCGGCTCGGGGCGTCTGATGCTTGGAAGCCAACCATTTCTCCGACCGGCACGATTGGGGGACTGTCCCGATTTTTGTGGCAGGATGCCGCAAAAATGGGACTGTCCCCTTCCGGCCGATCACGAGCACAAAATTCCGTACACGCTCCTATCGGAGGCGTCGCTCGCAACTTTCCCCCAAAGAGTGGTATCATCGAGGGAGACTGCCCCGTCCGCGGCTCGCGGCTTCCCTATTGGATTACTCGCAAACGGCGCAGGAAACGTGACAGCGATTCCCCGTGAAACTTTCGCCGGCGACCGTTTGAGCCAAGAAAACAAATCGCGCCGGCAACATGAGCCGCCGGCGCGAAGGGTGTGGGTAAAATAGGCAAGATTTTAGTTCCTACCTCCGCCGCCTTCTCAGCACCAGCGCCCCCAGCCCCCCGCAGGCCCAAATGGCCAGGCTGGCCGGTTCGGGGACGGGCGCGGCGCTTGCGACGCGGAAGCCGACAGACCGATACTCGCGGAGCGAATCATAGCCGGTGGCGGGGTGATCGAAGCGGAAGTTCGACTCGACATTGAACAAGGAGTGAGCGAAGGACCCGCCTCGCAAACCACGCGACGAACTGACCACTGCTTCGTTCCACTCCCAGACGTTGCCTCCCTGGTCGAAGGTTCCATAGGCACTGCCGGAATCCTGGAATTCACCCACGACGGTCGTCTTATACGGCGACTGGATGGGGTATGGATCCCCTTTGTAATTTGCATTGTTGCCGGAGATGTCGTTCAGATCCCGCCCGGGATCAGTGTCGCTTTGAGTGGGATACAGCCAGTATCCGGTATCTGTTCCGCCGCCCTTGTAGTAAGCGGCCTTGTACCATTCGTCCTCACTGGGGATGAAGAACTTGGCGCCGGCTTGACGTGCGAACGTGGCCTGATCACCAATGTTGATGTACGCTCCGCTCTCGGTCGTCTCAGGACCACCCTGACCGTTGTGGAGCCAGTTGCAGAACCTCGCGGCGTCCCAAAAACTCACAAAATGAACAGGTCTATTGGCGCACCCTGGGGCCACCTCATAGGTGAAGCTTCCCGACGAGCCGTTTCGTACGATGCCGACGCTCTCAGAATTGATGTCTGCCATCTTGTAGTAATACAGCCCGTGAGTATCCGTCGCCGCCACCGCATTGAGAAACTCGGTATACTGCCCCGCCGTCACCTCGTACTTGCCGATGTTGTAGGTATAGCCCACCGCGCCGAAGCCCGTGGTATCGGCCCCATTGCCGGGGTTTCCCACCTCGACGAATTCCAGGCTTGTCAGCCCGACGGGCATGTTGAACACGTCGCCCGACACGCCCGAAACAAACGCCGCACAAACCGCAACCCCCGCCAGTCCAGACCAGAATCTCATGCTCAACTCCTCGATGCTCGGTTGTGACTGAGACCCCACAAATGAGCCGGAATTGCTCGGCATTGCCCGTGGGGTCGCTTGTGAAAAACAGCTTCCTACCTCCCTATAGGCCGCCGAGTGGCCAATCCTGACAAAGACAATCGAAAAAATGTTTTAATTCAGCCGCGGCTGACAAAATCACACTCATCGGTAACCGTTCTGACGTGCTGTGAAGCGAACCACTCGTTCTCGTCCCCCAAACCAGGGGTCGTCCGCCGCGGCTTTCCGCCGACAAGCGACGTCGCCGGAGGAAACTGCCCCTCCCGCGGCGAACGATTCGCCTACTGAATAACTCGCAAACCGCGCAGGCGATGTGACACGCATTTTCATTTTTTTCTCAAGGTCGTTTTATGCCTGCCCGGACCGACATAAATAACCCGCGCTTGTTCCCCCCCGTGTGCCGAGTTACGATGAAGAACTATCAGGCCCCTCGCCGGGGGGCGATTCTTGATGTCTCGGGCTCTCCCACGGAGCAATCACGAATGGAGGACCTTGCGTCCGTAAGCCGCTGGATCGAGCAGGTTCGGGCCGACGACGACCAGCAGGCCGCCCAGCGCTTGTATGAGCGCTATCTCCAGCAGCTTGCCGAGCAGGCCCGCAAGAGGATGAACGGCACGCCCCGGCGGATGGCCGACGAGGAGGACGTTGCCCACACCGTGCTGGCCAACTTTTTCGAGCAGATCCGCCAGGGCTCCTTCCCGCAGCTTGCCAACCGCTACGATCTCTGGCAGGTGCTCCTCATGCTCACCAACCGCCGCGTGGCCGACCTGCACCGGCGGCATTTCTGTCTCAAGCGGGGGGCTGGCCGCGAGGTGGGCGAATCGGCCATCGGCGAGTGCGGCGCCGACGACTGCGAGTGCCGGGCGATCGAACAGATCGTGGGGCGGGAACCCGAGCCCGAACTGGCCGCCGAAATGGAAGACCTCTGCCAGCGGCTCCTCGACCGGCTCGAAGATCCCCGCCTCCGACAGATCGCCGCCCTCAAGCTGGAAGGCTGCGACCACGAAGAGATCGCCCGCCGCCTCGGCTACGTGCGCCGCACCGTGCAGCGCAAGTTGTTGCTGATCCGGGAGATCTGGCAAGCCGACGAAAGCCGTAAGCCGGAGGACAGAGGTCGATGATCGTTTGCCCCCCACAGTCAAAGCTCATAGCTCAAAGCTCGCCATGTCACATCGGACCGACCGATTGCGAGTAAGTAGTTAGAGAGACGCTGACGGTTGCCACACGCGTTTTCGCTTGCCTCATGTCCGATTCCTCAAACATCCTCCAGGCCGAAAGGCTGATCGATCAGATTGCCGACCGGTTCGAGGCGGCCTGGCGTGCCGGGCAGCCCGCGAGGCTGGAGGAATCCCTGGTCGAAGCTCCCGACGACTGCCGGACGGCCCTTTTTCAGGAGTTGCTGGCGGTGGAGTTGCAGCTCCGGCGGCAGCGCGGCGAGGAACCCTGTCCGGCCGACTACCAGTCGCGTTTTGCCGAGTACGGTGGCGGCATCCTGGCCGCCTTCGAGCTGGCCGACGACACCGGCGACATCCGGAGCACCACGCCCGAACCTTCGCCTTGTCTGCCGGCCGCACCAGAATCACCGCAGGTCTGCCGTAGATTCGGCGCTGGTGCCGAGCCGGGGTCTGAAGGATTGCAGGCCGTCGAGGCCGGCGCGTCTTTCGGACGATTCGAACTCCTGGAAGAACTGGGCGAGGGCGGTTTCGGCACGGTCTGGAAGGCCCACGACCGGGTGCTCAAGCGGCTGGTCGCCCTGAAGATCCCGCGGGCAGGCCGGCTCCGGCCCCACGATGCGTCGCCGCTGATGCAGGAAGCCCGCAATGTGGCGCGGCTCAAACATGCCGGGGTCGTGCAGGTCTACGATGCGGGCGAAGAGTCGGGCACGACGTATATTGCCAGCGAATACATTGCCGGCAGCAGCCTGCGCGAGCGTCTCAGGGGCGAGCGATTATCCTGCCGCCGCGCCGCAGAGATCTGCCTCGGCGTGGCTGAAGCCTTGCACCACGCCCACGAATTGGGGATCGTGCACCGCGATCTCAAGCCGGCCAATATCCTCCTCGACGAGTCCGGCGCCGCCTACGTGGCCGACTTCGGACTGGCGAAGTCTGACGAATTAGAGACTCCCGGCGGCCAACTGGTAGGCACCGCGAGCTACATGGCTCCCGAGCAGGCCGCGGGACGCAGCAGCGAAGTCGATCGCCGTTCCGACGTCTATTCGCTGGGCGTGATCCTGTACGAGATGGTTACGGGGCGCCGCCCCTTTCAGGACGAAGGCGGCGAGGTCGCCGGAACCGGCGAAACCCGCAAAGCGGGGCAAGCCCGTAATCCAACATGCACAAACACGCGCGCACCATGCGCACAAGTCCAGCACAAAGACACTAAACCTGTCCGGCCTCGGCGAGTGAGCCGCGCCGTTCCACGCGACCTGGAGGCGATCTGCCTGAAGTGTTTGAAGCCTGCCCCGAGCGACCGCTACGCCACGGCGGCCGACCTGGCCGCCGATCTCGCCAGGCACCTGCGCGGCGAGCCGGTGGCGGCCCGCCCGCTGGCGATCCCCTTGCGGCTCGGCCGCTGGGCTCGCCGCCGCCCGGCAATCGCGGTCTTGGTTCTGCTGAGTCTCTCGCTTCTGGCGGCGATCGTGGCTGTCGGCGCCGTGAGCTACGAGCGAACCGCACGATCTCTGGAAAGAGCCGAGACGCATCTCTACTTCCACCGCGTGCTTTCGGCCGATCGGGCGTGGCAGGCCAACGACATCCCGCGAATGAAACAGTTCCTCGCCGACTGCCCCGCCGGGCGCCGTGGCTGGGAATGGGGCTATCTGAGCGGATTGCCCTACTCGTCGCTGTTTGCCTTTCGCGCCGCCGGGGGCTCGGTGGCCTTCAGCCCCGACGGCAAGTTGATCGCAACCGGGGGCGGTTCCGACTGGAACCTCAAGCTCTGGGATGGGACCACCGGAAAGAAGCTGGCCGAGCTTGGCGGCCACAAGAGCCATATTTGCTGCGTCGATTTCAGCAGCGACGGCCGTTGGCTGCTTACCGCCGGCGGACGCGACGGGACGGCCATTCTTTGGGACGTGGCCGCCCGCAAGGCGAAGCGAGTCTTCGAGGGGCATACCGACGGAGTCGTGGGCGCGAGGTTCCTCTCCGACGGGCGCCGGCTTGTCACGGCCGGCAAAGACATGTCGATTCGCATTTGGGAAGCGGAAACGGGAGAAGAGCTGTTCCGCATCGTCCATGACGTCAACGAGGTGCGGAACATGGCGGTCTGTCCCCACGGCAGACACGTCGCCCTCACGCTCGGACGGACCGGACCGACTGCGAGGCTTGTCTTGTGGAACCTCGAGACCCGGCAGTACGTCGGCGACCTGCCGGCTTTCGACCGCATTGTGGGAATGGCCTTCAGCCCCGACGGCGCCCGCCTGGCGGCGGCTTCGGGACGCGACAGGGTGAGAATCTGGGACGTGGCCTCCCGAGAGATGGTCGGGGAGCTGCCGGTTGTACCGGCCGCCCAGGCCTGTTTGGCATTCAGTCCCGACGGCCGCTCGATCGCGCTGAACTGCTGGGATAATTCCGTGGCCGTCTACGATGCCGTGAACGGCCGATGCAAGCTCACCCTGCGCGGGCATCGGGGAGACGTGCGGGTGGTCGCTTTCGCACCAGACGCCGAGCGAATCGCCTTCGGAACGACTGCCGACATGGTCTACGTCCACCAGACGATCAGCGAGCAGGGGACCGGGATCCTTCAGGGCCACGAGGGCGCGGTGGTCGACCTGGCTTTCGTGCCGGCAACGCCGCTGCTGCTCTCTGCCAGCCGCGACGGGACGGTCCGCGCCTGGGACGTTGCCGCCGGCCGGGCCCTGCGCGTCTATGGACGCTATGAGGTACCGGTCTGCTCCGTCTGTGCCAGTCCCGACGGCGCCACGGTTGCCGCCGGCGCCGACGACGGATGGATTCGCATCTGGGACGTCCGCAGCGGCAAGCTGCGTCTGGAGTTTCAGGGCAGCGCCGACGGTATCAGCGGCCTGATCTACAGCCTCGACGGCCGGCAACTCCTGTCGGCCTGCAGGCGCGGCCAACCGAAATTCTGGGACTCGCAAACGGGCCGGCTCCTGCGCAGTCTCGACACGGTGCGTCTTCCCCACTGCCGCATCGCGTTGAGCCCCTGCGGCCGGTGGCTGGCGACCGTGCCGCGGTTTCAAAGGATCCGAGTCTTCGATGCGGCAACTCTGCACTTTGAGTCGAGGCTGCGCCACGACGCCAAGGTTACCGGCCACGCTTTCGGTCGCAGCGGGATCTTCGCGACGGCTTGCAACGACGGTTCGGTCCACTTCTGGGATCTCGCCGCCGGCCAGACGGTGTGGAAATTGCCGGCCTTGGAGGGCGAGCGAGAAAACGGCCTGGTCTTTCATCCCGACGGCACGCGATTCGTGACGGTCATGGGGGGCGAAACGATCGCACTCTGGGATTATGAGCAACGTCAGCGGCTCCTCATCCTGCGGGAGAACGCCGACGTGCGGGGCGGGGTGGCTCGCTTCAGTTCCGACGGCACCTATTTGGCGGCCGCCTGCACCGACGCCTCGATCCGCGTGTGGAAGTCTGTGCCGGAAGCAAGCGAATGAAGGGGCGCCGGCCTATTTCTTCCTCGACTTCTGTCGCTGCACATTCCGCTTCTCCACCGCCTGCTTCCGCATCTTCTTCTGCAAATGGGCAAATTTCGTCGCCGGCTTCCTCGCCGTCTGACGCTGGTTCTTCGACATCATTGCGGTCTCCCTGGAGTTATCGCCAATTCTACGCACACGCGGCCCGGTATGGTAGAATGTTCGACCATGTGAAACCCGAGATGTTGCGGCCCGCAAGACTCGCCGGAGGACTTTCCCGTGATCACAGCAACAAGGCACGTTCTCGATGTATCCGTTATCGCATTGCTCCTGGCTCTGCCCGCTGCGGCACGCGCCGCCGACGGTTCGCCGGCCCGCGAGTTGCCCGGAATCGTCCTCGACGACGACGCGGCCGAGTACACAGGGTCCTGGGTCGCCAGCAACAAGCAGCCTCCGCTTCTCGGCCGCACCTACAGCCACGACAACAGCGTCGACCACGGACAGAAGACCGCACGCTTCACTCCGGAGATCCCGTCCGCCGGTGAGTACGAAGTCCGCCTCCTCTATGTCTGGCACGAGAACCGGGCGTCCAATGCCAAAGTCACCGTCGCCAGTGCCGACGGCGAGAGAACCGTCACCGTCAACCAGCGCCGGCCGGTCCTGGTTGATCGAGTGCCGCGAGCCCTCGGCATCTTTCGCTTCGAAGCCGGCAAGGAGGGCTCCGTAATCGTCTCCAACGAAGACGCCGACGGATTTGTCGTCGTCGACGGCGTGCAATTCATCCCGGTCGAGATCGCTCGCGAAGAGCGAGCGGGCCGGCGCGATTCCGGATTCATCGAGCCGCCGCGGACCGATGGCTCCTCGGAGCTTTCTCCCCTGCGAAACGAAATGGCAGCGGCCGTGGCGGTGTCGCCTCTGGCCAAGAAGACAGCGCCCGACGCAGAGGATGGCGTCAAAAAAGCTCGGCACTCCGACGAGCCCGTCCGCCTGGCCACCGCTTCTTCCCCCGCCACCGTCGATGGCAAGTCCTTCGACGTGGTCGTCGTGGGCGGCACTTCCGCCGGAATCGCCTGCGCCGTCCGCGCCGCTCGCGAAGGCTGCACTGTCCTGCTCGTCCAGCACGACGGACACCTCGGCGGCATGATGACCAACGGGCTCATGCAGTGGGACGCCCTTTACGGCGGCCCCCGGGCACCGCTCTTCACCGAACTGCTCGGCAACATCGAAAACTACTACGTTGCCACCTTCGGCCGCGATTCCAAAGACCACCAGACGATCCGCTACACCCACCAGCACTACCCGATCGGTTGGGCCGAACCGCACGTGGCCGAACGCGAGTACAACCGCCTCGTGGCCGGCGAGAAGAATATCACCTTGCTCCTCAACCATTATCCCGCCGCCGTCGCGCGCGACGGGGCCCTCATCCGAAACGTTACCCTGCAATCCCGAACCAAGGCCTACGACGGACCTTCGATCCGCGTCGCCGGCACGACCTTCGTCGACGCCGCCTACGAAGGCGACCTGCTGGCCCTGGCCGGCGTTCCCTATCGCGTCGGCCGTGAAGCCCGCGACGAATACGGCGAGCCCCATGCGGGCAAGGTCTTCACCAACATTGCCGGCGGACCGGCGCCCGGCGTGCTCCGCGAGGGACTCAACATCCGCCCCTACGGGGGCCACCAGGGAACCGTCGATCCGACCAGCCCCTTCACGGCCGACGGGGCCGTCCAGGCCTACAACTATCGCTTCTGCGTGACCTCCGATCCGGCCAACCGCCTTCCCATCCCCAAGCCGGCCGCGTACAACCGCGAGGAATACGTCAACTACAACCGCAAGTCCATCGCTACCAACAACGGCCCCAACTTCAAATCGCACGTCAATAGCCCCATCCTCCCCGGCGAGAACCACGCTTATCCCGAGGCCGACTGGCCCACCCGCGACAAGATCATCCAGCGGCACCTCGACTTCGGCCTGGGGCTCATGTGGTTCTTGCAGAACGACGAATCGGTGTCGCCCCGGCAACGTGAGAAATTCCGTGAGTGGGGCCTGCCCAAGGACGAGTATGCCGACAACGGGCACGTGCCCTATGAGATGTACGTCCGCGAAACCCGCCGCATCGTCGGCCGCCATATCTTTACCGAGCACGACGGCATGCTGGCCAAAGAGTACGGGCGGACGCCCATCCATCGCGACAGCATCGCTATCACCGATTGGTACATGGACTCGCACGCCTGCACCACCGACAGCCGTCCCGGCTACAAGTACGACGGCAAGCTGATCCTCACCGAAGAATCCCGCCCCTCGCAGATCCCCTACCGGTCGCTGCTTCCGCAAGGCGTCGACAATCTGCTCGTTCCCGTCTGCCTGTCGGCCACTCACATCACCTGGGGCGCCGTTCGGCTCGAACCGGTCTACATGCAGACCGGCGAGGCCGCCGGTTTCGCCGCCGCCCTGGCCAAACAGCAGCAGACGACCCCCGCCGCCCTCGATCCCGATCTCCTCGTCCGAACCGTCATCGGGCGCCGGCAACTCGTCAGCTTCTTCAACGACCTGAAGGTGACCGATCCCGATCCGGCCATCCCGGCTGCCCAGTACTTTGCCACCAAGGGCTTCTTCGCTGACTACAATGCCCGGCTCGACGAACCGGTCACCGAAGCCGTTGCCGAACTTTGGGCCGACGGCCTGGCCCAACTCAAAGCCGGCACGCTCAATCCGCAAGAGTTGGCCGCCCGGGTCCACCAGGCCGAAAAGGTCCAATCACCACCGACCGACCGCAAGCGAGGCGACGTGCTGCGGGAGATGTGGGAGCAGTTGTAGGGTGGTGCCAAGGCGAACCAGCACCAGCGAAACGTGGCGCAACATACCGTCTTCAAGTGCCTAACCACGTCCCGCCATCTTCCCGCGAGCCGCGGCCCACCATGTTCCGCGGGAAATGTGGCAACAGTTGTAGGGTGGTGCCAAGGCGAACCAGCACCAAGAGACGTGGCATGACACGCCGTCTTCAAGTGCCTAACCACGTCCCGCCATCCTCTCGCGAGCCGCGGCCCACCATGTTCCGCCTTCTATTTTAGACGATGTGCATCGAATCAAATCGCACCCCCACGCATCGCCAACCCCCTCCAAAAAAACCTATGACTGTTCAAAAATATACTTGACATGGGAACACTAATCTGATAGTGTACGCGTGAACACACACCAACGTTCTTTCCCGCATCGTTTCCCGACCGCCATGAGCCACACACACCCACACACCGACCCCTCTGTCTCGACTCCCTAGACGGGGGCCTCATTTTGGGGAGTAAGTGTCAGAAAACGTCATTACCGTGCCAAGTTGACTGCAACAGTAAAGGACTGAAGCTCCCGGCAACCAGCGGTTCCTCGCCGTCCGCCCTGAGAACAAGCCGCCCCTTTGCCGAGTGGCATGTTCCCCGACTACAATACCGGGCATCGGACACAATCCGGCCGGGACTCCGCCTTGATGAGAAAGAAACGACCATGAAAACGAAGCTCTGTCTCTGGTTGATTCTGGCCGTGACCTGCGCGGCCAATACCTTGGCTTCCGAGCCCGTCGCCAACGCTCAGGTGGCAACAACGGCCGCCGCAGCAAGCAACGCTCAGGAATCGCCAAGCGACGATCCCCACGCCGTCGCGACCCTCGAAAGCCTGCCGTTGCGGCTGGTGCGCGACTATCGAGGCCTGGTCCGCAGCGTCGAGATCACCAAACGCGAGATTTCCGACGCCGATCTGGTCCACCTCAAAGGTCTCCCCAACCTCGAGTCGCTCAAGATCGGGGAGTGCCCCGTGACCGACGCCGGACTGGCACACCTGGCCGGCCTCACCCAACTCAGGCGTCTCTACCTCTACGACCTTGCCGTGACCGACGCCGGCCTGGTCCACCTCGGAAAGCTGACCAATCTCGAAGTCCTGGCCCTCGAAAACACCAAGGTCACCGGTCCCGGACTGGAACACCTGGAGAAGTTGACCAGGTTGCGGGTCCTTAATCTGGGCCGATGCCAGATCGGCAACGAACCCCTGGCTCACCTGGAACCGTTGGTCAGCCTCGAAACCCTCGGCCTTCAGAAGACGAAAGTGACCGACGCGGGACTGGCCCATCTGGCAGGCCTGCGCGAAGTCCGCGTCATGAACCTCAACGAATGCAACGTCACCGACCAAGGGCTGGAACATCTCCGCCCCCTCGAAGATCTGCGAATCCTCTGGCTGAAGAAATGCAGCGTCACCAGGAACGGAGTGAAACGCCTCGACAAGGCTATCCCCGGCCTGGCAATCTTCCGCTAACGCTTCAGCCATAGTAACCCGACGCGTGAGCAAGAACACAGTAACCCGACGCGTAAGCGAGAACAGCAGACCATCCACTGCATTCACCAACCAAGATCCCCACATGCCCCTCGCCTTCCACTCGCCAACAGCCGCACCAGCAAATCCGAGGAATACCCATGTGCCGCACCACCGCAATAGTCGTTGCCGCCCTCAGCCTCCTGCTGCTGCCAGCAGTGTCTCCGGCCCTGTACGCCGCCGACGCACATACGGCCGAGCCTGACAAGACGCCCGACTGCGTCTACGTGGGCACCCCCTACGACGTGATCGACAAGATGCTCGACGTCGCCGACATCAAGCAGGACAACGTGGTCTACGACCTCGGCTGCGGCGACGGGCGGATCATCGTGGCCGCCGCCAAACGCTTCGGCTGCCACGGCGTAGGCTACGACATCGATCCCCAGCGGATCCGAGAGTCGCTCGAAAACGTCCGCAAGGAACGCGTCGAGAAACTCGTGGAAATCAAGCAGGAAGACATCTTCACGGTCGATCTGAGCCGGGCAAACGTCCTCATGCTCTACCTGCTCCCCGAAATGAACGCCCGGCTCATCCCCCAATTCAAGCAACTCAAGCCCGGCTCGCAAATCGTCACCCACAACTACACGATCGAAGGAATCGCCTACGAGAAGTCGTTCTCGGTGAAGTCTCTGGAAGACGGCGACAAACACACGCTCTTCCTGTATGTGGCTCCGCTAAAGACTGAGGAAGAGAAGTAGGCCGCGACTGTCGGCGTTCACGCCCGTATCGGTCGGATGTCTTGCGTCACGAGCCGTTCTTCGCTCTCACCAAGGCCCCGCGGCGATCGGCTTCGCGGTCGGCAGCAGACAGCGCCGTTCGACCGTCCTGGAGATTCGAAATGGCAAACCCGTTCAAGAACCCGCACCGCGGACTATTGCTTGAGAGTGTACTGCTTGTGGTAACCTTTCTGCCTGTTCAGATCCTGGCGGCGGACTCGCCCATCCCCGTCGGTTCCCGCCTCGAGTTGTTCGTCGATCGGCATCTCGTTGACCGAATGGAAGGCGTGGAGTTCCGCACCCATCCTCCCCAGATGCTTCCGCTGCCAAAGTCGCCCCTGATTGGCGGCTACGCGACGGTCATCAAGGACGGAGACCTCTACCGAGGCTATTATCGCGACACGGACCCCAGCTATACCGGCCCGCAATACTCGGGCCATCCCGGCGAAATCACCTGCTACGCCGAGAGCCGCGACGGGCACGAGTGGACCTTTCCCTCGCTCGGCCTGTTCGACGTGAACGGGTCCCGTGAGAACAACGTCGTCCTCGCCAGGCAGCCGCCCTTCTCCCACAACTTCTCCCCCTTCCTCGACACCCGGCCGGGTGTTGTCCCGGACGAACGATTCAAGGCACTGGCCGGGCATCCGGGCAAGGATCGAAAGGCCGGAGCCGACGGACTTCACGCCTTTGCCTCCGCCGACGGGGTCGTTTGGAGGCCGCTCGGCCAGGGACCGGTCATTCCCTACGACAAGGCCTGGAGCCATGCCTTTGACTCCCAGAATGTGGCCTTCTGGTCGGCAGCAGAACAACGCTACGTCTGCTATTTCCGAACCTGGGAAACGCCACACGGCCGACTGCGCACCGTGTCGCGGTCGACGTCCGCCGATTTTCTGACCTGGGACAAGCCGGTGCCCATGCACCCCAATCTGCCCGGCGAACACCTCTACACCAGCCAGACCCATCCCTACTTCCGCGCGCCCCACATCTACATCGCCCTGCCGACCCGCTACGTGGCCGGCCGGGTCGGCGGCGAAAAGACCGACCCGATGCTCGGCTCCACCGATATTGTGTTCATGGCCACCCGGGCCGGCGCGACGTCGTACGAACGGCTCTTCCCCGAAGCCTATATTCGCCCCGGACTCGATCCGGACCGCTGGGGAAGCCGGTCGAATTACGTGGCACTCAACGTGGTTCCCACCGGCGATGCCGAAATGTCGATCTACCACGCCAAGAGCGGGCACCGCTACGTGCTGCGCACCGACGGATTCGTTTCCGTCGCCGCCGGCATCAAACAAGGCGAGTTGGTAACCAAACCCCTCGTGTTCGAAGGTAACCGGCTCGTCGTCAACTACAGCACGTCGGCCGCGGGAAGCCTGGCCGTCGAGATCCAGACGCCCGACGGCACCTCGATTCCCGGATTCAGCCTGGCAGACTGCAATGTAGTCGTTGGCGATACCGTCGCCGGTTGCATCTCCTGGCGGGGGAACCCCGACCTGGAGGCGTGGGCCGGAAAGCCGGTCCGCCTGAGGTTGGTCATGACGGAATGCGACGTCTACTCATTCAAGTTCGAACCGAAGCCGATAACTGAATAGCCATGCGTCATTCCCGCGAAGGCGGGAATCCAGGAAAAAGGTGACAGCCACCTTTTGTGCGAAGCACCCGAAGGGCCGTTGCGGCACAAGGTGGCTGTCACCTTTTTCCCGGGAATCGCGCAACGCTTTTTGACAAAACAAGACGTCATCCTCTGCCGGTGTACCGCAGGAATGCTCTTATGAAACTAACAGCCATTTTCCCAGGAAGATACATTCAGGCCGACGGCGCGCTCGGAATGCTCGCCGAAGAAATCCGTCAACTGGGCGCCAGCGCACTGGTCGTGGCCGGCGGCACGGCAGAACGAGCGGTCCTGCCGGTTCACCTCCCGGAGTGGCAGGGGTGTAACCGGCGTTCCGCTATAGGGCGAGTTGAAACGTAAGGCGTTCAAGGTGTTGACGTTTAGGGTGAAGCCGTTTGGTTTCGGCCTGGATTCGGTGGGCACAGAACGCGGACCATTGGCCGTT
>JAAYAY010000148.1 GCA_012719125.1 Planctomycetaceae bacterium | reverse complement strand
GACCGCATGTTCGGCGCGGCGATCTCCGAGCACTACATTGACCTGGATTTCACCGGCTGGCGCTATTGCGAGCTGCTGTTCCGGGAACGTGACAGCGATCGCGCTTTCGGCCTGAAGTGGCCCTATGTGCGCGGCGCCAGCTACGATCTGTGCCACCGCGACCTGCAAACCGCCCGCGTCTCGGAGATCAACCTGCTGCTGAACCAAATCCCGGCCAAAGGCCAGGTTGATGTCACCGTCGGACCAATCGTGGGGATGACGGCGGTGGACACTACGCTCCGAGACGTTGCCCTGACCGTCAACGGTAAACTGTTGCGCGTCCCGGCAGCCATCTCGTCCGGGGACCTGCTTGAGCTGGATGAGGATGGAGTTGGCGTACACTACGATCAGCGTGGAGCGCTGCGTAGCCGTTTCCAGCCGGAATGCCCCGACGGGATGCCGGTCCTGAATGCCGGCATCAACCAGATTGCGTTCGGCTGCGTCTCTCCCGGCGCCGCCCCCGGCCGGGCGGTCGTATCCGCGGTCGCACTGGGCGAGCCCTTCGGTACACGCGCCGCGGACGTTGACTGGTCGAAGCTCCGATACGAGTATGACATGCCTCGTGTCATCACCCGATTCGACGGCCGGGACAACTGCTGGACCTCCGTGCTGCGGGACGAAGGCGGCACAAGCCCCGGGGACCGGGCGACGCTTGAATTCGATATCGCCGTCGAACAAATCGGGGCCAACAAGGTCCAGCCGACGTTGGTCGTCAACGGCCGGGAGGTGACCGTGCCGGCTGTGATGGCCGGCGGACAGGTCTTGCGGTGCCGCGATGAAAGAAGCTGGACACTGGTCGAGAAAGGGCAGCTCCTTCTCCAAGGGGAATTCGCCGAACCGTTGCCCGCACTGACGAAGGGAGTCAACCGTCTTCAATTGCGCTGTGACGAGCTTGGCGGTGCCGACTGCAGGATTTCCGTCAGTTGCGTGAAAGTGTACGGGCGATAGATCCGCCCTGACTAAGCTACAATGGGCCTCAGGCCAGATGGGATGACGCGCGGCGAACGACGCTCCGCAAAGCGATTGTCAGTTCTGCAGAGGCAGAACGCAATATGTGCAAATTGGGGATGTACACGACGAGGATGTGTTCCGTGCTTGTGGCGGTGGGGACGGTGGTCTCATGCCCTACGTATGCCGCGGATCGTGCGGTGATCAAAGTTCGCGGGGACTCGAAAGCGGAGGTGATGTGGTTCCGATCCGGTGCGGTGCTGTTCACCGATCGCGGTTTCCGGCTGACTGATTTCCCGGCTGCATTGGCAGAGGAGAAGTTCCTGAGAAGCTCGATCGATGCCACCGAGTTCGATGTAGTGCGAGGCGGTCGCCTGATCGTGCTCACCCATCAACTCATACTGGGCGCCGCCTCTCAAGCCGAGACCCTCGAGAAACAGGGGTTTGTGCGGACCAAGGAGGACCGCTTCCAGTTGTTCGAGACACGCGAGATCGATCAGGTGCTTGTGTACGAAAAGCAGACCACGTTCGGAGAATCCTATCGCTTTGGGAAATGGGTGGTCGTGCTCGGGTTCGAGGACGCTCGATCCGCGCGAAACCGGACGCGAGCAACTGAGGGAAAGCCGTTTTTCGTCTACCCTGCGGACACCCCCAATACCGGAGTGCTGTTCGTGGATCGGCAGACGGAAGACCATTCCGGACACGGACACAATTCGATTGCCGAATGCCGGAACGGGGACATCATCGCCTTCTACAGCGTGACGGGAACGGGCGCCGACAATTGGAATGGGCACGGCTCGGCGGGATGGTCGGAATACCGGCGTTCGACCGATGGCGGCTTGACCTGGAGCACCCCCAGCCCTTTCGAGTATTCCAAACGGATGTGGGAAGGGACGGAGATGTGCTCCGCCCTGGTTTACTCGGTCGTCACCACGCCGAACGGGACCCTGGTGGCCACCGTCATCCACTATGCGAACGAAAAATGGGAGAAACAGCGGGCGCCGGCCTACTTTCTCAGCAAGGACCAAGGGCAGACGTGGCAGGGTCCGCGGGCGTTTGACGAATCGGCTACGGTCCAGGATATCGCCTACACGATGGATACGTCGTTCGTTCATGCCGGAGAGATCTTCATCGTCTTTCGGGGCGGCGGATCGAACATGACGCCGGGTGGACCGCAGACTCTGTGGGTCTCCAGCGACAACGGCGAGTCTTTCCGTCAACGCAGCGTGCTGCCCTTCGATGACGCCACTTATTACTGGGCCGCCGGCGCGCTCGACCACGGCGAAATCATTGTCTACACCTACGACGCCCAACCGCAGCGCGCCCTACCTCTTGGCCGCCAAACAGTACCTCGAAGAAGGGAAGCTAGGCCGGATCCAACCCTGCCGCGTGCATGAGCAACGTCATGAGACGAATTTCCATTGGGGGCCGAAGACCGAACCGCCAGCCGCGCTGGACTGGGAGATGTGGAACGGGCCGGCCCCCGAGCGCAAGTACGACCCGGCGATCCCTACCCAATGGCGGAACACCTGGATGTCAAATCGGTCGTCCCACAGAAGTACGCCAGCATCAAAAGCGGAGAGCGAATTGGCCGGCGGTTACCCTGAACTGTCACCTCCACCACGCGAGGATGCCATGCACACCTCGGATCGTCGTCATCTTCTCACAAACGCCGTCGCCGCGGGCGCGGCCATCGTCGCTGGGCGCTGGAGCGCGGCAACCGCTGCGGCGGACGAGCGCCCGAAGCAGCGGATCAAGATCGGCCAGATCGGCACGTCGCATGCGAAGCAGGCATCGGCGCGATGAAGACCCGAACCCATTACCAAGCCGCCCTGGCCGGTCGCCCCGGCCGTTGGACCGCCGACGACACCGAAGCCGCCCGACGTGTGGCCGATGAACTTCACTACCCGGACAACCACCGAACTTGTACGCCGCATCAGCTCTGGCTGGCCCGACAGCCGATCACTGTCGATGAGCGAACGGCCTTCGGCCGCTCGTTCCGCCACCACCGCGACCTCACCTGCGACCAAGAACAACAACCAACCTTCGAGGACCTGGGCCTTGCCGCCCAAGCCCACACCGACCGAATTGCGATCCGCCGCGCTCTCGTCGAGCACGGATTCCTTTTCTTCACCAGGAGGTCAATTACTCCACCACTTCACTCCCACAAATCACCAAATACTTCGTAGGGGGCACACGCCGCTCTGAACCCGCTATCCCCCCTTGACTCACCACGTCTCCCTGCTTAGCCTCGGTCCTGTGGGAGAAAAGCAATTTCCTATCAGTCAGCATTTTCTTAGGAGACATTTCATGAATAGAATGGATCGACGTCGTTTTCTTGTTTCATCTTCTTCTGCTGCTTTGGCGGCAGGTACCTTCTCTGTACCTGCATTGATTGCAGGCAGTCCCAATGAAACAGTGCGTGTGGCCGTTTTGGGAAATGGTAACAAAGCGCGTGAGCATAGCGGAATCCTGAACCGTCTGAATGCTGCTGGTGAACCGTACAAACTTGCTGCCATTAGTGAAGTGGATTCTGTACGTCTCGAGCAGGCGCAGAAGATGTTCAAGCCGGAGAAACTGTACAATG
>JAAYAY010000147.1 GCA_012719125.1 Planctomycetaceae bacterium | reverse complement strand
GTAGAAACGACGCCCAGAACGACCCTTCCCCCGGCTCGATTTCCTTGTCATGACACACTCCTTTGCTCCCCAGTATAACGGCTGGAATAAGCACTTGGAGTGTCTGTCAAACTGGAGCCACCTCACCATGCCCGCACAAGGCCCAATCCACCACACGAAGAATCCGCGAGCACTTCAGCCAGATGCCCTGTCCCTTCCGCGCTCTCCCGGCCTTCACGCCTATCGCGGTTCCTCGTCTCTCACACGGCCGGGTCTTGATTCACCCGGCCGGACGTGTAACTTGGTCAAGCTAACGCACATCTTGACACCAAGATACCGTGCCAACCACGAGAGTTTCATGAAGAACATCCCCTGCGTCACGCTGGTAGCAACACTGATCCTAGGGACAGCCGCCGCAGTCGCCGACGAAGCCGCCGTGCTCGGCATCCCCCTCAAGCCCGATCCGCCCCCGGCCATCGACGGGCGGCTCGACGAATGGGAGGCCGTGCCCAACGTTTGCGTGCTCGACACCAAGGAGCACTGCGGCTACAGTCCGGAAAAGTGGACCTCGGCCGCCGACCTCTCGGCCCGGGTGTGGCTGGCCTGGCGGACTGAGTACCTCTACCTGGCCGTCGACGTGACCGACGACCAGCATTACCAGTCTCTCCGCAACCGGACCATGTTTCGGGGTGATCATGTTGAACTCTATCTCGACCTGGCGCCCCAATCGCCGCCCGGACGAACGTTCATGGGCCCCGGCCAGGTCCAGTTGGGCTTCAGTCCGGGCAATTTCCAGCAGACCGGCGACCCGTTGACCGATATTCCGGCCGAGGCAGTCGTCTTCAAGCCGGAAGGGCCGGGCGCTGCCGGCGTGCTCGTGGCCGCGCAGAAGACCGACAAGGGGTACGCCCTCGAAGCCTCGATCCCATGGCCGCTGTTGGGCCAACTGGTGGAGAAACCCGATCTGCACCCGGCCACGGGGCTCGAAACGGGCATCGAGGTGGCCGTCTCCGACACCGACAGCCCCACGCCCGTCCAGGAGAAGATGCTCACCCTCCGGGCGCAGCCCTGGCAGAAGGAGATCGAGCGGCTCCTCCCGGCCGTGCTGGCCGGCTCCGACGGCGTGCCGCCCACCGTGGTCCGCGGCCAGGATCTGCTGGCTGCCGCCGACGTGCCCGTCCGCGGAAAGCAGGAGATTGCTTTCCAGGGCCCGACCGTTCCGGCCGGCAAGGAGCTGGTCCTCATGTTGAAAGCCCGGCTCGATTCGCCGCGCCCGGCCGGCTACACCCGCGGGATGCGCCTGCTGCTCAACGGCCAACCGCTCGACGGCGCCCGGCTGGTCAACTGGGAGGGACCGGAGCCGCGTGTCAACGGCGCTATGATGTCGCCCGCTGCCGGTGAGATGTTCAACGTGCCCTACTGTCCCGACTTCGAGTCGCCCAACAAACACCCCAGCTACGCCCTGCGGAGCGGGCCCAAGCTGTGCCGCTACGAGTTGCGGGTGACCGATTTGGTGCAGCCGGGCGACAACCAATTGACCGTCGATAATTTCGCCGCGGCCGAGATGAACAAGACCCTGGTGCTGGCCGACGTTCGCCTGGAAGTTCGCGAGATCGCAGCGCCCCGTCCCAAGCGTCCGGCCCCGACCGGCCCGCTCCCCGTGATCCGCCCGGCTTCGCAACATAAGGTCGACTACCGTTTGGCCCGGCAGAAAGACGGGACGGCCGAAATCAGTCTGGGCGGGGCAACGTTTCGCGTGGAATCGGAGTTCTCCACGCCCGAGCCGACCTGGGTGCACGGCTCCAACGTGTATTTCGACCACAAGCAGCAGATCGAGCAGCACGACGAGTGGATTGTGGTTCGCGACACCTTCACCAACCGCACGGCCGAGAACCTGCCGCTGATGCATCGCCATCGCGTAACCGGGGAGACGTCGTGGACGAAGGTCTGGCTGGCGGGCCTCTCCCCCTCGTCGCTGGTCAACACCAACTCCGAACCGGCCAATCCCACTAGCTACGGTACAACCGAAAAGGTCGGCGTGGGCGTGCTGCCGCTCGACGACGTCTTCCAGGTCCACGTGAGCAGTTTCAGCACCGAGAACCAGGTCGGGCTGGCCGACAACCAGTTGGTCCTCAAGCCGGGCGTTTCCTACACGGCCGAGTGGGCCATTCTGCCCACCGAGACGGCCGACTACTATGCATTCCTCAACGCCATGCGCCGGCTGCGGGATGTGAACTTCACGCTCCCGGGCTCCTTTGCGTTCTTGCGTGCCGATCCACGGTTGGGCGCCACCCAGTGGTCCGACGAGGAGTGCGTCGATTTCGTCCGCTTCAAGAACGCCCATTTCCTCACCGGCGGCATCTCCTGGCCGCGGCACAAAGGCCGATACCCCCACGGCACCACCTTCCAGCAGATGGATTGGTCGGTGTCCAGGGAGCAGATCGCCAGGTTCCGCAAGCTGACGCCCGAGGTCAGGCACCTGAAGTACTACCATTGCTACATCGACACGCTCGACGAGTCGCCGGAGAAGTATGCCGACGCCCGCCTGCTGCGGGCCGACGGCACCCACGCCGACTACGGCAAGCCCTACGACCGCCTCTACGTGCCCACCCACGAGAACCGCTTCGGCCGCGACGTGGCCCGCAACGTCGAGATGATCCTCGGCCCTCAGCCCGGCGGGCTGGGCTGCGACGGGGTCTACTGGGACGAGTTTGAATACAGCCGGTATCAATACGCGTATCATCTGGCCGAAGAGGGCCGCGGCGGGCTGCCCTGGGACGGCGTCAGCGCCGACATCGATCCTCGCACCCTTAAGATCGTCCGGCTCAAGAGCGCCGTCGAATTGATCTCGCAGCCCTTCCGCCTGCAACTGGCCGAGAGCATCCTGGCCCGCGGCCCCCTGGTGGCCAACGGCCAGCCGCACACCCGCACCATGCTCCGGCTCCATTTCCCCCGCTTTGTCGAGACGGGCAGCATCAGCCGCTGCAGCCTGGCCCAGGCCTACTCGCCCATCGCCCTGGGCGATCACCTCACCGAGCGAAGCGAGTTGGACGCCTATCGGGTGATGCTGCGGGCGCTCAACTTCGGCTGCCTTTACTACTGGTACAACGACCTGACGGTGGTGCCCACCCATCCGCATTTGACGAGCTACATGTTCCCGTCGACGCCGATCGAACTGGGCGAGGGATATCTCATCGCCCGGGAGCGGATCGTGACCAATCGCAGCGGACTGTTCGGCTGGGGCGACTCGAGCCGGCACGAAGTGCACGTGTTCGACGACCAGGGATGCGAACGGACGGACTTCCAGACGCCGACCGTGGTCCGGGACGGGATGACCTTCACCGAACTGCGCCTGCCCGAAGACTACAGTGCCGCCATCCTCCATTGAGCCCGGGTGCGGGGTGCTGGAACGTCCAGAACGTGAACGGGCGCGTCCACTTAGGGCGGATTGGTCATGGGTGGCACGCTCAAAGCGTAGCGATGGGCGTGGATGGTCAGGTCACCACGCCCATCGCTACGCTCTGAGCGTGCCACCCAATACACGGTGCCTTTGCGGGGCCTGTCTTTAACTTGTTTGCCTGCAACGAACTACGAGCGATCAACAAAGGTCTGTCCATGATCCGGGTTAGGGCGGCAGGGCCGCAAGGCGAAAGGAGCGACCGCTCGTCTGGGAGGGCCGGCCTCCGTTGCGTTTTTGACACCGTCACGATATGATCCAAGCTTCGCCACAGAGCGCCGGTGTATCGCCGGCAGACCTCCGACTTTAGACGGCCCTCCCATATGTTTTCCCTCCAACGTTTCCTTCGCAATGGCGATCAGTTCTTTGATCTGCTGGGGGCCGGGGCCGATGAAGCCCGGCAGTCGATCCGCGCGCTGGTCGAGCTGGTGAATGAACCCGAGAACCGACGGGCCCTGGACAAGTCCATCGCCAGCCGCAGGCAGGAGAAACAGATCCACCAGGAGATCACGGTGTTGTTGTGCAGCACCTTCACGACTCCCCTGGAACGCGAAGACATCGAGGCGTTGTCCCGCGCCTTATCCCGAATCACCAAGGTCGCCAAGAAATTCGCCGAGCACTTGCTCCTCTTCGGACCCGGGCTCCACATCGACGTTTTCCGCCCGCAGATCGAGATCCTCGATCGTGCTGCCGACACCTTGTCCGAAATGGTTCACGGCCTGCGCCGCGGGTTTCACCTGGATCGGGTCCAGGAGCAGAACTTCGTGTTGCACCAGTGCGAAGGCGAGGCCGACAGGTTGATGCTCGAACTCCTGGGCGAACTCTACAACGGGCAGCATACCGCCTTGGAGATGATCGCCACTCGCGATCTGTTGGAGTTGCTCGAAAAGGTCATCGACCGCTACCGCGACGCCGGCAACGTAATCCTCCAGATTGTCTTGAAGAACTCCTGAACTCCGGAACCGGCACCGATGACCCTCGTGTTTTGCGTGATCGTGTTCGGACTGGCGTTCGAGTATATCAACGGTTTCCACGATACGGCCAATGCGATTGCCACCGTCGTTTCGACGCGAGTGCTCAGCCCCCGCCAGGCCGTCATCCTGGCGGCGTTCTGCAACCTGGTCGGCGCCCTGTGGGGAACCGCCGTGGCCACCACGATCGGCAGCGGCCTGGTGAAAACCGGCCAGGTGAACCTGGAGACCGTCTTCTGGGCCCTGGCGGCCGCCATCGTCTGGAATCTCCTGACCTGGTGGCTGGGCCTGCCGTCCAGTTCCAGCCATGCCCTGATCGGCGGCCTGTGCGGCGCGACCCTGGCCTCCGCCGGCAACGATTGGTCGGTCATCCGCTGGTGGGAAGTCTCTGCCGCGGGCCATGTCGAGGGCCTGTGGCCGAAAGTGGTTCTGCCGATGATCATCTCCCCTGTCCTCGGGCTGATCTTCGGCTTCTTCGTCATGGGGCTGTTGCTGGTCTTGCTGCAGAACTGGCGTCCCAGCCGCGTCAGCTCCGTGTTCGGCCGGCTGCAGTTGGTCAGCGCCTCGCTGATGGGATTCAGTCACGGGACCAACGACGCTCAGAAGACAATGGGCATTATCGCCCTGACCCTGTTCACCGCCACCAACGAGGAAGTCTTCCGTTCCCTGCCCGACTGGTTGGGTTTCTTGCGCACGCCCGAGTTCGAGGTGGCCCTCTGGGTCAAGGTCGTCTGTGCGCTGACCATGGCGGCCGGCACGGCTAGCGGCGGCTGGCGGATCATCCGCACGCTCGGACATCGGATGGTCAAATTGCAGCCGATCCACGGCTTCGCCGCCGAGACGACCGCCGCCCTCCTCATCCAGGCGGCAAGCCATTTCGGCGTCCCCTTGTCGACCACCCATGTGATCTCTTCTTCGATCATGGGAGTCGGCGTGACCAAACGGCTCAACGCGGTCAAGTGGACCGTCGTAGGACGCATGGTCTGGGCCTGGGTCCTGACGATTCCGGCCACCGCCTTGTTGGCCTACATTCTCGAACGTTGGGTGAACCTTCTCTAGTAGCCCGTTGAAGAAGTCAATCGGGATCTGGACTTCCATTCAACGCGGTGAGCACCACAGAGCGAACAGATCCGCCTGCTGCATCCGGATCCGAAGCGTCGCGGAGGATGCAATCCAATCCGGCTCTTTCCCATGCCATTGGACGGCAGCGTCGAGCGCATCGGACGTGAGGGGCTTGGACCGGGCGACAACCTCTCCGGCGGCATCGAGCGCCTCAACGACGATCCGGCCGGCACGAGCGTCGGCGTTCAGATGCAGGGCACGTCCGTCGAGTCGCAGGGGCCTGGTCAGGACCTGGCCAGGCTGGTCACCGGCCGACAGCGAGACAAACCGATCGCGGGCAATGGTCGCCAGCCCGATGCAGCCGCGTCTCACGGCGTCTGGGGCATCATAGGGCGAGTGCGGATTGCTTCGGCCACCGTAGTAGAACCGCAATTCGTCGCCGACTTCCAGCGGCGGGCCGGTCGCGATGGAGTTGTTGTATTGGTCCCAGCTTCCCTGGGGGCCGACCGGGATGAAGGGAGCCCGGTCGCCGACGCGGATGAAACGCCGCGTATCGCGGCTGACCGCCAGTTGTAGTTCCAGGCGGCAAGAGTCCCGGTCTTTGTGGAACATCTGCACCAGGCCGATATAGACGCCTTCATAGGGAAACACCATCATCGAGTAGATCTCGCTGCCCGGCGGGTCCTGCATGTCGGCCGTGAGCACGAGTTCCCCCGAATCGGGCTCGACCTGCTCCCAGTGCAGGAAATCGTCGGGCTTCGACTCGGCGCGGATTACCGAACGGCCCCAGAAGTGCAGCCACGGCTTGTCGGCCACGGCGGCGAGGACGTCGGCGGAGGCGAATTTCGTACGGCCGTACAACAGGTAGCGCCGGCTGACGGGGTCGTACATCCAGTGGGTCGCGCCGTCGCACGTCGCCTGTGTGGCCCAGGATTCGCAGCAGTTCCAGTGGATGCCGTCGGGACTGGCCGCCACACCGAGGCCGCGCCGCTGTCCCGGATGGAAGGGGCTCGGCTGAGGTCCCGTGTAGTCTCGCTGGAGGCTCAAGTATCCCATCTTGTAGCGGCGGTTCGGGTCGACATCGCGGTCGTCGCGGAAGACGCCGAAGTTCTCCAACAGATACGGAAGCGTAGCCGGCGAACCTTCCGCGTCGCCTCGCGAGACGACCAGGTTGGTATCCCGCCCTTCCTGCACGATCACACCCAACCCCGGCTTCCGCCAGTGCAGGCCGTCCTCGCTCTCCGCATAGGCGACGTTTCCAGAGGCGTAATACCACATCCGATACTTGTCGCCGTCGCGGATGACCGAACCGTAGAGGGCGGCTGTATCACCTTCCCAGGGTTCCGTGGGCTCCAGCACCGGATTGGCGGAGTGTTTCTGAGCCGGGTGGATCTTTCGGGATACGTTCTGCCGGGAGGCGATGAGGTAATCGTCCAGGAACAACTGTCTGGTGGTGCCGACCGTGATCGGTGGGGCTCCTGTCGTCCACGACGACAGGACCAGCAACAAGGTGACTGTGGACATAGCTAGCCTCGCGGATAGTCGTCTAGTGGCAAGCATAGGGCCCGAAGACCTTGGTAACGCGGTGGCTCTCCGAACGATCGTCGACGATCACTACACGAAAACTGTCGCCGCCCGGGGCGACTCGCAGGACGATGTGGCCGGCGTGGCTGGCCAGTTGCCGGTCGATGCCGGCGATTTCTTCGGCGTTTTCAGGATGCAGGTCGGTGGCAAAAACGTCGCGCGGGCCGGGGTAGATCTGGGCCGACTGAAGCCGCTGCCAGACGCCGGGCGTAGGATGATACCTGTCCCAGACCGACAGCGTCCATACCCGCGGACGCAACGTGCCGACGAAGAACTCGTTCTGGGTATCCACGTAGCCGTGGTGGTCCAGGATAGCCGCTTCGACCGCTCCCACGACCTTGGCCACAGGGGTCTCGACGTCGTGCCACGCGGGTCGACCGGCGGGGTGTACGCCTGGGATGTCGCCGCCGTTGAAGTAGTCGAACTTGCCGTAGCGGAGCCGAAACGACGTGCTGCACATATTCTCGTGGGGCCACAGATTGCGGGGTGTCGCTGCCAAGTCGGGGAAATGTTGTTGTGTGGACGTTTCCTCACCGGTCCATATCTCGCCGTTGGCGCCCACGTTGCGGAATTCGAACTGGGGATACTTCTTCGCGTCGCGGCACAAGACGATCTGATCGTTGCGACCGGGCGTGAAGCGTTCCACTTTGAGGGCGTTATGCTCGATCTGCCATTTCACGAACTGGCGGTAGTTCTGGGTGGCGGCGTCTTCGAGCGGTTTGGGATAGTCGTAGTCGGGCCAGCCGCGGTCGAGCAACTTGCCGATCTTGAGGCTTTCGCCCACCTGCGTCACACCGGTGAGCTTGTAGGTCCCGGAACTCGAGGCAGGCGACTTGTCGGAGGGGCCACCCATGTGATCGTCGTGGAAGTGCGTCAGGAGCACATAGTCGAGAGCCGGTTCCGGATCATGGGCCAGGGCGTGGCGGATGTAGCGGACAAGCCACTGGCCGCCTGACAGGGAACTGTCGGGGCGGTCGGGAGTGTGCTTGGCCGTCTTGGTGGGCAGTTCACCGGCGTCGACGAGGAGAGTAGTGCCGTCGGGGAAGATGTAGAGCCCCGCATTGCCGCGGCCGGTGCTGATCTGGTGGATGTCGAGCATTCCCGGCTGCCACGGGGAGATCGAGCTTCCCACGGCGTCGTCGGCCCGGGCGGCCAAGGTCAAGGTCGTCCACATCGCGAAGGAAAGGAAAAGTCTCATCTTCATTTTCATGGTCACACCTGCGTTTCCTCTTGGGGTTTGACCCGTCCGGGCGGTTGTTTCGTTGTGGGCCTGAGGACGTTATGCTATCAGGTGATTCCGTGAAAAGCCATCTCTGCCGGGAATCACGTCATCGCCGACGAAACGGCAAAGTTCCTCGCGCCCATTATCCGGCAACGCACCGCAAAGTAACGGGGCACTTGCTGAATCACTGGCCTTCAGCGGGGATCAGGGCTCTTCGCTTCGCACCAGAAACACTCGGTCCACGTAGACGGCCTCAGCTTCCTCCGGGCTGCGGACGACGGGCGCGGCCCAAACGTACATCTGCCCCGCGAGGCTGTGTGGGCCCAGGCCGATCACTCGGTACTGAGTGCCGCGAACGTCTTTCACCGAGACGGGCCTGGAAACGACGCTCTTCCGGGCAGCGTCGTCATAGATCCCCACCGTCATGGCGTTGCCCTCGTCGGTGCGGGCGTCGCACCGCAGGCGCAAGTAGACTCGCCAGCGGCTGCCGTCGGTCAGGCCGTAGTCGGCCAGCGGATAGCTGTGGCAGGCCCAGACATGGTGCGTGTTGGGCATCCGCCGGCTCAGTCCGTTGGAGGCCGCCTCGTCTCTGACGACCTTATACAGATCCGGTTCCGTACGCGGAATGTAGTCGGCCTCCTGCAGATCGATCCAGCTCTCTCTGGGCAATCCTCGGCACTCTTCGGGCGTGTCGCCGGGAGGAACCGGTTCCTGGCGAAAGGTGAAGTCGTCGCCATAATCGGCAGGGAATCGCCGGCCCTGACGATACTCGCCGGCATCGTTCTTCTTCAAGAGCCGGCGAAATTCGGCCAGCGCCGCTTCCGGATCTTCCGGTCCCAGGAACTCGACGCCGGTGCGCTTCGCCTCGCGCTGAAGGGAGTCGTACCGTCGGAGCCAAACGTGGTCCAGCGGGAGCCGCTCCCGGCGTACGCGCTCGGCCAGGACCGGATCGCCGGACACGGCCGCCGCAGCGCTGGCAAACAGTTCCTGGGCACGGTTCATATCAGCCAACGTCAGCCATCCGCGAGTGTCTCTTGTGAAACACCTGACCGGGATCGCCGCACGGCGTCCGGCCTGGCTGATGAGTTCAAGGTACTCGACGAGGTGGGGCGCCGCCGCGCCGTAGTAGCCGTCCATGAACTCGTCGAGGAGTTGCTTTTCGTCGGCGTCGGGGTTCCAGAGCAGGTGGGCCAGGTACCACGCCCGCAGACGCACGAAGTCGCCCACGCGGCATCCGCTGTCGCCCTGCTCGAAGACTCCGATGGCGCCGCGGTCGACGAAGTGGCGCAAGTTCGGAGCCAGGACATGGAAATTGGGATGCGGCGCCAGATAGTCGGAGAAGTTGGTCACGTAGTCCCAGATGTAGAGCTGCTTGGAGATCCGGTCCCACGCCTCCAGGTCCTGGCGAAACTCGACGTTGAGCTCATTGGTTCCCTCCGCCAGCGTTTCGACGAACGAACACTCGATGGAGCAGAGGCGTATGACCACATTATGCCGAGGCCGCACATACTTCGGCGGTGTGCGAGTGTACTGATAGGCCAGCGTTTCGATGAGTATGTCGGGGTATTCCTTTTCCACCTCTTCCGCAACCGCGTTGATGAAATGGATCAGGGTGCCGGCATGCGTCCCCTCGTGCTCGTCGATCGCTCGGCATTTGTCGCATTCGCAATAGTCGTGCCAGTCGTTCTGGCTGATTGAGATCATCGTCGCTCCCGGATTGTCGCGAATCCGCTCCTTGACCACGCGGACCATTTCGCGGCGCATTTCCTCGTTGGTCAGGCACAACTGGGAGTGTTCCTTCTTTCGCTGACCGCCGATCAGGCTGTACCAGTCGGGATGCTCGTCGAAGTACTTTGCGGGCGGGAGGAGGCCGTTGATCTGGTAGAACGTATGGACCCAGCCGATCAGACCGTTGGGGCCGCCGTACTCTTCCGGAATCGAGTAATGGTCGTGTCCGTTCAGACGCAGCCGGGCGGAGAAGATTCCCATGGCCCGCTGCTCCTCTTCGGCAACCAGCGAATGGTCGGTGAAGCAGCCGTCGGAAAGCTGCAGATACCGGGTCGCGCGGTCGATCAGCTTGGGAGCGTACTGGACGTCGAGCGGCGCGACGGTCAGAGTCGGGCGATTGGGGATATACGCCTCCGTTTGCGTCCACCAGCGGATGCCGAGGGTGTCCTCGAGAAACGTATAGACGGCGTAGAGCGTCCCGCGGCGCGGATGCCCCGTGAGCACCAGATCCTGCCCGACCGTTTTGATCACGACGGCGTCGGGGACCAGTTTGGCCGGATCCACCGACGGCAAAAGCTCTCGGGTCAGCCGGCCGTCGCCCACCACGATCCGTGCACCTGCTTGAGCGGCCTCCGATTCGGCAACGATCGGCAGTGTGACGCCCGTGATCGCCGCCAGATGCGCCTGCAACTCGCCGGCGGCCGTACGCTGGACGGGGGTTGGCTGTTCGGGCAGGACAATCCGATAGTCGCTCTTGCCGTCGCGGCTCAGGGACAGTTCCGCGGCGGGGAGTGCGGCTGCCGCCAGGACGAACAGGGCCGCGGTGCTATAGCAGAAAGGTCGAAAGGGCATGATATTGTCTCCAGACGAAGCGTAGTCAATTCATCGCCACATACTGCTTCTACTTTTTTCCAAAGCAGCGAAGCGTCTTCGACGTTCGGACCAGGAGCTTTCCCCGGTAGATTGCGGGCGTGGCATAACAGGGCTCGCCGAGACTGGTCGTCGACAGTTCTTCCCACTCTCGGTCTGCCTTCACAACGGTCAGGCGTCCCTGCGTGTCGAGCAGGAACAGTTTTCCGTCGGCGGCAACCGGCGAGGAGTAGAAGTTCTTGCCGCCCTGGGTGAGGCGGCCCCGCCGGAAGATTTCGCCGGAGGCCGGATCGACCGACGTCACGATGCCGCCGTCCTGAACGAAGTAGAGGACATCCTCGAGAACCAGCGGCATGGCGATACTGGGAACCGATTTGCGGTAGGTCCAGCGAACTGCGGGTTCCTTCGGCGTGTCCGCACCGGGAAGGTCAACAGCCACGAGGCCGCCCTTGTTGAGATAGCCGCCGAAGGCCTTGTTCCACTCCGACTCCTCGACGATCCCGTCGCCGTTGCCGTGGTCGCCGTCGATCCGCTGGAGCAGGCGGAACATGGGAATACTCCTTTCGACTTCTTTGAAGGAGTACTTCCCGTCCTTGTTCTCGTCCATCGACGCCAGCATGCTGAAGGGAGTGTTGGAGGTTCTCACCGGCTCGCAAAGAAAGACCTGCTTGCCTGAGACAATCGGCGAGATGATGGGAGCGTTGCTCACTCCCGGCACCGACCAGACCTTCTTTCCGTTGGAGGCCAGGTACCCGCAGAACTCTTCCGGGCCGCTGGTGACGATGAGTGACGGAGCGAAGCCGACCGGCGAGACGGAAGGTGTGGAGTAGGCACTCGTCAGGCCGTCGATCCGTGGAACATCCCAGGCGAGCCGGCCGGTTGCCAGGCTGTAGGCCGAGATCCGGGAGCCGCGCAGTTGATCGAGGAGCAGGACAACCAGATCGTCGACCAGGATCGGCGATCCGGAAATCCCGTGCATGCTGTGGAAGGGACCGACCTCTGTCCGCCATTTCTCCACGCCGTCGGTGGAATAGCAGAAGAGTCCCGCGTCGGGGAAGAAGGCAACGACGTTCGTGCCGTCCGTCACGGGCGTGCAGGTGGCCGGGCTGTTGGGGTTGCTGGCCGTCTCGTCGCGCACTTTCCGGACGGTCTGCTTCCAGAGGAGTTCGCCCGTGCTCACCTTCAGGCACTGGACAAATCGTTCGTCCCCTTCGTAGGACGTGAGGTAGACTCGGCCGTCGACTACGATCGGTGACGAGCTTCCCTTGCCGGGTTCCATCTTCCAGAGCAGGTTTGTTTCGGCGTCGATGGCACCAGGCAACCCCGTGGAGGAACTCACGCCGGAGCCGTTCGGTCCGCGGAACCGTGGCCAGTTTTCGATGCTCGGTTCACCGGCGGAAGCGTGCGCCGCCGCACACGAGACAAGAACCAACGCGATTGAAAGGCTCGAAACGAGTCTAGCCATTTGACGTCACCATACTATGCTGACCAGGAAGGAAACGTTTGGATAATCAGACCGAGTGTGTGATCTTACCCCAGATTCGGAGGGATCGCCAGACAGCGCTGGACACGGACCCCCGGTTGTGGGAAAGTTGATAGAAGTAACTGAACTGCCGGATCAGAAAACCTGGAGACGTATTATGAACCACCGACGGACCCCGCTTGCTCGCACGTGTCTTCAACGGTCACCAGTCACCTGGTTGGGAACCGTCGCGTTCTTCGTGGCGGCATTGATCGGCCGATTTGCGCCGGCGGCCGAGCCGAATGCGCCAACCGCTCAGGCGACGGAGAAAAAAGAGGCCGCGGCCGAGGCTCCCAAGGGTGATGCCGCGAAGCCGGATGCGAAGAAGGACCCTTACGCCTGGCAAAGCATGTTCGACGGCAAGACACTCAAGGGCTGGAAAGTGCCGAAGTTCGGCGGCGAGGGGGAGGTCAAGGTCGAGAACGGCGCGATCGTCCTGCCGATGGGTTACGAGATGACGGGCATCACCTGGACCGGCGAATTGCCCAAGGTGAATTACGAGTTCCGGATGGAGGCCCGGCGGACGCAAGGGAACGACTTCTTTGCGACAACCACGTTTCCGTACGGCGAAGATCCCTGCACCTTGGTGGTGGGTGGTTGGGGAGGCGGAGTGGTAGGGCTCTCGAACGTCGACGGATACGACGCTTCCGAGAACATGACCACGCAGTATATGGGGTTCAAGGACAATCAGTGGTATCGCATTCGCATTCGCGTGAGCAAACAGCGGATCGAGGCCTGGATCGACGACGAGAAGATGGTGGATCTGGCGACCAAGGGGCACAAGTTCTCGATCCGTTTTGAAGTCGACCTCTGCAAGCCCTTTGGGATCTGCACCTGGTGCACCGAAGGCCAGATTCGGAAGATGGAGATGCGTTCGCTCAAGCCGGAAGAAATCGCGGAGATCCCCGCAAGAGACCGCTGGGATTGATTGGTGCCTTGGCTCAAGGCTTGTGCGCCTGGTACGCGCATGTTTCTTGTGGAGGTTCGTTATGGGCTTGCCCCGCTCTCGACACGAAGAGGTGTTGCCGTGAAACGAAAACGATTCGCGAGTCTGCCGTGTCTGAATCGACCGAGGATTCTCTGTTCGCTGATCGTTGTCATGCTGGCGCCGGCCTGCATGCAGGCTGCGGAACCGAAGCCGCAAGCGGAGGCCAAGCCCGCTGGGGAGTCGACGCGGCCGGACAAGGAAGGCTGGGTGAACCTGCTCGACAAGGAAGCGTTGAAGAAATGGAAGATCCTCGACGAGTTCGACTTCTCCGATCACGGAGAGGTGCGGATCTCTGATAAGGGGATACGTCTGGAGAAGGGATTCCCTGCGACCGGCGTCAAGTGGACGGGCGATTTCCCGAAAACCAACTACGAGGTCTCGCTCGAAGCCAGGCGTGTCTACAGCGACGACTTCTTCTGCGGCCTGACGTTTCCGGTCGGCGACAAGATACTCACCCTGGTTTGCGGCGGCTGGGGTGGACAAGTAACGGGTCTCTCGGAAATAGACGGCGAGCGGGCGATCGAGAACGACACCTGCACCTTCAACGAATACAAGGAGAACCAGTGGTACCGGATCCGTCTCCGCGTTCTCAAGGAGAAGATCGAAGCCTGGCTCGACGACGAGCAGATCGTCGACCTGCCGCTCAAGGCGCGTCAGCTTTCGCTGGCGTGGGAAATGGAACCGGCCCAGCCCTTCGGGGTCTGCAGTTGGAACACGAGCGGCGAGCTGCGGAATTTCCGATTCCGCTCGCTGGACAAGAAAACGCCCACGAAGGTCCAAGATTCTGCCCCGAAGCCCGAATAACTTGCCAGGCCACGAACAACCACGCACGGCGTAGAAACGACCGAGCATTCTGGCAGTGACTCCTTCGGTAACGGGAGAGCTGGCGATGGGCTACGAACACACGCAGAAGGGGCCCTGGCGGTTCCTGGGCTACATCTTTGCCTTGCTCATGGTGCCCGTCCTGTGGGCGGCCAGCGATGATCCCATGGCGGTCCTGGCGATCGGCGGCGCCATGCTCCTGCTGATTGTCCTTTGCGAAGGATTCTCCCGGCTGACCATCCGGGACGACGGCGATCGGTTGAGCGTGGTGTTTGGTCCGCCACCCGTGTGGCGGACCCAGATTCTCTACCGCGACATCGAGTCGATCGAGCCCGATCGATCCAATTTCCTGGACGGCTGGGGGATCCACTGGCTGCCGGGCAAGGGAACGATCTACAACGTGTGGGGCTTCGACTGCGTTCGCGTCAAGACGCCCCGGCGCACCGTGCGGCTGGGTACCGACGACGTCGATCAGCTCGTCGCGTTCCTCACGGCCAAGCGTTATGAGTACCGCACGGCCGCGGAGAATCGAGTGAGCGAGGTCTGAAAGAGCCGGGAAGTTCAGTCGATATCCGACTCGGGCAGCGGCGGGCGTTTGGGCGTCGGCGGAGGTTTGGGTGGTTCCTGGCCCGGTGGGGGGACGGGCTTGGGCTTTGGAATCGGCTTGGGGCCGAACCGCACCAGGTCGGTGGCCAGGTCTTCTGTGTACTCAGCCTTGGTCGTCTGGGCCTTCCAGCCCGCGAGCAGGTCGCGATCAGAGCACAACTTGCGGGCTTCGATGTAGACCTCGAAACCATCGGACCATACGAGGAACTGCGCATAGAAGCGGTTCTTGTCGATCTGGCGGATTCGCCGTTCGAACTTCGACCGCCCGTCGCGGAGCGTTTCGGCGGTTTCGCCGCCGTCTTTCTTGCGTTGAAAGACCAGCTTCGGATTGCGGCCTGACGCCGTCAGCTTGAGTTCAAAATTGTCGTCGCCGAGGGCTGTGCCGCGATGGAACTCGCCGATCAGGACGTCTTTGTCGACGCCAAGATCCGGGTTGAATACCAGGTTGCGGCGTTTGCCGACGGCCTCGATCTTCTTGAGTGCCGCCTGCTGCAAGTTGACGTTGTCGACGTAATAGACGCGGCCTTCCCGGCAGAGAATCGGAATTGGCACGGCGCCTTCGGGAGCCTCGCGGGGATTGGGCAAGGTGATGATCGTTGAAGCTCGATAACCACCGGCCGGAGCGTCGGCCAGCTTCGATTTGAGCTTGGCCAGAAGATCCTGGGCGGCGCTCAATTCGGTCTCCGCCTTTTCCGCCTCCTTCTTCTGTTCCTCCAGGCGGCGTTGGGCTTCCTCCTGACGCGTGCGCAGTTCGAGCATTTCAACGTCGATCTTCTGTTTGCCCTCGAGCAACACGGCGAGACTTGCTTCCAGATCCTCGATATTGCGGAGCAGGACCCGCAGATCGATGCTATCCGCTTTTTTGAAGACCTCCAGCCGTTTCTCAAGTTCCACGCGTTGTCGCATCAACTCGATGCGTTTCGCCAGGGCCTGCTCGTAGACTTCCGGACGAACGCTGTCCGTCTTGGCGATTCGCTGAACGGCCTCGCCCACGCCAAGTTGCATGACCGTGACCAGAATCACCAGAATTCCCACCACGTTCGTCAACGTGTCGAGGAGGGAATCGAGGCTCGCTCCGCTTTCTTTCTTGTTGCGTCGCATGCGGATCCGGCGTCACTTCTTCTTGAGTTGGTTGAAGACGCTGAGATCGATCTGGCCTTGGCCGATCACCGGCAGTTTTCCGGCCCGGGCATAGTGCGCCCGGGCGATGTCGTGGGCGGCGAAGTAGGTGTCGAGGGCGTCGTCGCGGACGAGGAAGATCACGATGCCTTTGGGCTGCTTGGCAATACCGTCCAGCAACGCCAGGAAGGCCTCGTCGCCCGCCATATCCGCCTTCCGCAGCCGGCGAGGCGGCTCCTCTTCCAGGAAGATCAGGCCGGAGGCCGTGCATTCGATGAAGGTTGGATCCAGGTCGATGCCGCTCCCGCTCGGCTGGATAATGACCTTCGATTCTTCCGCATCGCCAAGCTCGGCGACCTTCGGCTGGAGTTTGGCGATTTCTTCGTTGATCTCTGCCAGTTCTTCCTGAATCGCCTCCATCCGCTTCTTGTGCTTTTCCTCGTCGACGGGGGGAATGTCCGGCATCTCTGCCGGGGCTTCTCTGGCATCCTGGAGGGCCGCGATTTGACGTTCCAGTTCCTCACGACGCAGGTTGGCCTTCATGAGTTCTTCGTCCATGCCGGCCCCCACCTCCTTGAGTTGCTCCTCAAGTTTCCGAAGAAGCTGCTGCTCCTTCTTGATCTGGTCCTCGACCTTCTTGTACCGTTCGGCGCTGTAGACGACCTCGTTGTCCATCTGCCCGAGGGCCATTGCGGTGAGCATCAGCGTGAGCGTACCGATCACGCAAGCCAGAATGCTCATGAACGGGAAGAGCGAAACGGAAACCTTGTTTTTCGCACGGCGAGCCATGGGCCTCGTCCCCTACTTCCTGCGAGAGAACCAGCCGCGGCGCGGCGGGGCCTGGAGGACGACCTGTTTCTCCCCCAGGTCGGCGAGCACCCGATTGAGTCCTTCCAGTCCCTGACGCAGAGCCGTGCAGTAGCTCTGGAGCGATTCGGCCGACTGGTTCATCGAGCCTGCCGCTTTCTGGTGCACGGCTTCCGTCTTCTGGGCCAATTGAATGAGCATCTTCTGCAACGTCATCGTCAGGGCGTCGATATCCCTGACCTGTTCGGCGTTCTCTTGCTGCTGCTTGAGCATTTCCTTGTTGATGGCCCCCCAGCCCTGGGCCACTTGGGCCGTTAGTTTCGAGCCGAGGGCGTCGAGTTTCTCGTGCCAGGCTTTGAGTTCGGCCTGGTAGGGGGCCATGGCGGCATTGATCGCCTGCCGCACGTCCGCCGGAGCGCTGATTTCGCCGGCGTCTCCGCCATGCTCGTGCCCGTCATTGAGACGCTTGAGAAGATTCTCGTTGCAGTACTCGTCGACCGAGTTGAGCATATCCTCTTCGGCCTTCTGGAGCGAACTGGTCGGGAACATGACGAACATGCTCATGACCAGCGCGATCAACGTCGTATCGAAAGCGGTGGCAAGGCCGCCCGTCACGTTGTTGAGTGATTCCTTCACATTGGCGATGTCGCCGGACATGTCGATTCCCGAAACGGCGGCGCTGATGCCGATGACGGTGCCGACGAAGCCGAGGATCGGAATCGCCCAGATGAAGACGTTGAGAATCGTGTAGCTCGATTGAACCGCGTTGGCGTCGATGTCGGATTGGGAACTCAGGACCTCGGCGACTTCGGGATTGCTGTTGCGGATGCGGAAGTGTTCCAGGCCGCGAAGCACGCGATTCACCAGAAAGCTTTCGCCGGGTCCGACGGGCAACTGACGGGCATGGTCGACGAATCGCCCCACCGACTCCTGGGTGATGTCTTCGGACAACTCGTCGGGCAAAAGGTCGAGCAACATCGAGTCTTTCTGGCGTTTGATCTTTTTCCACTTGAAAGAGAGGATCACCATGGACCATGCGAAGAGAAAGACCTCGGCAAAGGGGACCCATCCGCGTTCCAGAAACAACTCCCCGACGAAGATGCCGGCCATCTTCAGAGGAATCATCAGCACGAGGAAGCCGGTTGCGAGCCCGAGACCGATCGCTCCGGTCAGGAGCAAATTGACGTCGGTTCGATCCGACGAACCGCCGGAGGACGTCTTCTGGAGAGGCTCCGGGGGACGTTTCTTCTGCGGCGTTCGGCTCGCTCGATCGGCCGCGCTCCGGGTGTCGATTCCCGGGAAAGCCTGGGGTTCCTCGGCCGGTGTCTCCGGCTCGGGGCCCTCGGGAACAGTGAGGGAGTGCTTGCAGTAGGGGCAGCGGGCCTTGCGTCCGGCCGCGTCGGAGGGCACCTTGAGTTGCTTGTGGCACTCGGGGCAGTCGAAGGTGAAGTACATCTGGGCGCCTCGGAAGTTCCTTTGCAGATCGCTGGGAATGCGGGGCCGCTCACCGCCGGCTGAGGATCATGTCCGGGAAGGGGGAGGCAACGTGCCCCGCTCTTTCCAGAATACCCTCTATGGCGGGGATTTTCGAGCATTCAAGTTTTGGAGACCCAGTTTGGGCGAGCCAGATGCCGAAGCCATGTCCTAAGTCCTGTCGCCAGAATGACTAATGCGGTATTCATGGAGGTGAGGGAGAAAAGTGCGGATTGGAATCGGGGCGATAAGCTGCTAGACTACCCCAATCGATCCGGTATGGGCATCCAAAAGGGGGATGTGCTGTGAGTGGGATCCCGGGTTTCTGGCTCCAGATGGGTCGTCACCAGAATGGCCAGGAGCGCCTGATACTCGCATTGGTTCCGAGTGGAATCGGCCGCGACAATCCCTGAACGAGGTGCCAATGAACGGACAACCGCTGACGATTCTTCATGTCGAAGACAATACGGATCACGCCCAGTTGATAGCTCGGAGTCTGCAGAAGAACCGCGTTGCCAACGTGATTCGTCACGTGCTCGACGGTGAAGAGGCTTTGGATTACTTGTTCCTTCGCGGGGAATACGCGACCCTGGAGGTGGCGCCGCGTCCCCAGATCATCCTGCTCGATCTGCGTCTTCCGAAGGTGGATGGGTTGGAGGTTTTGAGAACGATCAAGACAACCGATGCTCTGCTTCCGATTCCGGTCGTGATCTTGACTTCGTCGGAAGCCGAGAAGGATGTTGCCCGGGCCTACGAATATCACGCAAACAGCTACCTGGTGAAACCGGTGGGTTTTGACAAGTTCTCGGAAATGATGGAGCAACTTGGGTTCTACTGGTTGGCGTGGAATCGTTATCCGTGGAGTTTGGACGTGGCCGAGCCTGCGCCGAGTCGCCAATACTAGAAATGGGGACGTCGATTCGATGGGCGAGAACGCGGTTCGGATTCTCGTGGTGGAAGACGACGAAGGTCACGTCGGCCTGATTCGCCGCGCTTTCATGAAGGCGGCGATGCCTTGTCGCCTGACGTTGGCTGCCTCGATCCGGGAGGCGAACGAGTACCTGCAGCAGGAACCGTTCGATCTGGTGCTGGCCGACTTGGTGCTGCCCGATGGTCGCGGCACGGAGTTGCTGTCTGCGAAGGAACAACAGGAGTGGCCGGTTGTCATCATGACCAGCCATGGCAATGAGACGGCTGCCGTCGAGGCGATGAAGGCCGGTGCGTTGGATTATCTGGTCAAGTCGCAGGCGGCATTGGCCGAGTTGCCGCGTACGAGCGAGAGCATTCTCCGCCGCTGGAACGACGTGATTCAGAGACGCCAGGCCGAACGGGCCTTGCGCGAGAGCGAAGAACGGTTCCGGCTGCTCTACGAGGCCTCCCCCTTGCCTTACCAGTCTCTGGATGAGGAAGGCCGGCTGGTCGAGGTGAACCCTGCCTGGAGCAAGCTTCTGGGATACTCGAAAGAGGAAGTGCTGGGCAAGCCAGCCGACGCATTTCTGGACGAGGCGGGCCGCCAGATATTCCCAAAGAGACTTGCCCAGTTCCTGGTTTCGGGGGAGGTCAGGGGTGCGGATTACGTGTTGATCCGCAAGGACGGCACGCCGGTGGCGGTCGAAGTGGACGCCTGCATCGGATACGACCAGTGGGGGAGGCGAAAGCAGATACATTGCATCGTTCGGGACGTCACGGAACGAAAACGTGCCGAGCAGGCGCTCCGCGAGAGCGAGACCCACTATCGATTGATGATCGAGAGCCAGGCGGATCTGGTCGTCAAGTTCGATCCCCGCGGCAGGCTGCTGTTCGCGAGCCCGTCCTACTGCGATGCCTTCGGCCGCGACCTTGCGGAACTCATCGGCAGGCCCTTCCCCGCGCTGAAACGAGGAGGGGGTGAATCGACCGGACTGGCCGACGTCTTTCTGCCGCCCCATTCGGCAACCTACGAGGAACACACGCTGACCAAGCGCGGACCCCGGTGGATCAACTGGTCGGCATGCGCGGTCGTCAACGAGCACGGAGAGGTGGAGGCCGTGGTTGCGGTCGGACGCGACGTGACCGAGCGAAAAACGGCGGAAGAGGCGTTGCGCCGAAGCGAGGAGGGATTCCGGACGCTCATCGAGAACATTCCGGGGGTCGTGTACCGCTGCGAGCTGAATCCACCGTGGCGCATGCAGCACATGAGTGAAGCTGTCGTTCAACTGACGGGTTACCCGCTTGCCGACTTCACCACGAGGAGCAGACTCGCTTACGGCGAACTGATCTTGGAAGAGGATCGGCAGTACGTTGCGGATGGAGTGCGGGAAGCCATCGCGAGCCGGCGTCCTTTCGACCTGGAGTACCGCATCCGACGAGCGGACGGAAAGGTGCGATGGGTCTTCGAACGGGGCCGTGCCATCTACGACCGACAGGGGCATCCGATCTGTCTCGACGGCGTGATCATCGACGTCACCAAACGCAAAACGGCCGAGGAGGAACTGGCGCGAGCGAAACTCGCGGCGGAGGCCGCCAGTCGCGCCAAGAGCGAATTCCTCGCCAACATGAGCCACGAGATTCGCACGCCCATGACGGCCATCTTGGGTTTCTCGGATCTGCTCATGTCCGTCGATCTGACTCCGCAGGATCGCCGCGAACATCTGGCGACGATCCGCCGAAATGCCGAGAGCTTGCTTCTTCTGATCAATGATATTCTCGACCTTTCCAAGATCGAAGCGTCCAAGCTCGACCTCGAAGTGACCGACTGCTCGGTGTGGGAGCTCATCGACGACGTTCGAACGCTGATGGCGGAGCGTGCCGAAGCCAAAGGCTTGACGCTCGATGTGGAATACGAGTATCCGTTACCGGCCGTCATTCGCACCGATCCGTCACGATTTCGTCAGATCCTGGTGAATCTCGTCGGGAATGCCGTCAAGTTCACGGAGCAAGGTGGAATCCTGATCTCCGTGCGATGCGACGCAGTGAACGGGTCGGATCGGATGCTGTCGATTACGGTCGCCGACACGGGCATCGGAATCAGCCGCGAACACCTGGAGCGGCTCTTTCAACCGTTTACCCAAGGCGATACGTCGGCCACCCGGCGATTCGGCGGTACGGGCCTGGGACTGGCGATTTCGCAGCGACTGGCCAAGATGCTCGGCGGCCGAATCGACGTGGAAAGCACCCCTGGACGCGGGAGTTCGTTCTGCGTGATCGTCTTCCCCGGGGTCCTCGACCATGTCGACTGGTTGTGGACCTCGCCCACCGCGACACGCTGCGAGGAGCCCGCTGCCGCGTACGACGTTTGCCCGACCTCCGGTAAGGTTCTGTTGGCCGAGGATTCGCTCGATGTGCAGGCCCTGATTGCCGCCATGCTGAGGCAGATCGGTGTCGACGTCGACACGGCGACTGACGGCCGCGAGGCCTTCGACAAGGCCATGGCGGCCCAGGACGGCGGGAATCCGTACGACCTGGTTCTGATGGACATGCAGATGCCCGAGCGGGACGGATATGAAGCGACTCGGAATCTCCGCGCCGCCGGTTTCTCCGGCCGGATCATGGCGCTGACGGCCCATGCCATGGCTGGCGACCGTCAGAGATGCCTCTACGCCGGGTGCGACGACTACCTTGCCAAACCGGTGAAACTGGATGAACTTGCCAGGGCCGTTTCGCGATTCCTGCGGAATCCGCTTGTCCAAGAGACTCCTTCCGCGGCGGCTTCGGACGGGGCATCCAGCGAAATCGGAGGCGTTCTGGCAAGCAAGTACTTCAGTGCCGAGGACCGGAACAGGCTGCTCAAGGGATTTGTGGATGGACTGGCCGAACGGATCGAGAAGATCGAGGCGGCCCTGGCCGCCCATGACGTCGATTCCCTGATTCAGACGGCGCACGCCTTAAAGGGCGCCGCCGGGCTCTATGGCTACGCCCAGTTGGCGCAATTGGCCCTCCAATTGGAAATGCAGGCCCGGGAAGGGGCCGCCCTCCCAGAGGTGGAGGCCCTGGCAAGAGATCTCCTGGAACTCTGCAACGAGACCCACCAGGCATTTCAGGATGCCTGAATGACGGATCCGAGAGGTGTTTCCTCATCTGCCGGTTTTAGGGTTCACGCCGGATCGTACAGCACCCAAACAACCCGCCTGCAATCTGGCCGGGACCTGCCTGGAAGCGTATCGTGACGTGCTCTTTCCCCTTGGCAAGTTCCTCCGGAATCGGATAGACCACGTCGAAGAACTCTCCGGGCCGATTCGCTGAGAGTCTTTCCTCGGCAATCCGTTGCCCATCCACCAGAATCTCGAAGCTGCGATGCCCGGCGTCACTTCCCCAGTACGTGCAGAACAGGTCCGTCGAACCTTCGCTGCGGACTTTCATGTTGTAGGAGAAGAACCTGCCCGACGAGGCGTGGCGCCATCGGCGGCCTTGGTGAGTGCCGCTGGCCGTCTCCTTGCCTTGGAGCCCATGGGCGCGTTCGCTGGCTCGGTCCCCGATGAGCACCTCGTCAACAACCCGTGCGCGAAATCGGGCCGCCGCCTCGGCCTCCGCCTCGGCGAGGCGATGTGCCGGGCTGCCACGCCGGTAGACATGCCAGTAGACCGCGTAGCGCTCGCCAAAGAGTTTGTGGTACGGCACGAACGTTAGATCCGTTTCCTGGCCGGTGGTGCGGTATGACAACGGTTGTCCTTCGACGGGTTCGAGGATCGACAGCGGATCGTCCGTTTCGGTAAGCAGTGGAACTGTCTTGGCAACCTGGTCGACAGGGAACTCGTACCAATTCTCCGTGGTGTAGACCATGTCGTCCGCCAATCCTTCTCCTCCCAGGCGAGCCGCCAGCACGAAGGGGCCGACCATAAACGCCATGAGGGTCGGATCGTCGGGCATGCGAGACACGTCGAGCGACATGGGTATGCTGATCTCGACCCGGTCGCCGTCCTGCCACTTCCGCTTGAATTCGAGATAGCTCGACGGTTTTGCCATTTGCGCGACCGGCGAGTCGTTCAGCCGGACAGCAACCCCCTGTTTCGCCCAGGCGGGAACGCGAATTCGCAGAGCGAATTCAACCGGCTTGGCGGCTTTCACGGTGAATGTCGAGGCAGAGACCTCGGGGAACTCGGTTTCCTGACGAAGCACAATGCCCCGCTCCGCCCAAGTCAGTTGGGAGGGAATGAAGAGGTTGACGTAGATGCCATCCGCATCGTGAAAGTAGATGCTGTCGCCGTACTTGGCATGGTTCTCCATGCCTGTGCCCGTGCAGCACCAGAAGGAATCTCGCGGCGTGTTGTAATATTTCCACCTGCCGGGACCGAGGCTGACGAAGTACATCATCATGCCCGTGGCCGGGTCCTGGGTGCTGAGGATGCTGTTGTAGAGGGCCCGCTCGAAGTAGTCGGCGTAGCGAGCCTCGGGTTGCCAGCAGAAAAGGTGCCGGGTGAGCTTGAGCATGTTGTAGGTGCAGCAGGTTTCCTGCGTATGATCGCCGAGTTCGGTTGCCAATTGGCCGGGCGGCGTCCGCCAGTGCTCGTCATTGCTGGTGCCGCCGGTGCAATAGCAACGTGCCGAAGTGACTTGGTTCCAGAAGAACTCAGCAATTTGCCGGTCTTCTTCTTGATGCCCTGTCTCGTAGAGCCTGGCCGTGCCGATCATGTTCGGAATGAACGAGTTGACGTGCTGCCCGGCGAGTTCGTCCCGCTGGGCCGCGAGCGGCGCATTGTACGACTGCTGGACGAATCGTCGGGCGAGTGTCAGGTGGTCGGCATTGCCCGTAACGGAGTAGAGATTGGCCAGCACGTCGTTCATACCGCCCTGCTCGGTCTTGTTGAGCATGGCCTGCATCTGCTCGTCGCTGAGCCGGTCGCATCGCCCCTTGCACCAGTTTGCCATTCCGGTCACGACTTCGAGCGCCTGCCGATTGCCCGTGTGGACGTACATATCGAGCAGACCGGCCATGATCTTGTGCAACGTGTAATAGGGGGCCCAGACCCGCTGCCCGGTTTCGACGCGATCGATGAAAGATTCCGGAAACGCACTCAGATATCCGCGATCGCCGAGGGCCTTCTGGCACTTGGCCAGTTCCGCCACGATTCCGTCGGCCTTCTTCCTGAGTTCCTCGTCTCCGCAGGCCGCGATCGTGAGGGCGCAAGCCGACAGGTAGTGCCCCATCGTGTGGCCCCGGACCTCGGTTTGCTCCCAGCCGCCCATCGGTTCTCCGGGAGCGGGCAGCCCGGCGTTGACGCGAAATTCGTGCAATAGCCGATCCGCCTCGAGGTCGTGCAGGTACCGGCGGTCGCGCTGGGCCGCCGCCTTGAACGGGCCGTCGAGCAGTCGAACTTGCTGGAGAGGGAAAGGTTGGACTTGGCACGGCGATACTCCGGGTTCGCCGGCGTCTGTTCCGCAGGCAACGAGCAGGGCGACCATTCCTGCAAAAAGCGGCAAGTTCATACTCATTGCGTGTTCCCCGTGAGAGCGTAGGCAATCGGCACGAATCAAGAAACGTGAACGATCCGCCCTGCGACCGTCACCCGTCCTTCGGCAATCAACTGCAGGGCCTCGGGCAACGCCTCGCATTCCGCCTCGAAAACCCGGGCGGCCAGCACGTCGGCCGTATCGTTGTGTACCACCGGCACGGCCTTTTGCAGAATCACCGGGCCGTGATCGTACTGGTTGTCGACGAAGTGAACGGTGCACCCGCTCAGTTTGACGCCGTAATCGATTGCCGCCTGGTGTACGTGATGTCCGAAGTAGCCTTTTCCGCAGAATGACGGGACCAGCGCCGGGTGGATGTTGACGACACGATTGCGATAGTCGTCCGGCACGACAAGCAACTTGAGCCAGCCCGCCAGCACGACCAATTCGGCGCCCGCCTTGCGGCAGGCCGCAAAGATCGCCTCGCTGTAGGCTGGATCGGAATCGAAGTCCTTACGAACGAGGACGTGGCTCGGGGCACCGGCGTCGGCCGCAAACTGCACGCCTGTCGCCTTGGGCGTACTGGCAATCACCAAGCGAACGTCGACGTCCAATCTGCCGGCGGCCACTCGCTCGTTGATGTTCTTGAGCGTTCGTCCCGTGCCCGAAATCAGCACGGCAATGGGAAGCCGCCTGCGAACCGTTGCGTCGTCGGTCATTCGTCGTCCTCCAAACCCCGAACTTGCTCAGACGTGCCACAAGCAGAGTAACCCGAATCGCCAGCGGTAACGGTCTATCACACTAACCCGAAGCGTCAGCGAGGCCAGCCCGCTCTCCACTTCACACGTCGCCGGAAAGCCGATGGGGCGCGTTGGCCGGCTACTCCTGCGGCACAACCTTGACGTACTACCCGGAAACCCAAACGGAAATTCACGAACACCCCGTGTTTTCCAGTGTATTTCTCATTTCCGCCCGCTGGGGTAATGTGTGCAGAAATGGGCAATTTTGGGGCTTCGCGGGTGTCGTGACACCCAGTATAGAACCAGAATACCCCGCCGACAATGCAAGACGGCCATCTCGGGGAAAGGATAGACCGTCACGTCCGGAACGGGGTTGGGGACAGGAAAGAAGCCGGCTGGCTTTTCGACAGGCGGGGCTGTCGATATTCCCGCCGCGGATCCGCCGCCGCGTGATTCGACGGCACCGGCAGCCGGGCCCGTCACTCGTCCAGGTCGGGCGACGGCCTGGTCGCGCCGATCAGCCGCAAATAGCACGCGACGCACGGGGAAGCAACGATCATGGCGCCGCAACGAGGGCAACGGGTCGGGGGGATGGCCTGGAACTTGAGGAGACGTTTTGTGACCGGACCGGGTTTCTTTCGCCGCTTGGCCTCGTTCGCGCTGGCGACAAGATCGGCTATGGCTTCGCGCGACATGCCCAGCCGCACGGAGATTGTGCGGTAGGTCCAGTTCTTCCCGAGCAGGTCCTGAATCTGATCGATCGTGGCTTGGTCGCACATGGCGGGGAATCCCTTCACCCCCATCATATCGAAAACGGGGCCGATTTTGCGGGTTTTC
>JAAYAY010000146.1 GCA_012719125.1 Planctomycetaceae bacterium | reverse complement strand
GTAGAAACGACGCCCAGAACGACCCTTCCCCCGGCTCGATTTCCTTGTCATGACACACTCCTTTGCTCCCCAGTATAACGGCTGGAATAAGCACTTGGAGTGTCTGTCAAACTGGAGCCACCTCACTATTCCACTTCTGGCGATGCATGTTTTGATGGCGCAAGCTTCGCAGAAGAAGAAGATGCACCAGTGTTCAGTATAGGTGCACTACGCCCCAAAAAGATAGCTCCCAATTTCGAAACCTGGTTGAAAGATAGTTGCGCTCGCGCACGCAAGAAGTACTCAAGGACGGAATGGGAAAAGATACTACGAGGTCCAGAGCCGTTCAGTCAGAGAGAGATAGAGATAGTTGAGGCCCGGCGACTCTACCACTGGGAACTCGTCGGCTATACGAAAAAGGGCGAGCTTCGCTTCCTTGTCATCAACAACTCCGCTACGACTCTTCCGTATCTTACGGTAGGGCTGCGGCATGTTCGAGACGAATTCATTGGTTCAGTATGGCTTGACGTTAGCCACATTGGTCCCGGGCAAACAGCGGAGGTCACGCAAGAGGCGTATGAGATGGCTCCTCCAAGGGACCAGGAACCTTTCGAGAAGCCTGATCCGGGGCCAGAAGACCGGGACAGCTACTGGGAGTTTGAAGGAGCGTAGATTCGAGGCTTCCGCAGATCCGTTCCATGGCGGATGGGCGCGATAGATCGTCTCTCGCGGGGCCGTCAAGCCCAGGAGGGCTACCAGCGTTTTCAAGAAACTTGATCTCCAAAAACCTTTCGTCCAAGGCTCCCTCAGGAACGCGAGTCCCCAATCCACCGCGCCGCACCATAGACCAGGGTCGCCGTTTGCGTTCTTCCGGCTTTCCCTATCCTCTTCAGGTGCTTTCCGCCCAGCGCAGCGTCTGAAAGGCCAATCTCATCCAGGGTACTTGCCGCCTCGGCCCAACCTCCCTCCGAGTTGGTCACCATCCCCATCGAGCAGATCCGGGTGGGCCTCCGTGTGCCGGGGCTCAACCCTGAACTGGATAGCAGCCAGCGGGTCGAGCCTGATCCGGACCCGGCCATCTGGCGGCGACTGGAACTCCGGGCTCCCAAGACCGACGGCTCCTGGGCCGACGTCGTTCTCCTTCGCCCACTCTCCTGGCTCCAGGAGCAGCAGGCCGAAGTGGGCGGCCACGTCTGGATCTCCGTCCCCGAGTGCAGCATCGACGGCCACGCCACGGTTCTTGCGATCGGTCCCTGCCCGCCGATCCCGCCCGGCCCGGGGCGGGTGGTCACCGGCACGTTCCGCCATGCATCGGCCCGGGTTCTCGATCTCCAAATCGACGGCCTCGCCGAGCCGATCGGCGCCACGGCCAACCACCCCTTCTGGAGCGAGGACCGCCAGGAGTTTGTTCGTGCCGACGGACTGGAGATTGGAGAGCGTCTTCGCACCCTCCACGGCGCCGCCCGCCTCATTGATACCGTCCCGCGCTCCGGTACCGAACCGGTCTACAACCTTGAGGTGCAGACGGAGCATGTGTATCATGTAACCGACGCCGGCGTGCTGGTGCATAATGGGAGGGTATGCCCGACACCCTCAAGACCTGGCCCAAAGACGGACCCCAATGCGCCTCACAATGCCAAGATACGGGAGATCGCCGAGCGGTTGAAGAGCGAGGGTAATACGGTTCTCTCCGGCGGCGGCGGCAAGGAACGGTTAATTCCAACGCCAGGCGGCAAGAAGGGCGGAAGACGCCCGGATATCGAGTATGAGACGCCAAGCGGAGAAGCAAGGGGAATAAACGTTGGAAAGACAAGGAAAGATGGGACCCCTGTCAAACGCGAAGTCGATGCCCTCGAAGATCTAAATGGACCGGGTGGCTTACCGACTGATTTTGAACCCTACGATTGATGATTTCCTATGCCAGATATATCGGTCCAGTTTCACGCTTCGCCGTCCGAGCTGTTTGACTTCGTCCATGAAATCTCACACAGCTTCGAGTTGTTCATCGTTGCCATGCGTTATTCCCCCTTTGAAGCCCTCGAAATCGACAACACTCAGCTTGCGAGAGTATTCCAGGAAGAAGCGTCATTTAGACGCCTAGCTCTTACGCTGGCAAAGCCGACCATGCCGGTCTCTGGCGGGCTTGACTTCGCGGACAAGAACCCGGACCACCTCCGCATCGAAATCGGCCGATTGACCGAGAATGGCCTGGAACAGTCATGGTTGACCGCACGGACAGAAGACCTTCAGGCGTTGTCGCTCTGGAAGAGAATTGCCAACAGACTGCGAAAGCGTACTCGGAGCGGTGTAATGGCGGTCAATCGGGAGACGGGTGTATCTGTGCCGATGCGGTCGTTCCGCTATTCACCGGGAGCCAAGGCACTCGAAGTCGATGGAGTAGCCATGCTGCCACCGCAAGGTGCAAACGGGCCAAGGCTCACACTGGGGGACGCCTGATCCTAGCGGATCTGTGGGGGCACGAACCGATATTGCCATAATGGGGACTTGTCCGTAGATTCGCGGCGTCGCTAGCCCACTCTCAAAAGCGCGTCTGCAGAATCACGGCGACGTCCCTACGCCCTACCTGGTTACGGATGAAGCGTGAATGGAGTAACGACGACCCACGGCGCCGCCTCGGGACTGGTGGCCCTGATCGATCGCGTGCATGCGGGGCATGCGGGGTCAACTCCGCATGCGCGCTCAACTCCGGACATCGGACGCGAATAGCCTCACTCCATCCATCCGATCAAGAATCTCCCGCTTCAAATCCCGGAAACCACCCCCACCCACCGCGCGCCCATTGGACTCCCTCGTCCCCATCGTGTATAAAGGGCAGCATCTTCCCGGGGCAGCAGACCCCCTGCAACTCTTCTCCACGACGGGCGGACCATGAAGCGACAGATCATTCTCGGGATGGGCGCCGGACAGTGCGGCGGTAACCTGTTGGCCAGCGTCCTCGACGGACAACCCAACGCCAAAGTCACCCACGAAGAACCACCCTTCCTCCCCTGGTACGTCAAACCCGGCGCACCGGGCGTCCGCCAACGGCTCGAGCGGATTCTCGAGCGCCGCAGCGAACGCTTCATCGGCGACGTCGCCTCCTTCTACCTCCCCTACGTCGAACAGGCGATCGAGTTCGACCCCGACATCCGCATCATCTGCCTCCAACGCCCCTGCGAGGAAGTCGTGGCCGGCTTCAGCCGTTCCGTCGATAAGGCTTCCACTGTGCCGACCAATTACTGGTGCAAAGAGCTGCCCCCCGGCTGGTTCGACGATCCCATGTGGACTCGCATCTTTCCCAAGTACGACACCCCCGACCGCAGCGAGGCCCTCCGGCTCTACTGGTCGGAGTATTACGAACGTGCCGAAGCCTTGATCCGCCGCTTCCCCGACAACATCCGACTTTGGGACACCACCGTTCTCACCACCCAGGACGGCGTGCGGGAAGTTCTCACCTTCGCCGGCATCCCCCAAGGAAGACTATCTCCACTGGGAGCCATGTGCGTGTCTTGCCGAAATGTGACTTGCGACGGGCGCAGCGGAGCGAACAGCCTGGGCCTCTGTGTGGCGCAATCGTTTCACGAGACGCGCGAGGCCGGCAGGCGAGCCATGACGCGTCGACGGCGCCCCGTTTGCGATCCCTTTGGTATTCCCATGATCGATCGTTGCGGTACTGAATTTGGTGTGACGTTGATGGGCAAAGGAGTGGCGAGTTGGGTGATCGGAGGTGAATCATGTGGATGAAGAGCCGCACAGGCATAGTAGACGCAGCGATTCTCTTGGTACTTGCCGCGTCGGGTTGTAAGGACGCCGAGACGCTGGCTCAACGCGGTGACGCCGCCCTGGTTCACGGCGACTTCGACACGGCGATTTACAACTACACTCAAGCCATTCGATTAGCCCCCAATGATCCCCTGCATTACAATGACCGTGCCTTTGCGTACATGGGCAATCGCGACTACACAAAGGCGGTTGTCGACTTCGGCGAGGCCATCCGGTTGGCTCCCAATAACTCGCAGAGATACATCAATCGCGCCGGTGCCTACCTCGCGATAGGCGACGCGGATAGCGCAATTGGCGACATCAATGAGAGTATCCGGCTCGCGCCGAGATCCCCCGTTGGATACTGCGAGCGCGCATCAGCCTACGAACAGAAAGGGAACCACAGCAAAGCGATTGCCGACTATACGGAGGCCATCACGCGCTCACCGAGTTATGCCCCGGCATACTATTGCCGTGCCGTGATCTACGAGCGCATCGGTGATGGGGACAAAGCTAAGGCGGACTTTGCCGAAGCCGAGAGACTCGGAATTTCAGCATATCCGCGGGCAAACAAACGGGACAGGTCTAATATCGAGCGGGACGTTGACGCCGCCCGTCCCACCGGATCTTGATCCGGGGAGGAAACGTCATACACAATTCATTTCCAGCGAGGTGACGTCTGCGCATGGCGTCCCCAGAACCGCCAACTCTTCTCTTCATCTTCCTTTCCACCCATTTTCTTTTCTCCCTCCTTTACCTCATGTTCAAAACAACTTCACCTCCAAATCCGAGCGCCGGCCCACTTCGTACCCATGAACCGCCCTGATCAGCGTCGATCAGGGAAGATCAGCGTTCCTCCCCCCTTCCACGTACGTGCAATAGTCCAACATCCCCAGTTTCGAGTTCCCCTCCCTGTCAACTCGTCCGCTGCGACCGAAGCCCCCCCTTCGTTCTCATCCTCTCACTCATCCGGGGGTGTTCAAAAAACCTCTTGATATTTCCTGCCCGCATGATACTATCGTATCTGGGTACGTATGTATAGACGTAAGAAAGCCGCTGCAGCGTCTTGCCCGACCCGGCCGACCATGCGCCCCTGCCCAATTCCCACAGCTCGCCCCCCACGTCGCCCCCCATGTGAGCCAAAAGTACCCAATAACCGCGCGCAACAATGTCAACAATGCAGACCTCGCAGCACCTCCCGTATTCACCACATCCGCAAGGACTCTCCTGCCACCCCAAGGTATTGGCAGAATCCGCTCCCCGTTGACCAACTTACTCCCGCAGGGTTTCTACTGTCTTCGACGTTGTTTTTCCGATGCCTCGCCTCGAACCGTCCGCTGCATTCACCAAACTCCTTGCAAGCCTTCAACTTAGACAAGGTGCTCCCAACTACGGCATTCCCCCCTTTTGCATGGTAGTCAAAGTGATTCTACGCACCCGACGACGCCGTAAACCATTACGAAACAATACGATAACGATCGCTGTTCGATGGAGCAATCGATCGACAAGTGCACCAACCGCCAACACCGACCGCAACCATTTCACAACAAAAAATTGGTGAGCCACCAGCGCGCTCCGACCTCGATCTTTGACAACTGAAACAACCCCACCGCAATCGGCCTGACCGGCGTAACCGAGCGACCCAGCTACGGCGCAGCGGCGGCGCAGGTTGGCGAGTATGAATAACGACACCTACAACCGGCTCGTCCACAAGAAACTCGACGGCGCCGGGGCTGGAACGGCCTCTGACACCTTCTGGCCTACGACGGCGATCAAGCGATACTCCAGTTCGACGACTCGGCACCCGCCGACCTCTCCCACCGCTACCTCTGGGGACCGGCCGTCGACCAGATCCTGGCCGACGAAACGGTCGACGACGGCGGGCAGTGCCTACTCCGCCCGCAACGGATAGCCGTACGCCTCCGCCACGTCGCCCACTTCTACGCAGACTGCCCTTTGCGTGTCGTCGTCTAGCGAGGGAACGTGTTGAGATTCGGAAACCCGCTGAAGCTGCTTCCAGACACTCGTTGCGTTTTCCGGTGCGACTTCGATGGCTTCCAGGATCTGTCGCATCGTCGCCTCGGGCTGCGCACACAGGTCTTCATAGCGGACAACGGTGATCCGCCGAGCGATGTCCGGACCGGCCGTCTGCAGCCATCTCACGAACCCGTAGAGTTCCTTCCACTGAATGCCGTAACCAAGGTATTCGTCGCCGCGCGACCAGGCGTCGAGGATTCGGTCACCCTCCGTCGCGTCGAGTCGGATAGGCACCCGTTGCGGCCCGAATTCGAAGTGACCCTCCGCCTCCAGGTAGCGGGGAACGCGAGCGTCTGCCGCAGCATAACGGCTGAACAACTCGTGCTGCCGCACGAGCGAGTGGACGTGGGTCAACGGGTGCCGGATCGGCACGATGAAACGCGCGTCCGGAAACAAATGTGCCAGGTACTCGATCCGTGGAACATGGTAATTACCCTTGGCGAAGTATCGAGTGCCGCCGCGGATCAACAGGATCTTGCGCAGATGCACCTTGTAGAATCGCTCGAAATCCGCATCCCCGTCGGCAGCCGTCAGCCGATGCAAAGCCGTTGGAGAGTGGACGTGAGGGAAGAAGGCTTGCCAAAGAGGTTCCTCCATCGCCTCGGGGCTTTCCCGCGTGATATAGATCCGATCCTGGTGCGCCCGTTCGACCGGTTCCTGCCTGGCAGGAAACCAGTCGAGATACCGATTCCAGAAGTAGGGAATCATGAGGAACGGAAAATCGCGATACCGATGCGTGGCCGCACCGTCGACCTCCGCGAGCAGCTCCAGGAGCAAGGTCGTCCCGGACCGTGCCAGCCCGGTGATGAAGACGGGCCTATCGATCGCGATCTCCGCGAGATCGGCAGCCAGGAAACGGGGCTCCCAGTCGGCGATGCGGCGCAGCAGCGACTGGGCTTTCTGAGTGAAACGGATCAGAAGGTAATCGGAAGATTGGATGTTCACGATTTGCACTTCACGACGAGCATGCCGACGACGGCCGCCGCGCAGACCGCCGCAGCGAAACCGAAGTCCCAATCGCTCGCCGCAAGAGAGTCTCCGAGTCGACCGGCCAGCAGCGTCATGCAGGCGAAGGCAAGAGCGACCGGCGCCGCCGCTGCCAGCGCCACCACAAGTTGTCTGGCGACAAACCGGATCAGCGCGGGCCAGAGGCGAAGATACTCTTGGAAGAACGGCTTCTCCTCGTCGGCCGACAGCAGCAAACGGCTGACGACGGCCAACTGCCGCCAGAACCCGCCGTCGCCGAGTCGGGTCGAAGCAAAGCCCCACAGCCCGGCGGCAACCAGGCCCGCTCCCAATCCCACGGCGCACGCAATTCCATCAATAACCTCCATAACGGACGCGGAACTCCCTTCGCGAGGGCCGGCGCTGGCCGAACTTCTCAAGCAGCCGGAACGCTCTCACCGGGACATGGGCAACCGCTGAAGACCTGCTCGGCAGCGGGAAGGCTCGCAACCACGGGCTCCGCCGGAGAAGGTGCAGCATGGGCAATGTCGCATCCGGCGATCAGTATCGCTCGCTGCGCTCTGCGTCGGCGAAGCATGGAACGCAACAACCGGATGGTGTACAGGATCGGTCCCAGCAGGGCAAGCAGCAACACACACGCCACGGCAAACAGGGACCCCAACATGCTCAAGCCCGCTCCGGGGCCGACGTAGCCGAGGAGTCCTCCCGGTTCCGGAAGACAGGCAGCAGACGCCCAAAAAAACGAACCAAACGCAGTACTTGGCAGGAACTCAAAGATGGCGCTCATAATCGTTCCGTTTCATGAAGGAAGGAAGGAAGGAGTATAGACATACTTGGCAGTACTGATCGCCTGACGACTTCCGTCTCCATTCGGGTGAACATAAATGTATTCCCACAGCACCTTACCGGTGTGCGGGTCAATTTCCCAAACCGTTCCCACGCCCGAGGTAGCCATCAAGACACGGCTCCCATCATGGCTGACATCCAAGTGTCCGCCCGTCAGGACGCAGCATTGGTCGGGCATGGGCACACCCGGTCTGGGAAACACCGTTACCGGCAATTCGCGGCCTAAACCGACCTTCACCAGGCGAGTTCCTCCGGACTCCTTATCCCCCCCAAGATTGTCCAGAATGAGCACTCCATCGTCGTAGAACTTCGGACTGTGCTGGCCGGTCGCCGCCCCGCACGACAACCACTTGAACCGTCGCGATGTGGTGTCCAGAATGCCCACCGTGTTGATGTTGCGGAAGGAGACGAGCAGGTCGTAGGGCGAAAGCCAGGGCTGCGATTTCGCCACCTGGTCACCCACGAGTTGTGCCTGGTTCAAATGCAAAGGATCGTCTGTGTATAGACCAGGGGACCGGCATGGCTCGTTGGGGCTGGTCAACAGGCCGCCCCAACCGGACTCAAAAATCGCATCGAGCATCGAGATCTCATCGAGCACATTGCCGTCAGGGTCGAGGATCAAGACGAGATCGCTGTAGATCTTGCCGCTGCTGGAGTCAATCTTCGCCTTCGACCCGGCAATCGGAATCGGGGAATCAACCACCCGCATGCCGGGAACGAAGATCCGCCCATCGGACGCCACGCTGAACCAGTGATGGGCCAGCAGTTCTTTCTTCCAGAGGACGTTCGAGTTGACGTCGAAGCGTGCCAGACCGATCGCATACGGAAAAGTGTTGAGTTCCTGGTAGGTCACCAGGAGGCCACCGTCATCGAAAAGGTGGATCCCCACCGGATAAGGCTTGCTCGACACGCCGGGGAGCCGGGTCACCTGCTGCAGGTCGTCCCAGAGCGTCGGATCGTATTTCCAGGTGTGCAGGATCTTGCCGTCGCGGTCCATCAACCAGGCAAGACATCCGGTCTCGCAGTAGTCGGTGAGATGCCCCGCCCCACCGGTCACCAGCAGCGGTTCCTGCCCAGCGGCCGGGTCGTAGCTGGTAGCCGTCGGCACAAGAACGTGCCTTGCGTAAGCATCCACTGGCGAGTTCTTGACCGGTTGGGCAACTTGTGCCAGCGCGATCGCCGCCGTTTCCGCATCCCGAACGACCTGATATGGGAACAAATTGTACCGTGCTGCCAGCAGACCATAGGCAAAGCATGCGCAGCCCAAGCTGAACAGCATCAGTACCTTCGGCAGGAGCCTCTTGATCCACGCATAAGGCATAGGGGGCAGAAACCTCGGCGCAAAAAGCAGGACTTGATGCGCACACACGCCCCCGTTCGCGGCGATCACGAAACCTGCTGCACGTCGCCGGCCTGCGGCGCGGTTGCCGACGACACTAGGGAACGCGAGGTCCGCGCGAACCTCTTCTCTCTATTTAGACGCTCTATAAACAAGAAACGGAACGATGCGGAAGTTTTCCGCGGATACAAGAAAAGGAAACACCGGAGGTCGCCGCGAGTTCCTCACGAAGACCCGGAATTATCCCTGTCGCGGCTGGCAGATTCGAAGAGTCAGAGAAGTCCGGCCTCCTCTGAAGACTGCCCCATCCTTCTATTGCGCGTGCAACCATTGATGGGAAATCGCTTTGCGTCGCGCGCGCCTGGACAGCTTCGACGAAGAACGGGCTTTTGGACGGTTTGCACGAGGTACGCCCACCCCCATTCCGGGGATAGAGGAAGAGCACGTGCTGCCTGTCGCTCGCCCAGGTTCCAGACAGACGCCAGGGTGACTTGCAGGCACCTGGCCCTTCAACCAGGGGGATAGATGATCCGAAAGGAAGTCTCAGCCGTTGGGGCTGTGCAGAGTCAGACTCGCACCGAATGCTGACTCGCAGGCCCGGTCACTCCACGTGGGCCATGCCGACGACGTAGTTCTTCCCGTAGTGTTTGGCGCATCTTGGGCAAGTTGTGTAGAAGAAATACGACGTCTTGAGCTTCTTGCCCTGCTGCTCCACGTATTTCGCCATCTCGCCGCACCAGTTCTTCGCCTCGCGATAGGGACCCTCGAAGACCTTGGCCAGAAAGGTCCCGGAAAGGCTCACCATTTCGGCACCGGGAACCTCCTTCGTAACCAGGAAGAGGTGCTCGCCCCGCCAGGCGGAGAGATCGTTGGTCAGAATCAGATAGGTGTTCTCCGGCACGGCATCGGCCGCCTGCATTCTTTCGAACGTCTTCTTGAACACCGATCCGATGTTGAGCGGGATGTGGAGGAAATTGGCCGTGGTCGCCCGGACGAAGGGCCAGTTGTCGAAATGAAAAGTCTCGCCGTCCCAGCCGGCCGGATCGAATTTGGGACAGCATCCGGTCTCGGAATTCTTGGCATCAAGATCGGGCAGCGTGGTTCTGACCATGGCTCAGACCTCTCGTGAACGAGTGGATTCGTGAAGGGCTCCGACTAACTGTACGAATATACATAGTCCGACGCCGCATGCAAGGTGGTAAGCCCCCTTCCGGCAAGAAATTCCCTCGGCAAGACAAGACGCTCTATCCGGCCCCTTGGAGGGCGGCGACTCGTCGCCATTTTCCCTCCGATATTCTCTGCGTGAACCTCCCCGACCAGTTGCCTCACCGCTCCGATCCCCTGGTCGGACGGTAAGGCAGAGGAATTGACGGCAGGGGAATCCCGGAGAAAATGGGGTAAACCACGGCTCCTTGATCGTACCAGAAGTTGGCTGACTGCTGGAAGGGTAGACGCCGCGGTGAAGTCCGATTCTCTTACTCCTGCAAGATCTCGACCGTGGGCGGCTCGTTCGCCGCGGCAGGTTTGTCGGGCGGGCATTCACGCAATTCCCAGTCCAATCCCAGGGTAACCAGTTCACGACGAATGTCCCGCAGGTTCCAAAGCTGAATCATGTGGTTCTCCCCGGCACAGGCGAGTTGGCTGCCGTCGGGACTGAAGCACAGCCAGGCCAGATGGAGCGAGTCGGACGCCTTCAACGTTGCCAGCCGAGCCAGAGTCGTCATTTCGATCAAATCGACGTCATAGCGGGTTGCAGCAACGGCCAGGATTCGGCCGTCGGGAGAGAACGCCAGAGGTCCCACCACCCCTTCACCGTCACGTTCAATGCGGCGGTCTGCCCGCCACGTCGAAACATCCCAGAGTTGATACTGCCTGTCGGCTCCTGTCACGAGCCAACGGCCGTCGGGGCTGAACGCCAAGCTGGCCGTTCCAGAGTCCACCGAGAGCACCTCAATACGTTTGCCGGTGTTAGTGCTCCAAACTTGAACCTCCATGGTGTCAGGGGGTGCAACGGCAAGCCATCGGGCGTCGGGACTCAGAGCGCTGGCAGCCGCGCCGGCGACACCCAACGACAAAACCGTCGAAGTCCTGTCGAGCCTGTGCAGAGCGATCTCATCGACTCGATGTACCGCAAGGAGGCTTCCATCGGCGCTCAAACACGCTCGGGGAGACGGGTGCTCCGTTGGCCCTTCCATCAGACTGGGTGGGCCAAGCCGCAGGCGATTCGCCTCTTGGTCGAACGCCAGGGGCCATCGCCGGAGCCCCGATTTGCCGCTGGTGATGAGGCACGGCTTGTCGGGATGGAAAATGGCGGACTTCGTTGACCCCAACGGCAGATGCGCCAACTCCCGCCCCGTTGCCGCGTCCCAGAGCCGCGCGCCGTCATCCGAAGCCGATGCCAACCAGCGCCCCTGGCGGTGGAAACGGACCTCCCAAGGACCTTTTGCGTCGTCACTGCCCCATTCGTACAGGTTGCGACAGGCGGGTCTGGCTACTTCACGAATCTCCAGCCGGTCATAACCTCTTGAGATCAGGCTTCGGCCGTCCTGGCTGAACGACAGCCACCGCGATCCGCCCTGGAAACTGAGCAACTGCCTGCCGGTCGACGCGTTCCACAATCGCACCGTGCCGTCCCAGGATCGCGAGGCAATCAGGTCTTCATGGGGGTGGAAAGAAGTGCTGATCACTTCGGCAAAGTGGCCCCGGAGCACCCTGTGCTGTCGTCCGCTCGCGAGGTTCCAGACGTGGACGCAGAAATCGCCGCAAGCGACAGCCAGACGCCCACCGGTGTCGTCCCAGCAGATCTGGTAGACGCCCCGCGGATGGTCGAGACGGTGCACGATCTGGCTGGTGGTCAAGTCAACGACCTGCACCAGAGGTTGTTCCCACCGCGCGACCGCAACCAGCCGACCGGCGGGACTGAGGGCGAGAAGGTCCGGCGGGATATCGCAGGAAAAGGAGCTCAGTAGCTTGCCCGATTCGATCTCGAACAGACGGAACTCTCCGTCCTGATCGATCACGGCGATCGAGCGGCTGTCGGGCGTGAAGGCCGGCAGCCAGAACTTGGGCTGCACCGGATTAGTCCAAATGACCTTCCGATCCTCAAGTTCCCAGACACAGCAGCTTCGCCGGTCGCCAATCACATAGAGCACGGCCAGACGCTGTCCGTCTGGACTGAACAAACATTGAATCGCGCGACCGCCCGGGTAGGGCAACACCGCCAGTTCGCAGTTGTCTGCCATGCTCCGCAGCACAAAATCGGATCCCTCGGTGCTGAGCACGTAGCGTTCCGCCCTCGGATCACACATGGCAATCAAACCGGGGGGGACCGTCCACTGACGCGTCAGTCGCAGGTCGGTTAGCGTCATGCAAGCGATCACCTCGTGGCGCAGTTCGCGCGAGGGGCGGATCGCTGCCGCTGCGGCCAGCGCCTCGAGACTGTCGAATCGCTGTCCCGGCTGACCGCTCCACCGGCCCGCTTGGGCTCGGGCCAGATAGCTTTCCCAGAGCCGCTCAGTCGCCTCGCGAGCGTGAGACGCCGACTGGACTGCGAAGTAGGAGGAAATGACCACCGCCGTGAACAGCGTCGCCAATACGAGTGCGGCCGACAGGGAGACGGCACGATTGCGGCGGCACCAGCGCCAGGATCGCTGGAGCCATCCGGCCGGCCGGGCCTGGATGGTCCGGCCCTCGAGAAAACGCTGCAGGTCTTCCGCCACCGCTTGGGCGGAAGCGTACCGATCGTGGGGAGCCTTCTCCAAGCACTTCATGCACACCGTCTCAAGGTCGCGAGGGGTGCGCGGATTCAAACGTCGTGGCGCCACCGGAGCGGCGTGCAACACATCAAGAAGGGTGTCGGCGACCGTCTCCGCCCGAAATGGCGGCCGTCCCGTCAGCAACGCATACAGCACGGCCCCCAGGCCGTACACGTCGCCGGAAGGTCCCGACTTGCCCCTCGTGTTCCGGGCCAATTCGGGCGGCATGTAGCCGGGGGTACCGACGAATTGACCGCTGGCGCTGAGATCCGCCCCCCCTTCAACGAATTTCGCCAGTCCGAAGTCCGTAATCCGCAGCCTGCCGAAGCGATCGACAAGGACGTTGGAGGGTTTCAGATCGCGGTGCAAAACACCGTGCCGGTGGGCATAGTCCACGGCTTCGGCGATCGTCCGTACGTACCCGGCGGCCTGCTGCGGCGACATCGCCGACTCATCGGCAACCTGGGCCAGGCTCACTCCTTCAACGCAGTCCATGCTGAAGTAGTGCAGGCCCTCGTGCTCTCCGACTTCATGGACGGCCACGATGTTCGGGTGCTGCAGGCTGGCCGCCAACTCGGCCTCGCAGCGGAAACGATCCACCTCTGCTGCCGAAGCAAGGTGGCCGGAGAGGATCATCTTCACAGCCACGATCCGTTTCAGGGTCAGTTGCCGAGCCCTGTAAACCACCCCCATCCCGCCGCGGCCGATCTCCTCCAGGAGTTCGTAGTCGCCGAAGTACCGGATCCCGTCGACGGATGGTTGCGTGCTCGTGCGGAACACTTCCTCGATCACGCCTGAATCGTGCGGAAAAACCTGCCGATACGCGTCGACGCTGGGGGGCTCCCCTCGGCGGGTCCGGTAGTCCAAGTCCAGCAGCAACAACTCCCGCAGAAGCTCCGAACGCTCCGGCTCGTCGACCCCGTTCAAGAGATTGGCGATTCTGGGCGGCACCGGACCTTTCCAGGACGCCTCGAAATCGAGGCAGACCCGGTCGATGTGCCGCTTGGCCGCCAGACTCAACAGACGGCCGGATCTTCCCATCACCCCGACTCCTCGGCCCGCCATAGGTCGCGGATCAGCCGCAGCCGCCGCTCGATCGTTCGTTCGGAGCAGTCGAACCGCCCGGCCAATTCGCGGTTGGTGAAACCTTCCATCTTGGCGACGGCCAAATCCTGAAGGCTCGGATCGTCCAGGCTGTCCATGAGCCGGTGCCACTGCTCGGCAATCTGAGCGGCAAACGCAGGGCTGGGCCCCTCGGCGGTCAGATCTGCCAAGTCCTTTTCAACGCAGCGACCTCCGGTCTCCTCGCTGTTAGCCCCCCCGCGCCGCTGGCGCCGTTCCCGGCGAGCCAGGTCGATCGCGCGGTGCGTTGTTATCCGCAAGAGTAATCGCCATAGCCCGTCGCGATCCGACAGATCAGGAAACTGCCCTTCCTGGGCCGCGCGCCAGAAGCGGTCCAACGCACTGAGAGCCACATCCTCTTCATCCGCGGCCCGCCGCACCGAGAGGGCTAGCTTATCCCGGGCCAGTTGAACCAACCGCGGAAAATACCGCTGCCAAATGACCCGCATCGCCTCGGAATCCCCCTGGCGGAGTAATTTCAGCGACTGCGTGATCGAACCGTCCGGCATTAGGAGCCTCGTGCAGCGAGATTGCATAATCCGCGCCCATCCATATACCCCCCCCAACGGCTCCTGTCAACGATGCCCAGACGATATGGGCAAAAAAACACGATCCCCGTGTCGGGTTCCTTTGTCAGCAGGCGCTTGACTCTTCAGGGCAGGTGCGTTCGCGGGAGATAGTGCGGCGGCCGCAAGGCGCAGGATCACCGCAGCAACCTAAGTCCTTTCTGGGGGGAGATCGACAATGAAGAGGCTTTGGATACGGGATTTGGTCAGGGGGGGTACTCGCACGCCTAGCGGCAGAGGCCGCCATGCGGCTCGAACAGTGCCCACTCGACCGGGGTGCTGCCACGGCCGCCTGGCCCGCGTCGAGCAATTGGAGGAGCGGACGCTGCTGAGCGTTGGCGGAATGGGTGATGAGAGTGAGCATCTTCGGAAGATGGTGAGCGTGGACGCGATCTCTCGAGAGGTGCTAGGCATCGACCTGACGTGCAACGCGTTCTCCGTCGAGGATTTGCCGGACGGGCAAAGCCGCCTGGTGGCTCCAGGGCTATTTGGCTCCGGTGACGGCGGCGCTCCAGAGTTGCCGGGGCGACTGTTGCGGTTCGCCCTGCCGCCGGAAGCCGATTTGGAGAGCGTCTCGCTCGAATTACTCGGCAGCCAAGTTTCGGCCCTGGCTGGAACTTACGATATAGTTCCTTGCCCGATCGCCGTCACGGATGGCGAATCGCCGGACGTCGCCGAAGCAGGGTTCGTCGGTGACCGGAGCATGGCCGTCTATGGCTCTGACCGGGTCTATGATCCCCAGTTCTGTAGGCTCGTTTCCGCTGAGCAGATGGGCCGCTGGAAAACCGCCGAGATCTACTATAGCCCGTTCGCCTACAACCCGGTTTCCGGTGTTGTCGAGGTGGTGCCGAGTGCTTCGCTGTTGTTGTCCTTTGAGTTGGATGATCCGCTGCCCGACGCCTTGGCGGCAAGCAATGTTTGGGACGCCAATGCGGCGGAGTTGTTCGTCAACTTCGAAGAGGCGCTAGAGTGGTACGAAACGCTCGCGGGCCCCATCGGCGACGCGGGACCGTCAAGCTCGGACCCAGCCGACTACGTGATCATCACCACAATGGACATCGTGCTCGGCAGCGCCACCGAGTTGATGAACTTCGTGGCAATGAAAGAGTCGTGTGGGTACAGCGTGGCGGTGGTCACCGAATCCTTCTGGGGCGGCGGTACCGGAGATGCCGCGGCGGAGAACATCCGCAGTTGGCTCCAGTCGCACTACGCCTCTTGGGGCATCGACTACGTGCTCTTGATCGGCGATCCTTCTCCGTTGTCGGGCGATGTGCCCATGAAGCTGATTCGGCCCGGTCGCTGGGTCGATGACCAGGGCGTCACCCAGTGGGGAAATACACCGACAGATTACTATTACGCCGATCTGACGGCCAACTGGGACGCCAACGGCGACGGCCGCTTCGGCGAATGGGGGTACGATGTTACCAGCCAGCCGCTGCACGAGGTGCTGGTGGGCCGTATTCCTGTCTACAACGCGGACTATGCCACTCTGGATAGCATCCTCGCGAAGTCGATTGACTACCAGATGGAGGACAGCATTGCCTGGCGGCGGAATATGCTCTTGCCAATGGCGATCAGCAATTATGCCAACCAGAACGGGGACGGCCACCCTCGCACCGATGGCCACGAGTTGGCCGAATACATCCGCAACGACATCGCCGTACCGGCCGGCTACGGCACGTGGCGGATGTACGAAAAGGCGGGGCTCGACCCGGTCGCCACCGCGTGCGATCAGGCCCTGACGCAATCCAACTTGGTCAGCCGCTGGTCGAACAACCCCTACGGCATCGTGGCCTGGTGTGCTCACGGAAGCCCGGTTCACGCGGAGCGCAGGGTCTGGGCAAGCGATCCCAACGGGAATGGAATACCGGAAACCGGCGAGATTACCTCGCCCACGATGTTTGACACGTCGAACGTGCCCTCCCTCGACGACACGCATCCGTCGATCGTCGTTCAAGTCTCCTGCCAGAACGGCACTCCAGAAATCGCAAACAACCTGGGTCACTCGCTTTTGGCCAACGGCGCCGTCGCAACCTATAGCGCGTCGCGGAACACCTACTATTGGTGGGGAGCATGGGAGCCGTCGTGGGGTATGAGTACCGGCGACAATACTTCTTACGCCTACTACATTACCGATCGGCTGGTCGACAACCCCGAGACCGAAACGACCGCCTCGGCACTGCAATGGTGCCGCGAGAACTTCGGCACAGGAGGCCGGTGGGAATACTGGCAGAACTGCAACGCGTTCAACCTCTACGGCGACCCAACCATTCGGCTCGGCGCCGACCGGTCCGAGCTCCCCGATCTGGCCGGCTACGACTGTTACGCCCCGGACTCGCTCGACTGGGGCGAGACTTTCACCCTTCAAGGACAGGTTGCCAATTATGGCTCGACCGCGGTGACCGAATCGTTCACTCAATACTTCTACCTTTCCAGCAATCAGGCCTGGGGAGACGACGACGACGTCTACTTGGGTTCCTGCGTGCATTCAGACGACGTGCCGGCGTACGGTTACGGGCCGGACTTCAACGTCTCGCTGACCCTGCCCGCCTCGCCCGACTGGCTCTGCTACGGCGGGGGCGGCCCGTTCTACATCGGAATGAAGACTGACGCGACGACCCAGGTTTTCGAGTCAGATGAGGTCAACAACGGCCCCGGCGACCGCTGGCAGGGCTGGGACTGGGACCGTTTCACCCGCCCCTTCGATCTGGCCGGGTACGACTGCTACGCCCCCGCTGAGATCCGTTGGGGTGATACATTCAACGTTCAAGGTCAAGTCCGCAATCTCGGTACGGCAGCCGTAACGCCGCCCTTCTATCAGCGTTTCGTCCTCTCCAATAACCAGGTCTGGGGGGACGGTGACGACGTATATCTGGGGGCGTACGATCACCAGGACGACGTGCCGGCTGGTGGGCTGGGGCCCGACTTCAACGTGTCGTTAACGCTCCCCGACTCACCACCGCCGGGCTACAGCAGCGGCGGGCCGTTCTACATCGGCATGCAGACCGACGCGTTCGACGAGATCGCCGAGACCGATGAGAACAACAACGGCCCCGGCGACTACTGGCAGGGCTGGGATTGGGACAGTTTCCTGACGGAGGACCGTTACGAAGAAAACGATACTTGGGAAACGGCGTTCGATCTCAGACTGCAGGAGCAGACGCTCCTTTCCACCATCAACGGCCTCGGCATCCAGCGCGACGCCGACTGGTACGAAATCGATCTCACCCCCGGATACAACCGCGTGGTCGCGGATTGCACGTTCAGCCATGCCGAGGGAAACATCGACATCGGACTTGTGAGCGTCAGTGCCATCGGTAACGTCGCTGCGCTGGCGTCGTCCACGACGACCACGGACAACGAGCATATCGATCACGTCGTCAATTGGATCGCCACTTTCCGTTACTTCCTTGTCGTCGATGGCGGGGCATCCGGCGGCGACGCAGGAAACGCCTATGACCTGTGGTGGGACGACCTGCCGACGCTGAGCGAAGACAACTACGAGGAAAACGATTCGCTGGCCACGGCATACAATCTCCGCAGCGATGAGCGGACTTGGTTGACGGCGATCGACGGGTGGGGCGTTTGCCAGGACTCCGACTGGTACGAGATCGAGGTCTGGCCCGGCTACGAACGGATCCTCGTGGACTGCGCGTATGCCTATGCAGAAACGGGCACCCTATGGCTCGCACTGTACAACGACGCGGGCAGCTTACTCGCCGACGACTACACTGTCGGCGACGGGGGCCACATCGACTGCACCGTAGCCAGTCTGTCCACTCCCCGGTCGTATTTCGTCCGCGTCGACGACGGCAACCCCGGCTCCCTCTACAATCTCCGCTGGGACGACGCTCCGCCCGCGTCCGAAGACAACTACGAGGGGGCCGGGGGGAACAACACGCTGGAAACGGCCTTCGATCTTGCTGACGGCGAGCGCGTCGGGTTGGTCCAACTCGACGGCGAGGGAGTTCAGAACGACGAGGACTGGTACACAATCGAAGTCAGCCCCGGCTACGAGCGGCTGGCCGTGGACCTGCTTTTCAACACCGGCGAAGGCGACATACAGATCTATCTCTACTCCGGGCCCGGCAGCCTGATCACCAGTGGAACGGCCGACGCCTGGGGCCGCAGCATCGCGTGTACCGTAGCCGCCCCGGGAGACTACTATCTGCGCATATTCTCCAGTGATTCGGCCGGCTATCACTACGATCTGTGGTGGAACGACCTGCCACCGGCAGTGGACGATCCCTACGAGGAGAATGACGTTTGGTCATCGGCGGTCGGTCTCAACGAACTGACCTTCTTGTCATCGATGGCCGGGCCAGGCATTCAGGCCGACGACGACTGGTACCAGATCCAATTGGCGCCCGACGACAAGCGAATCCTGGTCGATTGCCTGTTCGAACACGGCGAGGGAAATGTGAACCTGGCGCTCCACGACGCCGGCGGCGACTATCTCGTCTCTTCGACTGGCATCGACGACAACGAACACATCGATTACACAACTTCTGTTCCGGGCACGTACTATATCAGGGTGTACGGCGCCGGCGCGTCGAACCTCTACGATCTCGTGTGGAACGGCCTCGAAGCAAACCACGCCCCAGTTCTGGATAACACGGGTAACATGCACATGGCCGACATGGACGAGGATAATCCACAATTGGGTTCACTCGTCAGCGAAATCATCGCCAGTGCCGGCGGCGACCGCATCACCGATCCGGATCCCGGCGCCCTGGAGGGGATCGCCGTGACGGCCGTCGACAACACCAACGGCTGGTGGATGTGGAGCACCGGCGGCTCCTTCACCGCCTTCAACCCGGCCACGCTTTCCGAGTCGTCGGCCCTGCTCCTGGCCGCCGACGGCGACACGCGGATCCGCTTTGTGCCGAACGCCGACTACAACGGCACGATCCCGGCAGGAATCACCTTCCGGGCCTGGGACCAGACCAGCGGCACCGAGGGGGGCACTGCCGATACGACTATCAACGGCGGCCTCAGCGCCTTTAGTACAGCCCTCGAAACGGCCTCGATTGTGGTCTATCCTGTTAATGACTCGCCGATTCTATCGACCGCGGGGAACATGCCACTGTTGGCGAGCATCCTGGAGGACGATTTCTCGAACCAAGGAACCCAGATAGGTTCGATCATCGCAAGTGTGCTGCCCTTGGACCTGATCACCGACGTTGACGCGGGAGCCCTGGAGGGGATTGCCGTCGTCGGCGCGAATACGGAGCATGGCTCCTGGCAGTACTCGATCAGCGGCGGCGCGAATTGGAATGCTCTTGGCACCGTCTCCGATGCCTCGGCCCGGCTTCTGGCCGCCGACAGCCAGACGCGGATCCGCTTCGTTCCCGATCCCGACTACAACGGCGGCACGGTGATCCTTATCCGTGCCTGGGATCAGACAAGCGGGACCAATGGGGGTACCGCCGACACCACCGTCAACGGCGGCACCACCGCATTCAGCTTCGATAGCAGGGCGGCTGCTGTCTTCGTCAACTCCGTCAATGACGCCCCCTCGTTCATCAAGGGAGCCGACCAATTCGTGCAGCCGGATGCCGGGTCCCAGACGGTCGTCGGTTGGGCCACTGCCATTTCGCCCGGCCCGGCAAACGAGGCGGCCCAAACCGTGAACTTCCTCGTGGCCACCGACAACGATCCGCTCTTCGCTGTCTTGCCGACAATCGGTCCTGATGGAACGCTCGCCTATACGCCGGCGCCGAGTGCCACCGGTTCGGCGGTGGTCACGGTCCAGTTGCACGATAACGGCGGCACAGCCAACGGCGGCATAGACACCTCGTTACCCCAGACCTTTACGATCCAAGTCGAGGGTGTCGACTTCGGCGACGCCCCCGACCCACTCTACCCAACCTTGTTGGCCAGCGATGGTGCACGTCATCTGGCCACCGGCCCCACCCTGGGCACCCTCCGCGACACGGAATCCAACGGCCAGCCGGTGCAGTATGCCGTCGGCGACGACACGGGCGGCATGGACGACGAGGACGGCATGGCGGTACCGCCGCTGATCGCACCGGGTATCAAGGGGACGCCCGTCAGCATCACGGTTTCCAATGCCGTGACCGGAGCCTACCTGAATGCCTGGATCGACTATAACGCCGACGGGGATTGGAACGACTTGGGCGAGCAGGTGGCCGTTGATCGATGGCAGATTCCGGGGCCGAATATCCTGCCGCTCGACGTACCGATCACGGCCGTTCCCGGGGGCACCTACGCCCGGTTCCGGCTGACTAGCTACAACACCGGCGGCACGCTCGCGCCGACCGGACTGGCCAACGACGGCGAAGTGGAAGACTATTACTTGGTCATCGACAACGATCTTCACTTCTATGGCGACACCGCGGTAGGCGACACCGTCCGCATCTGGGCCGGCACGCCTGGGGGGGCGTTTCACACGATCGACATCGGCGGTTCGGTGAGCACCTGGGATGCGGCGGTCTACGACGCGATCTGCATCGACGGACTCGGCGGCAACGACACGATCACAATCTACGGCACCAATCAGGACGAGACCGTCACCCTGCAGCCGGGCTCCGCCAGCGTTGTCGGGCAGACTTACGGACTCTACGTCACGGGCGTTGAGACGATCACCGTCGACGCCGGGTTGGGTAGCGACCAGGTCACCATGACCGGTTCGGGCGGCTCGAACCGGCTCTACAGCTACGCCGACTATGCCCGGCTGACTGACTCGGTGAGAAGCTTCTCCCACCGCGTCGAGGGCTTTGAAACGCTGACCGTCGATGTGTCGGGAGGTAGCACGGATAGTGCGTACCTCTACGATACTCCCGATGACGACGAGTTGACTGTTGAGCCGGGACTTGCCACCTTCACCCGGTCGGCCGGCACAGCCACAGAAACCACAACCATCGCCATCGGGTTCCAGCAGGTCTACACCTATGCCACCGAAGGCGAAGACACGGCCGCATGGACCGCCTCCGACGCCACGCAGAACCGGTTCTACGGCT
>JAAYAY010000145.1 GCA_012719125.1 Planctomycetaceae bacterium | reverse complement strand
CGGGCACACACGAGGCGTTGCCCACTTGCTTCAAGGCACGGAAGGCGAGAATCCGAAGCTGTTCGTCGCTGCCCTGTGCCGCCTCGAGCACGGCCGGCAGGACCCGGGATTCACCACGGTCGGCCAGAGCCACGATCAACAGCCCCTTCCGCTCTGCCGGCACCTTGGGCAGTTCGGTCAGCAGGGCGTCGGTGATCTCCGGGCCGGGCGATTCCATGGCGGCCCGTACGGCCACGGCGGCCAGGGCGTAGTCCGGACCGCCGAGGGCTTCCACCAGGAGCGACACGCCATCTTTGCCGCGCGAAAGGATAGCACCCCGCAGGGCCGCCACGCGAACCTGCGTGGGAGCATCCGCCAGAGCACGCACGCGATCGTAGACGGCCTGCGAAGCTGCGCCTTCGCCCTCCGCCGCCAACGCCTCGGCACAGCGGAAGAGGCCTTCGCAAACGGCCGTCAGGCTGCGACCGGACGCGCCGGCTAAGGCGTCCTCCAAGGCTTTCGCGGCGGCAGGAGTGCCGATAGTCCCCAGCGCACGGGCGGCAGATTCCGCGGTTCCACTCTCCTTGAGCAGTCCGGCCAGGGCGTCCACGGCCTTGGCGTCGCGCCGCACGCCGAGACTGCCGATCACGCCCAGCCGCGGCGGACCCTGGACCTTGCCGAGGGCCTCCCGCAGGGCGTCGTCCACCGAAGGATCACGGATGGGCTCCAGGGCATAGCGTGCCATGTGCGACAGTTTTTCGTCGCCCAGCAGCCCGGCCAGTGTGGGCACCGCTTCCTTGGTGGCGACTCGGGCCAGTTGCCGGCAGGCAGCCGACTTCGCCTCGAGCGTCGCATCCGAGCGAAGCACGGCAAGCAGTTCGGCTTCTTCCTGGGCGAAAGAGTGAGCAGCAGTGGCCGCCAGGACGGCGGCAATCAGGATCATGTTCTTATGGCTTTTCCACATGGTGGCAGATTCCCGTTGACGGTGAGAAAGAATGCAGGGATAGATTCAACGAACGCGGTCCACTCGACGGCTAGTAAACGTACGGTTCCCGCATGGCCCGCGAGCGCAGATCGTTCGCCTCGTCGTCGCCGATGAACTCCTCCTTGACGGGGTCGAACTTGAGGCTCCGCTTGAGCCACATGCAGATATTGGCGGCGTGGACCGTGGTCATGGAATGGTGCATGACCTCGGGCTTGGCAACGGTTCTTTCGCGGCTCCTGACACAGTCGAGAAAATTCGTCATGTGATCGAGGGATCGGCCGGTGCGGGCGACATACTGGCTGACGACCCGATTGAACTCGCCGAGCAGCGCCGGCGACGACACGTCGGGCTTGGTATAGCCGTCCGCGGCCGCCGCCCAGCCCTCGTTGCCGTCGAACCGCTCACCGCAGGAGCCGTGCCAGTACTTGTTGCCGCGAGAGAGGATCATCCGCACGCCGCTGGCGAAGTGAGTGACCATCCCGTCGCCGCTGTCATTGTTCACGTATTCGTATTCGACGGGCGACGATTCGCCGCAATCCAGGCCGGCCTGGGCCTGGGCGAAGGTGTGTGCTCCCCACTCGCCGATGCAACTGGTGTGGAAGTCGTAAAAGCCGCGCCACCCGCCGGCGACGTAGCTGGGGTTGTAGGGACGCCAGGGACATGCTCCCAACCAGGCGTTCCAGTCCACCTCTTCCTTGGGCGGTTCGGGGACGGCCGGCAGCCAATCGTGGCGCATCTCGGCCGCGTCCCAGGGGGCGATGTGGGCGTAGGCGGTGTGGATCTTGCCGAGACGGCCGGTGCGGGCCATCTCGATACAGAACACGTGGTTGGCCTCGCTCAGTCGCTGCGTTCCGGTCTGATACACGCGTCCGTAGCGACGGGCCGTCTCCACCACAGCTCGCCCTTCGGCAATCGTCATGCACGAGGGCTTTTCCGAATAGACGTCCTTGCCCGCCCGCATGGCCAGGATCGAGGCCATGGCGTGCCAGTGATCGCCCGTGGCGATCAGCACGGCGTCGATGTCCGGCCGCGCATCGAGGAACTCGTTGATTTCGGGATACATGGCACAGTCTTTCGTGCCGTAGTGATTGTCGATGACGTCCTTGATCGCCAATCGCTGCTTCTTCTGCAGGTCGCAGATGGCGACGAATTGCACATCCTCGTGCCTGATCATCCACCGCAGGTCGTGCATGCCGCGATGCTGGATGCCTATGGCGCCCACAATGATTTTCTCGCTGGGCGGCACCGCACCGCCTTTGCCCAGTGCGGAAGCTGGGACCAGATACGGGGCGGCCGCCACGGCGCCGGCCCCGGCCGCCGTCTTGAGAAATCGGCGACGAGAGAGAGACGACTTATCGGGCATGATGGTTCTCCTTCAGGTGGACTGGCAGGTTGGGACAGGGGGGGGGCCGAGATGCTTCCGCAGAACGGAGTCCGGCCCAGGCAGGATCTGGTTGAATCGTCGTCTATCGGGGGGTGCCGTGTCAAGCACTGGCCGCCGCAATTCGTGGGCTTTGGGCAGCTCTGTGCCTTTCACCGGGCAAGTGTCATTTGCCGTGCAGGGCTCTGCCGTACAATTGATCGATAGACAGTTACCTGCAGAATAGGGAGTTGAACGATGTCTACTCGAATGATATTGGCGTACGTGTTATTGGGCGCCGGCATGCTCGTTGTATCGGGTTGCGGCGGGCAGGGAAGCCCGTCGCCGGTTGCCTCGCAGCCCGAAGCACGCGTTCCGGAGTCGCCGCAGGAGTTTGACGCGACGCCGGAGATGGCCGCGATTCTGGCCAAGGCCGACGCTCTGGACGGCCAGACCGACAAGATCGTCTCGCGATGTGCTTCCTGCGCACTGGGAATGGACGGCTCGAAGGAGCATTCCCTGCACGTCGGCGAATACACGATGTGTTTCTGTACGGATGACTGCAAGAAGGCGTTCAGCGAGGACATCGCCAAGTCGGTATTGGGCTTGAAGGTACCTGCGGCGGATGGGAGCGATGTTCCGTAGGCCGGGTTCCGCACTTGGGCGTCCCTACATGGCCTTGCGTGATTCCCGGAGGAGTTCCCGGGAGCCTTTGGCCGTCATTCCCGCGCAGGCGGAAATCCAACTGGGACACTGCGAGAGCGGCAACGGCAACCGGGCTGCCGCAATCGACCTTCCTTGACCGCTACATCATAGCACGGACACTACGACAACGAACGCACCGATCGCAACGAGAATTGCGACGAGAATGATCGGCAGGTACACGCGAGGGGAGATGTTTGAAGGATCATCGTCGTCCGTGATCGTGCCACCAGTGCGATCGCGAATCCAATCAGGTACACGGCCGAACGCAGTATACAGCACGCCGAGGGCGACGCCGCCACCGAGGATGATGCCCGTGCGCAGGTCACCAACGCCCGCAACGATTGACCAGCCGAGCAACGCCGACAGAACGAGCGACAGAATTCCTGCTGCAACTCGGTTCGTATTCATGGGCAATCCGGAGGTTGGTTGACAGACCGCCGCAGTGACACGTCCTCGCCGCATAACTCCCTATTCTCGCCGGCTACCGTTTGCCTCGCCCTCACCCTGATGCCTCCATTCTACCCGATTCCCATATCCGTCTCAAAACCGGTGGTTTGATGGGACCGCGGCCGAAAGCCCGGTTGCATGCTTGTCAGTTAGTCCGGCGAATCAAGTTCCCTGGCTATGCGCGTGGACAGTCTTGCAGGACTTGCAGAAATGAAAAAAGACCACAACAAAGTAGTTGAACATACCAGACTTGGATTGCTGAACCTTCTCCATGGTGTCAACCAGTGGTAAGCCGTTTGGCGGATCATTGTGGATGGCGGCCATAACCTTCATGCGCTTTCCAAACGAACGACATCGTTCGTTTGGGCAGACAATCCAATCGTCCCCTTGCGGAAGATAGGGTGTGCCGCCGAATGAATGGACCCATGTTGATCCCGTCAGAGCAAAGAGTCTCGGGTATACAGCGTGCCCAACGAATCTTTCGAGCAGCGCCTGGCGAGCCGGTGTCAATTTTGGTGTAGGTTCTGCCGTGAAGAGCTCGCGAACCGTTTTTGGGAGTTCAGGGCCTGAAGTCAGCTCAATAGCTTGGCGATCGAATTCGCGTGGGAAGTTTGCATAGGGAAACCTCGGGTTGGGTCTCTTCCGTTTCACCAAATGTGCCGGTTCACCGTCGACACGGAGCAACTCGATCCTCTTGTCGTCAATGACGGAATAGTCAATTGACAAGAAGCAAGGGACACACCAGTAAAGGGGAAGACGAGCGAGGTTGCGGAAGATTGGGCGACCGTTCTTATTGCGGAACCGCGGATCGCAGCAGTTCAGATCCCAAAACAATTGGAATGGATGTCCGCAACGTGCACATGTCGCGCCCGCATGAACCGGAGGACCGCCCTGCCAGTGATTGTGCCTTGCGTTGCGATCAGGCCGTACGATGAAAGGTTCCAGCAGTTGGAGTGCCATATTTCGTCGCCAGACTTTTCTATCAGGGGCTGACTGCGACCTGTCACGCGTAAGCTGGTGGCCCAACGCGCAGCCATTTTTCACAAACCGTATTCTAGCAGGGACTTGGTGAATTACCACGCCCCTCCTTGTGTCATTCGCGCCCTCCCATCCGTCATTCCCGCGCAGGCGGGAATCCAGATCATGGAGCGCCTCTGAAGCTGCTTCTGGATTCCCGCCTGCGCGGGAATGACGCACAAAGGACCACGGGAGTGCTTCCGGGAATCACGCAAGTCCATCCAGCTTGCCCCCGAGCCCCGCTCATGACTCTTCCCCCACCTGTTGGTCCTCCTCCTTGTCTTCCTCTTCCGGCGGCTCCGGTAGGGGAGCCAGGCCGAACAGGGCCTCGACCTGCTCGGCCATGATGGCCAGCCGACCGGCGAGCCGGGGATAGAACGACGCCATGGCCGTGCCAAGCTGCTCGGCCGCCTGGTAAATCTGAATGATGTCGTCGCGTTCCGGCATGGCCGGTAGCGCGTAATCGGCCATCGTCGTGCCGCGATTGGCATGATCGAACGGATAATCGACCAGGAGAAGTGATTCCCGCAGCCGGGCGAGCCGCTGGTAGACATCCTTGATTTCGCGCACCAGCTCGTTCACCAGGTCCTGCTTGTGCAGGCTGCCGAGCTTGGTGAAGAGGGCCTGCAGGCCGGCACTCGTGTTCCCCATCTGGATCAGATCCTCCGACTTGCCGTTGATGAACGCCAGGGCACTGACCAACTTGCTGCACTCCGATCGCAGCTTTCCGGCACCGCCCATGCGGCCGGCGACCTTCTCCGCATGCATCAGTTGCAGGGCGGACCAGAGCCGAATCGAGTGGGCCTCTTCGTACTGCACCAACTCGCGGCATACCCCGTTCATCCGATGGACCGCCTGGCGGCGAACGTCGGTCACGGCGTCGATATTGCCCAGGGGCACGCTGAAATCACTCTTGCGGACGCGGAAGCCGGACCGAAGCAGTTCACGGGCCTGCGTGCTTTCCACAATGAGCATGCCGTTCCTGTGGAATCGCTTGAGGACGGCACGATGGGCTTCGGCGCTGGCCACAACCTTCTCGCGAGCCCTTTGCATGGCCGCGACCGCCTCCTTGACGTCCTTCGGTACGTCAACCGTCGATCCCTGCAGCCTGATCGGCCGGAGCACGCTGAAGGTGCCCTGAAAGTAACGGTGCAACGTCTTGTAGGACTTCTCCTCCTGTTCGATTCGTTCCAGCAGATCGCCGATCGGATGCATCTCGGACTGCTGGAAGCTCGGCCCGAAGATGCCGCGGTAGAAGTCCCACGTGGCGTTGCGGGCCAGCCCGAGGAAGTTGGTGAACAACAGATGGGCAGGCTGGTCGACGTGGTAGATGCCGGGCGATTCCTCCTTGCGGGCCGCCTCGATGCGCTCTCGCGTGCAGGGATGCGAATCGAACAACCCGGTCTTCCCTTTCGCAATGTGTTTTCGCAGATCCCTGTGAGCCTTCTCCGGGAGCTGCCTGGCATTGGAGAGCACCAGGAGCGGCAGGTTGTCGCCCAGCCGGCCCTCGGAGTAGTTGAATTGAAGTTGGCCGATCGACTGCCGGTAGGCGACACCGAGAACCTCGAGCCGGCGTGCCGTGGTCTCGTAACAAACGCTGCCGGAAACCCGCGTCTCGAAACGATCGGCATCGTATTCCTGCTGACGAACCATGTAGCCGCAGACCAGGTACGACAGCATCAACAGACCCCGGAGGATCCACTGCGGCACCCTCATGAGCAGGCGGGCTGGAAAGGTGATCAGGAACAGGCATCCGCCGAACTGAGCGAGCTTGTAGTCCCAATAGGCCGAGCTCGATGCCCAGGCCATCCACATGCTGATGCGCATGACCAGGGCTGTCAGACGGACGCTCGATTTCTGCGTGAAGTGCCCCAATTCGTGCGCAAGAACACCCGCGAATTGCTGGGCGTTGAGGCCGGCGACGAGCGAGAGGCCGAGCGTCAAGACCAGTTCGCTTTGCGACGGACGGAACAGTCCGCCGCAGAATCCTGCCGACGCGTTCACATCGGTGTTCACGTCGATGCGCGACGGTACCGGGGCCCCCACGGCCGCGGCTATGCGTTCGACGAAATGGTGAACGAGCGGATCGCTGTCGCGGGTGATCGTCCGCCTCCTCTCGTCGCCGTCGCCACGGGCGAAGAGCGGCCGGACCAACGCGACAAACATGAGCACGGCTGCCGTCCACAGGGCGAAGTAAACCAGGGCCGGAAAGACCACACCGCGACCGGCGGCAGCGGCTTCTCGGAGAGAGTTCACCGCGACCATGGAGAACCAGGCGATGAAGACACCGGCGCCGACGGTCATCAGAATATAGATGACGACCAGAGCAACCATCACGCAGGCAAGGAGGATCGCGCCGAACCTGTAGTCGCTCGTCAGCTCGACGTCCTCAATTCGCCCTTCGAGCCCGGTGAGGATTTGTCGCTGCAGCCCTTTCCGGTTTGGCTGCGCACCATCCGATTGGGCCCCGACGTCCAAGAGGCCAAGCGTGGTTGCCGCATCCGGCCGAACGCCTGCAGACGGGACCGGCGTTGCAGCAGCCGGAGACGGGCTCAATGCTGCAACCGCCTTCTCCGATTCCGGAACGCTTGGCGCTTTCCCCATTGCCTTCTGGACGGTTGGCTGTTGGGAAGCCGGCATGGGGCCGAGCGGGATTTGCAGCACGGTCTGGCAGTTTGGGCACTTGCCTCGCTTTCCCGCCAAGGAGTCGGGCACTTGGAGACGCTTGTTACAGTTCGTACACTGGACCGACAACGGCACGAGAAGTCCCCCCTGATCGGTTTCGATGTGTCACTCCGCGCGAGTCAGCTCGAACCGATCCACATAGACCGCCTCGATCGCCGATTGGCCGCCGTCTTTGTTGAACGGGCCGGGACCTACCCACAGGTACTGCTCCGCTTCCGGCGTCCAGGTCGCCACGTTGTACCACTGGTATCCTTCCTCGACTTCGGCGGTGCCGGGCTGAATCTGCCCCCAACCTTTCTTCCGGGCCGTGTCGTACACGCCGGCCCAGAAAGCACTCCCCTCGCGACCCGCCTTCACGACACGTACCCGCATCCGCAGCTTGTATTTCGCGCCCGGCTCAAACACGGTCGGGTTCACATGCCAGCTCAGGCACCATTCGTAGTGCGTGTTGAACAGCTTGACGGCAGACCCGTCCTCGGCCTCGCCGTCCGGCACACGCTGGCCCCATTCGCCCTCGCGCCCGAGGCTCATCATGCGGTCTTCGACCACCAGGCGATCGGCCGGACGCCGGTCGGCTTGCGCTTGCGGAGCGGGCGGGCAGACCTCGAGTTGCTTATTCAGCTTCGCCAGAAAATCGGTGTGCCGCTCGTGGCTTTCCGAAATGTAGGTGATTCCTCCTTCGGCGATGCCGGCCAGGAACTTGCGGGCGAGCCTGCCGTATTCAGGAGCGATGCCGACAGGCGTGAGCACGCCGTCGCGATCTTCGAGGGCGATGGTTGTGGCGGGCCACCGCATGAGCCGGGCGTAGATCACCGGCAGGGAGCTCATCCGCACGTTGTAGCTTAACGCAGGGTCGTCCTTGACCAAAGCTTCGGCCTCGGTCCAGAGCTTGGCCGCCCGGTCGAAGAAGGCGTCCGTGTAGTAGGGAGCGGTCGGCGGATTCCAGATTTGCAGCACGTTTTCGTCGGGCTTGACCAACGCTTGCAGTTCGTCGAAGTACTGCCGTATCGGCCCGGCGGCAGGGCCGTAGTAGCCCTCGAAGAAGTCGCGATACAGCGGCTCGACGTCCTGATCCGGATTCCAGAGCAGCTTGGCGAGAATCCACGCCCTCAACTCGGCAAACTCGGCGTGCGGCGCCTGGTAGGCCCCCTGCTCGAACAGACCCACCACGTGGTGGTCGCGGAAGAACTGCACGTTCCCCTGCAGACAGCCGAAGTTGGGGTGGGGGCTGACATAATGCCCGAAATTGGTCGTGTAGTCCCATACGTAAAGTTTGTCGGTGATGGCCGACCAACCTTCGATGTCTTCGACGAACTTCCGATTCTGTTCGAATGTGCTCACGTCTAACGGCGTGGAGAAGTCGCACTCGATCGTGCACAGCCGGGGCACCACGTTGTGCCTGGGCTTGAGCGTCTTGGGCGGATGGCGCGTGTACTGATAGGCCAGCGTCTCGATCCAGACGTCGGGGAATTCCTTCTCGACCGCCTCGGCCACCTGGTTGACGAAATGGATCATCGTGCCCGACGGCGAGCCCTCGCGCTCGTCGATCTCCCGGCATTTCGGGCATTGGCACCAGCCGGCCCAATCGTTCTGGCTGACGCTGAACAGCTTGGCCTGCGGATCTTGACGAATGCGGGCCAGCACGCGTTCGGTTACGATCCGAACCACGTCGGGGTTCGTCAGGCAGAGTTGGGCCCGCTCGGTGGTCCGTTTGCCGCTGAGCTCGCTGTAGTATTCCGGGTGTTCGGCGAAGAATTCGTCAGGAGGCATGAGCGGATAGAAGGTGTGAACGAACAGACCTCCGCCGAAACGGATCTTGCCGCCGTGCTTCTCCTGCAACTCGGGCCGGTTCCCGTTCACCTTGCAGCGTGCCGCAAAACCGCCGTCGAACATGCCCCACCAGAAAGGCTCCCGCATGGCGAAGGCGGGCGTCTGCGTCTCGTCAAGCTGCGGGATCGTCCACGAATCGAGCTTCGGGATGCGACTGTGATGCTTGGCGTACCACCGGCACCCGCCGTACTTCTCCAATAGCTCATACACGCCATACAAAGTTCCACGGACAGGGCTGCCGATGATCATCAGATGCGGAGGTCGCGTGACAATCCGAAAACCGTCGTCTCCCAGATCGGCCAGGTCGGGCGTCTGGCCAAGCACGGCCTGCGTGTGCCGCGTGATGCCCAACAGAATCGCCTTGGCCGGCAAGGGTTGGTCGTCGGCAACGATAGGCAACTCCGCTCCCGTCATCTCCTTGGTAAACCGTTGCAGTTCTTCGGCCGCATAGACCTGGGAGGGCGATGCGTCGATCGGACGGACAATCGTGAATTGGGTTGCCCCATTGGCGGCGAGGCTCAGACCGTTCTCTCCGGCAACAGCAGCGGAACTGCTCAGCAACAGCAGCGCGAACAACACACGGTAAAAAAGAAGCATAGTGGTTTCTCCTAAGTCTTTCACTTGAATCTCACTTCGTAGACTTCTCCCGCCTTCAAGTCAAGCGTGTCCGAACCGTCGATTTTCTGCCCCTCCGGCGCGCGAATCTTGTGTCGCCCGTCAACCGTGGCCTTCAGCACGGCAGTTGTGGCCCGCCCCTCCTGCCAGGCCAGATCGATCTCGACACCCCCGCGAGCGCAGATGCCGCGGACCCGGCCCGTGGGCCAGGCGTCGGGAAGGGCCGGCAACAGATCGATCACGCCCATGTGCGACTGCACCAGCATCTCGCACACGCCGGCCGCATAGCCGAAGTTGCCGTCGATCTGGAACGGCGGATGAGTATTGAACAGATTGTCGTGAATCATGTTCTGAAGCATGCCGTGGAGGATGCTATACGTGCGGTTCCCGTCGTGAAGGCGTGCCCAGATGGCGATCTTCCACGCCCGGCTCCAGCCGGTGGAGGCGTCGCCCCGGGCGTTCATCGATACCCGGGCCGCCTCGGCCAGCTCGGGCGTCGTCAACGGCGAAATCTGCCGGCCCGGATGAACCGCAATCAAGTGCGACAGGTGGCGATGCTGGTCCTTGGGATCGTCGCGATCGACCATCCATTCCTGCAGTTGGCCCCAGCGGCCGATCTGCGGGCCCAACAGCCGCTCTCGCATGGAAGCCACCGTCTTGCGAAACGGCTCGTCCACCCCCAGGGCCTCGGACGCCTCGATGGTGTTGGTAAACAGGTCCCAGACCAACTGCTGGTCGAACGACACGCCGTCTTCTTCGGGGCCGTGCTCGGGGGAGAAGCCGTTGGGAGAAACCAGCGTCCCGTCGGGAAGCTCCTTGAGATGGTCCTCCCAGAATTCGCACAGATCCTTCATCAGCGGATAGGCCCGCGTCCGTAGATACTCCCTGTCGCGTGTGAAGGCGTAGTGGTCCCACAGATTCTGGGCCACCCATGCGGCGTCGCCCTTGGACCATTTCCAGGTGGAACCGCCGAAAACGCCATTTTCCGCATGGGTGATCCAGCCCCGCGTGCCGAACGCCTTTCGGGTTTCGTCTCGCCGAACGTCCCGGATCGAATAAAGCCACTCGGCCAGCGGCTGAAAACACTCGGACAGGTTCGCCGGATCAACGAACCAGTAGTTCATCTCGACGTTCACGTCGGTGTGGTAATCCGAGCGCCAGGGCGGGCTGTTGCTCATGTTCCACAACCCCTGCAGATTGGCGGGCAGACAACCCGGCCGGGAGGAACTGATCATCATGTACCGCGCGTATTGGAGCAACAGTTCTTCCAGGTCGGGATCGGCGCCCCCCTGACGATAGGCCGCGAGTCGCTCGTCCGAGGGCAGGGCCCTCGTCGCCTCGGGCGTCGCACCGAGGTCCAACTGGAAGCGGTCGAACAGGCCTTGGTAGTCTCGCACGTGCTCGTCCAACAGGGCATCGAAAGACTTCTTCGATGCGTCGGACAGTTGTGAATTGACTCGCTCGTGGGGATGCTCTCCTTTCCATCCCTGATTGCGCCGGTTCACGTAGTCGGTGCCCGCCGCCAGCAGCAGCGTCAAGGAATTGCATCTCGTGAAAACGATTTGGCCGTCCCGCGCTTCCAGCGCACCTCCTTCGTGGAGCACTACGACCTGGGCTTCGTAATCCAGCGCGAGCCCGTAGGCTTCCGTTCTTTCGCGAGTGCTGCCGTCGGCGTAGACATACCCGGCGAGCGAACCGCTTGCCGTAATCCGGTTCCCCTCAGCCGAAATCTTTCCCTGATGGGCATCGGCGAGTGAAACCCTGCCGGAGTACGCCGCCGGCTTATCGGCCGTGAACCGCATAACCATCACTTGGGCCGGATGGCTGCTGAAGCAAGTGCGCTCATAGGTCGTTCCGTCTCGGACATAGCGCACCTTATGCAGCGCTCGGCCGATGTCGAGGGTGCGTGCATAGGATTCGGCACCCGCCGTCTCTGTGGCATCGCCGAATTCCACGTGGAGATCGCCGAAGGCCTGGTAGGATCCGGTGTCGTGCTCGTCGCCGATCCACAGGCTGTCTTCATTGAACTGGATATGCTCGCGGTCCACTCCGCCGAAGACCATGCCGCCCAACCGGCCGTTGCCGATCGGCAAGGCTTCGGTTTCCCAGTCCTTGGCAGGTGCCCGATACCAAAGGACATTCCCGGTTGCCGCAGGATGCTCCCCCCCTACCACTACGTCCAGGCAAGCGACGACCGCCAAAACGCACGCTGTCAACATCCGGCTGTTCCACGATCGGATCACGCTGGGGCTCCTATTTTTCGCGCTCAGTCACGAAGGTCTGCAACTTCCAGATTATCTTTTGGCCGAATTCTGATTGCAATGCGGCCTCCGTCAGGCAAAATGGGACGACGGGGCCTGCGCCCCGGGAATCGACCTGTTCTGACAAAGGATATCGACGAATGAACTCAATCACTCGCTCTACAGTCTGCCTCATGTTTGTTGCCGCCGTGATCGGATCGGCGGCACCGGCGGTTTGTGGAGACGTCCAAGCCACGGGAGCCTTGAAGAAATGGCACCGCGTGACGCTCGTCGTCGAGGGACCGGAAACCGGCGAAACGGCCTCGCCCAATCCGTTCGTCGATTACCGGCTCGACGTGACGTTCACCCACCGGGAGAGCGGCAAGACCTGCGTGGTGCCGGGCTTCTACGCGGCCGACGGAAACGCGGCCGTCACCGGCGCCGAGTCGGGCAACCAGTGGCTCGTTCATTTCACCCCCTGCGCGGAAGGCGAGTGGACCTACAAGGTGTCGTTCCGCACCGGAACGGAGATCGCCGCGGCACCGAAACCGAACGGCGGAAAGCCCGCGGGGCCGGCCGACGGAGCGACCGGTTCGTTCAAGATCGGACCGACCGATGCGGCGGCGCCCGATCTGCGGGCAAAGGGACGACTGCAGTACGTGGGCGAGCACTACCTGCGATTCGCCGAGACGGGCGAGTGGTTCCTGAAGTGTGGAGCCGACGCGCCGGAGAACCTGCTGGCCTACGCCGACTTCGACAATACCCCGAACGTCCAGGGCCGGCGAAAAACCTGGGAGCCGCACCTTCGCGATTATTCCGCCGACGGCGATGACCTGTTGTGGGGCCCAAACGGCGACCGAGGCAAAGGCCTTCTGGGAGCGATCAACTACCTGGCTTCGGAAGGCATGAACGCCTTTTCATTTTTGACTTGCAACATCGACGGCGACGACCGGAACGTGTTTCCCTACGTGCTCAAGACCGACCTGGCCGGTTACCAGGCCCGGGCCGAAAAGAAGGAGCGGATGACGACCGCACGCTGGACGGAAGTGGTCGATCCCCTGCGGTTCGACGTCTCCAAGCTGGCCCAATGGGATCGCGTGTTCCAGTACGCCGAACGGAAAGGGATGTATCTGCACTTCAAGATGCTGGAGAACGAAAACGACCGGCTCATGGACGGCGGCAACCTGGGGCTGCAACGCAAGCTCTATTGCCGCGAGTTGATCGCCCGCTTTGGCGATCACCTGGCGCTCAACTGGAATCTGGGGGAGGAGACGATGCTATCGACTGAGCAGATTCAGGCGATGGCGGGCTACATCGCGGCCGTCGATCCCTACGACCACAACATCGTGATTCACACCTATCCGAACTGGCACGGCAAGGTCTATGGGCCGCTGCTGGGCGACAAGTCGGAGTTGACCGGTCTCTCGATCCAAACCAGCAGCCGCCAGTTCGTGCAGGTGCACGACGCGGTGGTGACCTGGGTCCGCCGGTCGACCGAGGCGGGCAAGAAATGGGTCGTGGCCGTGGATGAGCCGGGCGACGCCAGTTTCGCGCTCGCCACCGACAAGGACGATCCGGCCCACGACCTGCCGCGGATGAACGCCCTTTGGGGAGCGCTGCTCGGCGGCAGCCAGGGCGTGGAGTGGTACTTCGGCTACAAGTACGACCAGTCGGACCTGACCTGCCAGGACTGGCGGAGCCGCGACCTGTTCTGGGACCAGTGCCGCTTCGCCCTGGAATTCTTCCGCAAGTTTGACGTCCCCTTCTGGAAGATGTCGCCGCAAGACGAGTTATCGCAATCAGGGAACTGGGTGCTGGCCAGCAGGGCAGGAGACGCCGACTTCCATCTGGTGGCCCAGGTTCGCGACGGCGGCACGGCCGAGATTGCGCTACCCGAGGGCAAGTTCCGTTTCGGCTGGTTCAATCCGAGGACCGGCGAGGGACTTGTCGATCGCGGGCAAGCGAATGGCGGCGGCGCTGGCCAGTTCAAGTCGCCGGGCACTCAAGACTGGATCCTGCTGGTGCAACCGGACTCGTAGTGGGTTGCTCCTGCCGGGTGCAACTTGAAAGCAAAGAAGACCGCCCCTGTGGGGCAGATTCTCAACGCGCACGGCGCGATACCATTGCACCCCGCATATCGCAGCCAGCCTCGGCACGTATCAGCCACTCACCGCCGGTTACTCGTAAAGATAATCGGCAGCCTGCCCGCCGGGGGAATCACCGAGTCGTGGGAGTGCAGGCCGGGGCCGATGCGACCGTCGGCGTTGAGGAACACATGATCGTCTCCCACGATTGCCACGGGCAGGACCATGTAACGGACGTTTCCGCCGCCCAAGAGCACGTTTCGCCCGCCCGCATGATTGTGACTGCGGAAGTCGGGCGACGCCGCGTCGGGGACGTCGGACAGCAGAGCGAAATTGCCGTTATCCCGGTTCTCCAGACCGTGGAAACGGCCGTCCTCCTCGTAACCCAGGCTCATGCTGTAGCTGCCGCCAAGCGACGCCAGCACCGCCTCCAATTCCGGACCCTCGGGCATGCGATTGATCTGCTCGGGGGTTGGAAGGACGAAGTCCGCCTGCTCGGCCAAGGGCGAATTGGGGCAGATCAACTGCCGCGGGTCGTTCAGGTACCCTGTACCACCAAGGATCGCGGCAAAACCGCCGCCGCCGCCCAGTCGATCGCTTGGGGGCGCCGAAGGCAGACGCCCGGCATGGGCGTCGCTGTAAAGGGCCAGGGCCTGATAAAGGTTGTAAAGATTTCCGGCGCACTGAGTCGTGCGAGCCTGAACGCGGCTCTGATAGAGGGCGGGAAAGATCAGCAACGAAGCTGCGACCAGAATCCCGGCGACCGCGACCAGGTCGAGCCAACTGAATCGCGACGAACTGCCGTCGAGACGTATGTCGGACCGCATGGCGTGCAGGCGTCCGGCGGGAGTTGGACGCGTGCCACGCGAAGCCTTCGCGCCGGCAATCTGTGCGGCCACATAACGGCAGGTGCGCTGCGCCAGGCCGACCGGCGGTTCCAGCGATTCCCGCGAGGGCTCCAGGGGTCGGAGCAGCACTCGCATCGTTTCCATTTGCCGACGCAGTTCGGGATCGTCGGCAAGCTCATGTTCCAATTGCTGTCGCTCGTCGTCCTCCAAAGCGTTCAGCAAATAGCCCAGCAATTGCTCTTGTGCGTTCTCAGCCATGTGCGGCAGTGTCGAGATGGGTCAAGGAGGGTTCGAGTTTTCGGATGGCCGCATGCAAACGGCTCTTCACCGTTCCGACGGGGATCTCGAGGACCTCGGCCGCCTCGCGGTACTTGAGGCCCTGGTAGTAAACCAGCGTCAGGACTTCCTTGAGCGACTCGGGCAATTGGCTTACGGCCTCGTGGACCTGTGCGCCCGCCTCGGCCGATTCGATGTGAGCGTCCGGGGCGGGTTCCTCACTGCCCAGAAACTCCATCAGGGAGCCGCCTTCGTCATCCTGATCACCGGCTCGGCAGCACCGATCGAGGCTGGCCATCTGGTGACGCCGACTGCGGCGTTTGGCGTCGATGGCCTGGTTCGTTGCAACCGTATAAAGCCAGGGGCGAACCTTGCGACCCGGCTCGAAGTAGTCGCACTTCAGGTGGACCTGGAGAAACGTGGCCTGGAACGCGTCGTCGGCCATCTCGGCGTCGCCGAGGTAGCGTCGGAGGTAGTTGAACAACTCGCGCTCGTAGCGGTGGACCAGCGTCTCAAAGGCCCGGCGATCACCGTCGTCCCGATACGCGAGCATAAGGTCCTCGTCGGACCACTCGGCAAAAGGAACGGTCTGTGATGCGCTCGGCTGCATTGGTTCGATCGTGCTGTTCATTTTCGGTACGGTGGTCTGCCGCCGGTGGTTCGCCCGGAGATGGACTTTCGATCCGATTTCCTGGCCAAATCCTTTGCCGACGACCTCCCGCCTCTCCTATCCATCCTATCAGTTCCTCGAAAAATCTTCTCCCATTCCACGGGGGGTTCGAGAGAAGAGTCCGGCTTGGTGCCGAACTGGAATCGCTTTAATCGCAACTGGCGTGCCAAACGTCAAGGATGTAACAGCCGAACCGCTGAAAAGATGTTCACGTGATCCTTTAAAAACTTTCCTGGCAAGGAGTTAAGGATTCTCAATGAACTCTCAGCCAGAGCGGGAGAGGAGGCAGGCAACTCCCACGCCTTTGAAAAAATGGGGTCCCGAGAGTTACAACCGGCCCCGGATTGAAGATCCTACATCTGGGCTGGGCAGGACCGCCCCTGCGAGAAATCAACCATCCCTCCACCCGCTGGCAGGGCAACTCCCGTCCACACTGATTGTGGCTGCCGTTATGGCAGTTGTGTCAGTGGGAATGCCTTCGCGGGTGGTGGCTGAGCCAGGCGCCGGTTCCGTAGAGAACGCACAACAGAGCGGCGGCGGTGAGCATCGAGAAGGGTTCGTTGGGCGTCAGGACAATCGCCAGGATGCAGCCGCCCAGAATCCAAACGCGCCAATGCCGCAGGTCAAAGAGGTCCGACAACATCGCTACTCCTCCCGCCGCCGCTCATCGCGCATCGTGAGGCGGACTCAAGTGTGAAAGGACATGGTCGGCTACCCGTATTATAAGAACTGATCCGGGCCGATTTCTCCCCCCGATCCGGTTAGTTTCCGCCGTTTTTTCGGACGGGGAACTACTTGCCTCGGAGTAGACAACGCGACGCCGATGAGCCAGGAAATGACCGTCTTCTGTCGTTTGCAAGGCTATCCACGCCGGTCGGCCAAAGCGATCAAGCCCGGGTATACCGACCAGGATTGACAGTTTTGGTCCAGCCGTCTAGAACCCCCATATTCCCCAGCAGTGCAACCTGACGATGGAGTTCGAACTATGAACGACCTCAACCCCTACCAGTCACCCTCCACGCCGTTTGGTCCCCAGGAGGGGCAGCCCGATATCGACACCCTGCTGTACGAGGCAACCCAGTCCCTTACTCAGACCAAGCCCTGGGTCCAATTCCTGTCCGTACTCGGTTTCATCGCTTCTGTGGGAGTCATCTTGGCTGTCGTGGGAATGTCGCTGGCCGCCGGAGGCGCCGGCGCCCCGGGCCCCTTCGAGTTAATCATCATGATCCCGATGTTCGCCCTGTTTTACTTCATCCCCTCGCTTCTGCTCTGGAACTATGCCAGCCGGATCGCTGAATTCCAGCGATCCAGAACTACCTTGACATTCTCCGCAGCAATCACCGCCCAGAAATCCTTCTGGAAGTACCTCGGCATCCTGGCCCTGGTCATCATGTGCCTCTACGCCGTCGCGCTGCTGGGCTTCCTCGTCTTGCCTGCCGTCCTGAGCATGATGAAGTAATGGTGAGCACTCACCCGCGATTGCGGAAGAAAACTGAAGTGGACCGCTTTCCGCCGATGTGAATCCCTCGAAAAGCCCCACGAAACCTGAGAAAGAGCCACCCGACAAAAGGTCCGCACTCCTATCGACTCCGATTTCGATACTCGACAGGCCAGCAACCGATCTGCCGATGAAAGGCGCGGCTGAACGACGCCGCCGTGCGAAACCCGCACGTTCCGGCGATCTCGGCCACCGTCTCGAGGCTCTCCGAAAGGAGAGCACATGCCATCTGCATCCGCGCAGAGGTAAGCTCCTCATGAACCGACCGGCCCAACGCCTTGACGAACCGGCGATCGAGCGTGCGGCGCGAAACGCCCAGCGCACGGGCCACGTGCTCCACCCCGATCGCCTCGCCCGCGTGCTGCCGAACGTAGCGGACGGCCGACTCGATCAACCAGTCCTCCACGGCCACCAACTCCGTCGAGCCCCGCATCGTCACGCCGGTCGGCGGGATCTTCCGCCTCGGATTCTCGATCGGCTCCGACCGCATTGCCCGGTCCAGAATGTCGGCCGCCTCAAAACCGATCCGCTCGGCAGGCACGTTCACGCTCGACAGCGGCGGCCAGGTCAGCTTCGAGATCAGGTCGTCGTTGCCGATCCCCAGCACGGCCACCGCCTCGGGAACCGGCAGATTCGACCAGCGGGAAGCGGTCAGCACCCGCTCCGCCAGCTTGTCGTCGAAGGTCAGCACCCCCACCGGTTTCGGCAACGATTCCAGCCACTTCATCAGCGGCTTCATCTGCGATTCCCCTTCAGCAACGCCCTGCGAGAAGCTCATCAGTTCATGCCCCCATTGCCGAAGATGCCGGCCGAAATGGGTCCGCCGTTCCTCCGAGGCACGCTTCCCGCGCACGCCGCAATAGGCGAAATGCTTCAGACCAAGCCGCACGAGCGACTCCGCCGCCAGCCGCCCCACCTCGCAGTTGTCGAGCGAGAGCGACATGGGCACGTCGACCTCCGAAATGGCCGTGTCCACCAGCGGCACCGACAGACGCCGCGCCGCCTCGACCAACGCCTCATCGGCGATGTAGGCGATGATCCCGTCCGGACGCAGCTTGACCACCTCCCTGGCGGCCTCCTGCCCTCTGCGGCGCACCAGCATCATCCGCCAGGCCTTCTCCCGCGCATACCGGGCCACCCCGTGAAGCCGCCGACGCCCCGCACCGTCCCGGGTATCGATGCAGACTGCGGCAAATTTCGGCGAGTGCCTCAAACCTGTCATGAACGTCCGAACCAGAAAACCAGTCTGTCCAAAGATATCATCCTAATGTCATTATAAGTCATTGCGGCCCCCGTCCGCTAGCAGATAGACTGGCAGGCGTGAAAACCCATCTCCCCAGGAGGTTCAAGCCATGTCCTATCGCAATACGGTTCTGTTCGGACTAGTCCTGACCTGGCTGCTTCTGCCAAGGTTCACCCCCGGACCCGCGCTGGCCGGCCAACCGGCTCCCGTCGAACTGAAGACCGCCGAGGCCCGACTCCTTGTCGACGCCCAAGGACGCTTGGCGATCGAGCCGGCCGACCCATCCTCGCCCGCGCCGGCCCCGTTCCGAACGCCTCTCTGGGTGCTCACCCTCGCGGAAGGAACCAACGTCTTCCGCCCGGGCCGCCAGGTCACGGTGAGCCAGGCCGAGCCGCCCCGGGTCTCCGCTACGAGCCACGGTGTCCGTTTGCTCTACGACGGCATTCGTCACGGCGACAAACTTCTCGACATCCAGCTCGATCTGACGATCACGGTCGCCGGCAACGAGTTCCACTTTGGCGGCACCCTCATCAACAACTGCAAGGATCGGATCGTCACCGAATGGAAATACCCGATCCTCCTCGGAATCGAGGCGGCAAGAAACGCTCCAGAGCACGTCGCGCCCGCGCTACTCTGGCCGGACGGCCTGGGCCGCCGATTCCCCACCCGGGAGTCCTTCGGTTCCCACAGGACGGCTGATTATCCCGGTATGGGCGGCACGATGCAGTGGCTCGCCTTCACCCACGGCCAGACCGGTCTCTACTTTGCCTGCCACGACGACCAGTGCCGCCCCAAGACCTTCGCCGTGGCAACCAGTAGCGCCAGCGCCGGCTACGACGTCTCGCTCAAACACGCTCCCTATTGTGCGCCCGGCGAGCGTTGGGAAGCTCCGCCCACTGTGCTGATGCCCTACCGCGGCACCTGGCACGTGGCGGCAAGGCACTATCGCCAGTGGGGCGAGTCGTGGCTCGAGCCGCTCCCCAAGGCGCAATGGGCCCAGGACAGCACCGGCTGGCTGCTGGCGATCCTCAAGCAGCAGAACGGCGACCTGATGTGGGACTACGGCAAGCTCGATCGCCTCGCCGACCTGGCCGAAGAGCGTGGTCTCGACACCCTGGGCCTGTTCGGCTGGGCCCACGGCGGACATGATCGCTACTATCCCGACTATATTCCCGACCCCAAAATGGGCGGCCCGGAACTCCTCAAACAATCGATCAAGAAGGTGAGGGATCGGGGAACGCGAGTCATCCTCTACGCCAACGGGCAGTTGATCGATTCGGCCACCGAGTTCTACCGTCTCCAGGGCGTCGAAACCATGGTGGCCGATCCTCGCGGGGCGCCCGCCTTCCAGATGTACAACAAGTTCAAAGCCACCTCGACGCCCATCTTCGTCACCGCCTGCACCGCCGCTCCCGCCTGGCAGGAACGCATGCTGGCCCTGGCCCTCCAGGCCCACGACCTGGGGGCCGACGGCATCCTCTTCGACCAACTCGGCGTTGTGGGGCCCAAGCAATGCTTCACCCAGTCGCACGGCCACAAGACGCCCACCGACTCCGACGCGCGGTTTGAACTGCTTCATAAGATCGCCCGGCACATGCACCAGCTCGATCCGCAGTTCATCATCATGACCGAGGGCGTGGTCGACGCCGAACAGGCCGACGTGGCCTACTTCCACGGCTGCGGTCCCGGGTTCTTCTACTACGAACCCGGCCCGGCGGAAACGCTCTTCGCCGAGATGTTTCGCTACACGTATCCCACCTTCACCGGCACGCAACGGGCCCCCCACCCGCTGTTGACGCGGAACTTCGCCAACTTCGCCTGCACCTTCGGCCTGCGATTCGAGATCGAAAGCCGCTACACGGCCGACGTCAAGTACCTGACGACCGACGAGGTTCCCACCCCGCAGGAGTACGCCGACTGCAACTCGCCCCCCGACGTATCGCTTGTGCAAACCGTTCCGCGCCAGCAGTCGGCCCAATACATGAACCAGGTCGCCGAGCTTCGCAAGCAGCACGGCGATCTACTACTGCGGGGACGTTTCATCGATGTCGACGGCCTGGTCGTCGAAGGCAGCGGCATCGTGGCTAAGGCCTTCGAGTCGGACCGCCAGGTCGGCGTCATCCTCTGGAATCCGGGCGCCGAGCCCCGGTCAGCCCGGGTCTCGGTCACCAACTGCGAGTTCTCGGCCGCCTACGCACCGGGCGCAACCGCCGCCGTCGACCGCAACGCCCCCGTCGAGCCCGAGTCCATTCGCCTGCTGGTCTGGAATCGGCAATAGGGATTGCTGTACCGCCAACCAAGTGAGACCCACGCCATGACGGAAGAAACACGACCGGCAGAGGCTCCGTCGGTTCCCCGCAGCTACAAGTGGGAACTCCTTGCCCTGCTCTGCTTGGCCTTCTTCTTCCATCAGGGAGACCGGGCCATCTTCGGCGTCGTGGCGACGGAGATCCAGGAGGACCTGCACCTCGACAAGGGGCAGATCGGCCTGGTCGCTACCATCCTCTTCTGGACGATCGCCCTGATGACCCCGATTGCCGGCTACCTCGGCGACGTGCTGCGGAAGAAGTTCATGATCACCGGCGCGCTCCTCTTCTGGAGTTCGACGACCGCTCTGACCGGTCTGAGCCAAGGCCTGTTCAGCCTGGCCATGCTCCGAAGCGTGGCAACCGGCGGGAGCGAATCGTTCTACGCGCCCCCCGCCTACGCGTTGATGGCCCGGTTCCACCAGAAAACGCGGGCCCTCGCCCTGTCGATCCACCAGGGGGCGCTCTATGTCGGCATCATGACCAGCGGACTGTTTGGCGGCCTTATCGCCCAGGCCTGGGGGTGGCGGTCGGTGTTCTATGTCTATGGCGGCGCCGGTATTCTTATCGGCCTGCTGTTCCTCTTCCGGCTGAAGGACGAACGAGACCTGCCAGGGGGCCGGCCGCAGCCGCACGAGCCTGCGCGGCCCAAGTGGGAAAACCCCCTCCGCTCGCTGTCGATCATCTTTCGCACCCCCACTGCCTTTCTGCTGACCACCGCATTCACGGCCGTGGTGTTCGTCAACAACACCTACGTCGTGTTCGCGCCTGCATTTCTCGAGGAGAAGTTCGGCCTGCCGAAGCTCGACGCGGGCACCTATGCCATGTTCTACCACCATCTGGCAGCCCTGGTCGGGGTGCTGATCGGCGGCGCCGTCTCCGACGCAGTCGCTCCCCGCATCGCCGGAGCGCGACTGAGGCTCCAGACCGGAGCCATGTTCCTCGGTGCACTGGCGATTCTCTACATGAGCTGGGGGACGACCGTCGTGGCGGCCTGCATCGGCATGGCGCTGTTCGGCTTGTTCCGCGGCCTGTTCGAGTCGAACACGCATGCCTCGGTGTTCGAGGTGATCGAGCCCAAGTACCGTTCCTCCGCGGTCGGCGCCATGGTCATGATGGCCTTCCTGGTCGGTGCGACGGCGCCGCTCCTGATGGGCGAATTGTGCGATCGAGGATACAGCATGTCCTTCGTCTTCGCCTGCTATTCGCTGGCCTATTTTCTCGGCGGTGTGGCCGTCGCCGTCGGATTGCTCGTGTTCTATCACAAAGACCGAATCGTCGAGGAAGAAACCTGAGCGAAATCCTCCGACAACCCAGTAACCCTACAGTCTGCATCCTATAGCCGACAGCCCTGTTCTGTATGAAGATCACCAACCTCCAAACCTACATCGTCCACTGCTACCGCACCAACTGGGTGTTCATCAAGCTCGACACCGATGCCGGCATTTCCGGCGTCGGCGAGGCCACGCTGGAAATGAAGGAGAAAGCCGTAGAGGCCGCGGTCCTGGAACTCAAGGATTATCTCCTCGGTAAGGACCCTCGCGATATCGAGCAGCATTTTCACGTGATGTACCGCGATTCCTACTGGCGAATCGGCCCCGTCCTCATGTCCGCCCTGAGCGCCGTCGAAATGGCCATGTGGGATATCTCCGCCCGGGAGTTGGGCGTCCCCGCCTATCGCCTGCTCGGCGGCAAGTACAACGATCGCGTGAAGGCCTACGCCAACGCCTGGTTTCCCGGAGCGAAAACGCCCGAAGCTTTCGCCGAAAAGGCCAGGCAGGCAGTCGCTCGCGGGTTCCTGGCCCTCAAGTGGGACCCCTTCGGCAGCGCCTACATGAATATCTCGGGTCAGGAACTCGACGACGCTCTGGCCGTCGTCGGCGCCGTACGCGACGCCGTCGGCACCGGCATCGACCTCTTGATCGAGGGCCACGGCCGCTTCAACGTGCCGACCGCCTGCACAATCGCCCGGCAGTTGGAACCTTTCCGGCCCTTGTTCTTCGAAGAACCCGTCCCGCCCGACAATCTCGATGCTTTGGCCGACGTCCGCGCCCGATCGCCCATCAGCATCGCCGCCGGCGAACGTCTCTACCACCGCTGCCAGTTCCGCGACCTGTTCGAGAAACGGGCCGCCGACGTCATCCAGCCCGACATCTCCCACGCCGGCGGCCTGGGTGAGTGCAAGAAGATCGCCGCCATGGCAGAGACCTATCACCTCGCCTTCGCGCCGCACAATCCCAGCGGGCCGATTGCCAACGCCGCCACGCTCCAACTGGCCGCCTGCACGCCCAACTTCTACCTGCTCGAAACCATGGCCACCGACATCCCCTGGCGCAAGGACCTTACCACCGAAAGCCTTGTCTTCAAGGAAGGCTACTTCGAAATCCCCGATCGGCCCGGCCTGGGAATCGAGTTGAACGAACAGGTCTTTGTCGACTATCCCTATCAACCCCGTCCCCTGCGCCACTATCGCGGCGACCTGACCGACATCCGCCCACCCGAGGCCGAACCCTATTTTTGACAACCCCAGGGGACAGTCCCCTTCCGAGCTTCACGACGAGTTCCGAGGAAATCCAACCATGTTCCAAGGTAAAAACGTTCTGGTAACCGGTTCCGCCCGCAACACCGGCACCGGCATTGCCAAGGTCTTCGCCAACTACGGGGCCACCGTCTTCGTCCACGGCCGCTCGCCCGAGCAAGTCGAGAGAGTGGTCGAAACGCTCCACGGCGACGGCAACCGCTATCTGCCGATCGCCTTCGACGTCGCCTCGGAGGAGGACGTGGCCAAGGCCTTCGCCTCCATCCAGCAGCAAGTCGGTGGCCTGGATGTGCTCGTGAACAACGCCTGTCACCTGGGACTGGGCTACAAGTTCCTCGACATGCCGATCGGCTTCTTCGACGAAGTCCTGGCCGTCAATCTCCGCGGCTACGCCCTGTGTGCCCAGCACGCCGCCCGGCAGATGGTCGCCCGGGGCGGCGGGGCCATCGTCAACATCGGCTCCAACACGGCCGGCCGGGCCCTGGGCGATCGCACCGCCTACATCGCCTCCAAGGGGGGCGTCGAGAGCCTCACCCGGGCAATCGCCGTCGAACTGGCCGAGTACCAGATCCGCGTCAACTGCGTCATTCCCGGCTACATCCGCACCGAGCGCTGGGCTACCCTCCCGGAAGAAGTCAAGCAACGCCGCTGGAAGAACGTGCCCCTGGGCAAAGAATCCACCCCCGAAGATATCGGCGAAGCTGCCGCCTTCTTCGCTTCCGCCAAGGCCGGCAACATCACCGGCTCCTCGCTGCTCGTGTCAGGCGGCCTCGATATCCAAATGGTCCCGCCCGATTGCGCCGTGTAGGAAGAGAAAGACCGCAGAACACCCGGAGATCCCACCATGTACAAAACAGCCTCGTCCGCCGCACTGGTCGCCCTCCTCGTCGGTCTGCCGCTGAGTGCCGCTGAGACGCCGGGCGCGGAAGCTACGATCGAGCGAACGATCGACGCTTCGAAGTACTTCCGCCCCTTTCCTGATCTGGCCGCCTATCGCAACACCTCCATCCAAAAGGCCCCGGCACCGGTTCTGGCCGAGTTGGCCGAACGGGAATTCGGAAAAGCCAAGATCACCCGCTGCTGGCTGAACCTCGACGAGATGTGGGACTACCGCACCCGGCAGTTCAACGACAACTATCAGATCGGGGTGCACAAATACGACGACGTCCCCGAGAAGTTTCGTGAGAGCTGGAACTGGGTGACCGAAACCAACGTGCGGTTCGACGACTACCTGAAAGCCTTCGGCCGTCACAGCGACGCGGTCATGCTGACCGTCCGCCGCTACGAGCGGGATATCCTCGACGGGAAGCTCGGCGTGACCATGGACGACTGGAAAGCGATCTTCAAACACGCCGTGAAGCACAGCCGAGAGATCTGCCCGAACCTTCGCTACATCGAAGTCTGCAACGAATACGGCGTCACGGGCTTCATCGGCTGCACGCATGACGAATACTACCGCTTCTATCGCCTGGCCTATCAGGCGGTCAACGAGGTGAATGACGAATTGAAGCTGGCCGGTGACGACCGCATCCTCGTCGGCGGTCCCAATGCCGTCCGCGACGCCATGAAGGCCCTGAACCGCTTTTTCGAGAACTTCAGCCAGGACACCTCGCCGGACAAGCGACTGGACTTCGTGACCTGGCACGAGTACCACAACCGATACGCCGATCTCGCCCAGCGCGAAGGGCAAGTGAAACAAATGCTCGCGCAGAACGGCCTTGCCCAAGACCTTCCCCTGTTCATCACCGAACACGATCCCTATCATCCCAAGGCCGAAAGCGACGAACACAACCTGATCAACGGGGCGGCTTTAGTACAATCGCTCTATTTTACCAGCCGGCAGAGCCCGGCCGTGAAAATCATGCCGTGGGTCCTCTATCACGACGGCGAGATCCAGACCCGGTTCATGTGGTTCGAGGGGCCGAACGAGCCCGACACCAAGGCCGACCAGCTCCAGATGCTGCCGGCCGGCTGTTCCATGAAGTTCCTCAGCATGCACAAGGAATGGGAGATTGCCGTCGACAACGAACTCGGCGCCGACGAACTCGTCCTGGCCTCCGTCCAGAACGACGGGCTGGTCATCGAGGCTGTCAACTACGGCGAGCCGCGAGACGTCCGCCTCCGTATCGAGCAACTTCCCAAGGTCTTCACTGCCCTGGGTGACGGCAAACTGCAAGTCGTCAAGTACCTGATCGACCGCGACCACAGCAACAGCGTGACTCATCCCGACTACCCCGGCGGAATCGAGAAGGTGGACGAGTGTTCGCTGCAACCCGAAGCCGGCGCGATCGTGCTGGAGCACGCCGCGTTGCCACAACACGGAATCGTCCTCTGGCAGTTTACGCCGGCCGCCCTCGGCGACGTGTTGAAGTCGCCATAGTTGCCCCCATGTCGTAGGTTGCTGCCCGCGCGTAGAATGCCAGTACCTGGACTTGGTGGAGGTGCAACGTGAAGATTCTCGGTTGTCTCGCAACAGTCCTCCTGGTCGCCGCCAGCACACCCGCACAAGACTACGCCCCCGAACTGCCGCCCATGACTTCGCAGGCCCCGCCTGCCATCCGCAGCGTCGTGCCGAATGCACCGACGATACCGCGGTTCGCCAAGTTCGAACTGACGATCGATCTGGCCGCTACCTACGACAATCCCTTCGACCCGGAACAGGTCGACCTGACAGCCGAGCTGACGACCCCGGCGGGAAAACGGGTCGTCGTACCTGGCTTCTTCTACCAGCCGTATCGAAATCGCAATGAGGGCGACGACTCCCGGCGGCCGCTCCTCGAACCCACCGGCCAGCCGTGCTGGAAGGTCCGCTTCACGCCCACCGAAGTCGGCGAGTACGACTACATCGTGCGTCTCCGAAACCACTTCGGTGAGGTCCAGGGCGACGTCCGCTCGAACCCCGGCAGCTTCACGGCCGTCGCCTCCGACGCCCCCGGCTTCATCCGCGTGTCCCAGACGAACCCGCGATACTTCGAGTTCGGCAACGGGCGGCCCTTCTTCGCCGTCGGCCAGAACCTCCAGAACGATTGGCCCTACTACAGTCACTCGCGCCGCCTCGCCGAGGGCGGAGCTAATTGTGCGCGAGTCTGGACATTCTGTCATTGGACCTGGCTGGAGTGGACGTTCAAGACCGGGCTGAAATGGGCTGGGCCCGGCGACTGGATGCGGTCCTACGCCGGCGCCGGCCGCTACAACCAACGCGTCGCCTGGATCGCCGACGACTGCCTCGAAAAATGGACAGACGACGGCCTGTTCGTCATGCTCTGCCTGGGCAATGCTACCGGCGGCGGCGAGCTGTCGGCCGACAAGACCCCCTCCTACGGCTCCTGGGCCGGACATCCCTACAACGTGGCCAACGGCGGGTTCCTCGACGATCCCCGCCTCTTCTGGACCGACGAGCGAGCCCGGAAGCTCTACCGCCAGCGACTCCGCTACATCGTCGCCCGCTGGGGATACAGCCCGAACGTCTGGGCCCTGGAGTTCTGGAACGAACTCGGCGAGGCGAGACCTGAAATCGTCGCCTGGCATCGGGAAATGGCCCAGTACGTCCGCCAACTCGATCCCAACCGGCACCTCCTGACGACCAGCACATGGCTCGGCAACGTCGACAAGTTCGCTGCCATCTGGGACCTGCCCGAAATGGACTTCACCCAGGGGCATCACTACGGGGCACTACCGGGCATGACCGCCCGCATCGCTGAGCACCTGACCCGCTGGCCCAAGCCCTATCTCAACGGCGAGGGGGGCGGGCCGCCGGCAAAGGACCCGGACGGGCAGAGCCTCGACCCCGACTCGATCGAGTTCCACAACTCTCTCTGGGCGCCCCTCGCCACGGGTTCGGCCGGCACAACGCTTCCCTGGTGGTGGCGCGACCGCATCGAGCCCCAAGACCTTTTCGGTCACTATCGGGCGGTAACCAGTTTCGTCGCCGACGTGCCGTGGAGCCGCGGCCCATTCCGACCGGTCCAGATCCGGTCCATCACGCTCAATGCCGGTTCGCCCAACAAAGAATTCTCGCCTGTGCTGATTGCGCCGATCGGGGCCGATTGGGGCAGCCCGCCCCGCGCCAGCCGCTTCCGGGTCGAGGCCGACGGCACCGTGGCCGGAAGTGAACAGTTGGCCGGCGAGTTGTTCGGCCATGCCCCCGGCCGCAGCCCGTGGCGCCGACCGCTCGTGCTCGAAGTCGACTATCCGCAACCGGGGCAATACGTTGTGAACCTGGCGACGGCCACCCACGGGACGTTGGAGATGCAGCTCGACGGGCGCGTCGTCCTGCAGGCGAAATCACCCGGAATCTTCAGAGCGGACTTACCTGCCGGCCCGCACGAACTCACTCTCGACAACGCCGGCAGCGACCTGGTCCGTTTCGGCTGGATCATGCTGACCAACTATCGCGATGCCCGGCGCTATCCCGATCTGGAGATTCTCGGTCAGCAGAACGACGACTCGGCCATACTTTGGATCCACAATCGGCTTCATCAGTGGCCCTTCCTGGCGGCAGGCGTCGAAGCCCCGCCCGTCGGACCGGCAGTGGCCGAGATCCTCGTCGCCAAAGACGGTCGCTATCAGATCCAGTGGTGGGACACATACACGGGGCTCGTCACCGGCACCGAGACGCTCGAGTCGCGGAACCAAGTGCTCACTCTCGCCGTCCCCCCGCTCGCTCGCGACATGGCCTGCAAGATCACAATCGTCAAGTAGACGGACCGACCCTGTTGGCCCGCAGCCTCTTGCTGGCAATCCACATCCCCCATAGAATCAGGGGTATGCTGCCTACGGTCGCATTTCCCGCCCGTTGCTGTTCTTGCAGCCGATCTCGACAACCTCCCGCCGCCGCCATCCGCTGCTGTGACGTGGTACGGCCGCCAGGCAATCGCCGAGATTTCACCTCCCCCTCGCTTGGTCTGCCGGCCGAACCCGACCTCCTGTGCATACCCGGAAGTCCAGAACTATCTTCTTCGTGATCGAAGGGCTCAACGCCCTCGCCATGAATTATTTCGGCAGCTACCTGTTCTTCTTGCTCCGCGACCGCTTCGGTTTCGGCAACGTCGGCAACCTCTCCGTGTCGGCCCTCGGCGGGCTGGTCTACGTGGTCGCCGCCTGGCAGGGCGGACGTTTCGCCCAACGCTTCGGCTACTTCACCGCCCTCAGAATCGGCTTCGCCGGATTGGTGGTCTGCCAGACCTTCGGCACGCTCGTTCCCTCGTTGCCGGCGGTCCTCCTCGCGTACACCGGTTCGGTGGCGGCCGTGTGCTTCACCTGGCCGGCCATCGAAGCCCTCATCAGCGACGGCCTCAATGGCCAGGCCCTTCCGAGGAACATCGGGATCTTCAACGTGGTCTGGTCGGCAACCGGGTCGGCAATCTACTTCGTCGGCGGCACGCTCTACGAAACGCTCGGGCATAACAGCATCTTCTGGCTGCCGGCCGTCATCTACGCCGTACTCTACCTGATCGCCCTCGGCCTGGGCGAGAATCCCGTCCACGCCGCGGCCCCCGCACCCTCCCACGACCCGGAAGCGGCCGCTTTCGCCCAGCCGGTCAGCCCGCAGGCCTTCCTGCGGATGGTCTGGCTGGCGATTCCCTTCTCCTACATCGGAATCATGACCGTGATTGCCGTCATCCCGGTCCTGGCCAAGACGCTTGGGCTGTCCACGGCGCAGGCCGGGCTGTTCTGCTCCATCTGGATGTTTGTCCGCATGGGAACCTTCATCGTCCTCTGGCAGTGGACCGGCTGGCACTACCGCTTCCGCTGGCTGGTGGGCTCGTTCATCGGGATGACGGCCGGCTTCAGCCTCCTGCTCCTTTCGACCAACCTCGCACTCCTCGTCGCCGCCCAGGTGGTCTTCGGCGTCTCGATCGGCCTGATCTACTACTCGTCGCTCTTCTATTCAATGGACGTCGGAGAAACCAAGGGCGAACACGGCGGACTGCACGAGGCCATGATCGGCGCCGGCATGTGCCTGGGACCTGCCGTAGGTGCTCTGAGTCTCTACTTCATCCCGAGCTCCCCGCACGCCGGCGCCTACGCCGTCACCGCGCTCTTGGCCTCGGGCCTGGCCGGCCTGATCAGGCTCCGCGTGCGGCGGGTGCAAGGCACCGGTCCCCCTGTTCCTGTCGGCGTCACCGCGCCGAGTGGTTCGACAGGTACTGCCGCCGCAGTTCCCGACGCATCATCTTGTTCGACTCCGTCCTAGGCAAGGCGTCCACCACGATCAGGTCGTGGATTCGGAACAAGGAGTTGAGCCTCTCCGCCAGCACCTGCTGAAGCGTCCCCTTGAGTCTCCTCCCGTCGAACTCGGCGTCGGGCTCCAGGACGACGTAAACGACCAGATGCTCCAGGCCGCCGCTCTGAGGCACGAACGAGACGGCTCCCGTCTCACCGATCCCCTTGACGGAATTCAGGACGCGTTCGACCTCGGCAGAACTGATCTTGATGCCGCCGAGGTTCATCGTGTCGTCCACGCGGCCGTGCGCCCGGTAGTAGCCCCCCGGCAGCCGCTCGATCTGGTCGCCGTGACGCCGCAGCCTGACCCCGTTCGACCCTTGCGGCGTCTGGGCAAAATAAACCTCGTGATGATCGCGGTTGAGAAGTTCGTTCGAAAGTCCGATCGACGGCGGGATCAGAAATAGCTCACCGTTGTCATATTCCGCCCCGTCCTCATCCAGAATGGTAAAGTCCAGCCCCAAGGCCGGCGTGGAGAAAGTCGACGGCGATGCCGGCTGCACCACCGTCCCCGTAATATAACCACCCCCGATCTCCGTGCCGCCGCAATACTCGATGATCGGCCTGTAACCGGCCAGCGACATCAGATAGAGCATGTCGTCGGGGTAGGAGCATTCTCCCGTCGAACTGAAGGCCTTGACCGAACTCCAGTCCAGACCGTCCGCACAACCCGCGTTCCGCCAGGCCTTGACGAGACTCGGCACCACGCCGAGCATGGTAACCTTCGCATCTTGAACGAACTCGCAGAAGCCGCGACCTGTCGGGGCGCCGTGGTAGAGAGCCATCGATGCGCGATTGATCAAACTCGCGTAGATTAGCCAAGGACCCATCATCCAACCCAGGTTGGTCGGCCAGGCCAGAACATCGCCCGGCCGGATGTCGTGGTGCAAATAGGCGTCTGCGGCACACTTGATGGGCGTCGTCTGCGTCCAAGGGATGGCTTTCGGCTCATCCGTGGTTCCGGAAGAGAACAGGATGTTGGTGTGGTCGTCCGCCGCCCGGCCCACCGATTCGAATGGGCCGCCACTGCCGAGGAATTGCTCCCAGAACCGGTCTGTCTCCCTGAGTTCGCAAGAGGTCGGATCGCCGCTGGGAACGACCACCGTCGTCGGTGCCAGGGCGCGAACCACCCTCTCATACAACGGCCGTGGCTTTCGTCCACGGACGTCGTAGTCTTGAGTAAAGACCCCCTTCACCTGCCCCAGCTTGAGCCGGGCGGCGATTCCTTCGGGCGCGAAACTGTCGGCAATCGACACCGCCACGCAGCCGGCCTTGATGATCCCCAGGTAGATGGCTACAGACTCCGCCGTCATCGGCAGGCAAACGCCGATCGCGTCTCCCGGCTCGAACCCGCTCTCGACAAGCCCGCTCGCGACGCGGTTGGTCCACTTCAGAAGCTCGCCGTAACTCCAGGTCGAAGTCGCTCCGGATTTGGTTCGACAGATGATGGCCGTGGCGTCTGCCGGTGCGCCGAAACAGCTATCCACAATGTTCAGCCGGGCGTCGACCAACCATCGGGGACACGCCACATCCGACAACGGGTCCATGATCTGCGACGGTGCCTGGGAAAAGCGAATCCCCAGTTGCTCGACCATCAGCTCCCAGAACTGTTGGCGGTTCTCGCAAGACCAGCGCCGGAGGTCGTCGTACGTTTGAAACCCCAGCGTTTCCATGAGCCTGCCAAGGTTGCTGGCCCGCTGAGATTCCTCGGTCGGAGACCATGCAGGACGCGGACCCTGCCGGTTATCCCAGTCCGCGAAGACCGTTTCATACAGGAACCTGTGCACCGGAAAGGGATGGCACGGCCTGAGCACCTGCTGGGAGATCACTCGCCAGCACTGAGCCGCCGGCGCGGTTCGGAGCAGAGAATTGACCCGATCAGCCATCCCGCCGGCAACCGCCGCGTCAAGTCCGAGAGCGACCAGTTCTTCAGCAGAGATTTCCTTCGGCATGATTGGATCCGGTACCAGGTTGGTGTCACAGATAGTCGCTTTTCACTCCGCGCGAAGGACGCCAGTCCGCCAAGCGAACAACGACACCCAACGCGAACCGGCGGCGACTCTCAACGATAGTAGTTGACGCTCGATAATACTACAATGAGTACCATTCGTTACTGTTCAGCAAACTCATGGAACGGCCAGTGCCCATGGACAGCAGAAGCGGAAAGATCGGCATTGTAGGGACCGGACTGATCGGGGCGAGTTGGGGGGCCTTCTACGCCTCCAAGGGTCTGGCGGTCAGCCTGTTCGACGCCGATGCCTCGGCACGGCAAGCAGGGCGCGAAAGGACGTTCACCTACCTCACCTTCTTGAAAGAGCAGAACCTGCTTGACGCCGAGGGCTACGACCAGGCGATCGCAAGCGTCACGCTAACCGACGATTTGTCCGAGGCGGTCGGCGGCGCCCGTCTGATCCAGGAATCGGTATCGGAGCGCTACGACGTCAAGAAAGACGTCTTCCGGCAAATCGACCGGGCCGCCCCGCCGGACGCAATCCTTGCCAGCAGTTCGTCGGGCCTGTTGATCTCGGAGCTTCAAACCGTGATGCAGCATCCGGGCCGAAGCTTGATCGCCCATCCCTTCAACCCGCCCCACCTGATCCCGCTGGTCGAACTCGTGCCGGGCAAGCAGACTGCTCCGGAAGTGCTCGCGGAAGCAAAGGCCCTGTTCGAGTCGCTGGGCAAGGTGCCGGTGGTGCTCAACCAGGAGGTGCCGGGGCACATTGCCAACCGACTCCAGGCGGCCGTGTGGCGTGAGGCGATCGACCTCGTCCTGAAAGGTGTGGCTAGCGTGGCCGACGTAGATAAAGCCCTCGCGGTCGGGCCCGGTATCCGCTGGGCCCTTATGGGCCCGCACATGATCTTCCACCTTGGCGGCGGCCCCGGCGGGATCCAGCACTTCATCGACCACGTGGGTGTTTCTTTCGACAAGCTCTGGGCCGACATGGCCTCCTGGACCTCGCTCCCCGCCGAAACCACCGACGCCCTTGTCTCGGGAGTCCGGGAGGAGGCGGGGGACACGCCTGCCGCAGAACTTGCCCGGTGGCGCGACGAGAAGATTGTACAACTGCTCAAGGCGATTCACGACGACTGAGACGCCCAACATGTCCGGCGAGAAACGCCCCTCAAGGGCACATCGCAGGTTGATCCTGTTACTGATCCTCTCACTGATTGTGATCGCCGGGATTGGACTCTACTCAATACGCGCTTCTCGCGTGCGGCAAAATTCGGCCTCCCCTTTGATCGGCACGTGGAGAGGCGATCTCGGAAACGTGTTGAACTTCCGCCCTGACGGTACGGCCCGTGTTCGATCCAGCTACGGCCCGGAGATCACCTATCTGGAATGGTCCACTGCCCCGCCCAATGAACTGCAGATCTGGCAGTATTCTTCCAGGAACAGCATCGGTGCGTGGATTGTCAGCGCACAGCGAGCTACCGTCGGGGCGCCGCCGACAGACCGTTGCGAGATCGTCGAGATCTCGCCTACGCAAATGAGGCTTCGATTCAGTTACAGGGACCCCAAGACGCGTGCTCCTGCCACGACGATCATCAGCTTCACCCGAGTTCAGGACAAACAACTGGAAACCGCTCCCTAGACGTGTCGCGAACCGCTGGCAGTTGGTCTCGCCAGACTCGCTTGCACACAAGGGGCGACCAAATCAACAGGCCGGATCTTGTCCATTGCCTTGCACTACATCGTCCCGCGCCCCGCCTGAAGCAGCTTCAGCGGCTCGGTGCGCCCCGTCAAAACGGCGGGCCATACGGCGGCGGCGAGGCACAGGGTGAGCGTGGCCGAAATGCCCAGGGCCAGGTGGCCCCAAGGGATGGTGAAGGGGGCTTTCATGCCGCCAAAGAAACTGCCGCCGTACTGGGCCATGCCGGCGCCGCACCAGCCGGCCGTCAGCCCGAAGGCCAAGCTCAGCAGGCAGGCGGCCAAGCCGATCAGGATCGCCTCGGCCAGGACCAGCCGAACCAGGCCGAAACGGGTCATGCCTTGCGAACGCAGCACACCCATCTCCCAGCGACGCATCCGCGTGGAGGTGACGATCGTGTTGACCACCGCCAGCGAGGCGACGGCCAGGGTGACCAGCGGCAACTGGCTCATGCCCCAGATGACCGAGTCGGCCCGGGTTCCGATGCTCGCCCGCAAGGTCTCGGTGGCGGTCACCCGGGCGCTTGGCCGATGGGCCGTCACCTCACCGTGATCCGGCGAGAGATAGGTCTCGCCCGCGTGGCGATTGGCCAGCGCCTGCATGGAGGCTTCGATTTCGGGCAGGGGCACGCTGCGGTCTGTGTTGAACCAGCAGAACTCGATCCCCTTCAGTTGGAAATCGCGGCGCACGTTCTGATAGGAAGCAAACACGATTCCGCTCGTGCGGGTCTCCTGCCGGCGGACTCCCGAGAACTTGGTGAACCAGTGCCAGCCGCCCAAGTCGACGACGCCCGCGATCTTGTAGACCACGGGGCGGCCTCCGGCCTGCGGCGGCACGAGCTGGAGCGTATCGCCCAGGTGCAGTTCCATGGCGCGGGAGAGGTTTTCCGGAAGGAGACAGGCGTGGTCGGTCGTCATAGCGGCAATGGCACTGGCGGCGTCGCCTTCGAGGAAGGTGAGATCGAGAAACGGCCGATCGCCTCCGAAGGCGTCGCCCGGCTCCAGCCCCATGAGGATGACGTTGTCGTGCATGAGGAGCGGAGTCGGCTGGAAATCGGCCAGCTTGGGCTGTTCGACGGCCACCGGCAGACACTGCGACGATTTGACGCCCGGCGTCGAGCGAAGATCCGACAGTTCTGCATCGCTCAAGCCCACGGGCTGGAAGGCGACGAGCACGTCGGGAAGCCAGCGGCCCGGGAAGTAGGGCTGCAGCATCGAGTAGCCCCAGGTCTGCGTGGAGATGTACAAGGCCAGGCCCACGCACAGGGCGACCGTTGTGCCGATCGTCCGCCACAGGTTGGCCGAGAGTTGGGTCGTGGCGAGCTGCGGGTCAAGCATAAGCAGCCTTGCAACGAGGTATCCAAAACACTTCTCGGCCGCCAGGACCATGGCCGGGGCCAGCAGCAGGAAGCCGACCACCATGGCCGGGTAACCGAGGGCCCAGTAGACCCAGGAACGGGATTCGAGCGGAACCTGGAGGACGAAAACGGCGATCGGATTGATTGTGATGAGGGCCAGGCCGACGACAGCAGCGATCGCGGCTCTTCCCCCGTGAGGCCTGGGGCGAGGGGGAACCATGGCCTCGAGCGGTCGCACTCGGGCGGCCCGCCAGGCGGGAAGCACCGCCGCGGCCAGCGAGCCACCCAGGGCGCTGAGGCCCGTGAGGGCCACGCACCAGGCGCCCAGGGAGACGCCGGTGGGAAACAGATCGGGTTGAGCCTGCTGGGCCAACTGGAGCAACCCGAAGCCGGCCAGCAGCCCGCCGCCCCAGCCGATCAGGGCCAGGAGCAGGCTCTCGGCAAACACGAGCGCGACCACCTGGCTCCTGGTCAGTCCGACGGCCCGGAGCACGGCCAGTTCTCTGGCCCGCTCGCTCACGCCCATGGAGAGCGTGGTGAAGATGATGAACAGTGCGGCGAGCAGGGCCATCCCGGCGGCCGAGTAGGCCTGGGTTTTCTTGCCGCCGATATCCCGGCCTTGGCCCATGCCTGCTTCGACGGCCGCCAGGTCGAGGAGATTCGCCCCAGGGGCGGCTTCGGCCATCCGCGGTTGCCAGCGCCGGACGAAATCGGCTGGATCGGCATCGTCGTGGAGGGCCAGTTGGATGACGTTCGGCGGCGATTGATAGCCGTTGATTTCGGCGGCGACCTCCATGGGAACGTAAAGGGCGCTGGAGGCCGGCGTGGTGCCGTAAACGCCGGGCAGGCTCGGGCGTCCGGCCGCTTCTGCCGAGGCCGGGCCGGGTCTCCCTGGGCCTCTGGGGCCTCCAGGACCGCCGCGCAGACGTTCGCCGCGGCGCTGGCCCATGCCGGGTCCGCCGCGGCCTGGGCCTCCCTTGCCGGGCGAACGACTTTCAGCTTGTCCTGCGCCGCCGGGCCTGCCTCCGCCGCCGCCCGGCGGACCGCCGAGCATCGGAGATCGTGCGGGCTCTCGAGCCGTGCCCACCAGGGACAGGGTTTTCTGATTAGTCAGCGAGGTGACCAGCACCTGGTCGCCCACCCGGATGCCCAGGCGTTTGGCCTCCCGGTCGCTCAGGACGGCCGAGCCGGGGCCGGCGAGCCACTGTCCCTCGACCAGTTCGTAGGGCGGCTCGGTCGCTCTGGTGCCCACGAGCACGGGGCCGAGGGGCGGCGCCCCGTAGACCGGCGGGAGGGAACCGCCCATCACCTGGGTGCCCGGTTCGATCTTCTCGCCGCCGGAAGTTGATTTGGCTGCGGCGACGGTCACTCGCGACTGGACGATCGGATTGACCTCGGCCACCGCCCGGTCCGCCCGAAACTCGTCGAGAATCGATTCAGGAAGCGTTCCGCCCATGGGCCCGCCGGGAACGATGAGGACGTCATAGCGTCCCATATAGGACGAGGCGTGGTCGTCGAACTGACTCACCAGGGCGTCGTAGCCGCTTACGACCCAGACCACCGCGCAGGAGGCGGCGATCACGGCGAGCGAGGCGAGGAGCAGGCGGGCCGGATGATGGCGGGCCTGGGAGAAGAGCAGCGTCAGCACGGTTCGGAGATCGTTCATCGCGAGGCCTCCACCGGCAAGGCGGCCTGAACGATGTCGTGGTAGTGAGCGGCCAGCGACTGGGCGTCGCCGAACTCCGCGCTCCTGAAATCGGTGAGTACCCGCCCGTCGGCCAACACGACGATCCGGTCGGCCCAGGTAGCGACGGCCGGCTCGTGGGTTACCACCACGATGGTGCGGTGCTGTTCGCGGCACAGATCCTGGAGCAGCCGGCATAGTTCCTGGCCCGTCACCGAGTCGAGGCTGCCCGTCGGTTCGTCGGCCAGCACGATGGCCGGGTCGGCAATCAAGGCCCGGGCGAAGGCTACGCGTTGCTGTTCGCCGCCGCTGAGAGCATCGGGCCGATGGGTGCGGCGGCCGGCGAGCCGGAGCCGGTCGAGGAGCATTTCGAGCCGCTCCCGCGATTCGGCGCCGCGCCCGTCCGTGCGGACGGGGAGCATGATGTTCTGTTCGGCCGTCAGCGAAGGAATCAGGTTGAAGGCCTGGAACATGACGCCGATGCGGCGGCGTCGGAAGACGGTCAGGCGCCGGTCCGACATGGCAGCCAGGTCCTCTCCGTCGACGAAGACACTTCCTTCGTCGGGCGCCGTCAGGCCGGCCGCCACGTGCAGCAGCGTGCTCTTGCCCGAGCCGCTGGCCCCCATGACGGCAACAAATTCGCCGGGCGTCACCTCGAGGGACACCTCCGACAGGGCTTCGATCGTGGCGGCACCCTGTTTGAATCGCTTGATCAGGTGCTCAATTCGCAAGGGGAGAGGTGTGTCGGTGGTTGCGTTCATTGCTGGGGGTATTTCTTGGTGCTTGTGAACCAGATCTCTTGCGAAACAATTGTTTGGTCCGCTGCCGTAGGCGAGGCAAAAGACCACAGTTGTTTCCAATCAGAACCTCATCCTCGCCTGCGGCAGCGGGTTAAACGATCCTACCGGCTTGCCACCTCACCGCCGGCTCGGGTCCAGAGGGCGTGCCAGGTGTCTCGTTCGACGGTTTCGCTGACGAAGCTGACGCTGCCGTCGCAGAAGCAGGCGTTGACGCCGCCGGGGTGGCGGCTGCGGGCGGCAGTGACCTTGGCGGATCGATAGACGAAATCGGGAGCCTCGTGATTGGGCGTCAACCGCCCGTTCATGACGGGGCCGGTCGGCGAGCAACCGCGCAGCCAGAAGAGCAGGCGATTGCCGTCCCATCCGGTGATGCTGGGGAGCACCGCGTCGAGCCCGCCCGAGTCGGCGGTATCGGGAATGGTCGCGTAGGCGCTGGTCTGGCCGCGATAGACCTGCACGTCGGGGGTCGGGGTCAGATTCGGGGTGTCGCCGGGTCCGCGGAGCGACTCGGTGAAGGCGAGCGTGTTGCTCGTGCCGTCGGTGATCGACGCCAATCTGACGTCGGCATCGACCCAGCAGAGGCCGTTGGCTGCGCCGAACCCCGGGTTGTAGACGCCGTTGACGCCGCTCTCGTGGTTCATGGCGTAGTTGCTGCCCGCCACCTGGATGACTGCGCCGGAGGGGAGTGTCATGTCGTGAAGCGCTGGCTCGCCGTCGCTGGGGCACAGGAAGATGGGAACCGCGGTGGCGGCTGCCGGGCGCAGTTCGACCGGCAGGTCCGTCGTTCCGGGGTGGCCCATGTAGATCGAGAAGTCGATCAGATCCTGCAGATTCGCCTGTTCGCAGTAGGGCAGCAGTTTGGCCAGCGGCGAGTAGTCGTTCGGAAAGACCGATCCGGAAAAGCCGGCGTTGGGCAGCGTTTCTCTGAACGTGTCGGCGTAGTTGTGCATCGCGATGCCGAGTTGTTTCAGGTTGTTGGTGCAACTCATCCGCCGTGCCGCTTCGCGGGCCGCCTGAACGGCCGGCAATAGCAGTGCGATCAGAATTCCGATGATGGCGATCACCACCAGGAGTTCTACAAGGGTGAACGCGGATCGCTGTTGGGTGGGCACGGTTTCCTCCTCTCCGTGGCAGCCGACAGTCACAAGGGGTCCGTCCAGCATAACCGGGTGACTCTTGGAACTGCTTGTCAATCGGTAGTCGCCGAGATCTCGCTTCGGAGATTAGGGCAATTCGTGTGCCAATACGGCTTGGGGGATACTATTGAGGCCTGCACGGGCTGTTTGCAGGCCGCTCGCGGCGTGCCGGGCACCTTCCTCCAACCTCCCGCGTGTCGAAAAAGCCGACAGTTGTGTCGAGGAATCCGACAGATCGGCGGCCGGCCACCCAGAGTTCTCACCCCCTCTGCTCCCTGAATCGGATGGACCGCTTCGGAGCATCGGGCACGACGGTCGAGTTTTCTTCAGGTACTCGTTCACACGATCGGCGGTTCTACGAACAGACCGCAAGTTGCGGGTTGGCACGCAAAATGCTCAGATAGACTTTCAGAACGCAAGCCGTGCCTGAGAATACGGTGAGACGGCCGACGGCCAACCAAACGGGGAACGATCAGGAATGCCAGAATACAACCGAGCAAGTGCGGCAGACGTTAAAAGAGGGGGTGTCAACGAGACGGAGACGTCCGGCAAGGCCGTGCCGCCCCTGCTGGTAGAGCATGTTACCAAACGATTCCGGCAAGGCACCCAGGTCATTGAAGCGCTCAGCGACGTTTCGTTGACCGTTCAGCGAGGGGAGTTTGTCGCCATCATGGGGGCCTCCGGATCGGGCAAGAGCACGTTGCTCCATGCGATGGCCGGATTGACCGACATCGATTCCGGCTCGATCGCTGTGGACGGCCAGGACCTGGCGCGTCTGAACGACGCCCGGCTGACCCGTTTCCGGCGGGAGCGGATCGGATTGGTATTCCAGGCCTACAATCTCCTGCCGCTCCTCAGCGCCGAGGACAACATTCAGCTGCCGGTGATGGACCACCGGCGCGGCGGAGACAAGGTTGCCTCGCTGCTCGATCGCCTCGGCCTGACGGATCGCCGCACGCATAAGCCCGACGCTCTTTCGGGAGGTGAACAACAGCGAGTGGCCATCGCCCGGGCGCTGGTCACCGATCCGGCGATTCTCCTGGTCGACGAACCTACCGGAAACCTCGATTCGGTGGCGGGTGCGGAGATCTGCGGCTTGTTGCGTTCTCTTTGCGACGAGCAGAACCGCACCATCGTGATGGTCACCCATGAGCCGAGCGTCGCTCTGGCTGCCGACAGGGTCCGGATCCTCAAGGACGGCGCGATTGTCGACGGTTTTCAGACCGCGGGGTTTGCAGACGCTCAAGGGCTTGCCAATGCGTACCAGGATGCCCTGCGGAAAGCCGCCGATTGTGCGAGGGACGCATCATGAGAACCGTCGCAAAGCTCACGCTCGGCTTTCTGCGGCAACATCCCGTCCGCTCGCTGCTGACGGTTCTCGCCACTACGGCCGCCACTTGTCTGGTGCTGTGGATGGTCAGCGGGTATGAGGGTCTGCTTCGGTCTTACGACGTTTATGCCGAGCGGGCGCTGGGCCGCTACACGCTGTCGGTCGATCCGATCAGCCGGAAGTGGGACCGCCGGGTGCTGCCGGAGGTGGTGGAGGCCCTGCGCAACGATCCGCAGGTGAGCGCCGCCGAGCCGATGTGGGCGGAACGGGTGGTCATTCAATCGCAGGCCGTCAAGCTCCAGGCTCCCCCGCCCGGATCGGGGTCGCAGCCGGGCGAAGGGGTCAACGAGTGTCTTCTGCTGGGAACCGACGCACCGGCGCCCCCCTTCGACCTGGTGCGGGGGCGCTGGATCGGCGAGGAGCGCGAAGACACCGAGGAGCCCGGCACGATCGACGTGGCTGTGAGCGTACAGATCGCCGATCGCTACGGCGTCGATGTGGGCGACGCCCTGATCGTGGGGCGGGAAGAATCGAGTCAGCCGCTGCGCGTGGTGGGGATCGTCGACAACCCGCCGGTACCCATCACGGGCCGGTCGGCTGCGAACATGGACCTGCCCAGCCCGAGCATCGCCGGGATCTACGCGCGCATGGACGGGGCCGCAACGATTCTCAAGCGAGAGCCCGTCGTGACCTTTGTGGGGCTCTGCCTGAAAGAGGGGACCGACGTCCACGCTTTTCGCTACGCCTGGGGTCCCCGGCTGAGTGCCTTTGACGAACCCGCTCAGTTCCAGGAGGACCACGATCTGGAGGAACAGCTCGACGAGGCCGCGGCTGCCAAGAACCTCAAACTCCAATCCTTCCTGGCCACCTTCATGGCCATGCTCCTGGCGTTTCTGGTGATTTTCAATACGCTCAGCATGGGCGTTTCGGAGCGGACTCGGCAATTTGCCATGTTGCGAGCGATTGTCTTGACGCGAGCCCAGGTGGCCCAACTCGTGTTTGCCGAAAGTCTGTTCATCGCCGCATTGGGATTCGCCGGCGGATTGGCGGCGGGAGAGGTCTTGCTCAGCCTGGCGGGCTCCTTTTCGAGTTCGATGTGGCGGCACGGAGCCCATATCGGTCCCCTGGCAGTTGTCCTGGCGGCCGTTGCATCGTTCGGGGCCGCCACCCTTGCCGCATTCATTCCGGCATGGAAGGCGACCCGCGTGCGGCCGCTCGACGCCATGGTTCCCTCGCAGAGCACCGCGCCCGGCAACACCAAGTGGCACTGGTTCTGGTCCTCGCTGGGACTTGTGCTGGTCGGCCTGGCGCCGGTTCTCACCTTCGTGTTCCCCCCAACTTCCGAGCAGGAGGCGAAGGGCCGCCTGATTTGCGGGGTGCTTGCCCTGGCAGTCGGGTTTCTGTTGCTCGCCCCCGCGATTGTTCGGCTGGTCGATCGGTTCGCCGGCCCCGCGCTGGCCAAGGCGATCGGTTTGAGCCCCAAGTTGCTCGCGCAGCAGCTCACATGCCATATCGGGCGAACCGTTGCCTCGGCGATCGCACTGAGCGTCGGGCTTACATTGTACATCAGCATCCAGGTGTGGGGTTATACGCTGCTGGAGACCTTCGTCCCCGGAAGATGGACGCCCGACCTGCAAGTGAGTTTCGAACCCTACGGGCTGACCGATCGGGCGGCCGAGGAGGTTGCCCGTCTGCCGGGGATCGACGCCGATCGTTGTGCTCCCGTTGTGGTGGAACAGCCGCGTCTGCGCGAAGACCTGACCGGCAGCGCCGAGCGTGCGTCGGTGACCCGGCAGGATAACGTGGTGCTGATTGGGATCGATCCCGCCAAGGCGATCGGAGGGGACTCGCCGCTCTTGGACTTCAGTTACGTGCGGGGCACGCGGGACGGCGCGCTGGCGGCGATGCAGACCGACCGCGGCTGCATTGTCCCGGAACACTTCCTGCACGAAACAGGACTGAAGATCGGCGATCGTTTCGAACTGGTGCCGCCGGAAAACCCCAAGCATCCTGTCGCTTATACGATTGCCGCTTCGGTGCAGTTTCAGGGCTGGCACTGGATGACGAAGATCGGCGGCCTGCGTGTGCGCACTCACCGTGCTGCCGCCCTGGTGATCGCCGACTTCCAGACGGTTCGGGCCGATTTCGACCTTTTCAAGGCCAGGCACGTCTGGCTCCGTTACGAGACGCCTGCCACCCATCCGAGCGAAATCGCCAAGGCTGTCCGGAACTACTATTCCTCCACGCTTGGCGAGGATGTGCGGATCGGGAGGCCGAAACGAACGGAGGTCGACTCCCTTATGGGCAGCGAGGGGGAGCGGGGATCTCAGGGACGGCCGGCGGCGTACATCGAGGCCGTTTCGGCCGACGACGTACGGCGGGCAATTCGCGGCAACGCCTCGCGCTGGCTTTGGGCCGCCAGCGTGATGCCCCTGGTGGCCGTGGCGATCGGCAGCGTCGGTATGCTGACAGTCGTCATCAGTTCCGTTCGTGCCCGCCAGTGGGAAATGGGCGTGTTGCGCGCGTTGGGCTTCAGCCGAGGGACCCTGGTGCGGCTGGTTGTGGCGGAAGGTCTGCTCGTGGGCATCGTGGCTTGCGTTTTGAGCCTTGGATTCGGCATCATGGCCGGCTGGTGCGGCACCGGCTTGTCGAGCTACATGAGCTTCTTCGGCGGCCTGCAGCCGGTCCTGGTGGTGCCTCCGGCGGCGCTACTGATCGGGCTTGTGGCAGTTCTGCTATTTGCCGCCTTGGCCGCGATTGGCCCGGCGGTCCGGGTCGGCCGCACCCATCCGCTGGAACTCTTGCAGCAGGGACGAACTGCTTTGTAGCATAAGGTGTGCGAGGAGACTGGCTGAGGTGAGGGACATGATCGACGCGAGTGCCAAGCGTGATTCCGTTTCCGCAGACGTTGCGTTTTCCGTGCCTTTCGTGCATCGGCTCCGGTTCACGCAGGACGTGTTCGGAGACGAACAGCACGTGTTGGCCGAGTTGACGGAGCCGTCCGAAACGGAGCCCGCACGGGTGCAGTTCTGGGTGGACGCCAACGTCGCGGAGGCTGCGTCAACGCTTGTCGCCGGCATCCGTCGGTTCTTCACCCGATTTGCCGATCGAGTGGTCGCGGCCGGCGAGGTGCAGTTTGTACCCGGCGGAGAAGCGTTGAAGAACGACATCCACGTCCTGGAGCGGGTGCTCCGGGAGTTGCATCGCGCGGAACTCGACCGGCGCAGCTACGTCGTGGTCGTCGGAGGCGGCGCCGTGCTCGACACGGTGGGGTTTGCCGTGGCGTTGGCCCATCGCGGTTTGCGTCTGATTCGACTGCCGACGACCACGCTGGCCCAGGCGGACTCGGGCGTCGGCGTGAAGAACGGCGTCAATCTCTACAACACGAAGAACTGGCTCGGAACGTTCGCCGTGCCGTGGGGCGTGATCAACGATACTCGATTGCTGGAGACGCTCTCGGACCGCGACTTCGTGGCCGGCTTTGCCGAGGCCGTCAAGGTCGCTTTGCTGAAGGATCCCGAGTTGTTCGAGGGACTGTGCCGCGAGACGGCGCAGATTCGTTCCCGCGACATGGCAGGATGTCTTCCGATCATTCGCCGATCGGCCGAGTTGCACCTGGAGCACATCACCAGGGGCGGCGATCCGTTCGAGATGCTCGAAGCGCGACCGTTGGATTTCGGGCATTGGTCGGCCCACAAGCTGGAAGCGATGTCGCGTTTCTCGCTGCGGCACGGCGAAGCCGTCGCGATCGGCGTGGCGATCGATACCGCCTATTCCTCCTTGGCCATGGGCCTTTCGCGGTTCGATGCCGGACGCGTGCTGGACTGCCTTTCGAGGTTGGGTTTCGCGTTGGACCATCCGCAACTGGGTGATGCGGCGCAACTTCTTACGGGACTCGAGGAGTTCCGCCAGCATCTCGGCGGCCAGCTCACGCTGACGATGTTGGAGGGAATCGGCCGGCCGCTGAACATTCACGAGGTCGATTACAGCCTTCTGAGCCAATCCATCGAGCAGGTCCGAGAGATCGGGCGAACTCGGCTTCGCCAAGCCCGCTGAACTTTTCCGTGATCGATCGGGCAGTCCACAACGGTAAACGAAAAGCCCGGCCTGAAGCGGCCGGGCTTTGGATTGTGGTCGGCGGAAACCGGGAGGTGAGGCGGCTCAGTCGTGGGGAAAGCCCAAGACCACCTCGCCACTCGTTGTCTCGATCTATCAGAAATCGCCTAATGTTTCGGCGCCTCTGGTGGTGCTCAGGCCGCGGTAGGTGTTCAGGTCGATCGTTTCCAGAGAACCTGACATACCCTTGCGGGATTTTGTCGTGGTCATTCCCCGATGGGGCGGGGCTTGATTTGGAAACGGAGTTCGTAGTCCGTTTCGGGGAGATGCGGGCGGCGGGCGTTGAGCTGCTG
>JAAYAY010000012.1 GCA_012719125.1 Planctomycetaceae bacterium | reverse complement strand
TCGCCGCGGACCCGTTACCGCCAGGAGAGTAAGGTGGCCGAGGCGGTGGCGGAGATCGTCGCCTCGTGCGGGGCCGAAGCGTGGCTCGTCACGGCAATCCAGCAGAAGGAGGAAGAGACCTTCCGGCAGGCCCACCGTGGGCGGCCGACGAAGGAGACGCAGTACACCCGAAAGGTGAGCACGCGGTTCGACGTGACCTGGCAGGTCGACCACCTTCGCATGGCCGAAGAGGCGCGAAGCGACGGCGTCTTCCCCCTGATAACCAACGTGACGGAGCTGTCCGAATTGGAACTGCTGAAGACCTACAAGCGGCAGCCCAAGATCGAGAAACGGTTCTCTCAGTTGAAAACCGACTTCGAGGTGGCGCCGGTGTATCTGAAGGCTGTTCATCGCATCCAGGCCCTGCTCTCGATGTACTTTTTCGCTTTGCTGATCGAGGCCCTGCTGGAACGGGAACTTCGAGACGCCATGGAGCGTAAGGGCATCGAATCTCTGCCACTCTATCCGGAAGGCCGCCCCTGCTGCTGGCCGACAGCTCGGCGTCTGCTCGACATGTTCGAGCCCGTTCAACGTCACACGCTCACCTACGGCAAACGCCCCGCCGAAGTCCTCGTTACCGACCTGACCCGCGTCCAACGCCGGCTCCTAAACCTGCTTGGGTTAGCACCAAATCACTACGGCCAATGACTTGCCCCACCCGGGAAATTCCGAAAAAATCAAACCGAGATGTGCGGAAAGAAGGTTAAACCATGTCTGTTGCGCGGCTGGCGCAGGTTCTTGAATCTGTGTGGCGCAGACACAGGAGGTCTTGTTTGGCTCATCATGTCCAATGAATCGGCGCGGCGGCCGGCCGCTGCCGCTCACATCAGCGTACGAAACTCCAATGCCAATTCGACGAAGGCTTGACATGGGGCCATTCTGGTCAATCGAACGCCCACAGGCAACCTCCTGGCACTTCGTCTCCCCGGTCCAAGAACCCGCGGCTTGTTGCGCCCTTGCAGGGCTGCCGGAATGGCGAAACGTGCCCCCGGGGCGGCGGCCGGGCTCGCAAGGCTCGCCTGGCCTCTGCCCCGGGCTGATATGTTCGGCCCCTTCGGGGCAAAAGAAGGGGCAAGATGCCCGCGTTGCGCAGGTTCGCGAACGTGTGTGGCGCGGCCACAGGCGGTCTCGATGGGTCGGCTACAACGCGATCGGTGGAATAGCCTTCACGGACCTCCAGGTAAGCCTGGGCAATCGCGGCCATCTCCGCGCGGAGCGGATACCAGTTTGGATATCTGCACCGCGAGTTTCGTCACCACCAACTGATTGAGACTCACACCTTCTTCGCGTGCCTCACGGTCAAGTGCCGCATGGAGAGACCTGGGAAGACGCACCACAAACTTGCCGCTCTTTGCCGGCGTGGCTCCCTCTACAAGACCTGTCCTGTCCATCGCAGCGGAGACGAGAGCACGAATCTTCTTGTATTCGTCTGTCTTAAGGAACGCAGCTCGCTGTTCGCGAGTAGGATATGCTCTCGTAATCAATCCGCTCACGGGGTCAAAGAGCGCATTCGACAGGTCCGCCCAAGAAGCTGCGCTGGCTGCGGCGTCTCTTGCGGACTGCAGAATTTCCTTATCCTTCGCAGTCATTGTCTGACCTCCCTAACGCTGAGGGGGGATGAAGCTGATTCTGCTCCCTGTTCGCTCGAAGTACATATGATACTGTATATAGTATCATAGTCAAGGCCACCCGCTCTATCCGCCACCCCCTCCCAAAAAACCGCCCCAGTGTTCAAAAACCTACTTGACACATGTCCACATATCCGTATACTGTACGCATGCATATCATCGGCCCCAACCCGCAATCCATCCGCACCTTCCCTACCTCTGCCCCGGCAACCGGAACCAGTGAAAACCATCCACCCAACAATCTCGGCAACACAGAAGATTCGCCTACCCAAACCAGGTGCCCTCTTCCAAGGGGAAAGTGTCAGAAAACGTTATTTCGAGGAAAAGTTGACACCCCGCTCTATAATGGGTACCAATCGCCAACAGAGGGGTTTTCGCAACATGCCGCCATCGGCCGATGCATACTCACCTCCAGACCCAGCTCCCCAACCAAGGCTCTCCAAACCACTTACGCCCCAGCCACTCGCCCTTCGTTTCGCAACATAACGCAAAGCCGTCCCGAAATCCCTTCCGCCTACACGATCCCCTCACCCGCGATATTGCCAAAACCACTCACGTGATGCCCAACTCCAAGTTCGGCCTCGCGACCGCTGAAGTGCCACCCCGCTCCTTGACAACTCGCAATGCGCATCGACGCGTCCACCTCGCGCGCCTGACGCCGGTCCAAGATCCGAGGCCATGCGACGATCGCCGAGTGTCTCGGACCCGTGTTTCCACGAATCTCGCAAGGCCCGTTGGAAGCTACTCCCGCGTCTTCGCCCGGTACTGCTGCGGCGATAAGCCCGTGCGGTTCTTGAACGCGGTGCTCATGTACTCCACGTGACGGAAGCCGGCTCGTTCGGCGATCGTCGGCATGGGAAGGTCGGTCTCGGTGAGCAACTGCTTGACGCGATCGGTTCGCGTCTTGGCGATCATCTCGTGGGGGGTGAAGCCGAGGATCCGCCGGAAACGGCTTTCCAGAACCCGGCGGGTCAGAGGTACCGCCGACAGCAGGTCGGCCACGTTGATGCCGTCGCAGGCGTGTTCCCGGATGAAGCGGACGGCGCCGGCAACCTCCGGATCGTCGATGGCCAGCACGTCGGTCGACTGACGGGTGGCGATCCCGAAGGGCGGCATCAGGCAGGCCGTCTCGCCGATCGATTCACCGTTCATCATTCGATCGAGCAGCGAAGCGGCGCGATAGCCCGAGCCGTGCGTGTTGGGAATGACGCTCGACAGCGGCGGGGCCGCCAGGTTGCACAGCACTTCGTCATTGTCGCAGCCGATCACGGCCACCTCTTCGGGCACGGCGATGTCGGCCTCGCGGCAGATGTCCAGCAGTTGCTGGGCCCTGATGTCGTAACAGGCTAGCACGCCGGTTGGCTTGGGCAGTTGGCGAACCCAGGCAAGCAAGCGGCGATGCTCGTGACTTGACGGCGCCTGGTTGTCCGAATCGATCGTCGACTCGTAGACGTGGCACGTGCCGCCGGCCTGAACGACGAAACGCTCGAAATGCCGGCGCCGCCACTTGGACCAGTTGAAGCGCGGGTCGCCGCAGAATCCGAATTGGCGAAACCCGCGTTCGATGAGGTGCTCGGCCGCCGCCTGGGCGAAAGCCTCGTCGTCGGTTTCGACCCAAGGGATTCCCGGCACGAGTCGAGCGGCACTGACGTCGACGGTGGGCACACCCACCCGCACGACGGCACGAGCGATTCGCTCGTTCTCAATCCGCGCAATGATGCCGTCGCCGTGCCAGCCGGCCAGCCAGCGAGGGGGAGCGTCGCCCCGACCCTGTTCAGGCAGATGGATCGACCAGGGATCGTGCTCGCGGATGTACGCCATGATCCCGCGCAGCAACCCCCTTGCGTACTCGTTGGAGGTCTCGATCAACAGGGCCACGGAACGGCGCTTTTTCACCGGCTTGTCCTCCGGCCGCAGAAATGCCAGAAAAGTCGCGCCAGCCGATTGAGCCGACGTCTGCAAAATAGTGTAAGCGGCGGCGGCCTGCGCGTCGAGCAAACCCGCAAAAACAAATGGAAACTGCCGTAAAAAATCTCAGACTTTGCATCCAATTATCTCATGCGCCGCCTGGTTGCATTCCGCCTCAAGAGGGGACATACTTTCCGCCAAGATGAGCAGCCTCAAAAGGAGCAATACCATGACATCGCCGACTACCAACTCTTTCTTTTCACGGCCGGTCGCTGTGCGCGGTCTGGCCGCCGTTGTTCTGTCGCTGGCAGTCGCCGGGGTCGGCCTGGCCGATCATGAGTTCGGAGGTGCCTACACGGGCGCCAACCTCAACCGGATTGCGTTTCCTATCGGCGGAACCGGTGCGGGCATGTACTGCCTGGAAGGAACCGGAGCGATTTCGCACCTGTCGGTTCGGCACCAGATGGAGTTCTTCAACGAGCCCCAAATGTTTGCGGCGATTTGTGTGAAGGGCAAGACGCCGGAGCAAAATCTGGCCCGGGTGGTGGAAGGGCCGGTTCCCGACCGGAAGTTCTTTGGGAGCCCGCGGACGGGAAATGGAGCGGCTGGCACCACCTACGGACTGCCCCGTTTTCGTCAGTGCGAGTTCTCCTTCCGCTTTCCGTTCTGCTCGGTGACCCTGGCCGACGAGGCGCTGCCGATTCGTGCGACGATCACGGGCTTCAGTCCGTTCACGCCGGGCGACCCCGACTCGTCGAGCATGCCGGCCGGATCGCTCGAATACACCTTCACCAATACGTCGGGCCAAGCGGTTGACGCGGTGTTTTCCGTGAACACCCGCAATTTCATGGGCAAAGGGCCCGTGGGGGCGATTGAGGGCGGATTTGTGTTGAACGGCCCCGACGGGGCGTTTGCCTTTGTCGTCGACGGCAAACACGAGGTGAGCGTCGATCACTGTTGGTTTCGCGGCGGCTGGTGGGACGCCCTGACGATTGCCTGGGACAACGTCCAGCAAGGCAAGGTCATCTCGAACCCGCCGGTCGGCGGCGGAGAGCCGGGAGCTTCGCTCTACGTTCCCATCAAACTGGCTCCGGGCGAATCGAAGGCGATCCGGGTGTTGACGTGCTGGTACGTGCCCAAGACCGACTTGAAGTTCGGCAACCGGGTCAGTCGGGGCCCCGCTTTTGGGCAATCGCCCTCAAAGGGAACGGCCGAGAACGGCCAGCAGCAGGTGTCAGGGTTCCTGGGCAAAGGCCTGGTGAACACCTTCGATCCGTCCGGTGACGCCTCTGTCGGCACGCTCGTTTCGCCCGAATTCGAGGTCGGCAACAAGTACCTTCACCTGCTCGTCGGCGGAGGCAGTTTCGCCGGCCAGACGTGCGTCGATCTGGTGGTCGACGGAAAGGTGGTGGCCTCGGCCGCCGGTAAGAATTCCGAACAACTCGCTTGGACCAGTTGGGATCTGTCGCCGTGGAAAGGAAAGACGGCGACTGTGCGGATCGTCGACAAGGCCACGGGCGCCTGGGGGCACATCCTTACCGACCAGATCATGCTCTCCGATGAACCGATCGAGAATCTGCTCACCGGCGGCGAGATTGCGGCCGGCGACAAGCGAGTGGTCGTTCTCGCCGATTTCGAAGGCGAGAACTATGCCGACTGGAAGCCGACGGATCAGGAAACCGAACCGGCCGCCTGTTGCCCGGGCGGGCAGTGCGAGGCCATTCCTGAGACCTACACGCCTTGGTACGCGACCCAGTTCGGGAGCATCCAAGAGGTCGTCGGCACATTCAAGCGGCGTTATGCTGATCTGCACGCGCGAAGCCGCATCTTCAGCGACACGTTTTACGACACGAGCCTTCCTGCGGAGATCATCGAGGCCGCGGCCGCCAACCTGACGATCCTCAAGTCGCCGACGGTTTTGCGGCAGCACGACGGTCGCCTCTGGTGCTGGGAGGGATGCAGCGACGAACGAGGCTGCTGCGCCGGTTCCTGCACCCATGTGTGGAACTACGCCCAGGCGATCTGCCATCTGTTTCCATCGCTGGAACGAGGCTTGCGGCAGAACGAATTCTTCGAAGGTCAATCCGCGGAAGGTCGGCAGGCGTTTCGCGGCAATTTGCCGATCTCGCCCGGCGGCGGAGCCTTCGACGCGGCCGACGGCCAACTGGGCGGGATCATGAAGGCCCACCGGGAGTGGAGAATCTCGGGCGACCGGCAGTGGCTGGAGAGGTTCTGGCCGCGGATCCGCAAGAGCATGGACTACATGATTGCCAAGTGGGATCCTCGCCACACGGGGTTATTGGAGGAATCGCACCATAACACCTACGACATCAACTACTTCGGACCGGACGGGCATTGCGGCACCTTCTACCTCGGCGCCCTGGCGGCCATGGTCCACATGGGTGAGGCGTTGGGCGACGACGTCTCCAAGTATGAGGAACTGCTGAACAAGGGCTCTGCGCGGTTGCAGAAAGAACTCTACAACGGCGAGTACTTCATCCAGATCGTCCAGAAGGAAGGACTCGACGAGAATTTCGAGCCGATCAATCCGCAGGACCAGAGCGAGGCCTATCGCCGGACGGCCGAGATCGTGAACGAACAGGGGCCCAAGTATCAATACGGCACCGGCTGCTTGTCGGACGGTGTCTTGGGCCTCTGGATGGCGAGAGCTTGCGGCATCGACGAAGACCTCGTGGACTCGGACCGGGTGACCAGCCATCTGACGGCCATCCACAAGTACAACCTGAAACGCGATCTTTCCCAGCACGCCAACCCGCAGCGGCCGACCTTTGCCATGGGCGACGACGGCGGGTTGCTGTTGTGTACCTGGCCGCGGGGCGGGAAGCCGCTTTTGCCCTTTGTCTACAGCGACGAGGTGTGGACGGGAATCGAGTATCAGGCGGCCGCCCATCTGATGATGGTGGGCAAGGTCGAAGAGGGGCTCGATATCGTCCGCGTCTGCCGCGATCGCTACGATGGCGTGCGGCGCAATCCGTTCAACGAATACGAGTGCGGCCATTGGTACGCTCGGGCCATGTCGAGCTTCTCGCTCCTTCAAGGCTACACGGGAGTGCGATACGACGGCGTCGACAAGACGCTCTGCGTCGGCTCCCACGCGGGCGACTTCCGGGCACCACTGTTCACCGCCGGCGGTTTCGGTACGGTCGAGCGGAAGGCGGGCAAGGTCTCCGTCCAGGTTCGCGCCGGCGAGATTCCGGTCTCCAAGATCGTGGACTCGGGAAAGAAGTGACTGTCGTGCAGGGTCGCTTACTGGCCCGAATGAGGAAAGCTGACATCCGGCAGATGTCACCCACGGCCGGGATTATGTTCCGGCGACCGTTTCATCGCTGTTGCCGGTCTCCCAAAGCGGGGCAAGTTCGCAACCCGATCTTCACAAAGACATGTGCGCACCATGTGCACAAGTCCCGAACAAGACTCTAAAATGGTACCTGCGGGCTTGTCTTACGGCCCACTCACCGCAAGTTGACCAGAACATGGAGATGGCGAAGTGACGAGACGGCGGACGATCCTGTGCATGGCATTGGCTGTTATCGCGTTTGGGACGATCGGAAGCTTGCGGGCTGCGGCGGCCGAGCCGGATCGCGCAAAGGCCGGCGAAGCGGTCTATGTGCGGTCGTCAGGCCGCGAGATACCGATCAGTGCGATCGTCGACGCGGTGGTCGTCGGTGAAAACGAGGGCGGGCTGGCCGCCGGATGGCGTGCCGCTAAATCCGGCTCGACCGTCATGTTGCTGGCCGGGCAGTACTTTCTCGGCGAGGAGGCGTCGGCCAAAGCCCGCTACTGGCTCGAAGCGGACGAGATGCCGCAAGCTGAGTTTTCCAGGGCGATCCTGGCGGATCAGGCCGACTCGCTGCCGCAGATTTCTCCTGCCAAGTACAAGCGGGCGATCGAGGATCTGTTGCGCGAGGCAGGTGTGACCTTCCATTTCAACAGCAAGCCGGCGGGCGTGCTGGTGGATGAAGCCGGTCGGATTGCCGGCGTGGTCACGGCCAACAAAGCGGGCGTGCAGGCGGTTGTGGCCAAGGTCGTCATCGACGCCACACCCACGGCCGCCGTGGCTCGCATGGCCGGCGCCCAGTTCACGCCCTGGAACGTGGACGAAGTTAAAGTGAGCCGCACGGTCTACAAGGCGGAGGTGCCCGGAAGTCGCCGCATTGGCGATTTCAGCGAGTATTCGCTCTCCGTGCCGATGCCGTCCGGAAACTGGGCCGAACGCTGCCGGGCGGAAGTGCTGTTGCGAGAGAAGTTCAACATCGTCCGAGCGAACCAGGCGCACGCCCACGAAATGCACATGGTCGAGCCGGTGTCGATCGTAAGCGAAGCCTCGGAAACCCCGTCCACCTGGCCCGGGGCCGTTGCGCTGGATCTGGACGTTTGCCGGCCGCGCGGAATCGACCATCTGTTCGTGGTGAGCCAGTCGGCCGGCGTGCCGCGAGCGATCGCCGAACGGCTTACTCGGCCGGTGTATCTGGCCGATCTGGGCGAACGAGTGGGCGTCGAAGCCCACCGGCAAGCCGGTTCGAGAGCCGAACCGAAGGGCGTGCGGGTACGAACTGTGGATGCGGCCTCGACGATACCGGGCGCCGACGTCAGCGAATTGCTGGTCGGGCCGCGGCCGTACCGGCGCACCGATCCCGGTCGGGTGCCGCAAGGCGAGACGGCGATTCCCGTGTGGGGGCAATACGACGTGGTCATCGCGGGCTGCGGGACGGCCGGACTGCCGGCCGCGCTCGGTGCGGCTCGGATGGGGGCACGGGTGCTGGTCCTGGAAATGCTGGGCCAGGTCGGCGGCAATCGCGAACTGGGCACGCCCGGCTACTGGAAGGGGTATCGCCACGGCTTCAACCAGCAGGAACGGCGAGCGGCCCAATCCTTTGCTGAGCTGCGCGAGGCAGGCGTCGATATCTGGTACAACACCCTGGCCTGCGGAGCCGTCAAAGACGGCCGGCGTGTTACCGGCATCGTGGTCGCCACGCATTTGGGGCGGGGGGCGGTGCTCGGCAAGGTGATCATCGATGCGACGGGCGACGCTGACGTCTGCGCCGCGGCGGGCGCCGGATACTTGTACGTGAACGACGGCGACTTGTGCATCCAGGAGGACTCTTTCCGGGATCTCGGGCTTTACGGCAACGTGCTCCCCTTGGACCACGCCGACGTCCACAGCCTGACGATGCATCACGTTCTGGCGAGAAAGGGCGGCAAGCAGAATCTCTGGGACTTCTACCCGATGGTCGGGATGCGTGAGACTCGGCTCGTCGAGGGGGATCACGTGATCAATGTGCTCGATCAGATCATCGGGCGGACGTACGGCGATCTGATCTCGGTGTCGCAATCGGCCTACGATCCGCACGGTTATCACAACAGCGACTACATCTACGCCGGCCTGATGCCGCCGACGAAACACGAGACGAAGGAAGGCTTCATCACCTACATCCCGCTCCGCTCTCTGTTGCCGAAAGGGCTCGAAGGAATCATGGTGGTGGGCCGCTGTCACTCGGTGACCCACGACGTGCAGGCCTCGGTCCGCATGAATGCCGACCTGATCAACGAGGGCTACGCGGCCGGGTGCGTGGCGGCCCGTGCGGTTGCCACAGGCAAGGAACTCCGCCAGGTCGATCTGGGACCGATCCAGGACCATCTTGCCGAACTCGGCAATATGACGGCCGAGGACCGCCAGCTGCGGTGCGTTGAGACGCCCGAGCCGACGGACGAGGAATTGAAGGCGGCCGTCGACGATCTGGGGAGCGAGATCCAGATGGCCGTTCTGATGCGTGGGGGCGAGCGGAGCCTGCCGGTCTTGCGGTCGTCGTTTGGGGCGGAGCCGACGATGCCGAAGGCCAAGGCGTTGTGCGTGCTGGGCGACGCGACGGCCGTGGAGTTCCTCGTCGAGTGGCTGGACAAGCAGCCGCTGGCGGAGGGCCAGGATTATCAGTGGGACGCCTTTCTGAGCGTGCCGGAGGTCGACGCCGTGATGTGGCTCCTAGGGGCGGCGGGAGACGCCCGGGCGGTGCCGGCCCTGGTACGGAAACTGGATTACTGCACGACCGGCGTCGGCCGTTTCAGCAACATCCGGGCCGTGACCACGGCGTTGGGACGCATTGGGAGTCCCCAGGCGGCTCCGGCTCTTCACCGCTTCCTGATGAGCGAGGGAATCCAAGGCCATGCCGACGTGGCCGGCGATCCCGAGTCGCTCCATTCAGAGTCGTTTGTGAAAGCCTACGTGGAACTGCACGCGGCCGCGGCCTTGTTCCGTTGCGGTGACCACGAGAACCTCGGCCGCCAGATCCTGGACGGTTACCTGGACGACTGGCGCGGGATTCTCGTCCGCTATGCCGGGCACGTTCTGGAACAGGGCGCCAAGTAGCAGAAGCGTTTGTGGGTAAAACTATTCAGAACCCCAGTCCCGGGCCGTTCAGGGCGGCGGTGCCGAGGGTGCCGTCGGTCACGTCGAACATGGACGGGAATCGCTCTGACCAGCCGGCGTTGGCGGCGGGGCAGTATTGCCGCCCGTTGCCTTCGATGGCGGCGATGGTCGGGATGCGAGCCGAGAGCGATGCCGAGTGCAGGAAGGAGGCGCCCACGCAGGTCAGGTCCTGAACGCAGAGGAACATGCCGTATTTTTGGGCCGCCGCGCCCATGAGCAGGGCCTCGGTGTGCCCCTTGCATGCCTTGAGGGCCACGCCCGAGTAACCGAGCTCGCGGCTGAGGAGCAGCGACTCGAAGTCGACCAGCGATTCGTCGATAACGACGGGCTTGATCTTGGCCGCCTCGTGCATGCGGTTGTCGGGGTTCGCCTTGAGGTCGCGATGGGTCGGCTGTTCGATGTACTGGAGACGGTCGAGGGCCCGGGGGGCACGCTCGCGGACCTTGGCGAGGAAGTCGAGCACGTACTGGACGTTGGCGCACTTCTCGTTGAAGTCGGCCGAGTAGAACCAGGTGGAGCAGCCCCGGGCGGCCTGGGCTTCGGAGGCCACGCGTTCGATGGAGACGACCCGCTCGACGTCCCAATTGAGGTTGTCGCCGTTCAGCTTGATCTTCATGTGCGTGAGGCCGTCGGCCCGAATCCACTCGGGGAGCGTTTCCGGCAGGCCGTCGTTGATCCGCTGAGCAATGTCGCCCTCGGTGAGCGGGTCGAGGGCGCCGATCAGATGATAAAGCGGCATGGTCGGTTTGGGATCGCGGGACGTGTAACGGTCCAGGTACTCGCCGGCAAACTCGTCGGTCAGATAGCTTCCCACGTCGCGATTGACGAATTCGGCGGAGAGCAGGTTGTAGGAGTTCTGGCCGAGCGTTTTCCCGTAGGCGTCGTGAATCGCAGCTTCGAGCGGGCTGGCCGACACCATCTGGGCCAGACGGGGCATCGGCTCGACGCCCATCGCGGAGGTCACCTTGTCGGCCGCGGCCTGGTAGCCGGCTGCCAGATCGTGGGTGATTTCGAGAGGGTGGCCCATGCCCTGGTAGCCGTTGGCGTCGGCGGCGAGGTTCTGCCCGAGAGTGGTCATCGCCTGGAGCGACTGGTCTACGGTGGTCGTGGCGCTCGGCCAGGCCCAGACATTGCCCATGGGCATGGAGCCGAAGCCTGTCCCGCGGCGTCCGTCCCGAGTTTCGACCTCGGCCGTCACGTTGAGGAGGACCACGTCGTTGACGACCCGCCCGCCGAATTTGATCGGAGTCCGGTAGTTGAATTGCTCGGTTTCCGAGGTCACGCGGACGAGGCGGATATCAGTAGCTTTCGGCATGACGACCTCCTTGGGCACTCCGGACTGAATTGCTGGCTGCTGAAAGGCGTATGGTAGCCGATTCTCCGCGCGGGCCGCAAGCCGGCGGCAAGAAAAGCGAAGCGGAGCCGGTGATGAACGCCGCGGCTCCGCTTGCGATGAATCGAGTAAACCGACGACAGCGGTCGCTCAGACCAACTGTTTCCGTACAGCCCAGACGGCCGCTTGAGTACGATCGGATACGCCGATCTTGCGAAGGATATGCTGGACGTGTTCTTTCACGGTTTCGTAGCTGATATGCAGGGCCTGGGCGATTTCTTTGTTGGTCAGCCCGTAAGCCAGTTGTCGGAGGACCTCGCTCTCGCGTTGGGTGAGCGGCACTTCGACGTCGGCGGCCAAACGCGGCGTCGCCAGGGCCCCGGTCACCCGCCGCAGTTCGTCGCGCGTCCAGGCGCTTTCACCGCTGGCGGCGATCCGGATGGCAGCGAGCAGGGCGTCGCGGGTGCAGCCCTTGAGGAGATAGCCGCTGGCGCCCAAGGCCACCGAGCGGGCGATGTAGGTGGGGTTGTCGAAGGTGGAGAGCATCAGCACCGGCATATCCGGCTTTTCCAGCTTGATGCGGCCAAGAGCGGTCAGACCGTCGCCCTTGGGCATGCGGATGTCGAGCAGGACGACGTCGACGTCGCCCTCCATCGCAAACTTGACGGCGTCTTCCCCTGTTCCTACTTCGCCGACGATTTCGATTTCCGAACCGGCCAAGAGGACCTTGAGGCCGCTGCGAACGACCTCGTGGTCGTCGGCAATCAATAACCTTATTGTACTCATTCAATGACTCCGATCATGCGCGTCTTGGATTGCCAGGACGACTCGCTCCGGCGGAGCGAGCCCAAAAATCGTCTGGCGGGGGTCCCGAGGACTCCCCAACGAGTTCCCCTCCAAATGACCATTCTCCTTACCCTAAACTTATGATAACAGAATTTCTCCCGGGGGGTAGCCCTCCTGTCATATTTTGGGGAAATCACCATTTCTGGCTGGTCTGGTCTACTCCAAAGCAGCGATTTTCTGGGAGAATCAATAGCGCAAACCACGGTTTTTGCGGGGATCTGTCGTGGTATTCCACGCACCATGGGCCGAGCCGGCGTTCGAAGAGGGCATCACCCGACCAGGGTAGCGTCTTGACTCGGCCGGGGGATTCCTGAACGGCATAATCGTTGTCTGTTGAAGCCGCCTGAAACCGGTGAGGCCGTGCCGCCGACGGCGTAAGCTGGCAAGGCCAGCAGGGACAGCATGAGCGCGAGCTCTCATGGGGTGCTCATCACCTTCTGCGGCGGATGGAGAGCCAACGCGGACCGTTGCGGCTCCGTGTGACGAGGGGGACAATCGGAGACGGTTGGATCCTCCTTGCTCCTTTCGTTGGAAGCGGGTGACCTCTTCTCTGTTGCACGATAGCCACAACCGCTTGACAAACAACCGTTTAGTCGCGTCGGCAACAAGCATGGTGCGCGCATGTTTGTGAAGGTTGGGTTGCGGGCTTGCCCCGCTTTGGGATTGCCGTGCACACCATGATAACCTGCCGGGATACAACCGGCCATCGACCACCCACACGACGTAGACAGGGTGGCTCACCAGGTCACCCAGGGTCTCTTGCGCTTGTCGGCTGTTGATCGCGGTGAACATCGGCAAGCCTTGCTCGCGGCCGCGTCGAGGCCGGAAACAGTCTCCAGGTTCTGGCCGTCCCCCTTCGCGTCCAAGTCGGCCGCATGTTCTCGTTGCCCGTCAAATCAACGTCGCCTCAGGAACAACTAAGGTGCCCTGGAAGATCTCGCGTTCGCGTTCCCCTGCGTCCACGAGATCGACGACATCTTTGCCAGCCGTACGGGGATTTCCTGCATCTCACCGTCGCGGAGGATCTGCACGGAGACCACGTCGCCCGGCGCCCAGGAGGAGAGCGTGCGGACCAGGCTCTTGGGGTCCTGGATCGGCTGCCGATTGACATGGGTAATCTTGTCGCCCGGCGAGAGGCCGGCCTGATCGGCCGGTGAGCCGGGGGCCACGAACTCGATGACAGATTCCGTCTTAGATTCGTGAAAGGCCACGCCGAGGGCCGGCCCGTTGGTGTAGGTGTGCATCGCCGTCAGAATGCTCAGAGCACAAAGCGAGTTATATCCTGCGTGCACCAGGAAGGGGGTGAAAATCGTCTTTCGCCAGAGATAGACCAAGCCAAGGACAAGACCCAGGAAGGCTGCCGCGATCGCCTGTGCCGTATAGAAGTGCACAACTCCAAAGATGACGGATTGAAGCAGCAGGGCCGCCGAAACCGGCATGCGCCTGCAGAAGGCGTTTAGCAGAAACCCGCGAAAGAACACCTCCTCGGCGATCGGGCCAAGCAGGACGGCCGTCAGCAGAGAGCCGTAGACGTAGACGCCGCCTGTCGACCGGCTCATCTGCTCGAAGGGCTCGGGGACGACCGATGTGCCGGGCGACAACCGGGTGATAACCCATTGGGCGAAGGAGATAACTGCGGCGCACCCGATAATCGTCGGTACTGCGATCGCGGCTTCGACCAAGACGCGTTTCGGCCGAGGCATGTCGAGACGGCCCGGTGATTCCCGGCGTCGCGTGATCAGTGGATAGAGGAGAAGAAACAGTTCGGGCAAGATCAAGACGACGACGAGAACAAGCGATACAGGGAGCGCGAGATACCACTGGTTGCCCAACCAGGGTGCTGATCGCCAGACGAGCAGGAAGCAAAGCCCGCCCAACAGGACGGGCGTGCTCCACGTCGAGGCCCGCAGCGAGCTTGCGTTCGAATTCTCCGGGGCGGATGCTGCCATGGGCACGGTCATTTGGAGACCACAAGCGTCCTTCCGACGCCCAGCTTGAAGAAGTTCTTTCCAAACGACTCCTCAAAGGCGGCGATCGCCTCCTTCCCCGTGCAGTGGCTCGGGCCGGCCTCACGAACCCCCAGTTCCTTGAGTTCCGCGGCAACCGCCTTCGCTTCACTCGAAGACAGCTTGCTCAAGTGGAACCCACCGAGCACCACGGCCACGTCCTTCTTGAAATGCTCCTTGGCCTGCCGCGTCATGGCCACAATTCCCGGGTGGGCACAGCCCGTGATCAGGACCAGGTTGTCGCCCCGGTCCAGGATCAGCCCTTGCTCCTTGATCGCGTCTCCCGTCTCCCCGGTCAGATAGACACCCTTACAGATCTCGACCGGTTTCGTCACCGGCACCACCTTCGCCCCGGCCGCCTCCACCTTCTCCACGGACTCCTTGGGGAACGACGCCGGCACGTAGACCGTCACTTCATGGTTCTTCTCCAGAAACGCAGCCAATCCGCCCGTGTGATCGTTGTGGTTGTGAGAGAGGATGACCAACTTCGGGGCCCGCGGATCGAGCCCCATCTTCGCGAAATTCTCCAGGAGCAGGTCGCCCTTGGTACCCGTGTCGAACAGGATGGTCTTCTCGGCACCTTCGAGCACACAGCCGAATCCCCAGTTGGTCTTCAGACCGTCGGCACAGGGGTAGTTGTCGTAGACGATGTGGAGAGTCACGGGCTTGGCCGCCTCAGCCGCGACGGCGGCAGTTTCAATCATCAGGACGGCACAGGCAAGAAACAGGATGACAGTACGGCTCATCACTCAATCCTCCCACGAAAGCGTCTTGACCGTACGGCGGCTCCGAAACCTTGCCAAAGGAACGGACCACGGATCACACGGATGGGCACGGAGAAGAACTCAAACGTTCAGATCTTATCCGTGCCTATCCGTGTCATCCGTGGTTCTTCTCGAATGGAACGAAAGCCGCATACTCAAATAGAGATCGGCCCATGGCGAACAACTGTCTTGTGCATTGTGGGAATCAGACGCACCTACCTGTTTCGGAGACTAATCATGACGCCCCCGCAAGTGCATCACGGCACGGAAGACCATCAGGACGAACCCGCTGCCGAGAAGACCGACCAGCAGGCCCAGGAACCCGCCCACCAAGGCGCCCGGCAGATGTTCCTCGGTGACCAATGCCCCGATGATCGCCCCCAGCAAAAGACACACCGCGATGGCAATCGCCTGGAAGACATTATCCTTGAAACGAATGTTCGCCCCCATCGCCAGATCGCTCACCACGTTGTAGGCCTGGCGATTGGTCAAATGTCCCCGTTCCTCCGTTCTTCGATCGTCGGATTCCGGATGCTCTGACATTGTCCGGTCCTTCCTCAAAGCTATTCGTCGGGAAATGTCGGTATTCTACCCACCCCACCTTCACCCCGGCAAGTCAAGCCTTCCTGATAAGTGCTGATCAGTGAAGATCAGTGTTCCCCTTCTCCTTCTCGTGCATGAAACACGCCGCAAACCCCCCAACGCGCTCATCGCACCTTCCGCCCGCCCCGACCCCCCCTCTCACTCATCCGGGGGTGTTCAAAAAACCTCTTGACATTTCCTGCCCGCCTGATAATATCGTATGCATGTACGTATGTATATATACAGCCCCCTTTTCCTCATGAGCGTTTATCAGCGGTTCCCTCTCTGCCAGAAACTCCCCTGCCCAGACCCGCCACCCTACACCCCCAAAATCACCGCCCCCCAAGTGAGCCAAAAGTACCCAAATACAGCGCGCAAACAATGTCAACAACGCAAACAATGTCAACAATGCAAAGAACGCACCGACTTCCGTACTCACCACATCTGCACCTACGCACGTACCACCCCGACATGAAGATACTGGCAGAATACACTCCTAATTGGCCAATTCGAGCCCCCACCGGGTTTCTACTGTCTTCGACGTTGTTTTTCCCATCCTTCACGTCGAACCATCCCAGGCATTGACCAAACTCCTTGTAGGCCTTCAACTTACATAAGGTACTGCCAACTACGGCATTCCCCCTTTTTGCATGGTAGTCAAAATGATTCTGCGCGCCCGACGACGCCGTAAACCATTATGCCACAACACGATAACTACCGCTGTTCGATGGAGCAATCGATCGACAAGTGCACCAACCGCCGACCCTCCCCGCAACGATTTCGCAATCGTAAATAACAGAATACCCCACCCCGGTCGTGGGCCGGCTCTCGATCTCTGGCAACTGACACAACACACCGGTCTGCCGACATCGGCTCGGCCGCTGCCGCCGATCACTTCCCGGCTTCATGGGCGACCCTGCCACGACGGATCGCTCTCGTCACTCAACCCACCCCGCCTTCAACCCAGCAAGATAGGCCGAATAGGCCTGGCCCAGTGCCGACGTTCCCACGGCATCCTTGTGGATCCAGAACCGGTAACTCATCTTCACCGGCTTGCCCGGCTCAAGCGTCTCCGGAGCAACGCCCGGCCAGCCCACGCAGAGCGGGCCGTAGTAGCGGAGCAGCCACTCGGGCGGATAGTCGGGGTGATCCGGCGAGATGAAAATGGCGGCCCCGCTGGAGGCGTCGCGGCCGTCGAACTTGGTGGTGAAGTCGGCCCAGCGGAGAATCGTCGTCGTCAAGTCCCCCAGCGCCGGACCGCTCGGAGTCGTGATCACAGTCTCCGGAATCCGCGGAGCCGGCGGCTTGAAACGCACCGTCAGACCGCCGTAGCTCTTACCCTCGGCGCCCCAGAGCGTGACCGGCTTGTCGGTCGGAATGAAGGTCAGGTCGATATCCACCGCTCGGGCGTCGCCGGCGGCATGGTAAACGTGCAGCCAGACCCGTTCGATCATCACCTTCTTATCGCCCACAAACCAGCCGTTCTCCACGCCCAGCACAGCGGCTGCCGGGCCCGATTCCTTGGCCAGCCACCTGACGAACTCCTGGCGGATCGTATTGCCTGCCCAAAGGTCGTGTTCCACGCCGTCCACCGACACGTGCGGCCAGGTCCAGAAGATGCCGTGGTGGTGGTAGTGATCGCGCGGAAAGTCGTCGGTGAGCAGTTCACCGCTCAGGCCGTAGACGGGATGAACGTAGCAGGCCCGGATCCGGCGATGTTCTTTCTCGGGAATCGACTCGTTGGTAATCACGCCGAAGTTGTAGACGAACACCGGCTGGTCGCCGTCGGAGATCTGGACCGACTTGTCGTTCAACTCAGTCACGTTCAGGGCGGTCGGCTCAGCACTTGGCTTCTCTGTGGACGTCAGTTGGAACCGCCGGTCCTTTCCCACGCGTTCTCCCGGGCCGATCGTGGCCGCGAAGGCCGCCTTGCCTTCGATCGGCAAGCCTTCCGCCGACACGAGGGGAACGGCCTGGGCGACCGGACGATTGTCGGGATAGCCAGCCTCGACCAGAGTGAGTTGCGCACCCGGAGAGAGCTGCTGCCCCTTCGGCGACTCGATCTGGAAGCTCATCGGTTCGGCCAGCCCGGGGAGGGCCAGGATGGGCTCGGCGCTGGCGACGTGCGGGATATTCGCCGCCTGCAAGAGAATAAGGCAAGCTGGGCCCAAGACGACAATCAATACTCTTTGCGCAAACGTCATGGCTTTTCCCTTGGAAGTCATGGTGCCTAATGTATACACACCTATGCCGCTGTCACCTTCGCTCGCGTCACTCGCCGGGGAGAGGCGTTGTCTTATTCCGGGCAGGCTCAATAGACGCGGATCTCGACGGCGGCCCCGTTGCGGCGGGCGGAAAGGTAGGCGCTGTAAATCGTCGAGATGCTGTCGGCGGCCAGCAGGCTGTCGCTCTCCACCGGGTCGCCGTAGGCGATCGTGCGGTAGAAGGCCTCGATTTCCTGAGGGTAACCGGTGAACCAGTCCTCGTCCGGCGACGTGCAGGCCCAGCCCTGCTTGGTGCCGATCTTCTCCACGACATAAACGTCGTTGAAGTTCGCCTCGACCGGGTTGTACGTCTGCATGGCCGTGTTCGGGTTGATATTGCAGAGCGTGCGGTGGTTGTTGGCACACACTTCCAGCCAGTTGTGGATGCCGCCGAGCACGATATCGCTGGTCACGATCGTGGCGATCGTCCCGTCGTCGAACTCCACGTGCATCATGGCGAAGTCGTCGATGTCGTAATAATCCTTGCGAATGTGCCCCTCGTCGCGAAACTTCGGCGTGCGGGTGATCGCGTGCGCCCGGGCGGTCACCGACTTCGGGCGAATGGGGTTCCCGTCGCGAGTACGCCCTTCTACACGCTTGAGATAAAGGGCGGCCGTGAGCGGGTGGCAGCCCTTGCCGATCAGCACGCCGCCGCCGCAGCGGGCCGTGTAGGCATAGTCGACCGAATGGGAGCCGCTGTGGGCCTCTTCCCCGTGAATCCAGAGAACCTGTCCGCCCGTCTTCTCCAGAATCTCCCGTTCCTTCTGAACCGACGGGGCATAGACCCAGTTCTCCGCGTACAGCAGCTTCCCCTTGCTGTTCTTCTCGGCTTCGAGCATGCGATCGACGCTCGTCAGCGCCGTTTCGAGAGCCACCTCCATATCGGCCTTGTCCCAGTGAAACTCGGGCGATCCGCTGCCGAAGTAGCCGGTCAACGGCTTCTCGCAGACGACGTACTTGTCGCGCTGAAGGGCGGCCACGGTGGTCGGTTCGTGGAACTTGGGGGGCACGCAGACGTGGACCGCGTCGACCTCGTCGAGCAGCCCGTCGAGCGTCTCGAAGGCACGAATGCCGCGTTTTTCCGCGTAGGTCTTGCCGCCGTCGGCGTCCTTGGTGAACACGCCCACCACCTCGACGTTCGTGCCGTAGACCTTGGTGAGAGCCTCGAAGTGAAATGTCGACGAGAACCCCGAACCGACGATGCCGGTGCGAACTGTCTTCTTTTCCATGGAAACAACCCTTCAGCAGATGGAAGCCCGTTCAATGACCGCTGATTCTAGCGGCTATTCTCTCGACCGGCAAGGATCGAAGTCACGCCGTTCCAAGCCAGCCCATGGACTGCATGAAGTTGTAGAGCCACGGATGAGTCCACGGATTCCACGTAGGATAGCTCGCCGAGAGAACAGACACCGCCAGGAGAACGAGGGCCAGTCCTCGCAGCCACTTCTTCCCGGCGCAATGATCGGCCGCCGGAAGCATGGTCACCAGCCAAAGCGGAGCGAACCAGAAGGCCCAGCGCAGCCCGGCCGTCATGCCGCCGTAGTTGCGATTCTCCTGCGGCTGCATGAACAGGTAGAAATAGAGGCACGCGCACGTCACTGCAGCAATCATGATCGCCATCTGCCGCACACGAGGATCGCCGGGGGCGACCAGCCACATCACCAGCCCCACCGCCGCCAGAATCCAAACCGGCGTGAGCGAGATGATTCCGTGGTGCCCCACGAGCGCGTGGAACGCGTAAACGAACTCCGACGGTTCGCCCCGATCGACCCCTTGCCGGTCCCGCCAGTAGGAGTCGACCGGCTTGTCGTCGGGGTGCCGCTGGTATTCGTAGTCGTACCACTCCGTTTGCGTGTAGGCCGGCTTGAGGGTCTCGTGGGCGATCCAGTTGGTGCCGAAAAACCCCACCGCCACGAGCAGTGCGGCCGGAACGCCGGCAACGAGCGTCTCTTTAGGTGCCTTCCAGAGCAGGGCCGCTCCCAGCGCCGCCGTGAAGGCCAGCCCCGGAAGTTCACACGCCACCAGCAACGTGGCGAACAACCCGGCGGTGAAGAAGTAGCGCAGACGCCGCTCGTCGTCGAACCAGATTCGCACGGCGGCATACAACGCAATCAGCGCGCAGACCGCACCGGGCAGGTGGTTGTTGATCGTAACGCTGAACGTGGTGAGGAACGTGCCGAATACGGCCGCCGCCGTCACGAACATCCGGCCCCAGTCAGACCGGCCGAACCGTTCGATGAGCCGGGCCATCAGCAGGAAGTAGATCAACAGCGGAACCACGTTGTAGATCACCAGCAACGTACGGCCCATGGCGAAGGGATGGGTCCCCAGCGTGGCGCCGGTGGCCTTGTACAGGATCCAGTACGGGACGGCCATCAGCGTCGGCAGCAGCGGCGGCTTGCTGGAATAGAGAAAGCCTTCGCCCCGCGGCCCATGCGACGGCAGCGGGTGCTTCACCATGTCGATCGTATCCCAACCCGGCTCGGCCAGCACCTTGTTGATCGCGTAGGGCACCCAGCGCAGTTGCCTCTTGCCGTCCGCCGTCTGCACCTCGGCGGCCGCCCACATGTCCCGCTCGACCAGGGCACGGAGCGTGCACCAGCGGCTCCGATCGTTGGCGCTGAGGAAGGGACGCAGGATGCCCGCCCGACGCATCAACTCGCCCCGGGTCTTTGCCAGTTCCTGCTCGATCCTTTCAGGAGACGCCCCCTGCTCGATCAGTCGAGCCTTTTTCTCCTGGAGCCGCGGCCCGATCTCGCGCTGTAGATACGGCGTCAGCCGGGAAGCAGAAACCTCGTCGACCGCCAACACCCGTCCCAGGATCGCCCCGATTCCCATCGCGATCAACAGGGTATAAACGCTCTTTCGCAAAGCCGCTCGTTCGTCATTCGGTTGCTCGTTCATCGGTTCCGCTTTCGAATTTGCCAGCCCTTGGGCAGGCGGACGAAGAAAAATCGACCAGTTACTCGCCCAAACCGCTCTTCTGCTCGATCGTCTCGGCAATGGAGTAGTTTCGTTCGCTCTTTCGCGTATGGGCAATGACCAGTTCTCCGAGGAACCCGACCGTCATAAATTGGCCGCCCATCAATAACAGTCCGACCGAATAAATCACGGCCGGACTCTTGTGCAATTCCGGGTCGCCCCCCATGAACCACTTGATGACAACCCACTTGCCGGCCAGGGCGGTGAGCACCAGGCCCCCGAGAAGGAAGAAGATCAATCCGATCGTGCCCAGAATATGCTGCGGGCGCTGGCCGAATCCGGTAAGAAACTTCACCGTCAGCAGATCCAGAAAGCCTTTGACGATGCGGGTCACCCCGTACTTGGAATGCCCGAACTGCCTGGCCCGGTGTTGAACCACCCGCTCGCTCACCCGAAAGCCCCGAGCGGCCGCCAGCACCGGCACGAACCGGTGCAGCTCGCCGTAGAGGGTCACCTCGTCGAAAATCTCGCGCCGGTAGCACTTCATGCCGCAATTGTGATCGTGCAACTCGACTCCCGTCAGCCGGCTCACCATCCAGTTGAACACCCTCGAAGGCCCAACCTTGTGCCAGGGGTCGTGACGCCGCTTCTTCCAGCCGCTCACCACGTCGTATCCCTCGTCCATCTTCTCCAGGAACGCCGGAATCTCCGCCGGATCGTCCTGCAGGTCGGCATCAAGCGTCATGACCGTCTCACCCCGGGCTGCCGCGAACCCGGCGTTCAACGCCGCCGCCTTGCCGAAGTTCCGCCGAAAACGAATTGCCTGAACGCGAGGGTCCTTCTCTGCCAACGCCTGGACGACCTTCCAGGAGCGATCCTTCGAACCGTCGTCGACGAACACGATGTCCAGGTCATATTGGTTGGTCTGAGCGACCGCGTCGATCTGCTTGTGGAGTTCTTCGAGACTCTCTTCTTCATTGTAGACAGGAATGACGATCGATAGCATGTCGTGTCTCCCACCGCTCGAATCAGCCGGCGTCAATCGGCCCGCGAGGCCGAAACCCGAAGTATAGAATACCCGATATCACGACCTCTGCCACCAACCAGACGATCCGCAGCAAGACGGCACTCAGACCGGCGGCGACGTCGGCGGCCAGCGGTATGGCAAGCTGGCGAAAGTAGGGCTCGACCAGCTCGGCCAGAATCCCGTCGCGGACGAACAGACCGCCGGGAATCAGCGACAAGAAGCCGGCCACCATGGCGAGTGAGACGGAAGCCAGGTATCGAGGGAAATCTCTGATGAGGTCGAGGCCCTCGATTCCCATGGCCTTCAGCGTCGCCCAGAAGCTCAACGCCAGCAGCCCCCAGCACACGGTCATCGTGATCCAACCGGTGGCCAACGTCCCGTATCCGATGTCGTCCAGTTTCTTCTGGGTTTCAGGATCCGACTTCGCCACGCGAGCCAGTCGGGCAAGCCGCCGGAACAGCGGCGGAACGGTCGGTATCCCCGCCGCCAGCATCAGGCCGACCGCCAGAACACACAGCGTCCAGTGTCCCCGGAACCAAACCGCCAGAATTGCGGCCGCCCAAAAGGCCCCCACGGCCATCATCGTGAGCGTTTCGAAGAACACGGCCGCCGCCGCCACCGAGACCCGTGCGCCGCCCGGCTGCAACAGCCCGGCACGCAACACCACGACCATCGCCTTGCCAGGCACGTACTTTCCCAGGTGCCCGATGTAGTAGGCCCGCATGGTGTCCAGAAACCGGGTCCTCTGGCCGAGAACCCACAACACCCGCCACCAGAACATGCCCGCCGGGAGCAATCCGACGAGATAGATGACTCCAGCCGCGATGATCCAGGGCCAATGAAGCTGCCAGTCGTCTTTCCAGAGTGTGACGACCCCACGCAGGAGCGTCTTGCCGACCGCCCAAAGAACGATTCCGACAATCGCCAGCTTGACGGCGGCAAGCAGCCACATCTTCGATCTTGAAGGGTGTTTTGTCACTCGGGGCTCCTGGCCGGCTGTTCGGATCGGTTTCCCAGAGGCAATAGCATAGCACGGCGACAAGGCGGATGCAAAACCGGACAATGCTGGGGGAAACCTGCCAAGAAACGCAACGGGCCGGAGTGCTTCTTGTTCTGAAACACTCCGGCCCGCCGGCGTTCTTCTCTTCCAACGTCCGGCCCCGAAACTCATCAACGCCCAAACTACTGAAGAGGTCAGTAGGTCGACCGCGAACGCTCATACTGTTGAACGACGATGACAGGCCCCCTGCTCGACCAGCGGTATGGGTAGAGCGGATCGCCACCGGTCCATACGGCCGCCGACTCACCGTTCGTGACCGCCGTACTCGTCATGGGACGTGCCAGCGAAACTCCGAACCAGTTTCGAGCAGCCATCCGGGCCTCGCGCTGCGCCGTCCGGAATTCCGCCTTGCGTCGCAACGCCTCCTTCGGATCGGCTCGCCGGTTCATCTGCTCTTGGTAGAACCACATCTCCGGCGTCGCCGTAACCTCGCCCGGCGTGATTCCTCCGCTGAATCGCATCGTCGTTCCGTTTTCCGCCGGCGCTTGCGCCCCGGCGGGCATCGCCGTCAGCGCGACAAGCAACGCCACTGGGATTGGCAGCCATTTCATGGACAGAATCTCCCCTCAGTTCCCTTGCTGTATCTCTACGCCCATCCCCCGCTCCGCGCAACAACCGGAACAAACGGGCTTACAACCGGATTCGGCTGGAATCCAACGTGGGGATTAGAAAGAATCTTCCGAATAGGCCAAGCGTTCCGAGGTGCCGTTGAAGCGGCGAATCCAGGCAATCTAGAGAACCTATCTCCCTCAGGCCAGAGTGCCTGAGAAGGACCTGAGAAGGAAACGGTAGGCCGGTTCTCCACCTTCCGTAACCAGGACGTAGACGACGTCGTCTCCCTGCCAGGCGGCAATCGCCAGATCGAGCGTCCGCATTTGCGGCGTTCGCGGCGGCCTTTGCGGCAGTGAATGCGAGCGGCAACGAACCACATACAGCGTGGCCGTCCCGTTCCCGCCGAGTGGGATGTCGTACGCCACCGCTCTTGCCTCACGGAAGTCCGCTACAGGATACGACCGCACCCCAGGCATGGGTTTCAGATCCGGACTGTAGGGGAAACCTGAGGGAACTGCAACCGCGGTCGGCCCAGGCAGATTGTTGTCGCGGCTCTCCACAAATCGGTCGCGGGCAATGGAACGGAGTTCTCCCGGGTCCATTTTCGGAACGGATCCCATCACTGCAATTGCGATGAGTAGGACGGCCGCCCCCGCCCCCACGAAAACGCTCGCCCAAGCAAGCCGTCGCCTGCGACTCGAACAAGGGCGATCTGCTCTCGGCATCGGTCGGGCGCTGTGAGCTTCAACACTCTGGATGATCTGTTCGGCGAGGCCAGGGGGAACGGCGACATCCCGCACCGCTTCAGAAAGGCGACTGTCCCAGGCAAGGATGTGCTCCAGCCGCTGGGCCAGTTCAGGGTCCTTCTCAAGTGCTTCCGCGATCGGCGCCAGCGCAGCATCGATTTCCACATCGTTCTTTGAACGAAGCAGTTCGAGCATCTCGCGCTGCTCGGTTGTCCAATCGGGGTGTTCGTCCATGGCACCAGCCCTATCTTTCCATCGGATGAGGGGAAATCGGTCGATCCCGGCTCGCCCGCGACAAATCAGCTCGCAGCCGAGCCTTCGCCCTTGCTAAACGGCTCATGACGGTGCCCATCGGCGTACCGAGTCTCTCGGCGATCTCCTGGTAGGTACACTGCTCGAAGTAGAACATCACAAGAACCAGACGGTGGGTATCCGGCAAAGCCGCCAGGGCATTCTGCAACTCTTCGCGTCCGATCTCGCACGGGGCGCTCACCGGACCCGCAATCTCATCCAAATTCATCTCGATTGACGCCGCAGGCACCGGCCGCTTCTTCCGGCACAGCTTCAAAAAATGACTTCGAAGGATGGCGTACAGCCAGCCCCTGGCCTTTTCCGGGTCCTGCAGTTGCTCCAGTTTCTCGTGGGCCGTTAAGAAGACCGTCTGGGTGAGGTCTTCCGCGTCCGCGATCGAACCACAAAGCCGGTAGGCATAGGCATAGATCTCACGGTGATGGTCCAGGACCAGTTCCGTGATCTCCGGCTGTGCCCGATCTCTGCCCATGCTGGCATTTCCCACCAATTGAGAGCCTTTCACGACGAACGATATTCCCACCACCCGGGAGAATCCCCAAAGTTACCTGCCAACCTACCTCAAAATGGGAATTTGGGGAAGTCACAGGGCGCGTTCAACCACACATTGGAGGGGATCGCCCCTCCCTTCCAACTATTTCGAGATTTCGCGGGAATAATTGGACGTACCGATGGCTCCATTGTCTTGTGGGACCGGCGGGTGCCGGTCCGGATGAACCTGATTGACCGTGGTTTTCTGAAAGGTAACTGTGATGAAGAAGTTCTTCGCACTGCTCCTGGTCGTGGTCGCCCTCGGCGGCTTCTCAATTGGATGCGGCGACACGTCCACCTCAACGGCGCCGTCTGGGGGAGCTGCCGCACCGTCTGACGAAACATCGACGCCCACCGATGAAGCCGCCCCCGCCGCCGACGCCCCGGCCGACGACGCCCCCGCCGCTCCTGCCCAAGGTTGATACCGCGCACCTGCGCGCAAAGGATTTCGGCTTGCTCGCCGGCGGCACGGATCGGGCCTCCCGCTTCGTGCCGCTGGCCTTTTGTCGACCTGCTCGTCAAGGCTTCTCCGGCTTCGGGATCCGCCGGGCGGATTTCTTCGTCTTGCGGCGACGCCCGCGATGAGACCGCGTGGCGTGGTCGATTTCGGCTTCGTCGGTCCGTTTGCCGACCTGACCCCGCATCTGTTCTATTCGGTCCCTCAAGGCGGCGGCTCGCTCGAACTCCAGGGCTTCCGCCGCGGCCAGCATCTCCTGTTCCAGTTCGTCGAGATACTCCTCGGTGATGTATCTGGCGTCGTCGCCGCGTCCGACTGCGGCATTCGACTCCGCGTGAGCGGCCACTTCGGCTTCGATGCCCGCCCGGATACTCTTGCGAATCGTCTCCGGTGTGATGCCGTGTTCTTCGTTGTAGGCCTCCTGCATCTTGCGCCGCCGCCGCGTCTCCTCCACGGCCCGTTGCATCGAATCGGTCATCTTGTCGGCATACAGAATGACCTTCGCATTGACGTTTCGAGCCGACCGGCCGATCGTTTGCATCAGAGACGTCTCGCTGCGAAGAAAGCCCTCTTTGTCGGCGTCGAGAATCGCCACGAGTGAAACCTCGGGCAGATCCAGCCCTTCTCGGAGCAGGTTGACGCCCACCAGCACGTCGAAGTGCCCCTGGCGCAAATCCCGCAGAAGCTCGACACGCTCAAAAGCGTCCAACTCGCTGTGCAGCCATTTGCAGCGCACGTCCTGCTTGCTGAAATAGTCCGCCAGATCCTCCGCCATACGCTTGGTAAGCGTCGTCACCAGCACCCGTTCGTCGACCTCGGCTCGCTGGCGAATCTGCTCCAGCAGATGGGGCACCTGGCCCCGGGCGGGCACGACCTCGACGACCGGGTCGAGCAGGCCGGTCGGACGAATGAGCTGCTGCACCACGCACCCCTTCGACTGCTCCAGTTCGTAGGGACCGGGCGTCGCCGATACGAAGATCACCTGGTTGATCCGCTGCTCCCACTCCTCGAATTTCAGCGGCCGGTTGTCCAGAGCGCTCGGCAATCGGAATCCGTGCTCCACCAGCGTCGTCTTGCGGCTCTGGTCTCCGGCATGCATCGCCCGGACCTGAGGCACCGTAACATGAGATTCGTCGACAAACAGCAGGAAATCATCGGGGAAGAAGCTGAACAGCGTATCCGGCGGCGAGCCCGGCGGACGTCCCGAGAGGGGGCGGCTGTAGTTCTCGATCCCCGGGCAATATCCCACTTCCTGGAGCATCTCCAGGTCGAAGCGGGTCCGCGCGCTCAGTCGCTGGGCTTCCACCAGCTTGCCCTGCTTGCGAAACACCTCGAGGCGATCGGCCAACTCCTGGTGGATCTCCTCCACGGCATGCTTCACCCGTTCGTCGGGCAAAACGAAGTGCTTCGCCGGATAGATGAACAGTTCCTCCTGCCGCTGGAGCACCTCGCCGCTGGTTGGATTGATCACCGACAGTTGCTCCACCTCGTCGCCCCAGAATTCAACCCGGACGGCAAACTCCTCGTACGACGGAAAGACCTCCACACAGTCCCCGCGAACCCGGAACCTCCCCCGCTCGAAGGCCACGTCGTTCCGCTCGTATTGAATATCGACCAGCCGGGCCAGCATCCGGTCTCGTTCCACCTCCTGGCCGACGCGGAGAGCCACCATCATCTCTCGATAGTCGTCGGGCGAACCCAGACCGTAGATGCAGGAGACGCTGGCCACGATAATCACGTCGCGGCGGCTCATCAGCGAGCTGGTGGCCGCCAGGCGCAGACGGTCGATCTCCTCGTTGATCGAGGCGTCTTTCTCGATATAGATGTCCCGTTGGGGAATGTAGGCTTCCGGTTGGTAGTAGTCGTAGTAGCTGACAAAGTAGGCGACGGCATTGTTCGGAAAGAATTCGCGAAACTCCGAGTAGAGTTGGGCCGAGAGCGTCTTGTTGTGGGAGAGTACCAGGGCGGGACGCTGCACCCGCTGGATGACGTTGGCCATCGTGAAAGTCTTGCCGGAACCCGTCACCCCCATGAGGGTCTGGCACTTCGCCTTGTCCTGCAAGCCGCGGGTCAGCGCGTCGATGGCCTGCTGTTGGTCGCCGGCCGGCTCGAAGGGACTCACCAGTTGGAACACGATCGCCTCTCCGTGGGAATGCGTGCCGGACGCCTCGGGGCCAAGCCCAAACAAATCATTCTACCCCTGAGCAGGTACATCCGGCAAAGGGAGGGGGGCCGTCCCACCTACGGCACGGCCGCACGGCAATCGTCGTGCAACGACGCCCAATCCAGATAAGGCCGCATCTGCTCGAGCGTCTTGTTGCCGATTCCCTGAACCCGTGTAAGATCCTCCGGCGATCGGAAGGGGCCCTCCACGCGGCGATTCTCCACGATTCTCCGTGCCAGCGTCTCGCCGATTTCCGGAATCTGCGTCAGTTCCGGCCAGGTTGCCCGGTTGGCGTCGACCGCGAAGCGGGCGGTACGCGCAGACGCCGAACGCCTCTCCGCCAACCGATTCGACGGGCCGCCGTTGTGTCGCCACCAACCGACAATGGCAAGGCCCGAAAGCACGATCAACCCCGCGAGAAATCGCTGGTCCTGCCGGCGAAGGAGGCCCCTATACGACCGCCGATCGCTGTCCTTGTCGTGCGATTCCGACACGGGGCACCTTCTTTCCGATCAGGGAACGAGCAGGTATGCTTGATCCAGCCTTTCATGTAGCATAACCGATAACCTCTTGACAATGAACTCGGAGACGGTGTGTTGGATTTGCAGTCGAAAGAATTCTACCAGGTCGAGTGGGACGACGCCATCGAACGGGATCTGCACGAACTGATCGGGCGGATGCTGGAAGAAGATCTGGCCGGCGAGGGCGATTGCACCTCGTTGGCCCTGATTCCGGGCGATGCCCCGGGACGTGCGGCCGTCGTCATGCGGCAGCCGGGAGTGCTCGCGGGCCTCAAGGCGGCCGGCCTGGTATTCTCCGAGGTGGATCCGACTCTCAAGTGGCAGATGCTGGTCGAGGATGGCGCGACCGTTCAGGCCGGCCAGGTGGTGGGTCGGGTGGAAGGGCCCGCCCAGAAACTGCTCACCGCCGAACGGCCCGCCCTGAACCTCCTGGGCCGACTCTCGGGCATCGCGACCCTGACCCGCAGCTATGTCGAAGCCGTCGCGGGCACGAAGGCTCGCATCTACGACACGCGAAAGACCACCCCCGGATTGCGGCGGCTGGAAAAATACGCCGTTCGTTGCGGCGGCGGGCGCAACCATCGGCAGGGGCTGTTCGAGGCGATTCTCGTCAAGGACAACCACTTGGCCTTGGGCGCCCAGGCCGACGCCGGCCGGCCTCGGTTCACTCCCAGCGAGGCCGTCCGCGAAGCCCGCCGCTATTTCGCTCACACTCGTTCTTCGCAGGCCGTCGAGGCGTCGATCGTCGAGGTCGAGGTCGACACGCTGGAGCAACTCGAGGGGCTCCTGCCCGCCGGCCCCGACATCGTCCTCCTCGACAACATGGGACCCGAACTGCTCCGCCAGGCCGTCGCGCTCCGCGACGCCGTCACTCCGTCGGTCCAGCTCGAGGCGTCCGGCGGCGTCAATCTCGACACGGTTCGCGCAATCGCCGAAAGCGGCGTCGATCGGATCAGCGTCGGCGCCCTGACGCACTCGGCCGTGGTTCTCGACGTGGCCCTGGACTGGGAGAACCTCCTGTGATCTTGTTATGGGAGGATTGCCTCGCGATGAACTCCCAATACGGTTCCCGGTCCAAGGCACGCCGATCTCCACCGGCAGCCGGCTTTGCGTCCAGATACCGCCGCGGCGAGACCATGCCACCCTCGACCGACAACTGCTACGAAAGATCTCCAATGACCTTTTGCCAATCCCCTTTGTGTGAGGAGTAACCTGCGATGAGAGCGATCCCCGTCCAGTTCCGTCTTCTTCTTGCCTGTCTGGCCGTTCTGGCCGCGCCGAGTGTCTCTTTCGCGGTGGAAGCTGCCGTTCAGAAGGCCAAGGCAAGCCCGGACGACACAACGGAGTGGTATGACTGCAAGGATCTGGACGTGGAGGGCAAGGGCTGGACCGAAACCAAGGCGTTCTACGACCGCCTGCCGGCCAAGGCCGAGGGCAAGGTGCCGGCGTCTGTCTGGGGCTTGAGCCACAACAGTGCCGGAATGTGCGTTCCATTCACCTCGGATGCATCGTCCATCCAGGTCCGCTGGACCCTGCTCAACGGAGACCGGCTGAGCATGCCCCACATGCCCGCCACGGGCGTCAGCGGGGTGGATCTCTACAGCAAGGACAAGACCGGACGTTGGCACTTCGTGGCGAACGGCCGACCGGCGGCAGTCACCAACACGGCCAGATTCACGCTCCCGTCGGGCCAGCCGTGCATGCTCTACCTGCCGCTCTACAACGGCGTGACGTCCGTGGAGATCGGCGTCCCGAAAGGCACCACGCTCTCGCCGCTGGACCGCGGGTTGGCCCAGCAGTGCAAACCTGTCGTGATCTACGGTACTTCCATCACGCAGGGGGGCTGCGCCTCGCGGCCGGGGATGGCCTTCCCGGCGATCGTCGGCCGGCAACTCGACACGCCGACGATCAACCTCGGATTCAGCGGCAGCGGAAGGATGGAGCCCGAGATGGCGGACCTGTTGGCCGAACTGGATCCGTCGGTCTACGTTCTCGATTGTCTGTGGAACATGTCGGCCGACCTCGTGTCGACGCGGATCGAGCCTTTTGTGAAGACCCTGCGTGCCGCCCACCCGGATACGCCCATCCTGCTGGCCGAAGATTGCAGCGTCAGGAACGTCTGCCCAACCGAGAAGGGGACCATCCTGCGGGCGATCTATGAGAAGCTGGCGGCCGAAGGGGTGAAGAACCTGCACTTCCTCCCCAACGAGGGAATGTTGGGCGACGATACCGAGGGAACGGTTGACGGCTGCCATCCCAACGATCTGGGGATGATGCGGCAGGCGCAGGTGTTCTCCCAGGCGATCGCGCCGCTGCTCGTGAAGCAGTGAGGCGTCATTAGTGCTTGCATACAGTAAATGCGCCGAATTCGCATTTCTCGGCCCCTATTGATGTCTGCCTCTTACGCAAAGAAAGGTCAACGATGAGGACTGGTCTCTTGAGCTTGGTGGTATTGTGTGCGGCCGCGATGGTGAGTGGCGCCGAGAAGTCGGACGATTCGAAGGCCCGCTGGCGACAGGAAGCGGCCTTCCCCGTGGTCGATCTGTCGGGAGAGACAGCGCGGCAGGTGGTAATCGCCGAAGGCTCGCCCGAGGTCTATCAAGGTCACCCGACCACCGTGCTGATGGCCGACGGCAAGACGATCTTCGCCGTCTGGTGCATCAACCACGGCGGCAAGGCGGGCCCGATGGCACGCAGCGACGACGGCGGCAAGACCTGGACGCGGCTCGACGACGGCCTCCCCTCTGGGTTCAGCAAGCACGAGAACTGTCCGAGCATCTACCGCATGACCGATCCGGAAGGCAAGGAGCGTCTGTGGGTCTTCTCGGCCTGGATCGGCCGGTTCGGCGTTCCCATGCCGAGCATCATGAGCGAGGACGGCGGCCGGACCTGGAAGGAGATGCCGCCGCTGGGCAAGGCGTTCCGCTGCGTGATGACCTTCAGCAGCATCGTTCGGCTCAAAGACGGCTCGTATCTCGGAATGTATCACCGCGGACCGGAAGGGGCCGACCGGGCGCCGCTGGAGGTGCTGCAGACCGTCACGAAGGACGGCGGGCTGACCTGGTCCGAGCCACGAGTGGTCGCCACGGTCGAGGGCAAGAATCCCTGCGAACCTTTCGTGTTCCGCTCGCCCGACGGCGGGGAACTGTGCTGTCTCATGCGGGAGAACACGCACAAGGGCTACAGTCTGATGATGTTCAGCAGCGACGAGGGCACAACCTGGAGCACGCCGGTCGATACGCCGTGGGGACTGACCGGCGACCGCCACATGGGCGTGTGCACCAGCGACGGGCGACTCGTGATTGCGTTTCGCGACCAGGCGCCGCTGTCCCCCACCCGCGGCCACTTCGTGGCGTGGGTCGGTACGTATGAGGATATCAAGCAGGGCAAGCCCGGGCAGTACCGCATCAAGCTCCTGCACAGCTTTGCCGGGGGCGACTGCGGTTACCCAGGAATGGAACTCCTGCCCGACGGAACGATCGTCGCCACAACCTACATCAAGTTCTGGAACGACGCTCGCAAGCACTCCGTGGTCTGCACCCGCTTCCGGCTGGAAGAAACCGACGCCCGCCTCGAGGCGGCAAACGCCAAGTGACGGCCACTTTGCGGGGCCTATTTCCCTCGCGGCCGGACCAGCACCACCACGGAATTGCCCTGGACGTCGTAGGCCGGGGCGTTCACGACCGGCCGGATCCCGGGGGCAGGAATGTCGGCGGGCGAAAGCTGGGCTGTGTCGACGGCCAGACGCCATTGCCCCACCGTGCCCTCGTGGATACCGAAGCTGAGCGGCTCGCGGTGGGCGTTGATCATCACGTAGAGGTCGTCGGAGCCCGTCGATGCGCCCGAGAGACAGAATGCCAGCACGCGGGAACTGGCCGTCAGGTCGGCCGCTAGGTGCGTGCCGTACCAGCAGACGTCGTCGCGCCAGAAGACGGATCGCGCGATGCTTCGTGTGGCCTTGCGGAAGGCGATCATCTCCTTGACGAAGCGGAACACGTCGCGGTGCTGCTCCAGCCGCCGCCAGTCGAGCCAACTCGTCTCGTTGTCCTGATTGTAGGCGTTGTTGTTCCCCCCCTGGGTTTGCAGGAACTCGTCGCCCATGCGGAACATGGGGGTTCCGTTGGAAAGCATGAGCAGGCAGAAGAAGTTCTTCACCTGCCGTTTGCGGAGCAGGGCCACGTCGGCGGGCACCTCCGTGTCCCCCTCGTGGCCGCAGTTCCACTTGTACTCGATGCAGCCGTCGGTGTTCTCGTGGCCGTTGGCCCAGTTGTTCTTCTGTTCGTAGCTGACCAGGTCGTAGAGGGTCGAACCGTCGTGGCAGGTGACATAGTTGATCGACTGCCAGGGGCGACAGGAATGGTAGCGATCGTCGGGGAACAGGTCGGAACTGCCGTAGAGCCGCGTCATGATCTCGGCGACGACGCCGTAGTCGCCGCGGACGAACTGCTGGATCGTGTCGCGATACTTGGCGTTCCACTGCATCCACATCCAGCCGGGGAAAGACTGGCCGAGCTGATAGGTGCCGGCGGCATCCCAAGGTTCGGCGATCAGCCGAGTCCCGCGAAGGCCCTTGCTGGAGCTGATCTGCCCGAACAGGGGCGGGTGCTCCGTGTCGGGCTGACCGTCGGATTTCATGGCGAAGATCGACGCCAGGTCGAAGCGGAACCCGTCGATATGCATCTCCTCACGCCAGTAGCGGAGGCTGTCGACGATCAGCTTTCGCACGGCCACGCTCGACGCATCGAGGGTATTGCCGCACCCGCTCAGGTTGGCGTAGGGGAACAGCGGATGCTGCGTTCTCATGTAGTAGAAGTCGGTGTCAATGCCGCGGAAACTGTAGTTCGGCCCGCGTTGATCGCCCTCGCAGGTGTGGTTGTAGACCACGTCGAGAATGACCTCAATCCCCGCACGGTGAAGCTCTTTGACCATCTGGCGAAACTCGTTTCGCTGGTGGCGCGACCGCGCGGAGGCGGAGTAGTCGCAATGGGGTGAGAAGAAGTTCAGCGGCATGTAACCCCAGTAATTGCTTTCCTGGGGGTCGTACTGATAGACGGGCATCAGCTCGACGGCCGAGATTCCCAAGTCGAGCAGATAGGGGATTCTTTCGACCACGCCGGAGTAGGTTCCCCGCTTTGCCTTGGTGACGCCCGAACTGGGATGCTCGGTGAATCCCTTCACGTGCATTTCGTAGATCACCAGGTTGTGGCCGTGCTGGATGTAGCGGTCGCCTTCCCAATCGAAATCCCGGTCGGGATCGATGACGCCGAGCGGCGCCTTGCCGTCGTTGGGGCCGGGACGGCGAGCCGCCTCGCGGTCAAACGTATCCGGAAAGTGGACCGCCATGGCATAGGGATCGAGCAGGATCTTCTCCGGGTCGAAGGCGTGGAATCCGTGTCCTTCGACCACCGGTCCCGACACTCGGTAGGCATAGTACTTGGCGCCTGGTGCCTTAACACGGGGAATGCGGCAATGCCAGATCGGCCCCGACTTGTTCCACAGCGGATTGAGCGGGTACTCCAGCAGCGGCTTGACGAGATCCTTGCGGCCGTAGAGAAGAAGAGTCACCCCGCTGGCCGAGCGCGAGTAGAGCACAAAGTTCCACGCCTTTTCGTCTTCGACCCAAGAGCAACCGGGCGGGTCGAGCGATCCCTGGGTGCGTGCCCATTCGTTCATCGGTGTCTCTCCGGGTAGTCGTCTGAAGCGACATTATGCCGCTGGCGATCCGCTGAAATGTACGTTTCAGGCACCGCCAGTGCCGGTTCGGCACACCACCGGCGCATGAAATTCGCGCTTCTCCCAGACGTCACAACCTGCGCCAACGGAAAAGACGTAAAGCCGCGCTCAACAATGAGTTACCGATTTCGAGGAATGGCGCGAGCCGTCCGGTACGGCGAAACCGGAGGGCTTGCGCCCTACCGCTAACTCTCAATTGGGTAGTTTATTGTTTTGCAGCGCCTAATCTCCCGAGGCTCGGCGCAGAGGCCCGATCGGGCTTTTCGAGATCACCGTGTCGTCGATATAGACATGGTGTTCCGATTCGGATGTCCAGGTGCCGCCCAGGTAGAGGTTAACCCAGACGTCTTCGATCTTCAATGCGTCGACGCTGCGGAAGCGGATGTCGGTTTTTTCGAAGGCGAGCTGGCCGTCGACCCAGCCGCGGAGAATGCCGTCGGCCTCTCCCGGCTTGTTCAACTTGACGTACTGCTCGACGCAATACCAGCGGTTGTTCTCCAGCAGACCGCGATCTTCGCGGTCCCACCGCCATTCGGAACCGTACCGGCCCCGCATGTCCATGTGATAGCAGTAGAAGCCGATTGGGGTCCGGCCGTCCTTCTGACCTCCAAAGAGCCCGCGGGCGGACCAGCCGTCGTCGCCATGCACGGGGCGTCCGCCCCATCCGGCCCGCCCGTAGGTTCCGCCGATGCCGGGCAGCTTGCCGCCGCGCTTCGGGTCCCAGTCGTCGGCGAAGCGGAGGTAATAGCGGAAGTAGATTTCTTCGGGTTCGTAGCCCAGTCGTTTCTGAAACCGGTAAGCGAGGCTGAGCCCGTAATGCCCGTCCTTTTCGATTCGCACCCGCAGGGCCTTTCCAGCCAGGGGCTCGAAGCGAAGCCCGGGATCGGAGTCGACGGTCTCGACACGGGCGGGGCATTGGCGTTCGCCCCACTGCTGAAACCAGGTATCCGACTCGAAATCGCAATGGAAGACGACGGGCTCGTGCTCCATCTTCTCAGCCGAGTCGGCCGTGCCACAGACGGTGAGGAAGGACAAGACCATGAGAATCGATGGTTTGAACATGGAAGTGCGTGCTCAATGTTTGTGTGGCTGTTCTTCTGGAAACTGGATAGTGCACTAACCCGATGCGCGAGCGAGACCAGGATGGCAGCCATTTCTGCACTCGCTTACGCTTCGGGTTGGTATGACTTCGGATCCGACCAGCGTTCAGGCCGTGGCGAACACGACCTCTTGAATCTTTGCCACCTCGACGGCCCGAGGCAAGATGCCCTGCTTTGCGGCCTGGGCTGCCGCCACGCCGGCGGCCACACCCGTGGCCATGGCGATCACCTGGACGCGGTAGGAGGCCATGGCTTCGTGGCTCCCGCTGATGCTGCGTCCTGCCACCAGCAGACCCTCGATGCCGCGCGGCAGCAGGCAGCCGTAGGGGATGTCGTAGGGGCGGCATTTCGGGTCCTTGCCCAAGGGGGAGTCTTCCGACGCGCCCTGGGCCTGGCCGATGCCGTCGGGGTTGTGGATGTCGATCCCGAACTCCGCCTTCCGGACAACGGCACTGGCCGATTGCGTGCCGCCGATCAGTTCCTTGACGGTCAGGTAATCGTCGCCCAGAATTCGGCGAGTCTCGCGCACGCCGATCACGGCCGGCATTCCGGACACGTAGGCGTTCTGAAAGCCCGGCGCGTATTTGCGCAGGAAGGCGAGGACCGGTTCCACCTGGCGCCGGCCGTCGAGTTCGGCTTGGGTCAGGTCGCGGACCTTGGTTCCGTCGACATAGTTCACTTGCGTGGCGTTGATTACCCGCTCATCGTCGCGGTGCGACGAATAGGTTCGGACCTTGCCCACGTACTTCGGCAGTTCGCCTTTGGCGTTGGCGTCGCGACAGAGTTGGTCCCAACTCCGGCCGTCGGGGAACCGGTAGCGATTCCGGCCGCCGTGAGCATCCATCGATTCGGCGTGGTTCACGCCCGAGACGCGAAACATGATCGACATCGGCTGGACCAATCCGTCGGCCGACCAGGCGGGGCCGGCCCCCCGCCCCTGCTCGAACTCGGCGCCCGCGGCCCAGGCCACGTCGCCGTCGCCCGTCGCGTCGACGACCACGCGGGCAGGCACATCGATCAGCCCCTGTTTTGTCAACAACCGCGCTCCGGTCGTGCGGCTGCCGTCCATCAACGGCTCCGCCACGGCGGCGTGGAGGAGGATATCGACGCCCGCCTCTTCGAGCATGGCGGCATACTTGAGGTCGGCGAATTCGTAGTCGACGCGGCGTCCGCCGAGGCCTTCAACTATGCGGTCGACCCACACACTCTCGACATTCCCCATCAGCGGCCCGACCATCGCTTGAACGGCCATGCCGCCAAGGCGGCCATAGCGTTCGACGAGCAACACCTTCGCGCCCTGCCTGCCGGCCATCATGGCGGCGGCGATCCCCGCCGGTCCCCCGCCGCAGACGAGCACGTCGACCGCCAGCCAGACCGCCGATTTCTTTATCGGTTCCGGCTCGGCTTCTGCCCCGACGCACGAGGCACTTCCCAGTCCTGCAAAGGTACCTAGCGCCAGGTGTTTGATGGTGTCTCTACGGTTGAATCGCTGCATCGTTTATTCCATCTCACCCACCTTGCCGTTTCATTGCCGCCAGCAAAGGGCACGCCTCCAAATCCACAGCCCGCCCCGCTCGATAGGCTTCCAGCAGTCGCCGCGATTGCTCCGCCAGCATTCGGCGGACTTCGCGACGCTTTCCTTTCACTCGCGGGATCTTCATATTATCGTATGCCGTCGTCGCGTGCCGCAACCAGGCGATCACGGCCGATTCGGCCCGCCGCTCGATGGGAATCCGCTGCGTGCGGGCGACCGTGCCGCTTCCTACCGGCGTGGCGTGCTCGGTCACGGCATCCGCCAATTGCTGGGCGAGGTCTGCATAACGGGGCGCGAAATCCAGGAACGCCAAGACCGCGAGGCGAAAGTCGTCGACGTATTCCTGCTGCTTCCGCTCCCTTCTGGTTGCATCGGCTGCCCGCCGCTTGGCGTGGGTCTCCGTCGACCGCTCCTTTTCCAAGGCGGCCCGGATTGCCTGGATACGATCCCGCGGCGCCCAGACTCCGAGCGAGAAGGTCTTCCGGCCTTTTTTCTCCTGTACGGTCCAACTCGGTCCGGCCGCCTTCACCCGGCGGGTCAGCGCCGCATCACCGGGCGGCAACAATTCCCAATCCGGCGGCACCTGAAGCACCCGGCCTTCGGCCGATCGAACACTGCGATCTTGAGTGCTTGGAGCGACAATACGTGTCTGCGTGGGCATCGGTACTTCCCTGTCAAGAAGGCGGCGTCGTGGATACGTCAACCGAAGCTACTCCCACGGGTCCTCCATCCGCCCCACGCCCGCTTGATGTGAATAGAGACCGGTGAGCAGCGACGCCCGGGTAGGGCAGCAGCGGCCCGGACTGCAAAACCGCGTGAACTGCAGTCCGCCCGCGCCCAGCCGATCCAGGTTCCGACTCCTCTGCGAGTCTGCAGGAAACGTGGCTCTTGCCACTATAACCTTCTCGCTGGGACGGAGAAACGGGCGAACTGTCCTCGCTCGCGTTTCGGGTCGATGTACGCCTTCATCCAAGTTCCGGCAAAGCGTCACCCGCTGTACAAACTCGCGGAACTACCGTGCGATTTCTGCTTGTGGGGGGCTTCAGCAGACGCGGAGGATCGACCGGCCCGGCAGCCCAGCGACGCAAGTGAGCCTAGGGGCGAGACAAACGACCTGGCGACTACTTGCCCGATCGCGGAAAAACCGATACTTTGGGGCCAGAAATCCGGACACAGACCGACCGGACAGGCAGCAATCCGAGGAGATGAGAGACATGGCCAAGTCGGCAGCGCGGCGGTTTTCGATTGGTGTGGATTACGGCACGAACAGCGTTCGAGCCCTGGTCGTGGATGTTGCCAACGGCGAGGAAGTCGCCTCCCACGTCTTCAACTATCCCACCGGTGAAGCGGGAATTCTCCTCGACCCCAAGGATCCGAACCTGGCCCGGCAGAACCCGGCCGATTACACCGAAGGCTTCTACAAGTCGGTAAAGGCCGCTGTCCGGGCGGCGGCCAAAGTGCCCGGCTTCGCGCCCGAGAACGTGGTGGGGATCGGCGTCGACACGACCGGTTCCACTCCGCTGCCCGTCGACAAGGACGGCATGCCGCTGGCCATGCAGCCCAAGTTTCAGAACAACCTGGCGGCCCAGGCCTGGCTGTGGAAGGACCATACCAGCCACGCCGAAGCGGCCGAGATCACCAGGGCGGCCGAGAAGGACCCGGCCAACTACCTGGCCAAGTGCGGCGGCACCTACAGTTCCGAGTGGTTCTGGTCCAAGATCCTGCACTGCAAACGGACGGCGCCGGCCGTCTTCAAGGCGGCCTACGCCTGGGTCGAGTGCGCCGATTTCGTGCCCGGTTTCATCACCGGCAATTTGGACCCGAACACCATCCCCCGCAGCATCTGCGCCGCCGGGCATAAGGCCATGTACCACACCGACTGGGGCGGGCTACCCAGCGAGGCCTTCCTGGCACGGCTCGACCCCGACCTGGTCAAGGTCCGCCAGCGATACGCCGATCACTCGATGGCTTCCGACGAGAAGGCCGGCGAGTTGACTGCCGCGGTGGCCAAGAAAGTCGGCCTCTTCGCCGGGATTCCCGTGGCGGTGGGCGCCTTCGACGCCCACATGGGGGCCGTCGGCGCCGGTATCCAGCCGGGAACACTCTCGAAGATCATTGGCACGAGCACTTGCGACATGATGGTCGCCTCCATGGAGAAAGGATTGCCTGACATCCCGGGCCTGTGCGGGATCGTGCCCGGCTCAATCATTCCGGGCATGTACGGCCTCGAAGCCGGGCAGTCGGCCGTGGGCGACATCTTCAACTGGTTCGTCAACTACCTGACTCCCACCGGATACACGAAGAAGGGCGATGCCCACGTGAACCTCACGGCCGAGGCCGAGAAGCTCAAGCCGGGCGAGAGCGGCCTGTTGGCGCTCGACTGGAACAACGGCAACCGCACGATCCTGGTCGACCCACTGCTGACCGGCCTGCTCGTGGGACAGACGCTGCACACCACCGCGGCCGAGGTCTACCGGGCCCTGGTCGAAGCAACGGCTTTCGGCGCCTTGACGATCATCAAGCGACTGGAAGAGTACGGCGTGGAGGTCAAGGAGGTCGTCAACTGCGGCGGTATCGCCGAGAAGAACGCCTTCGTCATGCAACTCTACGCCGACATCTGCAACCGCCCCATGAAGATCAGCCGATCGGCCCAGACTTGTGCCCTGGGGGCGGCGATCTTCGGAGCCGTGGTGGGCGGGGCCCACAAGTCGACCTCGGCGGCCCAGAAGAAGATGACGGGCGTGAAGTCAACCGTTTACCGCCCGCGAAAGGCCGCCGCGGCCGTGTATGCCGAACTCTACGAACTGTATCGTGCCTTGCACGATTCGCTGGGCGTGGCCGGCACGCAGGCCGACCTGTCGCAGGTGATGAAGCGATTGATCGCCATTCGAGACCGGGTGCGGAAGGGTTGACTCGATGCTCGACGATCTCAAGTCCCAGGTTTGCCGTGCCAACCTCGAATTGGTCCGTTACGGTTTGGTCACCCTGACCTGGGGCAACGTGAGCGGATTGAGCCCCGACGGCCAATACGTCGTCATCAAACCGAGCGGCATCTCCTACGAGCGGATGTCACCCGAGACGATGGCGGTCGTCGATCTCGACGGAAACGTCGTCGAGGGCAAGTTGCGTCCGTCGTCCGACACGCCCACTCACGTGCGGCTCTACCGGGCCTTTCAGGGTATCGGCGGGGTGACGCACACCCATAGCCCGAAAGCGACCGCTTTCGCTCAGGCCCGGATGGAAATCCCTTGCCTGGGGACGACCCACGCCGACCACTTATTCGGCCCCGTGCCGGTCACTCGGGCGCTGACAGCAGGGGAAGTTGAAAAGGCCTATGAGGCAAATACCGGAAAAGTGATTGTCGAGCGGTTCCAGGACCTCAACCCGCTGGAGTTGCCGGGCGTGTTGGTGGCAGGGCACGGACCGTTTGCGTGGGGCAAGGATGCCTGGGATTCGATCAAGAACGCCGTGGCCCTGGAGTCGGTAGCGGAGATGGCGATCAGTACTCGCTTGCTCCGTCCGGACGCTCCCGAGCTCGAGCAGTACATACTCAACAAGCATTATCAGCGAAAACACGGGCCCGACGCGTATTACGGGCAGACGAAGCTCTGGAGGTGAATCGAATGGAATTCCTGGATTGGGTTGTGATCGCGGCGTACTTCGGAATTCTGTTGGGCTTGGCCTGGTGGGTCATCCGCCAGAGCAAGGACACGGCCGACGACTACTTTCTGGCTGGGCGCAACCTGGGCTGGTTCATCGTGGGGGCGTCGATCTTCGCCTCGAATATCGGCTCGGAACACCTGGTGGGCCTGGCCGGTTCGGGATGTACCGACGGGGTGGCTATGGCCCATTACGAACTGCACGCCTGGTGCCTGCTTGTGCTGGCCTGGGTGCTCGTGCCGTTCTACATGCGGTCGCAGGTGTTCACCATGCCCGAGTTCCTGGAGCGGCGATTCAATCCGACCAGCCGCTGGGTCCTGTCGGTGATCTCGCTCGTCGCCTACGTGCTCACGAAGATTGCCGTCGGCATTTTTGCCGGCGGAATCGTGTTCTCCGTGCTATTGCCCGAGATGCGGCTCGGCCCACTCGACGCCTTCTGGTTGGGTTCGATCCTGGTGATTGTGCTGACAGGGCTCTACACCGTGCTAGGCGGTCTGCGGGCGGTGGCCTACACCGAGGCCCTGCAGACCCTGATTCTCGTCTTCGGTTCCGTGCTGGTGACCGTTTTCGGACTCAAGGCCCTGGGCGGCTGGGACGTCCTTCGCGACGTCTGCGGTTCGGAGATGTTCAACCTGTGGAAGCCGCTCGTTCCGGAAGGGGTGGCCGCCACCTGGGCGCCGGTCAAGAACGATCAGCAGATGGCCTGGTACTTCAACGACAACTACCCCTGGCTCAGCATGCTCTTCTGCGCCCCGGTGATCGGACTCTGGTACTGGTGCACCGATCAGTACATCGTTCAGCGTGCCCTGGGCGCACCCGACGAACGAGAAGCCCGGCGAGGCAGCATCTTCGCGGCCTTTCTGAAGCTCCTGCCCGTGTTCATCTTCATCATCCCCGGCATGATCTGCTTCGCCCTGGCCATGAAGGGAGCGGCAGGGAGCGGTCTGGAAGACAAGGTGCAGGTCATCCAGCAGCAACTCGTCGGGGCCGACGGCAAGATCGTTCGCGACAACGCCCAGGCTGCCTTCCCCTTGCTGGTCAAGTCGATCCTCCCGGCGGGCGTTCGCGGGATCGTGGTGGCGGGCCTGCTGGCCGCTCTGATGAGTTCGCTGGCGGGTGTGTTCAACGCCTCGGCCACGCTGTTCACCATGGATTTCTATTCCCGGCTGCGGCCCAATACGTCCCAACACCAACTCGTGTGGATCGGCCGCGTGGCCACGTTCGTCATGGTGCTGATCGGCCTGGCATGGATTCCCGTTATTCAGGGCGGCAAGGGCTTGTACGACTATTTGCAGGGCGTCCAGGCCTACCTGGCCCCGCCGATCTTCGTCGTCTTTTTCATGGGGGTCTTCTGGAAACGGCTCAACGGTGCGGGATGCCTCGCAGCCCTGATCGTCGGGTTCATCATGGGACTGTTCCGACTGGCGGTCGACACGCCGGTGAAACTCGGGTGGTCGGCCGGTTATCCGGAAGGATCGTTCCTCTGGATCGTCAACAACATGTTCTTCCAGTACTACAGCATCCTGATCCTGATCGTGTCGGGCATCGCCATGGTGGTCGTCAGCTTCATGACGCGCCAGCCCGACTACGAGAAGATCAGCGGCCTTACCTACGGCACCGTGACCGAAGAGCACCGGCAGCGGTCCCGCAGCAGTTGGGGCTTTGTGGACGTGGCCGCCTCGACGGTGGTCTTGTTGGCGATCCTGGCGGCCTACCTGTATTTCACCGGGACGTAGAAGCTTCGTTGGATTGTAGGGTGCGTCTCGACGCACCATGCGAATTTACTACCGTTGCCGTTGGTGCGTCAAGACGCACCCTACCATGTATGTGCACTCGTGATTGCCTGGAATTCGCCGACCGGCACCTGACGGCCGAGCGGGTGTCCGGCCGCCGCGTGCTGGAAGTGGGCGCATGTGACGTGAACGGTTCCGCGCGGTCGCTCGTGGAACGGCACGGTCCGGCCGAATACGTCGGCGTCGACATCGCCGAGGGCCCCGGCGTCGATGCAATCTGCGATATCGGCCGACTGGTTGAGCGGTTCGGCCGCGAGCGTTTCGACCTGGTCCTGTGCACCGAGGTCTTGGAGCACGTGCGCGATTGGCGGCAGGGCCTGAGCAATCTGAAACGCGTCCTCACCGCCAGCGGAACGCTGCTGGTCACCACCCGTTCGATCGGATTCCACTACCACGGCTACCCGCTGGACTTCTGGCGCTACGAACCGGAAGACATCGAGACGCTCATGGCGGACATGTCGCTCGACGCACTGGAAATCGACCCCGGTTCGCCGGGCGTGTTCTTCATGGCGACCAGACGGGACGAATTCCGCGAGGCGGATCTCACCGGCCACGAACTCTTTTCCATCGTCACCGGGCGCCGCTGCCGAGACGTGAGCGACGCACAGCTTCGCTGGTTCCTCTGGATCAAGAGGCCGGTAACGAGGTTCTTCACCAAACGAATTCGGTCCCTGAAGAAGCGTCTGCCGGGTCGTTGAGGTTCTTGGCTCCTCAGAAAGACGTGTCAGCATGTCCGAATTGCAGAGCGTTTCGAAGATCCGAGTCCACCACGAGTCAGGCCGGGCAAATCGATTTCTTCCGGCATGTGAAAGGGCGATCAGAGAAGAGGCACCGGTACTCTGCATTCAAGTACCGGTGCCTCTTCTCTGATCGCGTTGTTTCTGTGAGAGACTTGCACAGAGATCGTTTGCGGGTGTCTCGTGCCGGTGGCATACTGTTCGAGTTGATCTGCGACTCCCGATGAGGAACAACGTCACTCATTCCTGCGGCTTCGGAAACTCCCGAATCGGGCTGTAACGCTCATACGTCTCGAACACCTCGCCCCCGTCCAAGATCCGCGGATCGCCCGTCTCACGAAGGTACGACTCGAGACGTTCACGGTGCTCGCGAAGGGCGACCGCATGGGCCGGGTCGCTCGCCAGGTTGGTCAGGCACGCGGGATCGGCTTGGATGTCAAAGAACTCCTCCGCGGGCCGCTTGTCGACGGCCAGGTGGAAGTAGCGGCTGATCTGCGGATCGTCGCGATGCTCGACCAGGTAGCTGAGCGAAGGGCTGCCGTCGATGTCGTGGTATGCGGCGTGCATGGGGCCGAGCTGGCCCGGCTTGTCGAACTTTTGCGGCGCACCGGCCGGCCAACGTTCCGGCCGAAAGTTGCGAACGTAGCGGTACCGCGCGGTCCTCAGACTCCGTTGGGGGTAGCTCAAATTGTCGTAGCGAGATGACGAATGCCTTTCGCGGGCGCTGTAGACTCCCGTGCGGCTGGGATCGACGACTCCTTCCTTCTCGGATTCCAACAGGTTGCGGAGGCTGCGTCCCGACAGGGGGTACTCGCCCGGGTGCTCGACCCCGGCCACGTCGAGAATCGTGGCCGTCAGATCGACAAACCCGACGAGATCGTCGACCGTCCGCCCCCCCTTCGCGCCGGCGCCCCAGCAAACGGCCAGCGGCATGTGAACGCCGTATTCGTAGCAGTTCGCCTTGGCCCGCGGAAAAGGCATGCCGTTGTCGCTGGTGACGATGATCAGCGTGTTCTCCAATTCGCCGGCCTCTTCGAGCGTCTTCAACATGCGGCCGAGATGCCGGTCAAACCACTCGATCTCCGTGCAGTAGTCGAGGATGTCGGAACGGATCTCGGGCGTGTCGGGGAGGAATGCCGGCACTTCGGCGTCTTCGAGTTTCTTTCCGGAGGCTAGTCCCGCCCCTTCCTGGTAAGCGCGATGGGGTTCGGTTGCGCCATACCAGAAGCAGAACGGCGTCCCCGCGGGTCGTTTGGCCAGGAAGCCCTCGAAATTGCCCGCATAGTCGTTGTTCGAGATGCCCTTGAACGGAGGATCGTTCTTTTTGCCCGCAAAGACGGGACCGGCCGGATTTCGCGGCCGGAAGCCTTCCCACTTGCCGGGTCCCCAGCCTTTGCCCGTGTAGCCGACGAAGTAGCCCGATTTCTCCAGCAGATCCGGAAACGTGACGTACTTGGGCGAAAACGAACTGGCGTGGGTTCCGGCGTGTTCGATTTGCCAGGTATGACGGCCCGTGAGAAGGGCCGCTCGGCAGGGGCTACAGCCGGGCGAGGCACAGATCGCATTGGTGAACAGAATTCCCTCGCCTGCCACGCGATCGAAGGCGGGCGTGGAGACCATCTTCGATCCATAGGCCGACGTGTGGGGAAACGATTGGTCGTCGCTGATCGCCAGCACGATGTTGGGGCGGTCGACCGTGGCTGCAAACGCCGACGAATAGGTCATAAAGGCGACAAGAACTGCCGCCGCGGGGTACGAATGGAGCCTGAAGAACCTCGGCATATTTACACCTCGTGTCATTCGAACGCGGGCCGTCAACAGATCCGCGGCATTTGTTCCCCCGAGAGCAGGTCCAGAATTCGCGAGCCGCCCAAACCGCCCTTCAATTCAACGCAACCGGCGTGGTCGCCCGTGATCCGACCGATGATCGCCGGCCCGTGGGCGGCCTGGTGACCGTTCATGATCTGCAGAATGGTCTCGGCCGCTTCGGCAGCGACCATGGCGACCAGCCGACCCTCGTTGGCCACGTAGAACGGGTCCAGGCCGAGCATCTCGCACGCGCCGGCCACTTGGGGCGCCACGGGAATTGCCGCCTCCTCCAATTCGACGCCCACTCGTGCCGCTCCGGCGATCTCGTTGAGCGCCGCCGCCAGCCCGCCTCGCGTCAGGTCCCGCAAGCAGTGCAGATGGGCGCCCACGCGGCGCATAGCGGCCACGAGTTCGCACAGAGAGTCGCAGTCACTCTCCAGCGCCCCCTCAAACTGGAGCCCCTCGCGGACCGACATGATAGCGATGCCGTGCCGGCCCAGGTCGCCGCTGACCAGCACCACGTCACCGGGCTGGACCCGTGCGGGCGAGATGTCGATTCCGTCGGGAACGAGGCCGATTCCTGCTGTGTTGATGAACAGACCGTCGCCTTTGCCGCGATCGACAACCTTCGTATCGCCGGTCACGATCCGCACGCCTGCCGATTCGGCGGTCTTCTGCATCGACTGAACGATCCGCTGAAGGGCTTCGATGGGGAAGCCTTCTTCGAGGATGAACCCGGCGCTCAGCCACTTGGGATCGGCGCCCGACATGGCCAGATCGTTCACGGTTCCACAGACGGCCAGTTTGCCGATATCGCCGCCGGGGAAGAAGAGCGGGTTGACCACGAAGGTGTCGGTGGTGAAAGCCAGGCGGGCGCCGCCGGCATCGAGGACCGTGCTGTCGTGTAGCGGCGATCGTGTCTTGCGCTCGGCCGTGCCGGAGAAGACGGCAACAAACAGATCGTCGATCAGACGCTGCATGAGCCGTCCGCCCCCGCCGTGGGCCATCTGAATGGTGTCGTGGCGGTCAATCGGAATGGGGCACGATAGGTTAAAGTCTTCAGGCATCGATCAACTTCGTTTGAAACCTTTGAGCTTCGTGCTTCGAGTTTGTTTCGTGTTTCGTTATTCGGATTTCGTGTTTGACCGAGATCGGTCGGCATCACCGCTCGTCGGCCTCTCCCTCCGGCCTTCGTCGCCGATACCGATAGTATGCCGCGCAGGCCCCTTCGGAGGAAACCATGGGCGCTCCCAAGGGGCGCTCCGGGGTGCAGCGGAGGCCGAACGCCGGACACTCGTGCGGCTTCTTTTGACCCTGCAAGACCAGCCCGGCAATACACTCGGCCGGTTCGTCGGCCGTGATCTGGTCGACGCCGAACCGCCGCGCCGCATCAAACGGCTCGTATTCTGAGCGCAACTGGAACCCGCTTCGCGGAATCTCGCCGATCCCCCGCCATTTCCGCGACGAGACCTCGAAGACTTCGCAGACTTGCCGGATCGCGGCCGGGTTCCCTTCGGGCCGCACGGAACGAGCGTACTGGTTTTCGACCTCCGCCCGCCCCTCTTCCAACTGGCGGACGCACATTTCAATGCCGTGAAGGATATCGAGGGGCTCGAAGCCGGTGACCACGATCGGGACTCGGTATTTCTTTGCCAGCGGCTCGTATTCCCCCATTCCCATGACGGCACACACGTGCCCAGCGGCCAGAAAGCCCTGAACTCGGCAATCGGGCGAGGTCATGATCGCCTCAATGGCCGGCGGCACGAGCACGTGGGAAACCAGGATGGAGAAATTCTTGATCCCCAGCCGGGCTGCCTGCGCCACCGCCATGGCGTTGGCCGGGGCCGTCGTCTCGAAGCCCACGGCGAAGAAAACGACCTCGCGCTCGGGGTTCTTTCTCGCGAGCGTAAGGGCGTCCATCGGCGAGTAGACGACGCGAACGTCGCCCCCTTCGGATTTCACCGTGAACAGGTCTTTCTCCGAGCCGGGAACGCGAAGCATGTCGCCAAAGGAGCAGAAGATCACCTCGGGGCGCGCAGCAATGGCCAAGGCCTTGTCAAGAATTTCGATCGGGGTGACGCAGACGGGGCATCCCGGTCCGTGAATCAAGGTAATCTCGGGCGGAAGGCTCTCGTCGATGGCAAACCGCAGGATCGAATGGGTCTGCCCCCCGCAGACTTCCATAATCTGCCACGGCCGCGTGACCGTCCGGCGGATCGAGTCGGCCAGTTGCCGCGCGCGCTGCGGATCGCGATACTCGTCGACGTACTTCACGGCTTCGCCTCACCGCCGCCGGCGGCCGCCTCCCGATCGACCTGGGCCATCTCTTCGGCCATCCCGGCGGCCTCAATCTCGTCAAGGTACTGGAAGATCTCGGCGGCCTCCTGCTCGTCAATCCGGCTGATGGCGAAACCCACGTGGATCAGCACGTAGTCGCCCACTTCGGCCTCGGGAGTGTAGGCCAGACAGGCCTCTTTGACGATGCCGTTGAAGTCGACCTTACCCATCGGCAGGCTGTCTTGCTCATAGACTTCCAGCACTCGGCCGGGGATACCGAGACACATGAAGCAGCCCTTTCTGGAACGAACAGATGACTTGCACACCAACTTGACACGTACGCGAGGACGGGACGGCTACCTATTCTTGCTGTCCTCGCTTACGCGTCGGGTTTGTGTAGTGACCGACGGGCGATCAGCAATTGGCCGAGGGCGACGCCGCCGTCGCCCGGCGGAACTCTTCTTTGAGTGTATACGTTGAGTCCCCGTTTCGACAACCGCTCGACAATCCGCGTCGCCAGAACCGCGTTCTGAAAACACCCGCCCGACAGAACCACGTCGGCACAGCCGATCCGCTCCGATACGGTTGCAGTCCAGTCAACCATCGCGTTGTGGAACCGAGCGCTGATTCGTTCCACGCCAAGTTCCTGCTTGCGGTCTTCGAGGACCGCCCGCACGAGCGGCTCCCAATCGGCGACCGGCCCCTGAGGCCCGTCCACTTCGGGCAGCGGATAAGCCTCGTGCTCGTTGGGATCGACGGCGAACTCCAATTCCATGGCAGCTTCCCCCTCGAAACTGATCACCGGGGCCAGACCGCAAAGGCAGGCAACGGCGTCGAACAGCCGCCCCGTGCTGCTGGTTCGCGGAGAGTTCACCCCGCGTTTGAGCAACGTGATCAGGTTGGTCAGTTCCATCGGGCGAAACCACGATCGGGCGATCTCGGCGGCCTCCGGGCCGAGGATCTCGAACAACAAGCCGGCGGCCGAACAGCGGGGTTCGCGCCCGGCACGATCCCCTCCGGGAAGGGCGAACGTCCGCAGGTGCCCGACTCGCGAGAAGTGACCGTCGCAGCACTCGAGCACCTCGCCGCCCCAGACGGTGCCGTCCGTACCGCACCCCGTGCCGTCCCAGGAGAAGCCGACAACCGGTCCCCCAAGGGCGTGTTCCGCCATGCAGGCGGCCACGTGGGCGTGATGGTGCTGGACCGGAATCAGCGGCACGCCCCACTCGTGAGCCAGCCGTTCGGCCGTTCGGGTCGAGGCATAGTCGGGGTGGAGATCGCAAGCCACGGCCTGCGGACGGCACTGAAAAAATTCGACGAGATCGGCGATCGCCTGGCGGTGAACCTCGATGCTGGCAAGATTGTCCAGGTCGCCCACGTGCTGGCTCAAAACGGCCTGATCGTCGATCGCCAAGGCCACCGTGTTCTTCAGGTGTCCGCCCACGGCAAGCACGCACGGACCCGTGTCGCAAAGCCGGATCGGCAGGGGGGCGTAGCCGCGGGCGCGGCGCAGGACCTGCGGTCCCTGCGGACCGACGCGGACGACCGAATCGTCGACCGGACGCACGATCGGGCGATCGTGCACCAGGAACAAGTCGGCGATCGGCCCAAGTCGTTTGACGGCATGCTTGCGGGAGATCGCCATCGGTTCTTCCGACAGATTGCCGCTCGTGCAGACGATGGGCCGTGCGATCGCATCCATGAGAAGATGATGAAGCGGCGTGTAGGGGAGCATCACGCCCAAATAGGGATTGGCCGGGGCAACCGCCGGGGCGATGTCGACGATGGCAGCCTCGTCCTCGCGCCGCCGGAGCAGCAGGATCGGGGCCTCGTAGCCGAGCAGGGCGCCGGCTTCCATCTCGCTGACCAGGCAGCGATGCTGCACGTCTTCCAACGAACCGATCATCACGGCCAGGGGCTTGTCGTATCGGCGTTTGCGATCCCGCAGGCGCCGCACGGCGTCGTCGTTGGTGGCGTCGACAAGCAACTGAAAACCGCCCAGTCCCTTGACGGCCACTACCTGCCCTGCAAGCACGGCAGCGGCGGCAGCTCGCAGGGCCTCTTCCCCCGCCCCTGCGTTCCTACCCAGCGTGTCGAGCAACTCTAATTGAGGACCGCAAGCCGGACAGGCAATCGGTTGGGCATGAAACCGGCGGTCGGTCGGGTCTTCATACTCCCGGCGGCAGTCGGCGCACATCTCGAAGGCCGCCATCGACGTCCGCGGGCGATCGTAGGGTAGTTGCCCGATGATCGACCAGCGAGGCCCGCAGTTCGTGCAGTTGGTGAAGGGGTAACGATAGCGCCGCTCGCCCTTGGTGCGAATCTCAGCCAGACATTCCGGACAGGTGGCCAGATCGGCGGGGATCGTGGGTCGCGGCGCGGCAACGCCCTGACTGGCCCGAATCTCGAACTGGTTGGGAGAATGATTCTCCCTCGCGTCCATCTCGACGACGTCGACTGTCTCCACCCGAGCCTGCGGCGGCGGCGACTCGCGAAGGATTTGCAGAAAGGAATCAACCTTTTCCGCAGGTCCTACCACTTCAATCCGAACCGTATCCGCCTCGTTCAGCACCCAACCCGCAAGCTCCAAACGGCTGGCCGTATTGAACACGAAAGGGCGGAAACCCACGCCCTGGACTACGCCACGGACCGTGACCGCGATTCTTCGGCGCTGGCGGGGATCGGTATCGGAACTCACGGCTCTCAGGTGGGGGGTGGCGGGCTGGGGATGGGCGAGAACGATTGCCGGACGCGCTGACGACAGGCGGCATATTCAAGTCTAGACAGAGAACCGCACTGAGGTAAGCCACTTCCTCGGAAGTGTGCCGCGTTCTTCTGCTCTTAGTGGAATCAATCGTCAGGGGGCATTATCATGGGGTTCAGGGGGGAGACAGTCAAAGTCTGCGAGACTGTTACCGCTTCGTCGACAACCCTCACCGGCCGCCCCACAACCCACCTTTGGCCGGTGTGCACGAGTTTCCACCGGAGGAGCCCACCTATGAACGCGATCAGGCATCTGTTGTTTCCCCCAAGTGTGGTCCTCCTGGCGCTGGGACTCGTTGCCCAGGCCGCCGATCAGCCCCAATGGGGCCAGCAGTTCACCCGGAATATGGTCTCTGCCGAGCGGGGTCTGCCCGACACCTTCGAGTCGGGTTACCGCGGACAGTTCACGCAAGCCGGCACGGTCGGGCCAAACGGCAACATCCGCTGGGTGGCACAACTCGGCACCCAAACCTACGGCACGCCCGTCGTGGCCGAGGGCCGGGTCCTCGTGGGCACCAACAACGACGTGCCCCGCGACAAGCGATTGCGTTACGACGCGGGCGTCCTCATGTGCTTCGATGAAAAGTCGGGCGAGTTTCTCTGGCAACTCGTCGTGCCCAAGTTGACCGAAATCCGCTACGGCGATTTCTACCGCATCGGCCTGACTGCGTCGCCCGTGGTGGAAGGCGGCCTGGTCTTCGTCGTCTCGAACCGCGCCGAAGTCCTCTGCCTCGACCTGGACGGCATGGCCGACGGAAACGGCGGACCGGTGGTTGACGAGGCGGCAAGAACGGTTCGCCCGACCGACGAGCCGGTGGATCTTGCCGACAAGGGCGCCGATATCGTCTGGGCCTACGACATGGTCGGGGCGCTTGGCGTGCAACCTCACAACGCGGCCAATTGCTCGATCCTGTCCTACGGCGACCATCTCTACGTCTGCACGTCGAACGGCGTGAACAGCACCCACAGCCGGGCCGCCAATCCGGACGCCCCGACTTTGATCGTGCTCGATAAGAAGACCGGCGCCCTGGTGGCCAAAGATAACTTCGGCATCGGCGAAGACATCGTCCACGGCCAGTGGAGCAACCCGACCCTTGCCCGCATGGGCGACGCAGCGAGGGTCTTCCAGGGCGGCGGCAACGGCGTGCTCTATGGCTGCAATCCGGTCCCGACTGGCCCCGTGCCGGCGACCCCCGTCGCATTGGAGAAGGCCTGGTGGGCCAACGGCCATCCGGCCGCCCAGACGCAAGACACAATCACGATCGAACACGGCCATCGCAGCAAGAGCTTCGAGGTGATCGGCACACCAGTGTTCGATAAAAACCGAATCTACACGGTCGTCACCCAGGACCCCTTCCATCATCACCGCGAGGGTGTGTTGACCTGCTTCGACGCCGCCGGCGCCGGAGACGTCACCCGCAGCAATCTGGTCTGGTCCTATCCGGACGTGGGCGCCTGCTCGGCCACGGTCTCGGTGGCCGACGGACTGGTCTACGTGGGCGGACACGACGGGCGGCTTCACTGCCTGGACGCCGAGACGGGCAAACCCTACTGGGTCCACGAGGCGGAGGGGCCGATCTGGGCCTCGACGCTCGTTGCAGACGGCAAAGTGTATGTGGGAACGCAGCGCCGCCTGTTCTGGATCCTCAAGCACGACAGAACGCTCACGGTGCTGGCCCGGGTTGCCATGCCCGATCCGATCTGCACGACGCCCGTGGCGGCCAACGGCACGCTCTATGTCGCCACCTTCGGAGAACTGTATGCGATCGAAGATCGGGTCGCGCAAGCTCGGCTGGCGGTCGAGGCCGTCCGGGCGGAGCAGGAGGCGAAGAAGGCGGCCGAGTTGAAGAAAGCAGCGGAAGACAAGCGAGCGGCGGAGCTGAAGCAGGCCGAGGAGGCCAAGAAGGCTGCCGAAGCGAAACCGACTCCGCCGCCGAAGCCTGAACCCAAACCCGAAACGCCGCCCGCGCCGGCACCGAAGCCCGAACCGGCTCCTGCCCCCAAGGAGGAACCCAAACCGGAGACGCCTCCAAAGCCCGAGTCCGCACCGGCCCCCAAACCTGAGACACCGCCCGCGCCGGCGC
>JAAYAY010000144.1 GCA_012719125.1 Planctomycetaceae bacterium | reverse complement strand
TATCCACGAAAGAAGAAACGCGAACACATCGGGGCCCCACAAATCACCAATGCAACCAAACAACAAATCGCGACGGCTACAAAACTTAAGAGTCAACGTCATGAATTTCGGTTAACGGCGTAGAGTGGCACACAGAGTGATGTGGTATGCCTATTCTTCTCTCATTGGCAGCCGAATAAGCGTGACGCTATACGGCGCCGCCTTCAGCGTGCCGTCAAAGCCGATCTCGCTCTGTTTCTTGACGGCAACTCGCGCCTCATTGACCGTGTTGAACGCCTTCGGATCGTCGCCGGCAATCGTCCAGATCGTTGCTTTGCCCGCGGGCTTCATTCCCGGCAGCTCGACCTTGACGTCTTTCCCCTGGCCGTTCGGATTGACCAGGCCGATCGTGAGGGCCTTCCGGTCTTCGGTCCAGGCGGCCGCCACGTCGAGCTTCCCGTCCACGCAATTGCCGGAAACCGCCACGGGGATCGTGCCGTACTCCTGGCGATAGAGCATCAGCGGGAGGGCCGTGGTCGACATGAAGGCCCCCGTCTTCGTCGTCTTGATGCAGCCGATCACGTTGACGGTCTGGGCGTAGTGGGCCATCTTGATCAGATCGCTGTTGCGGAAGTACTCATGGAGTCCGACGGCCACACCCAGGGCGTCGCGCAGCTCGTAGACGCACCCCAGTTCGCCGTACACGTAAGGACGGAACCAGTAGTTCCATTCGTCCATGGCGATCGGCACGATGCGGCCCTTCAGGTCTGGCAACGATCCTTGCAGCTTGCGATGGTCGTCGGCGATCTTTCGGATCGACGCCGCCAGTTGAGCGGCGTGGGCCGGGATGTCGTCGATCTGTTTGCCCACATAAAAATGTTCGGAGAGATAGGTCATCTTGTCGGCACACTGCTGGAGCATCCCCTCCGACCAGAACCGTTTTTCGCCCGGATCGTGCTTCTCGTTTCGCGTGTGGACCGCCCCGCAGCCGACGAGCTGGATGGTCGGATCGGCGTTCCACATGGCAGCAGCGACGCGGTTGTGCTTGATGGTGTAATGCTTCAGTTGCATGAAGCCCAATTGCCAGGGACCGAACATTTCGTTGCCGACGCACCAGTACTTCACCTTGTAGGGGTCGTCGTGGCCATTCTTGGATCGCCACGAACCGCCGATCGTATCGGCCGAGCCGTTGCAGTACTCGACTTCCTGGGCGGCCGAATAGTCGTCGCCGAAGCCCGTGTTGGCGGCGATCATCGGTTCCGTGCCGACCTCGCGGCAGAAGTCGACGAATTCGTCGATCCCGAAATCATTGTGCTCCACGCCGGTCCAGGCCGGGTTGACCCGCGGCGGCCGCCGATCCCGGTCGCCGATCCCGTCGCGCCAGTTATAGCCGCTGACGAAATTCCCGCCGGGCCAGCGATAGACGGGCGCGTTCAACTCCTTCAATAGCGCGACCGTATCGGCACGCATCCCGCGAACGTTGTCGGCCGGCATCAACGACGCCGTTCCAATGAGGCAAGGGGCACCGTTCACTCGGAGCTCGAGCCGTGCCTTGTCCGTGCCGGCCTTCGGCTGAAACTCGAACGTATGCCTGGCATACTCGGCCCCCACGTCGGCAATCCGGACGGCCTGGCGATCGCTCTTGCCATCACCCCAGACCAGGGCGACGTCGAGCGTCGCCTTTCCTGCCGGAGCTTTGAGCCAGACGTAACCCACGTAGGACTTGCCCGCCACCACGCCCAGATCGTTCTGGCGGATACCCGTGCCGGGGGCGACCAGCGGCGTGTGCTGGCCGACGAACGAGTCTTCGGCAATCATCCTCACGCCCTGGGCGTTGCCGAGAATCTCCCACGGCGACGCTCCGACGACCGGGAATTCCCCGCCCAGGTCGCCCGCATAGGGATGATATTCCGCCGTGATCGGATAGTAGAACTTGCGGTCTTCCAGCATCTCGGCCCAGATTCCGCCGTAGATGCAGCGGCCCAGGTGTTCGATGAACTGGCCGTAGATGAAGGGCGAAATCGGCTCGCCCGTTTTGTCGGCGTGAACGGTTGCCGTCAGTTGAGGGTTCTCCGCGGTCTGGCTGGCGGCTGGGAACAGCAGCGTGAACGCACACAAGCAAAGACCGGTTTGAATGGCGGATTTCATCGGGACGCCTCTCGTCATGGGGACTTGTGTGGGAGCGCCGGGGAATGCGATTCGGCAGAGATGCAGCCCACAAGATAAGGCCCCGCCGACGCGGCATCAAGCGAGGACCCCCCAAAAGTCGCTTCCGCAGAATTCGTGGGTTCCTTCGACGAATTCACCATCAGGGAAGGAGGTCTGGCTGAGAGCGGACATGTTCGGTTGCCGGGGAGTCTGGAAGCACAGCCTCCTATCTGTGGTTTACTTTTCTTCAACAGTCTTCTCGTCACCCACTCCTTGCCAAACCGGCACGTCATCAACCGGGCACTTGTCAATTCCCGCTCATCGGCAGCCGAATCAGGTTGACGCTGTAGCCGGCGACTTCCAAGCTGCCGTTGAAATCGATCGCATCTTGTTGTTCGAGGGCGACCCGTGCTTCGTCGACCGTATTGAACGCCTTGGGATCGTCGCCGGTGATGCGCCAGGCCGTCGCCTTGCCGGCCGGTTTCACGCCCAAGAGACCGATGGTGAGGGCTTTCTGCTCCGCGTTTGGATTGACAATTCCGATGGTGATCGCTTTGCGATCTTCGGTCCACGCCGCGACGATATCGAGCGAGGCCTGCGAGTAGTCCCCCGAGACGGCGACGGGGATCGTACCGTAGTGCTTGCGGTAGAGCATGAGCGGCAGGGCGGTCGTTGACATAAACGCGCCGGTCTTCGTCGTCTTGATGCAACCGATGACGTTCACGGTCTGGGCGTAGAGCGCTATCTTGATAATGTCGCTGTTGCGGAAGTACTCGTGAAGGGAGGCGGCAATTCCCAAGGCGTCTCGCAGATCGTACACGCAGCCGTATTCTCCGTACACGGAAGGCCGGTGCGAGTAGTTCCATTCATCCACGGCGATGGGAACAATACGGCCGTTGAGATTCGGCAGCGAGGGCTGCAGTTTGCGATGATCCGCCGCAATACTGCGGATCCTGCCGACCGGTTGCGCTATGTGATCGGCGACCACCTCTTCCTTCTTGCGCACGTAGAAATGCTCGGAGAGGTAAGTCATCTGGTCGGCGCACTGCTCGAGCATTCCTTCCGACCAGCCCCGCTTCTCGCCGGGATCGTATTTCGAGTTCAGGCGACCGATGGCGCCGACGCCCACAAGTTCGATGGTCGGGTCGACGTTCCACATCGCCCTGGCCACGCGGTTGTGCTTGATCATGTAATGCTTCAACTGCATGAAGCCCAGTTGCCAGGGGCCGAACATCTCATTGCCGACACTCCAGTATTTCACCTTGTGCGGCTCACTGTGCCCATACTCGGCACGCCACGAGCCGCCGATCGTATCGGCCGAGCCGTTGCAGTACTCGACTTCCTGGGCGGCCGAATAGTCGTCGCCAAAACCCGTGTTGGCGGCGATCATCGGTTCCGTGCCGACCTCGCGGCAGAAGTCGATGAATTCGTCGATCCCGACATCGTTGGGCTCCACACCGCTCCACGCCGGGTTGATCCGGGGCGGGCGGCGGTCGCGATCGCCGATCCCGTCGCGCCAGTTGTAGCCGCTGACGAAGTTCCCGCCGGGCCAGCGGTAAGTGGGTGCGTCCAGTTGTTTCAGCAGGGCAAGCGTGTCGGCACGCATCCCGCGAACGTTGTCGGCCGGCATCAACGACGCCGTTCCAATCAGGCAAGGGGCACCGTTCACTCGGAGCTCGAGCCGTGCCTTGTCGGTGCCGGCCTTGGGCTGAAACTCGAACGTATGCTTGGCATACTCGGCTCCCACGTCGGCGATCTGCACGGCCTGCCGATCGCTCTCGCCTTCACCCCAGACCAGAGCGACGTCGAGCGTCGCCTTTCCTGCCAGAGCTTTGATCCAGACGTAGCCCACGTAGGACTTGCCCGCCACCACACCCAGATCGTTCTGGCGGATACCCGTGTCCGGAGCAACAAGGGGCGTGTGCTCGCCGACGAAGGGGTCTTGAGTGATCATGGTTACGCCTTTGGCGTCACCCAGGATTTCCCATGGTGACGCTCCGACAACCGGGAACCTCCCGCCGAGATTGTCCGCATAGGGATGGTATTCCGCTGTGATCGGGTGGAAGAACTTACGGTCTTCCAGCATCTCGGCCCAGATTCCCCCATAGATGCAGCGTCCCATGTGCTCGATGAACTGGCCGTAGATGAAAGGCGAGATGGGCTCGCCGGTCTGGTCGGCGTGAACGGTTGCGGTGAGGCGGGCGGTTTCGGCAGCCTTTGCGGCCGGCGGGACCAGGAGTAATAGCGCGCCGAGGCATGCGGGAGTGAGGATCGTGGATTTCATGAGGGGTTCTCTGGCGAAAGTCGATGGCTTGTCGGACGACGTGCGCTTGCGGCAAGGCAAGACGCAGCCCACACCATAGAATGCCGGGGGGGCGGCATCAAGCGAGTCTCCCGCAGAAAGACGGCAGTGTGGGAGCCGATCGACGGGCGGGCCGCGGGGCGGAATGTGGGAGGACACGGTGGGGATCGCGAGTTGGGCAGCGCGGGGGCCGTTTTGGCAATATCGCGGGGCGCGTGGGGGGGTGTGACGCGGTGGCGAGTTGGGCAGCGAGTGGTCGTATTTGGCAATATCGCAGGTCGTGGGACGGGTGGTGGATGATAGGTATTGGGTGTTTTCTGGGCGAGACACGGCCGGAGATGGGGCTGGCGTCGCACTCGGCAAGAGCGACCCACTTTGAGGCACGGCGTCGGGGGGCGGGGTGAAGTGGGCGGCTGGGGATGGGGCGGGAGTCGCACTCGGCAAGTGCGTCCTACAGCAGTATGGATAGGGCAGGTGTTTTAAGGGGGTGATCTTGTCGATACGGGGCCAGCCGAGGGCACGGAGGCCGCGGACATCCCAGCCGTGGGGGCGTAGGCCGTAGAGGCGGGCGACCTGTTGGAACCGGCGTTTGACCTGGAGGAGAGTTGCCTTGCGGAGTCGTTCGGCACGGCGGCAGAGGCGGCGGTGGTTGCGAGGGTGCTGGAGTTCGGCGAGGAGCCGGCGGACCTGGTCGGCCAGTTCTTCGGAGGGGCCGAGGTAGAGGGAGCGTTGGCGCCGGTCCTGGCGATAGATGAGGCGGTAGTAGGGACCGAAGCGGCGTCCGTGGCGGGTGCGGTAGGTGGCGACGACGGAGCCGACGCGGGCGAAGAGGGGTGCGTTTCGGCGGATGAAGTCGAGGGGTGGTTCGGGCATGGGTACGATGGGGGGCTGGAGGTATATGTACGCACGTCCCAGTATACATATATATAGTTATATGTCAATAGGAAAATTGAACGGTTGGTAGGTTTTTTTGGGGGGGTGTCTGTGCTAGCAGCGCGTTTTTCGTTTTGGGTGTCCAACGGTGCTTGTCGGCGAACATGGAACCTGTTAGCCTGCGTTTGCGCGGTGAAGCGAAGCCAGGCTGGCAGCCGGATTTCCCAATGTCTCTTGAGTACATCATCTACACCGACGAATCGGACAAGAAAGGGAAGTTCTATTCGAACTTCTACGGTGGTGTCCTCGTCCGCTCCGTGGATCTCCAAGGGATTATTGATCGCCTTGAAGCGCGCAAGATCCTGCTCAATATGCATCAGGAAGTGAAGTGGCAAAAGGTCACGGGGAACTACCTGGAGAAGTACAAGTCCGGGCAGGACGAAGCCAAAAAAATAACCCCGTGCTCTCTATGCCTTACGGCGTGCCCCAAGTGGAACTTGGGGCTTTGGGAGCGACAGGGTTCAAAAGAATTATCGGCCGAAGGAGACGGAATGTCAACCAGGTTTTTGGACGCATCGGAGAACCGCGGAGATTGTGGCGTGGTTTGGTCTGCCTGCAAGGGGATTTCGACAAACTGATCTGCCCCTGTGTGGGGAGTCGCAGTAATGAACGAAGGGGCATCTGCCGCAATGACGAGGACCGGCTGCGCTTTGTTGTGACTCTAGGACTCTACCCAGGCGGAGTATTGCCGTGTGGCTGAAAGTCCGGCACAGCGGCTGGCGGACGAGCGAGATTGGCAAGGGATAGGCAGGCTGGTCATTCCGCGTACTCTCGGAAATCGTCGAGCGGCGCATCAAAGTCGGGAGCCATCCAATGCTTCGTGTCTTTGGCACTACCGGCCTTGCACGGCCACCGGTTGGGACGTGCGCGGGTCAACGTCGCTACCGGCTCGCCCTCCTGAACGATCATCAGTTGTTCGCCGGGATTCAACCCGGAGATGATTTCCCGCAGATGGGCCTTGGCGTCGTCAAGATTCACTCGCCATGATTCACACCTCTTACGGGCGCCTGTCGATTCCCCTACCGTTTTGCGTTGCCACCTTTTCATTGTACTCACGTCGGTGGGCTGGCCCAGTGGGCGGTGCGGGATAACGGCTTTTGCAGCCAGAGCGAAGTCTCCCGCCCCCTTTGTTTGTCCCAACCCGCGCAGCGGGTGACACGTCGTAGCCAAGGGCGCGACGACCTGTTGATTCAGTCTCCCCCTTGTGTGCAAGCCGGAATGGCGCCGGATATCGTCGGGTCGCCGCCCGGTAGAGGATGCAGGAGAACTGCAAAGTCCTCTTGTGGCAAGAAAAGTAGCAGGCACTCTCCGAGCGCCGCTGGCGGGAAATCAGGATTTCCGGCAGTTCTGCGGACGGCACGGCGGAGCGTGCCTGCTACCAGTTCTGCGGACGGCACGGCGGAGCGTGCCTGCTACCAGTTCTGCGGACGGCACGACGGAGCGTGCCTGCTACCAGTTCTGCGGACGGCACGGCGGAGCGTGCCTGCTACCAGTTCTGCGGACGGCACGGCGGAGCGTGCCTGCTACCAGTTCTGCGGACGGCACGGCGGAGCGTACCTGCTACCAGTTCTGCGGACGGCACGGCGGAGCGTGCCTGCTACTTTGCAGTTCCCCCGGTGGAGGATGGCGGTCACTTGGCAGAGGAGTTCTGACTGCCTGAGGCCGCACTCAACAATAGGTTACCGATTTCGAGGAACGGCCCGAGCCATCCGGTACGGCGAAATCGGAGGGCTTGCGCCCAGCCGCTAACACTCAATTCGGTAGTTTATTGTTTTGCAGCGCCTAACGGGGCTGCAGCAGGCGTTCCAATTGGCGGTTGAGATGGTTCTCGATGACGTTGCGGACGGCGCCCTGCATGAACTGGCCGGCCTGGCGTTCCAACTCACGGCGATCGATCGCCGGTTCCTGTAACGAGCCGCCGATGGGCAGGCGGATCGTCTGGTTCTGGACCATGGCGTCGACGGCCCGGTTGCCGGTGCGCCACTTGTCGGGGATCGGCATTTCGACGATCAGAGCCAACGACTGATCGAGACCGACCGAGCCGTAGGTCTTCATGGTCACTTCCGGGAAGACGAGCTCCAGGTCGCGGTGATAGACGCGGCCGTCGACCATGCGGAAGGGGACTACCGATTCGCGGCTCAACTGGGCGGTTTTGCCGAACCCCAGTGCGGTGGCCAACTCGCGGATCATCGGTCCCGGCCCGATCGACACGGCGTGGATGATCATCCGCCCGGACAAATCGCCCTTCTCAGGGGCGTCCAAGGGAATGCGGCATTGTTCCATCTCCACCGAGAAGGTGCCTTCGGCCGTGGCCACGCCGGCCAAGGGCGGAGCAATGTACTGCAGCGCTCCGGCGCACATGCGGGGACTGATGCGGATCCGGTCGGCCACCTGTCCGGGTTCGATGCTCAGGATCGAGCCGTTTTCGGAGAAGACAATCTGGGGTGTAACGGCCATTTTGCCTTCACTGACGCTCAACACGATCGGATTGGTACGCGTGGTGCCGCCGGCCAGTTGGGCGTTCAGTTCGCCCGGACCGATCAGGAAGCCGGCGATCTCGGCGCCAGTCCATTTCAGGTCCAGCCCGGCCTCGGTCTCGACGAGCGACAGGGGGCCGTGATAGGAAAAGGGCTTTGCGTCGTGCCCTGCCGCAAACAGCGGCACACCGAGATGAGTTCTGCCCAGTTCTGAGAGCCGCACCAGGTCGTATTGATACTGTCCGTCCAGATCGATCCGCGGCCTGTCCTTGCCGAGATCGACTTTGCCGTTGGCGTCGGCGCCAAGAAGTGCCGATTCCAGCTTGGCCGTCTGCAATTGGATCACGTTCCCCGCCGGATCGTACTGTCCGCGGGCGGTCAATCGAATCTTGGGTTCTTCCAGCTTCTTGCCCGACTGGTGATAGGCCGCGAACTGCTCGACCGACGAATCGGCGTCAAACAGCATCTTCCCTTCGGCGGTGCGGAAGGAACTGCGACCGGTCAGGTTTCCGCGGAACATCCAGGCGGGCGGCTCGGTGACCGTCGCCGTGGTCCACTGCTGGATCCGATCGAGGGTCGTCCGCACGGCCACAATTCCATTCAACTCGCTCAGTTCTCCCTCCTCAGACCAGGCGACGACCAAGGGTTCGACGCCCGCCCCGATCGTTTGTCCCGACAAGGTCGCCGAAGGGATCTCGAACCGGCTCTGTCGCCGGAGCCACTTCGCCTGTCCAACCAATAGTTCGACTTCCGGGTCGTAGAAGTTCAATTGGGGGCTGCGGACGGTGAATTCCTCGATACGGACCTTGGCGTTGCGAATGGTCGTGGTGTCAGACGCATAGTCCACACGTCCGGACGCGGTGAGCCGGCCCGCCATTTGCCAGTCGCCCAGCGGCAGCAGCGGCTGCAGTCGTGCCGACCAGCGGACCAGATCGCCCTCGGTCTGCAAGTCCAAGGGATACGAAGCGGCATGCATCAGGTCGGCCACGGGCTCGACCAGGGTCGCGGTCAACTGGTCGTCGCCGATGAGGAGTTGAGCCTTGCCCGATTCAACGGCCAGACCGGGCGAGCCGCCGATCGGTCCACGGGCTTCAACCCGCAGTTGCAGACTGGGGTCGGACCAGCCGGGCCCCTCGCCCAGAGCCAATTCGAACTTGTCGATCTGCAAGTCTCCGTCGGCCGCATAGTCCTGCTGGGATTGGCGATGCCACTGGAAGCGTCCACGTCCGGTGCCCGCGAGGCGGAGCCCTCCCAGATCGATCAGTTGCTCGGCCTCGTCGGCCAGACCGGCCAGATCGACGTCGAGCGAGCCGTCGATTCGCTCGGGGGTACCCGAGGCGCTAAGCTGCAAGTGCTTCGCCCGGCATTCCAGGCGTTCGATCGAGAGCCCCTGGCTGTTCTTGCTGGCGGAGAGGTTGGCGCGAATCGGCTCCGGCCAACGGATCTGGCGGCCTTCGCGTTGGGCCGAGAGCCGGCTGACATCGGCCTGCCCGTCCCATCGCATGCTGTCGCCGGTCCGGCGGCTTTCCAGGATGATTGCTGCGTCTCCCGACTCGATTCGCATTCCCTCCTGAAGCCGCAAGGTGTTCGGCAACTGGGCGGCGAGAGCCGCCAGGTTGACCCCGGCTTCGATGCGATAGGTTTGCTCGGCCAGCGACTTGAGCAGCGTCGACAGGGAATCGTCGGGCAGGTTGAATCCGCCAGTGACCAGTGCACTACCCAGTTCTGTCTGCACGCGGAACCGCTCGATATCGACGAGCCGGCCGCGCCAGGACGCCCGGCCTCCGGCCTCGATTCGTTCCAACGCCAGACGATCGCCGTGGAGGGCGCCGCCGGCGAGCACGAACTTGTCGACGACCGCCGTCAACTGAATTGCCACCTCGGGCTGGATATTTCCGCCCGTCACTTCGCATTTGGCAAACGCACTGAGACGCCCGCCAAGCTCGACGTCGGGCGCCGAGCGAGCGACCAGCGGGGCGAGCAGTTCGAGCGGCGTGTTCTCCAGTTCGGCCTTCAGGGCCTCGATCGCCGAGAGCGGATCTTCGCGGGCCGCGGTCCGGTTCAAGGCGAGTTCCACGGCGAAGCGTCCGGCATGCTGCGAGTCGGCAACGCGGCCCGACGCGCGCAAGCCGATCGGACTCCGCTCGTCGGCAGGCACACTGGCGGCCAGGTCGAGTTCGTTAACCTGCCAGCTCTTGGTGGAACGAGTGTCGGTGAGCGTTACCGTGCCGCCGGTCACGGCCAGTTCGGCGGAGACGTCTGCCTGGGTGGAGTCGCCCTTGAGCCACTTGCTGAAGACTTCTTCGAGGTTCGTTCTCGAACCGTCGTAGGCGACGGAAAGGGTGGGCTTCTCGATACGAATCCGCCCCAGATTGCCGGAACTCAACAGCAGGCTGAGCAAAGACCGCTCCGCCCGAACGTGCTCGATTTCGAGGAGCGGACGCTTCTGGGCGTCGCGAATTTCAACGTCGGCCAGGACCGGCGCCGAAAACCAACCCAGATGGATGGATCCTACCGAAGCCTCGCCCTGCAAATCCGAAGTTGCCTGCGCGATGAGCCACCCGGCCAGAGGGCTTCGGCTGACGATCGTGGGCGTGAGGGCGATTATCGTCAGCAGACAGCCGATCATCGTCAGCAACGCGAACCGCCATCGCCGGCGCGGCCTTGGCTCACTGCGAGGTTCGCGGACGGGGGTTGCAGATTGGGCTCGTCGGTCCGTGACGGTCGCCATGTCACACCTCAGGGGCTGATGCCGAGAGAAAAACCGGGCTATTGTAGCGATTTGGCCAGTGTCGCTCCAGATCGGCTTGCGGCGAGGCGAAACGGGCCGGCGGCGGCCTCGCATCGGCCGCAAGACGTTGTCTGGCAACAAGTTGTGGTTCAGTTTGTGGTCGGGGCCCTATTGGGATTAGGGTCGGGTGGCACGCTCAGAGCGGAGCGATGGGCGTGGATGGTCGAATCACCACGCCCATCGCTCCGCTCTGAGCGTGCCACCCGCGAATGATCCGGGCTGGGCTGTCCTCAGCGGGCTGTTAAGCATCGCTTGAGAAATAAGTGTCGCAGAATAGTCTGGCAACATGCCTTGGACAGGTTGCAGGAACTGCAAACCTGTCCTACAGTGCGACACTCAATCCTCGAACGATGCTAAGATGGACCCTATCCCCAGGCACCAACGTAGGAGGCTCTTGTGTCAGATTTCCCACGCATGTTCCGCGTTCGTCAGCACTTCTCGGCCGAGCGTCTCGACGACGTCGCCGGCGAAGTCGACCGGCAGCTCGCTCGGCTTGACCTGGCCCGGCGGGTGAAACCCGGGGAGACGGTTGCCATCACGGCCGGGAGTCGCGGCGTGGCCAATATCGCCACGATCCTGCGGGCCGCGGTCGGCCATTTCCGCCGGTTGGGGGCGGAACCGTTTCTCGTGCCGGCCATTGGCAGTCACGGCGGAGGAACGGCCGAGGGACAACTCGGCGTGCTGGCATCGTACGGAATCACCGAAGAAGCGGTGGGCTGCCCGATCCGCTCCAGCATGGAGACGGTTGTCGTGGGACAGACTGAAGAGGGCTTGCCCGTCCACTTCGACCGCCACGCCTTTGAGGCCGACCACGTCGTCGTCTGCAACCGGGTGAAACCTCACACCCGCTTTGCAGGCCCGATCGAAAGCGGGCTGATGAAGATGATGCTGATCGGTCTGGGCAAGAAAAACGGGGCGGAAATCTACCACCGCGCGATCGTCGACTACAGTTTCGCCCAGATCATTCGCAGCGTGGTCGACAAGGTGTTTGCCAATTGCGGCATCCTCGCCGGGCTGGCCGTCATCGAAAACGCCTACGACGAGACGGCCCGGATCGAAGCCGTGCTACCCGGCGACTTCGAGACTCGCGAGGTGGAACTCCTCGAAATCGCCAAGCGGAGCATGGCCCGGCTCCCCTTCGATCGCGTCGACCTTCTGCTCATCGATCGCATCGGCAAGAACATCAGCGGCACGGGGCTCGACACGAACGTGGTGGGGCGCAAGTTCGACGACCACAAGGCGGTCGAAGGCGAGACGCCCCGGGTCAAGCTGATCGCCATCCGCGGGCTGACGGTGGAGACCCACGGCAATGCGGTGGGAATGGGAATCGCCGAGTTCTGTAAGAGCAGTCTGCTCCGAGACACGGACAAGGCCGCCACCCGCCTGAACGCGATCACGGCCGAACACGTTTCGGCGGCCTTGGCCCCTCTCGATTACGAGACGGATCGCGAGATTCTCGAAGCGGCGCTTCCCGGCGACTCAGAAGCGAGAATCCGGTCGCGGCTACTGTGGATCGCCGACACGCTCCATCTCGACGAGGTCGAGTGTTCCGAGGCCTACTGGGAAGAGGCCCAAGGCCGCAACGACCTGGAGATTCTGACGGAGCTTCGCGGTCTGCCCCTGGGAGACGACGGTGATCTGCCGTGAGCCAAAAAGGGGTCAGGCCTCTTTGTTTTTGGCAAACGCACATTCTTACCCTATTGAATGGTATTTTCGTAGGGTAAACAAAGAGTCCTGACCCCTTTTCTGGATTACAGTTTGAAGGCGAAGGTCTGTTTGATGATGCGGTAGGCACGAAAGGCCAGGGTTTGCGGGCGGGCGTGGATCTTGGCAAGGCCTCGCAGGCCGGGACGCAACATCTTGTTGATTTCGTGGAGTTTGCGGATTTCCTGGACGACGTAGGCCTGGTTGTGGTCGCCGATTTGTCCCCGGATCTCGACGTAGTCGCCGTCGCCGTAGGTCCACGGGACGGCCGACGCATCGAGCAGGAAGCTCCCGCCGTGTTCGTCCTTTTCGGACTCCGGCGGAAGATAACTGATCCGCCAGGTCTCGCCTCCGCCCGGGTTTTCCAGCTTCCCGCGAAGCACCTGATAGTCGAGTCCGTGGCCGTACACGCCGAGCAAGACCTGGGCGAGGTAGGACGTATACAGGGGCTTCTCGGTGCCCGAGGGATCCGGCTTGGTTGCCAGGTCGCCGCCGGCCTTGGCGGTGAGATTCACAGGGGCGGAGTGCATCTCTTCGGGAGAGATGTCGATGAGCACGCCTTCGCAGGTGTCGTGGGGCATTTCGTCGAACTTGAGTTCGACGCGATCGCCGGCCGAGACGAAATCGATGACCGACTGATCGATAACCACGTTGGCTTCCATCGATTCGAGCCAGCCGATTTCGCAAACGGGGATGTTGTTGGGTTCTAGGGTCGCCCCCAGATTGGATTGTTCCAGCGGCGTGCCCGACCAGGCGGGCAAGCGCCCGTCGGGGTCCTCCTTGTGCGGAATCCAGGTGGGGGGCAGGACAAGGCCGGCCATGGGCGCCCGCAGTTCCAGACGGCTCCGGTCGTAAAGTCGTTCTTCAAGCGTCTTCTTGGACGTCAGGTAGAGTTCCTGGATCTGGGGTATTTTTCCTTTCGCCTCGTCGTTCTCGTAGCGGAGTCCTTCCAGGGTATCCAACTGGATTTTGTAGCGAGCCACCTCGTTGGAAAGTTCGTAGATCTGGTGCTCGAGTTCGGGGCTCTCCAGCTTGACGAGCAGAGCGTCGCGATCGACGCGCTCGCCGGGTTCGACGTTGATCTCCGTAAGCCGTCCCGGGACCGTGACGAACATCTTGGCTGAATCGCGAGGTTCCACTACGAAGGTACACATGACGGAATAGGGGAACGGCACCCACGAGATCACGAGGATCACGAGCACGATCCCGCCGATCGCGGCATACATGCGGGGCTTCTTCACTTTGTGAAACCTCCCTGGCACGTAGAAGAACTTGACCAGATTGTAGATCGGTTGAAACAGCAGTCCCCACAGGGCCATGGCGGCAATGCCCTGGCCGATGATCTTCAGGCCGTAGGGTTCGAAGACCTTGTAGAGGAAGAACAGAATCGACGCCATGATAAACCAGCGGTAGATGACGGCCGCCACGGTGTACAGGGCGAAGAACATCTGGTTGCGTTCGGGAAGGAACGGATCGTCGGGCGGTTCCAGGCCGAGGAACCACTGGCCCATCTTCCGGCTCAGGATCGACGTCGCTTTCTGACGCAGGTTGGGGATCTCCACCAGGTCGGCAACGATGTAGTAGCCGTCGTAGCGAAGCAGGGGATTGGCGTTGAACAGGATCGTGCTCACCGAGGAGATGAACATCACGTTCAAGCACAGATAGTGCAGGAGTCCTTCGTCGGTGAACCACCAGATGTACGTGCAGATCGACGCCAGAACGACTTCGACGTAAATCCCCGCCGCGCCGATCGCCGCGCGGTGCCACTTGCTCGGCAGCATCCAGGAGTCGGACACGTTGCAGTAGAGACAGGGAGTCAACACGAGGATCATCACGCCCATTTCGTGGCATTCGCCGCCGAAATGTTTGCAGGCCAGGCCGTGGCCGAACTCGTGCAGGACCTTGGTGCATGCCAGCGTAATCGCCAGAAAGATGGCGTTGGCCGGGCTGAAGAAGTTCTGGAAGGTGGGCAGCTTGGAACGGAAGACGTCGAACTCGACCAGCACCAGCGACAGGGCCAGCATCGCCATGGCGATGCAGCAGACGAACATGAGCGGCGAGAAGAACCAGCGGAGCTTGGGGTACAGCCAGTTGAGGAGCCGCTCGGGATCGATTCCCTTGAAACGGATGCAGAGGATGTTGGTGAAGGCGCCGAGCAGCTCTTTGCGACGTTTCTCGTCGCGGCGCTTTCTCAGTTGCCGGCCCTGCCCCGGCACGTTGGCCACGATCAGGCCGCTGCGGTGGAGTTGGCCGAGAAACTGCTGGAGTTCTTCCAGGGTGATCTTCTGTGGCGGAAAGGCGGCCTCGAATTCATCCTTGATCTCGTCCAGGCTGCGAGTGCCGTCGATCATGTTCAGGATCGCGTACTCTTCGTCCTGGAAACGGAAATAATTGAGCCCCACCGGGTCCTTGACGACCCAGTAGCTGCGGCCGTGATAGCGCTGTTGTTTCGCCGACAAATCCGCGCGCACGCGGACCGACAACTTTCGAGCGGAACTGGAAACGAGGCTTTCAGCGAGTGTGGCCATGGGGCTCAACGGTGCCGGTACAGGATCGGACGCACGACGAAAACGGCATGGAGGCTCACTGGGTCATGTGGATGCCCTGAATCTGCATGGTGCCCGACATGCCGGGCATGAGCAGCCAATCCTTGGTGGTTTCGTCCCGCCGGTTGACGACTTCGACGATGATGTGAATCTCGCCGCTGGTGCCGAAATCCGAACTGACCGAATCGACGACCCCCTGGAACTGTTCCACCCGGCCGCGGGCCAAAGGAACGGTGACGAGGACCGCCTTGCCGCGGACGTCGGCGGGCGTGAGCGGGCCGTAGGTGAAATGGCTCTTAATCTTGAGCTTGTCCATCTGAACCAACTGAACGATAGGATCGCCGGCGCGAACCCAAACCCCTTCGAAGACCTTGACTATCTCGATCACACCTTCGACCGGGGCCTTGATCTGTCGGCGAGCGACTTCATGTTTGGCCAGTTCGTTCTCGGCCTCGCGAACGCGAACGGACATCGCCGCCAGGTTCTGTTCGTGGATGGCCTGCTCGGTCTGCAGGTAATACTGTTGCCACTGGAGCAAATAGGTGGCGACGTCCGATTTCGAATAGGCGTCGGTCACTTTGTTGGTGGCCTCCATGACCGCCTCGTACTTGGCCTTGTAGACCGCCGCCGCCGCCTTGGCGTATCTCACGTTCACGTCGTTGTCGGCTTCCGCGCGGGCCATTGCCAACCGCTGCTCGGAGGCGTCCAGGGTGAGCTTCTCCAACTCGTCGTCGACGGTGGCGATGACGTCGCCTTTCTTCACCTGATCGCCGGCTTTGACGTTGATCGTCCGCAGCACCCCGCCCTGCTGGGCCGGCAGATCAGCGGGCACGTCCGTGCTGTAGATCGACACGACCGTGCACGGCAGACCGGCGGGAGCACCGTCGGTCGCCGCATTCATGTTCTGGGTTCCAAACACGGTCAGGGCCGCGGTCAAGAGCATGGTCGAGACTTGCATATCAGTATTCCTTCTTCCTCAGCAACCGTTTCCGAGCGAACCACCCGCCGGGTCAGAAACGGAACAGAATTCTTTGCTGGACGTAGGCGATCGCGTCGCACAAGAAGACGTAGCCCACGGGCATGTACCCGCACTTGATCTTGGCGCTCACTTCCGCACCCGGACGCAGGTGTTCGGGCAGTTTCTGCTGGTCGTCGAAGCTGGCCTTGATGAACACGGTCACGCCCTCTTCGTCGCGGACTTCCGCACGTTCATTGATCTCGGTCACCCGTCCGTGGAAGGTTGTGTTGGGGTCGTTGGCCAACACGAATTCGACCTCCAGGTTGGCATTGGGATCGTCTTCCCGGAGCTTGCGGAGATAGCGATCGATGTGCCCCATCCGTTTTTCCGGCATTCGCAACTCGAGTTGCCAGGCGCCCTCCGGGTTGGCAACCTCCATGAGTTGGGCCCCTCGCTGGACCGGCCGGTTGCGCGGCAGGCGGCTCTCCAATTCCCAGGTGATCACTTCGCCGTCGATTGGGCTTCGAACGTTGAGTTCCTGCTTCTGCTTCTCGTACAGTGCCTTCTGCAACTGAAGATTCTGCAAGGCCTCCCTCAATTCGTCGCGCTGCCCTTCCAGTTGTCGCCGGTCCTCGCTCGTCATTCTCGAATTCCGGTAGAGCTCCTGGGTCACGACGTTGAGCCGCTCCGTCGTCTGGGCCAGCTTGCCCAGATTGTCCTCAATCTTGATGTTCAGGTCGGTGTTCTCCAGGGTCACGAGCACGGTTCCCTCGATCCCCTCCTCGGGCTTAGGTGCGACCACGTGAGACCCGTGCTCCACACCGATCTCTTTCACGGTGCCGTCGATCCCCGCGAACACCTTGCGCCGCTCAACCGGCTGCAGATTGCCCGGGCAGTGGGCCTTGAAGCGATAGGGAACCACGCAAAGGGCCACCAGGGCCGTCAGAACCGTGACGGCAATCGCGATCGTCTTGGGCAGCGTGCGGGCCCGCAGGACCCACCTCGCCTTGCCGATGGCGCGCCAGACGGGCATGAGGAACAGGTTGTTGTGTTCCAGTGAATTATGGAGCGCCGTGGCACTGTGCTTGGCCACGACCTCCACCCGCTGGATCATCTTCTGGGGAATCCGGGCGTCTTCGATCTGCTCGACGATCAGGGCCCCGATCGGCGGCGGTGAGTCTTCGCGCTTGTCGGGATCGTCTTCCTCTTCCTCATTGCCCGGCGGAAACAGGGGAAGGACCGCCACCGTTTTCGAGTGCGAATCGTCGACGTACTCCTGCACCGCATCTTCCACTTGGGGCGCCATATTGCTCGTGTCGCCCGAGTACCACATCGGTTCCTCGCTGGCGACCACCGCCGTGGCCAGGTCGTTGAGCAGCCGAACCGTGTTGGATCGCTTGTCGAACAGGTCTTGCCCGCTGACCGCTTCGATCTTGCACTTGCTGCCCTTGCGGATCGCCACGCTCACGCGGTCGCACTCGATCAGCCGGCGGCCCTCGTTGGCGATCATGTAGGCGGTATCCCGCGGATCCAGGCTGGTATGGATCACCCGCGTGAACTCCTCGAGCTGGCTCCACAGGACCTGGCGATCGCCGAAGTGGCGCAGTTGGCGGCTCTTGAAGAAATCGCCGGCCAATTCGGTCATCTGCTTGAGGAATCGCAGATAGCCTTTCTGCGTGTTGGGGCCGGAGTCGGGGCGCTGGAACACTTCGACGATGCCGATCGTCTCCAGCTCGGTCTTGAGCGGGCCGAGAACCAGCAGGAAGTCGGTCGGATTGGCGGCCTCGTCCTCGTCGCCCGACCCCGAGTGAGGGGGCACCAGGATGGTCTCGCCGGAGGCGATCGTCTTGTGGAGAAGCCGCCCGTGCTGCATCAGGGCCGATTCGCTCTCGCGCAGTTTGGTTTGCTGGAGATTGATCTGATACTGGAGCGTCAGGCGACCTTGTTCTTCAATCGTCCAGATCGCCCCGCCGATGGCGGCCAAGGCCGAGACCACGCGAGGCAGGAACTCTCCGTAGAACTCCTCGGGGGCCAGTTCCGACTTCGACAACTGGGCGATTTCATTGACCAATGAGCGGATCTGCTGCTTGGTCTGCTCGATCAGTTGCGGGTCAAGGGTTTGTTCGCTCATGAGACACGATCTCGCGGGGCTGCTCCCCGTTTTAGAGTCCTAATTTGGGATTCGTGCGCATGGTTCGCGCATGTTCTCGTGAAGGTTGGGTTGCGGGCTTGACCCGCTCCAGGCATTCGATCGGACCAGGGACGCGCCCTATGTTATTCATTACGGCACCATACCGGTCGAGCGTGCATAGGTTGGAGCCATGGAATGGCTGGAAACACACAAAACTCCTCGCGCGGTCCCAGGATCTTTCATCTTGGACGTTCCGTAGAGGAGATTTGTTTACCTTTCCTCATTATATTGCTTGTCTGGTGTCGGCCGTCCGGGACACCTATGCTCAAGGGTAGGTTAGACTTAGTGTGCGTGATCCATACGGGAAGTGATTCCCCGGGTCCCGCAATCAGCACAATCCCCATTTCTTTTCAGCAGGCTGCCGTAACCGGAAAAATCGGCGCATCTTAACTGTAGACCGGGAGCGCCACGAGCAACCTGCTCCTATCGCGTCGGGTTCTTGGCGGGTCTCTCCGCAGCATTCTTTCCGCAAACGAATATGCGGACAGCCCAAACCGGGGGGAAGTCCGGATGGCTCAACCCGTCTTGAGGGTGCCATATCAGTAGATGAGCAATATTCGTAGCCGTACCGAGTCTGCGGGAATGACGCCAGGCCTTCAGACCAGCCCCCACCTCTTGCGAAGATACCATTCCAGTCCCAATAGGCCAACCAGCGTGAGCAGCAGCGGCCAGGTGTCCCAGAGGTTCTGCTTGACTTCGCTGGTCTCGACCAGGGATTCTCCCTGCACTCCCAGTTGCTCCAACGCCTGGGGCAGCTCCTCGGGAGCCAGCGATTTGCCGCCCGTCATGGCCGCCAGGGACTCCATCACCCCCGCATCTGCCGACGCGTTGTCCAGCTCCAGGTCCTGTTCAATGACCACGAATCGGGCTCGTGCGGTTCCCAGCACGGCCCCCGCCTGGCTGACCGTTGTTTCGAGGGTATAGTCGCCGGTCTGGGAGGTTTCTCGGATGGAGCCCCCTAACTGGCCCCGGATCTGGGCCAGTTCGACCTTCTCTTGGGAGCCGTCGGGCAGGATAAGGATCGCTTCGCCGGTTCCGTCGTTGACGAGTTCGCCGGTGGGAGCCATGACCCCCACGCTGAATTCGACCCGGCGACCTCGCTGGAACTGCCGCTCCGGGAGCTCGATCCAGACGTTTCCCTCCTGGGACTGGTCCTTGCGAGCCAACCAGAGGACGACCTGTCGCCAGAACCGCTTGTACTCCGTCGCGTGTCCTTGCATCTGCCATCGCCAGGTCGAGTCGCCGGCAAAGGCCATCACTCGCCCGCGATCATAGGGATGGGCGACCAGGAGCGGCTCCTTCTTCTCACTCTCGGCCAGCACGGATGCCAGCCCCTTCAGTTCGCCGAATTTGTTGGCGCCCTCCAAGGGGGGCAGGGCGGCCCACAGGGCCCGATTCTTCTCCAGATCGCGGCTCAGAAGCACCGTGAAATGGCCCTGGCTGATTTTCGTGGGCACCATTCTCACCGGGCCGCCAATGTGCGCGTCGGTCCGCGGCGGAGAGTCGAACGGCTGGCGCTGGAGACGATTGGTGGCGACGGGGAGAACCTCGGCCAACGGCGTCTCGGCGTAACCTCCGGGGCTGAAACTGTGGAAACCTCCCAGCATGATCAGTCCCGCACCACGCGATACGGCGGTAGACAGGTCCTTCAACTCGTCCGGCTCGAAGGCCGTGCTGTCCAGGTCGCCCAGAATGTAGACCTCGTATTGGCCCGGCTTGAGCCGCTCGGCCAAGTCGGACGGCCGCGTTTCCGCCTTGTGTTGCGGATTGATAAGAAACGAATCGACGTGGATATCGGGCGACGCATCCAGGGCGCGTCGCAGGAAGTTCTGCTCCACGCGGGGCGGAAAACAATCCAGGTACAGAACTCGCAACCCGCCCTTGAGAACGTTGACAAACGTGCTGACGCGATTGTTCGTCGCAACCAACTCGCCCGGCTGCTCCATCACCTCCACGGTCAACTTGTGCTCGCCCGGCTGATCCGGAGCGTACTGGAATTCGAAGGGTACTTCCTCACTGTCCTGTTTGGCCGTGATTTCCTGGATGGCCACGGGCACGAGCTTGTCGGGGGATGTTTCGAACAGCAACCGCACGGAAACCGGTTTGTTGGCGAAACCGTCGATTCGGACTCGGCCGCGGATCGTCATCTCGTTGTTCACGAACACCTGGTCGTTGGCCATGAGCTGCTTGACCGCCAGGTCGCGAGCCTGCCCGAGGCCTTTCGACAGTCCCACGCGCAGGGTCCAGAGCGGCTCGCCCCGGCTCCGCATCTGGTTGGCGGCCTGCTGCGGCAGGAGATCGTTGGGCGGCAGCGCCCGCTGGGCTCCGTCGCTCAGCAGGAACACGCCGAGGATCCGCTCGCCCGCCTCCTGGCGCAAAACCGTGTCGAGCGACTGGCCGATCGCGGTCTCGCGACCTTCGGGAGTTGCCGGCAGGGCGATTTTCCCGTCCGACACCTCCAGGGGACGGACGACACGATCGAAACCGTAGGCCTTCACGTTGAACCGTTCGCTCAGTTTCTTCACCGCGTCGCGGGAATCGTTCAAGGTTTGCTGCATGGCCTCGTACCGCGTCTGTCCGTTCACTTCGTCCGGCACGGTCATGCTTCGCGTAAGGTCCAGCAGCACGAGGACCGAAGCCGCCAGGGGCGTCTTCGTCGTATAGACGAGCGTCGGTCGCAACATGACAAACAACACGGCCAGAATCGATGCTCCGCGCAACGCAGCGAGAATCCACCGCCGCCGCCGATCCACCCGCGACGCGCCGGGGCCGATCGCCAGCAATCCCAACAGCGCGAGCGCAACCACCGCCACCAGCAGGTAGTGTTCGTCGCCGACAGGATAGAAGTAGAGGTGGACCATCGAAGAGTTGTTAGGGTTCAGGGTTCAGGACGGGGATTGTGTCCGTTCGGGCTCAAGGCTCATGGCTCACAGCTCACCGCTCAAGACTCCCGATAGAATCGATTTGCCAATATGTGTTCTGCTGCCAGTACCAGTGCCAGGAGGATCATGAGGGCGGGGAACAGCTCGCGGCCGACGCGGCCCCGGTTGACGTTGCCTTCCACCTCGCTTCGTTGACGGGCCACACGAAACGGCGTATCGCCGAAGATCTGCTTGAGACCGTCCGAGTCGGTCCGTGTGAGGTCGGTCTGTTCGGGGGCGATGTTCACGCTGAAGCCGGCGCGGTAGGCGTCCTCCGTTCCACCGGCCGAAACGCGGTAGTTGCCTGCCGTGTCGGTCGACGTGACGACGAGCGAGTTCTGGGCCAGGTTGGGCGTCAGACGCACCTCGAACCCGCCCGGGGCATTCATGGCGTAGGAGCGGTGGGTATGCTGCGGGTCGAGCCGCAGGACGACCGTTTCGCCGGCCGAATAGTTCAAGGCCTGATCGAGGCTTCCTACCAGATAGGACGCCATTCCGTTGACCAGGATCGCGAAGGGCCACTCGTTCGGAAGGCGGTTCCAGGAGTCGCCGCGCGGCGGATCGGAGATCGGCGTGGTCATCGCCACCACGCGCCCGGTGCCCAGGGGGCGTTCCAGGAGGGCCGGGCTTCCGTCGCTGAACGGCACGATCACGCTTGCATCTTCCGCCCGGTCCTTCACCTGCCAGTAGCGGAGCACCGGCATGAGTTCCCAAGGCACCGTCTGGTCGATCGATCGGAATTCGTTCAGGATGGGGTGTTGGGAGAGCCCCGGTTTCAGATAGACACCCTCGGGAGCTCTGGCCTGGCGGACAATTCGGCCGGGCAGGACCGCGATTGCCGACGACGTGCGAAACGCTTCGATTGGTCCGGGGGAACTTGCACCCGCGCCCAGGCAGACCGCCAGACCGTGCCCCGCGCGGACATAGTCCTCCAGCTTGGTCCAGTTATCGGCTTCCAGGCCGGGCGGATCGAGCAGCCAGACGGCTGAATAGTCCGCGGGATTCTGCCGCGGCAACGCGCCGTATTCGATCGTGGTGCAGTCGAACCGGGCACGCCCTTCCTGGCGGAACCGGAGCGGGGCCAGCGCGTACGTCAAATACTGGGCATGTTCCTCAGCGGGAGTTGGGGCCACGACAAGCACCCGCCAGGCGTCTTTCACTTCAACGCTGAAGAAACGGCGATTGTCGCAGCTCAGGGCGTCGTCGCCGGCAATTTCCACGTAGCCCTGGTGGGCTCCCTGCTCGGGAAGATCGATTTTGAACTCGATCCGCTGGCTGCCGTCGCCGCCCAGTTCGACGATCTGCTGTCGGACTTTCTGGGGGGCACTGTTGCCTGAACGAGCCGCCAGGTCTTCGAGGTAGAGTTCGGCTGTCCGGGTCTCCTCGCTACCGCGGCGCCGAATCTCGGTGGAAATGGTCAGCGGTGCCCGGCTGGAGATCATCTGATCCGACAATCGCAACTCGCCCAGGCTCGTGTTGACCGGCTTTTCCACCCCGACGTCGATGAGGTAGATGCCGATCTCCGGGTGGCTTGCCAGCATCCCTTGCAGTGCCGCTGCGGTCTCTGCCGGCCAGGCGGCACGTGCCAGGTCGGTGAACACGTACAACTCCCGTCCGGCCAGTTTGCTGGTGGCCACGAGCCGCACGGCCTCTTCCAGGACGGCGGTCATGGGCTGGGCGGCCGGTGTGGTCGCGAGCTGTTCGATCCGGTGCCGCGCCGCGCCGCGGTGGGCCTGGAACGTGGCCGGGCCGCGCCGCGCGTCGAGCACGGCGATCTCGCTTTCCTTGGGCAACTGGCCGAGGACCCAGAGCCCGAAATCCTGGGCCGCCTCCAGCCGGGATCGGTTCTCGTGGACGTACTGCATCCGCATCGACGTATCGAAGACCAGGGCCGCCGCCACCGGCGCCTTCTGGCTGCCCAGGGACCCCGAGAATTTCACGCTCGGACGAGCCAGGGCGACCGCCAGAAACAGGATGGCCGCCACCCGCAACAACAACAACAGTAGATGGCGCAACCGCAACTGCCGCTGATTCGTCTCGCGCCTCGCTTCCAGGAACCTCAGTGCCGGGAACTCCATCCGCCGCGGTTTCCGCCGCATGATCAGATGCAGCACGATCGGCAAGCCGATCAATGTGATTCCGGCGAGTAGAGAGGGGGTGAGGAAGGTCATCGACGACAGTTGTCAGGGTTCGGGGTTCAGGGTTCAGGAGGAGTTGTGAGGGGTCAGGGTTTGGGGTTCAGGAGGAGTTGTTAGGATTTGGGGGGGTGGGGTGGATGGGGCCAGCGTTGGGGTTTTTCGTCGAGTTGCTTGTCGAGAGTGCGTTCCATTCCGTTGAGCATGCGGACACACTCGAGGTAGCGTTCTCGATAAGTTTGATACTGCTCTTCGGTGATGTAGCCTTTTAATTTGGCGATGTACAGATGGTGCACGGTTTCAAGGGCTTCGCCTCGACCTCGATTGACGCCCTCGATCTTGTTCCGTACGTGTCGATCACTATGTTTTTCCGCCAGGTTCGCCGGAGCGCTGTTCGACGCACGTCGAGCCTGGGAGGCAAGTTCATATTTCTCTTCCGGCGGCCAACTCCGCGTCAGATCACAAACATCGATATGCAGCAAACACAACTTCTGATAAACCAGCAAATCCTCAATCTTCAGAAAACCACCCATCGTCCCACCTCGTGAAACCGTTCTTTCGCGAATTGCCTGTACTCCTCTCCTGCAACCTCTTATCTCCTCTTCCTGAACCCTGAACCCTGACAACTCAATCTGAACCCCGAACCCTAACAACTGACAACTCCCGCTGCTACCTTCCTTTGCGGTTCGCCAGATACTCGGTCAGGGCCCGATCGAACTGCATGCTCGTGTCGAGCGGCACGTAGTCGACGCCGGACTGGGCGCACTCGCGGCGGTAGGTCTCGCGCAACGATTCCAACTGGTCGAGGTAGTCGTGGCGGATGGCGTCGGCGTCGAGTTCCAGCCGGTTATTGGTTTCGGGGTCCTCCAGATCGACCATGCCCTCGAACGGGAAGGTCGCTTCGGCCTCGTCGAGGATGTGGAACAGGATCACGTCGTGCCCCCCGTGCCGCAGCCGGTACAACGATTGCAGGATCGGTTCCGGATCGGCCAGCAGGTCGGAGAACACCATCACCAGGCTGGCATGCCGGAGCATGGCCGCCACTTGGGTCAGGCTGGCGGCCACGTTGGTCTTGCCTTCCGGCTTGAGGTTGGCCAGCAGCGACAGCACGTCGCCCAGATGAGAGCGGCGCGACTTGGGCGCCAGGCTGTTGCGAATTCGCTCGTCGAAGGTGAGCAGTCCCACCGGGTCCTGCTGGTGGATCATCAGGTAGCAGAGTGCCGCGGCCAGGCAGATTGCGTATTCGAACTTGGTCAACTCCTGGCGATAGGTGTAGCCCATCGACCGGCTCAGGTCCATCACCAGGTAGCCCGTGATGTTCGTCTCGGCCTCGAATTTCTTGACGTAGTACTTGTCGGTCTTGGCGTAGATCAGCCAGTCGATGTCCTTGGGGTCGTCGCCGTGGGTGTACTTGCGATGCTCGCTGAATTCGACCGAGAACCCGTGAAACGGGCTGGCATGCAGCCCCTGCAGGAATCCCTTGACGATGAACTGGGCGCGCAGGTCGAGCCGCTTGATCTGCTGGATGACTTCCGGCTTCAGATACTTTTCGGCGGTCGACATGGGCGGCGCTAGGCCTTCTGTTCAAACTTGGGGATCTCGGGCGTCGGAATCTCGCGGATCAGGCGAAGGATGACGTCGTCGTTGGTCATGCCTTCCGCCTGGGCCTGGAAGTTCGTCGAAATCCGGTGGCGCAGGACCGGGATGGCGATCTTTTGCACGTCTTCGATGGCCACCGAGAATCGCCCCTCCATGGCGGCCAGCGCCTTGCCGCCCTGGATCAGAAACTGACCCGCACGGGGCCCGGCGCCCCAGTCGACCAGGTCCCGGATGAACTCCGGCGCCATCTCGTCTTTCGGACGCGTCGCCCGAACCAGACGTGATACGTACTTGATGATATACTGACTCACGGCCACCGACCCGACCAGTTTCTGCAAGTTCACGATCGACTTGCCCGAGAGAACCTTGCGAATCTCGACCTTCTCGCTCCGCGTCGTGGAGGCCAGGATCCGCTCCTCTTCTTCCAGCGAGGGATAGTCCACCTTGATGTTGAACATGAACCGGTCCAACTGGGCTTCCGGCAACGGGTAGGTCCCCTCCTGTTCGATCGGGTTCTGGGTTGCGATGGTGAAGAACGGCTCGGGCAAGGCGTAGGTGTTCTGACCGACCGTGACCTCGCGTTCCTGCATGGCCTGGAGCAGGGCGGCCTGGGTCTTCGGCGGCGTTCGGTTGATTTCGTCGGCCAGCAGGATGTTGGTGAAGATCGGACCGTGGACAAAACGGAAGTTCCGCTTGCCGTGCTCGTCTTCCTCCAGCACGTTCGTGCCCGTGATGTCCGACGGCATCAGGTCGGGCGTGAACTGGATCCGCTTGAACTGGACGTCGAGGATCTGCGACAGGGTGCTGACCATCAAGGTCTTGGCCAGGCCCGGCACGCCGACCAGCAGGCAGTGACCCCGGGTGAAGATGGCGGCAAAGATCTGCTCGATCACCTCGGACTGGCCCACGATCACCTTCTGCAGTTCCTCCTGCATCAGCTTGCGATGCTGGCTGAAATCCTGCAAAACGTCGCCAAGGCTGCGTGTTTTCGTCGACAAGGCTCTATCCTCGAATGGGGGCTGTTCCGTATTGGTTGCACAACGCCGGGAACCGCAAGTCTCTGCAAAGCAATCGTTTAACCCGCAGCACGGTTCTTGGCCGGTGCTCTTGGGCAAGCGGATGTGCGTTTGCTTCAGCATAACGCACCAGGGAGAGCCGCCAAGAGCGCGAGCAGACACGAGTTGGGTTCTGCGAACAGCCGGCGAGCGCCGGTTCCGGTGACACCCGGCAGGTGTCACCCACTCTACCCGCGACTGCTAATATCATGGTATGCTAAAACATAACCCACGTTGTGTCTTTCCGCGCAACTCGTTTTATAATAGACGCTTGTGCACAGGTCCTCGTTCCAGAGGCACCGAACCATGCGAAATCTGATCCTTCTGCCCGTTCTGCTGATTGCCATGCTTGTGCCGGTCGTACGGGCTATCCCGGGCGATATCTCGCCCGAGGAAGTGCGCAAGGCCATCGCGGGAGGGGTCAGGTACCTCAAGAAGCAGCAACAGCGCGACGGTTCGTTCGGCAGTCACGCCGAGCACGGGCAAGCCGGCATCTCGGCACTCTGCACACTTGCCCTGCTCAATGCGGGGGTTCCCCCTGACGATCCGGATATCAAGAGGGCCTTGAGTTTCCTGGAGAAGGGGTCCCCCTCGAATAATCTGGCCGTCCAGACCTACACAACCTCGCTTCAGACGATGGTCTTCGCCCAGGCCGATCCCAGGCGTTTCCTCAACCTCATCAGCCGTAACGTGCGCTGGCTGGAACAGACCCAGGTGAATAATGAGAGCGACTACCGGGGGTCGTGGTCCTACGGCACCGGTGCCGGCAAAGGCGACAACTCCAACTCCCAATTCGCCCTGCTCGCCCTCCACGAGGCCGAACGGGCCGGAGTGCGTGTCTCCGATCGCACCTGGAAGTTGGCCCAGGAGTACTGGCAGCGTTGCCAGCAAGACAACGGTTCTTTCGGCTATACGGTCGAACAGCGAACCGGCGGCTACGGCAGCATGACCTGTGCCGGGATCGCCTCCCTGGCGATTGCCTCCGGGCGCGTGCGTGAGGGCAATGCCCAAGTGCGCGGCGAGCAGATTCTCTGTTGCCAGCAGAACCCGTCCGACGCAGATCGCATCGAGCGAGCACTCCAGTGGCTTGGCAGCAATTTCGCCGTAACCCACAATCCGGGCATGACTGGTGGAACGTGGCAATACTACTACCTCTACTGCCTCGAACGCGTCGGGCGGCTCACCGCGCGGCGGTTCATCGGCGACCATGACTGGTATCGCGAGGGAACGGAGGTCCTCCTGGGCATCAAGGCTTCTCTGCGCGACGACTGGCAGGGTTCCTCCCTGGGCGAAAACGACCCTCGCGTCGCCACCAGCATGGCCCTGCTGTTCCTGGCCAAGGGGCGCCGGCCCGTTCTGCTTGCCAAACTTCGCCACGGCGACGAAGAGCAATGGAACCAGCACAAGAGCGACGTCAATAACCTCACGCGCTACGTCGAATCCCGCTGGAAGTTCGATCTTACCTGGCAGGTGGTCGATCTCCGCAAGGCGACCGTCGAGGATCTCCTCCAGTCGCCCGTTCTCTACTTCTGCGGCGGCGACAATCCGCTACCCGGCTCGGAGGCCGGAATTGAGGACGTGGCCCGGAAACTCCGCGGCTACGTCGATCGCAGCGGTTTCCTGTTCGTCGAAGCCTACTCGGCCGGTTACGAATTCGACCGCGGCTTCCGCAAGCTCCTTGAGCGAGTCTTTCCCGAGCCCGAGTACCGCCTGCAGTTGTTGCCGCCGGAACATCCCATCTGGCGGACGGAAGAAAAGGTCAATCCCGACTACACGCGTCCCATCTACGGGATCGATTTCGGTTGCCGGACCAGCGTCGTCTATTGTCCGCCGGCGGAGCAAGGCCAGTTTCGGCCTTCCCTCTCCTGCCTTTGGGAACTCTCGCGCGCGGGCCGCGACATGAAGTATCCCCAGCGAGTAGCCGACCAGATTCAGGCCGGCCTTTCGACCGGCGTGAACATCCTGGCCTACGCGACCAACCGCGAGCTCAAGGGCAAAGAGGAAATGCTGTCGCAGCCGCAGAAGAAGGCGGCCGACGACCCCTTCGACCGCGGCCGCATCCGGATCGCCAACCTGCGGCACCCCGGCGGATGCGAGGCGGCTCCCCGGGCGTTGGCCAACCTGATGGAAACGGCCGCCGCTCAACTCGGCATCCGCACGGCCGCCGAAGACGAACCGATCAGCATCACCGACGACGCCATCTTCAACTATCCGGTCGTCTTCATGCACGGGCGGAATCGTTTCACGCTGACCGAAGCGGAGCGAAAACAGCTCAAGACCTATCTGGAACGGGGCGGGCTGCTGATGGCCAACGCTATCTGCGCCAGCCAGGCCTTCGGCGACTCCTTCCGCCGCGAAATGGCCGCCATGTTCCCCGACAACCCGCTCGAACCCATTCCGGCCGATCATCCCCTGTTCACGACGGCGCGGGGCGGCTTCGATCTCAGCACCGTCACGCGACGCGATCCCCAAGAGCGCGGCGCCGGCGGGCGGATGGAGGACGTCCTCCGCAAAGTCCCGCCCGACCTGGACGGCATCCGCTTCGGCGACCGTTACGGCGTGATCTTCTCCCGCTTCGATCTGAGTTGCGCCCTGGAGAAGCAGAACTCTCTCGAATGCCGCGGATACATTCGTGAAGACGCTGCCAAGATCGGCCTGAACATCCTGCTCTACGCCTTCCAACAATGACCGATGCTCACGGCCGGCAACCAGAAGCAGCGAAATCCGCCGATCGACGCATGCTGGCGATTCTGATCGCGGCGACGCTGGCGGTCCGCATCGGCATTCTGGCGGCCATGCCCGAGGCGTTCGTCGCCGACCCCGACGCCTATCGGGCCGTGGCCCTCAACGTCGTCGAGCGCGGTTGCTTCGGCTGCGGCGATCAACCGACCGCCACGCGCCCGGTACTGTACCCGCTGGTGGTCGCCGCTTGCCGGCTCGTCGACCCGCCGCTCTGGTATTCCCTGGCGGTGCTTCACGTCGCCCTGGGCGTGGCGACGGTCGTCTTGACTTATTGGCTGGCCCTGCACTGGGGACTCGGCCGGTGGTCTCCGCTGCCGGCTGCCCTGGTGGCCGTCGACCCGGTGCTGCTTATCCACTCGGCGCTCGTCATGACGGAGACGTTGGCCAGCTTCCTGGCCGTGGCCGCCCTGCTGGCGACCACACGATGCGCCGAACGACCGACTGCCGGTCGGGCAGCCTTGTCCGGAGCAATCATGGCCCTGGCTGTGCTGAGCCGTCCTACCTTCCTGGTCTGGATGGCTCTGACGATCCTCCTTATGCCTTTGGCTGCCGATCGGTGGCGCGATCGATTTCGCCTGCTTGCCGCCGGCGGAATCGCAGCGGCCCTGGTGTTGAGCCCGTGGGCGATCCGAAACGCGGTTCGTTTCGGCAAACCGACACTCACAACCAATCACGGCGGATTCACGCTGCTGCTGGCCAACAACACGAGCTTCTACGAGTATCTGCGAACGGCCCAACCCGGCGAGGTCTGGGACGCCGACCAGTTCCATCGAGACTGGTCGCTGCGCTCACGCGGCCTGACGCCGGGCGACGAAGTGGCGGCCGACCGCCTGGCCTACGCCGAGGCCCTGGCCGTGATCCGCAACGAACCGGGCACGTTCGCCTACTCCTGTCTCGTTCGCGTATCCCGCCTCTGGGGTCTCGTGCCCCATCGCTCGGCCGACGCGGAAGGAACGCGCCGCCGCGTAGCTCGCTGGTCGGTGGGTGCCTTCTATGCCGCCGAGTCGTTGCTGGCCCTCGTGGGGCTCGCCTGCCTGCTTCGGGGGCGAGTGCCTCGCGAATTGGTGGTCCGCGGCTGGATCTGGGGGCTGTTTCTCGCGGCCAGCTTCACCGCGATCCACACCTTCTACTGGACCAACATCCGCATGCGGGCGCCGCTCATCCCAGTCGTCTGCATCGCCGCCGTTCTCGGTGCGAGCCAAGTCTTCGCCATCATGGGCAGAAACGGTGTGCCACTGCTTGCTCGCAAGCAGTGCCCTCGTCTTGATGGATGAATTCCGGCACACAAACGCCCCTCTGTTGATCCTCGGCAAGAATTCGGTTATCAACTGGGATCAACGAATCTGGAACCAATGGTCCAACCATCACCATGACCGAACCTCCCTCGTTGCCCCTTCAAAACCTCGGCGCCAAACTGAAACACATCGGTCCCGGTATCCTGCTGGCCGCGGCGGCGATCGGATCGGGTGAACTGATCCTCACGCCCCGGGCAGGGGCGATGTTCGGACTGTCGATCGGTTGGGTAATCCTGATCTCCATCGCCTACAAATTGGCACTCACCTTGGGCCTGGCGCGGTACACGATCGCCACGGGGGAAGACATCTTCGAGGGTTTCTCCCATCTGCCGGGACCGCGTAACTGGTGCGTTTGGGTTCTGGCCCTGGTCTTCCTGCTGGGCGCGGCGGGCTATTCGGGGATCGCCCTGGCCTGCGGATCGGCCCTGTACACCGTCTGCCCCGCTCTGTCGATGATTCAGTGGGCCATGGTGGTTGTGGCCGTGGTCTTTCTCATGCTGCTCAAGGGAGCCTACGGGCCGGTCGAGAAAGTCGCTTTCGCCCTGGCCTTGATCCTGCTCGCCGGCGTGTTCTACAGCCTGGCCGTGTTTCAACCCAGGTTGGGCTGGCTAGTCCAACAGAGCATTCCCCGGTTTCCGTCCGGTTCGGGCCAGACGCTCATCAGCCTGCTGGGCTGGACGGCCGGCGGCACGTCGACGCTCCTCTACAGCTTCTGGATCCTGGAAAAAGGCTACGCCGCTCGGGGCGGCAATTCGGATTCGGCCGGTGATCCTCCCGGAAATCACGAGCAGTTGCGCCGGCAGTTCTCGGTGGCGAATCTGGACGCCGGGCTGTCGTACGCGGTGATGCTGTTCGTATCGCTGGCGTTCCTGGCGATCGGATCGATCGCCCTGGGCACGGCCGGCCCGGACGGCGGCCCCCTGGTACCCGCCCAGGAAGAAATGATGGCCACGCTGTCGCGAATGCTGACGTCGGCCGCCGGCCCCCAAGCGGTCTACGTCTTCGTCGTCGCCGCCCTGGCCATCCTCTCCTCGACGATCATCGGGCTGGTCGACGGCAAGTCGCGGGCCGTGAGTGCGGCCGTGCGGATCATTGCCCCCGGCGCTCGGCGATGGTCCGAACTGACATGGTACCGGCTGGGTGTCGCAGCCTTCTGCCTGGTGATCTTCGCCTTGCTCTTCACGGGAAAACCGGTGGTGCTGATCATGCTGGTTTCGGCCCTGGAAGCACCCGTCCTGGCGCTTTCGGCCGTGATGCTCGTCTATCTGCTGCACACCCGACTGGCGCCGGAGTATCGCCCGGGAATCACCTGGCACGCCGTGATCGTGGTCGGGACGCTGATCTACTTCGCACTGTCGGTCTACGCCCTGATCAGCACCATCGGCGGGTTCAAGTGGTAGGCAGCCGGAGAAAGAGAATCTACCAGTTAGCTCGCGTTGGCCACGGGCGAACTGCAAATCGGCATCGACAGCGACGTGAACAAGCAGGCACCGTCAGGCGACACGATGGACTGTGTGCCGCGGAAACAGGGCGTCCTGCGTGTCAACGTCATGCTCTCTGCTTGCGCAGTCGGCAAATCGCCCATGACACGGCAATTCCGATTCCAGCCCAATAGCCGGCCAAGACGGCGCAGAACAGCGGATAGATGAACATTGCTTGATCGGGGTTATCATGCCAGAACAGTTCCACGATCCCGTCGAACAACCATACCACGGGAAGGCTGAGTGGACGAACGAGACCCCCAAGCGGTTGCGGATCCGGACGGAGCAGATAGAGGACAACCCAGAGAACGATACCGCCGACAGCGCCGAGCAGCGTGCGCAGCCAGAAGGTGAGGCGTGGATTTGGCATGTTGTGGTTTTCGAGCCGGGGCCTGAAAGCGTCAAGATCCTGGTGTAATTCCCAGAAAGGATAGCGGCGATCGTCTCTTGGGGCAAGGGTTCTTGCGAGGTGCGTTTGGGTCAAACGACTTCCTCTTCCTCCCAGACCGTGTGATACGCGCCGGCGCTCTCGAAGTACTCCAGCATCCGCGAGTAGAAGGGGTGGGCGGCGAGGGTCGCACTGTCGCCGATGACGACGAGTTTGCGCCGGGCACGGGTCATGGCCACGTTCATGCGGCGGACATCGCCCAGAAAGCCGATCTCGCCCCGCGGATTGGAGCGAACGAGCGAGATGATCACGGCTTCCTTCTCGCGGCCCTGGAAGCCGTCGACGCTGTCGATCTCGAGTTCCTCGCCGGAAAGCTGCTGGCGGAGCAGGCGGACCTGGGCGGCATAGGGAGCGATGACGGCAATATCGGCGGCCGCGAGGCCGGCCTCCAGGAGTTGCCGTACCTTGCGCTGGACGAGGGTGGCTTCCTGGCGATTCAAGCGGCTTTCGCCGTCAGGTTCGATTTCTTCGTCGAAACCGGCCCCGGCCGTGTCGATGAAATCGAGTGGGGTCTCGGTGAAGGGTTCGGCCTGCACACCAGGCAAGTCGGCAAGGAGATGAGTTCGCACCTTGTCGTCCGCTTCGAGTTCGGCGTCGTAGAACTCCAGCGACGAGAAATCCATGATCGACTGGTGCATGCGGTACTGGACCGTGAGCCGCCGCGAGATCGGTCGGCCGAGCAGGTCGATGCAGCATTCGAACAGGCTGCGGCCGAGGCCGCCGCTTGTGGCTTCCTGGCTGACAACCGTGGGCGGCAGTTGGCAGTGATCGCCGGCCAGTACGAGCCGGTCGCACCACAATAGCGGGATCCAGCAGCCGGGCTCGGTGCTCTGGCAGGCCTCGTCGATCACCGCCAGGTCGAAACGGCGGGTGCCGAGGATCTCGCTGCTCAGCCCCGTGGTCGTAGCGCAGAGCACGTCGGCACGGTCGAGAATCTGCTCGACGGCTTGGGCCTCCAGACGCCGCGCGTCGTCGAGCAGGCTCTTGGCTTCCTGCCGAGCCGCTTGCTTCGCGCCCGGTTCCGGCCTGGCCCGGGTGTAGCGGCTCGCCTGGCGGAACAGCACGCGGGCTTCCTTGACCAGCTTGCGTGCCAGGCGGACGTCGGCGTGTTCGTCGACGAGCAGATCGAGCGTGTGCTCGCGAAGATGGGGCATGACGCGGGCCGGGTGGCCGAGACGAACGGCATTCTCTCGGGCCGCGATGAGACGCTCGAAGATGTTGTCGACCGCCATGTTGCTGGGCGCGGTGGCCAGGACCTTTTCGCCCCGCCGAATCGCCTGCCGGATGAGTTCGACGACGGCGGTCGTCTTGCCCGTGCCGGGTGGACCGTGGATCAGGGCCAGATCGCGGGCGGAGAGGGCGAACCGGACGGCTTCTCGCTGGGCCGCGTCGAGCCCCGAATTGAGAGGCGTCGGGTCCGGCAGTGCATGGAACTGCGGCTCGCGCCGGCCAAGGAGCACGTCGCGAAGTTCGGCCAGACGTTCCCCCCGAGCGGACCTCGCTCGCTGGAGTGCGACCTTCTGCCGGGTCGCGGCCACCTCGTCGCCGGAGAGATCAAGCCGCCAGCGGTCGTGGTCGGCCAGATCGTCGCCGGTGCGGCCCAGGGCGACCTGCACCATGATCGTGCCCCGCTGGCAGATCACGCCGTGGTAACCGTCGGTGCGACGTCCGCTGCCGGCAGAAAGAAAGACGGGACTGCCGACGCCAAGACGGGTCCAGGGGAGCGGCGCCCGGTTGTGCTTGGCAAGTTGGAGCAAGGTGTGGCCGCCGAGGCCGGTGTCTTCGTCGACGACGACCAGGTCGACAAGACTCGTACCCGACCGTTCGGCCTCGGCGGGCGAGAGCCGTGCGGCGTATTCGGCCGCCTGTCGGGCTTCGGCCTTGCTTTCCAGGTCCAGCAGGCGAGTCAGCCGGGTGAAGTGGTCTTCGCCGCTAGCGTTGGAGATCGCCGGGTTGTCCGCCCAGACCCGCACCCGGCCTTCGCCGAGGAGTTGACCGTCGAGGGCTTTGACGAGCCGGTCCTGCCAGCCCTCGGGCACTTCGACGGTGGCCTCGCGGCCCCGCAGTTCGATGCGTCCGACGTGCCGGCGATTGAGTCCGCCTGCCGATTCAAGGAAGGCGAGGAGGTCGGACTTGGTGGTCCGCCGGTGGAGTGGTTCGAGGTGGAGGAGGGGCATGTTTATCGGATGGAGGCGGGCAGTTTCAGAGGTGCTTGCACAAATCGTTTGACACCACCATTATGCCACGGTTTGGCAGCACACCTCCCGGAATCGGGCGGCATTTCCTAGAATGAATGACGTGTTGTGGAACGCCACCGGCGCTCAAAGGGCGGAAAAAGGTGACAGCCACCTTTTGTGCGAAGCACCGGGCACCGACCCAAGGTTGGTCCGGCCGTTCCGGCAAGAGGTGGCTGTCACCTTTTTCGTGACTTCGAGACACTATGAGCCAGATGCGAAAACATGCCCGCTTCAACCAGTTTCAAAGATGCCCTTCGTGAGGGGGTGCTCGTGTTCGATGGTGCCATGGGGACGGAGATCTACCGGCACCATATCTTCACAAACCGTTGCTATGACGAGCTTTGCCTCTCCGAGCCCAAGCTGATTCGGCAGATCCACGCCGAGTACTGCCAGGCCGGGGCCGACGTGCTCACGACCAACACGTTTGGGGCCAACCGTATTGCACTCGGACGCTTCGGACTGGCCGACCGGTTGGTCGAGATCAATCGAGCGGGAGCCGCTCTGGCCAGAGAGGTGGCCGACGGGGCCGGCCGGCCGGTGTTTGTCGCCGGCAGCATTGGCCCGCTCCCTGCCCAGCCCCAGTATGCCGATCAGTGGGACGCCATGATCGCCGAGCAAGTCGAAGGGCTCCTTTCAGGCGGGGCCGACTTCATCCTGTTCGAGACGCTGCCGAACCGGGAGACCGTCGAACGCTGTGCGGCGGCGATGGCCGGCAGGACCGACGTGCCGTTCATGGTTTCGTTTGCCCTGACGGATAACGGGGAGACGATTTCGGGAGAATCGTTGGAACGGATGCTCAGTCCCTTGCCGGAGGGTTCACCCCTGCCGGTGGCCTGGGGCGTGAATTGCGGCACCGGGCCGACGGGTTTGCTCAGCGCGGTGGAGAGGGCGGTTCACCTGACCGCAGAGCCGCTGGTCGTTCAGCCCAATGCGGGCGTTCCCAAAGAAGTCGACAATCGACGCATCTACCTATGTTCGCCCGAGTATCTAACAACCTACGCCCTGCGGTTCGTTGCTTTGGGGGCTCGCGGCGTGGGGGGCTGTTGCGGCACCGGCCCCGAACACATCCACGAGATTGCCTTGGCGGTCAAACCGCTGTCGAAGGCTCGCGTGGCGCCGGTCATCCAGGAGGCGGCCCCGGAAGTCGAGGAACAGCCGCCGACGCCGCTGGCCGATCGATCGCGACTGGCATGGCGTCTGGCCCACAAGAAGTGGGTTACGAGCGTCGAACTGGTTCCGCCGCGCGGATACGACCTGGCTTCCACGATCGAGAAGAGCCGCATTCTCTACCGTCACGGGGTGGATGCGATCAACATTCCGGACGGGCCCCGGGCCAGTTCCCGCATCTCGCCGCTGATCACGGCCGAACGGATCCAGCGCGAAGTCGGCATCGAAACGATCCTCCACTTCTGCTCCCGCGACCGCAACCTGATCGGCATGCAGGCCGACCTGCTGGCTTGCGCCGCCTGCGGAGCGCACAACATCCTGTTCATCACCGGCGATCCGCCCAAGCTGGGCAACTACCCGCAGGCGACGGGCGTGTTCGACACCGACTCGATCGGCATGGTGGCCGTCCAGCGCCGATTGAATCGGGGCATCGATCTAGGCGGGCAGGCCATTCAGCCCAAGACCGAGGCCCTGCTCGGCGTGGGCCTCGACCCGACGGCCGTCGATCGCAAGCGAGAGTTGGATCGCTTTCGTCAGAAGGTCGAAGCGGGAGCCGAGTTTGCCATCACGCAGCCGGTCTTCGATCCGGAGGCGTTGTTGCGATTCCTGGATGAAGTCGAGCAGTACGAGATTCCGATCATGGCCGGCATCTGGCCGCTGGCCAGCTTCCGCAACGCCCAGTTCATGCAGAACGAAGTGCCCGGCGTGGAGATTCCCGACTCGGTGATGGAGCGGATGGAGGCGGCCGGCAGCCGCGAGGAGCAGTTGCGGGTTGGCGTGGAAATCGCCCAGGAATCGGTCCGCCGGGTGAGCGATCGGATCGCGGGGATCCAGGTCAGTGCCCCCTTCGGGAACGTCAACACGGCGTTGGCCGTGATTGAGGGTTGGGAGGCCGGCTGATGACTGAGCCTCAGATCGGGCCGTCTCATCTCTGCGACCTCGCACGGCAAGTGCGGGGATGCACGCTCGATCTCCTGCTCGGTGCCGCCGATACGGAACTGTTGTGGGCGCCGCGGGGCACGTCGAACCATATCCTCTGGCACGCCGGCCACGCCTTGTGGCTCCAAGACAAGCTGTGCCTGGAGCTGCTCACAAAGAAGAGTGAGTTGCCGAAGGGGTGGGAAACGAAGTTCGGTATGCACTGTCGGCCCGTAACGTCGACGAAAGACTGGCCCGGCCGGGACGAGGTTGCCAGGCTGCTGACGCTTCAGTTGCAGCGGATGCTTGGCGTGCTGCGAGAAACGCCCGCCGAGCGGCTGGTGATTCCGGAGGGCTCTGCCCGTTGCCTCGCCGGAACGATCCTCCACGGGCTGCACGACGAGGCCCGGCACCAAGGGGAGATGTATCTGCTGTTGAAGCTGGCCAGGGCAAGTGGGTGACTCCTGCCGGGTGTCACTCTCGCTTCTTCGGCGAGGCGCCCACATGGGAAGCCAGCCGAATGCCGGGAACGTCGTTCCAGTGGAAACCGCAATTAGTCGCGCCCGGCAGGAGCGACCCACGATGGGTGATACGCATCACAAGTACGTCACCAAGACGGTGCCGACCGGCAACTTCAACTGGACCCGTGGGACAGCGGACTGCCATGAGGAAAACCTGCCGGCACTCCAAGATTCACCTCTCACTGGCGAATTCACTTCGGTGTTCGACCGGTTTCGGAAGCGGTATGCTTAACCGTCCGAAGCCGCCCTGACACCGCCCCATCACCCACCCACGCCCCACATTCGGGTGTGGCAATTCTTCATATTCTGCGGCATATATCGGTCGCGGGTGGTGAGAGGCTGGGCAAGCCAGGATAGAATATTCCCATTGAATGGAGTGTTCGTGGGGAGACCAGAGGGAGGGGCTGCGCACCCGTCGGCTAATCCCCCGACTGACGGGTCGCGTGCCCAATTGTGAGGTACATTTCGCTATGACGGAATTACTGGAAGCCTGTTTCGCCGGAACCAACGTCGTCCCGACGGTGCTGTTGGGGCTCGTGTTGCTTTACTGGCTTCTCGTCCTCATCGGAGCTCTCGCGCTCGACGCCTTTGACTTCGATCTCGACATGGACGCCGACGTAGGCGGCGATATCGACGTCGACGGCGACCTGGACATCGACGTGGCTGAACCAGGTGCGTTCGCGTCGGTTCTCAGCCTCGGCGTGGTCGTTTTGCGATTCATGAACATCGGGCGCGTTCCCTTGATGGTCTGGCTGAGCGTGTTTGCCCTCGCCCTGTGGCTGTCGACCATGGCTCTCGACAAACCCCAGAACCACGCAACCCTTGCCCAGGACCTGCTCATCCTGCTCCGCAACGGGGTGATCGCGGTAGCCTGTGCCAAGATAATAACGCAGCCCCTGCGGGGGAAGTTCGACGTCGTTGAAGCCCCGAGGGTGCGGGATCTCATGGGGCGAGAATGTACGGTCGTAACGCCGACGCTCAACGAGCAGTCCGGCCAAATCCGTTGTGCGACGGAAGGAGCCCCCCTGCTCCTGAATGCACGAACCAGAAGTGAACCGCTTGCGAAGGGAGACCGGGCGGTGATCATTGAAATTGACTTAGCGCAAGGAATCTACTTCGTCGAGAAAGCCGAACAAGAGGTCCAATCATGACTCCCCTTTTTGCCGCTATTCCCACAGAACTACTATTCGGCGTCGGCGGCACCTTCGCCGCCGTCATCGTCATCGGTTTTGTGGTCCTGATTGCGAAGATCTACAGAAAGGCCGGCCCTGAAGTGGCCATCGTGCGAGCGGGATTCGGGGGCCTGAAAGCCGTCTCCGGTGAAGGCATTCTCGTCTTTCCCTTCTTCCACCAGGCCGAGCGGATGGACCTCTCGGTGAAACGGATCGAAATCCACCGGCGGGGAGAAGCCGGCCTGGTGTGCAAGGACAACATCCGGGCCGATATCGAGGTTGCCTTCTTCGTCCGCGTCAACAAACTGACGGAAGATATTCTCATGGTCGCCCAGTCGCTGGGATGCGCCCGCGCCAGCGAGCGCGCCGCTCTTGTCGAACTGTTCGACGCCAAGTTTTCCGAGGGCCTCAAGACCGTCGGAAAGCATTTCAACTTTGTCGAACTTTACGAAGAGCGGGACCGGTTCAAGGAACAGATCCTCAAGGTGATCGGCACCGACCTGAACGGCTACGTGCTCGACGACTGTGCCATCGACTACCTGGAACAGACGCCGCTCGAGATGCATAACATGCACAACATTCTCGACGCGGAAGGCATCAAGAAGATCACGGAACTGACGGCCAAGGAACACATCCGGGCCAATGAAATCACCCGCGAAAAGCAGAAGATCATCAAGAAGCAGGACGTCGAGGCCCGGGAAGCCATCCTGGCCCTGGAACGCCAGCAGGTCGAGGCCGAGCAGAAGCAGCAGCGTGAGATTGCCGAGGTCACTGCTCGCGAGCAGGCCCAGGCCGCCAAGGTCCAGCAGGAAGAACGGCTCAAGGCCGAGAACGCCCGCATCTCCACGGAAGAACAAGTCAACGTGGCCGAGCAGAACAAGGATCGCCAGATCATCGTGGCCATGAAGAGCAAGGAGCGGACCGACAAAGTCGAGACGGAGCGGGTCGAAAAGGATCGCCAGTTGCAGGTGGTCGACCGCGAGCGGTTCGTCGAACTGGCCGTCATTGATAAAGACAAAGCGGTCGAAGTCGAGAAGCGCAACATCCAGGAAGTGATCCGTCAGCGAGTCGAGGTCGAGCGGTCCGTGGTCGCCGAGAAACAGCGGATTCTGGACACCGAGCAGTTTGCCACGGCCGATCGTGCCAAGCGGGTGGAAGTCACCCTGGCCGAGAAAGACGCCCAGGAGGCCTTGGTCAAGCAGGTCAAGGCGGCCGAGGCGTCGAAGTTGGCGGCCGAGCAGCACGCCGAGCAGATCGTGATCGAGGCCGAGGCCCAGCGGGCGAGTGCCGAGAAGGAGATGGCGGCCACGAAGATGTTGGCCGAGGCCAAGTCGGCCGATCATGCGGCCATCGGCCTGGCCGAAGCCACCGTGATGGAAGCCAAGGCCGTCTCGACCGAGAAGTACGGCACCGCCGAGGCCAACGTCCACCAGAAGAAGGCCACCGCCGAGGCCAAGGGGGTCGAGGCCATGGCCGTGGCCATCGAGAAAAAGGGCACCGCCGAAGCCAACGTGCTGGAACTCAAGTTCGCCGCCGACGCCTCGGGCATCGAGAAGAAGGCCGAGGCCATGAAGCTGTTCAACGGCGTAGGCCGCGAGCACGAAGAGTTCAAGCTCAAGCTCAACAAGGACAAGGACATCGAGATCGCGGCGATTGCCGCCCAGGAAGAGATCGCCAAGGCCCAGGCCGGCATTGTGGGCGAGGCCCTCAAGAGCGCCCGGATCGACATCGTGGGCGGCGAGACGACCTTCTTCGACAAGATCGTCGAGTCGGTCAAGGGGGGCAAGGCGGTCGATCGCTTCGTCCACAACAGCGAAGTGCTCACCGATGTGAAGAACACCTTCTTCAACGGTAACCCCGAGTACTTCAGCCAGAAGCTCGAATCGCTGATCGCGCAGTTCAACCTGAGCACCGACGACGTCAAGGACCTCTCCATCGCGGCCCTGATCGGGCGGATGCTGACCCTCACCTCGAGCGACGAAACCCGCAGCGAGCTGCAGCGGCTGCTGGGCCTGGCCAAGGACGCCGGTTTGTCGGGCAAACGAGTTGCAGCGCTCAAACCGCCGGTCAAAGAAGAAGTGTAAGACAGAAATCCGAAATCCGAATCTCGAAATCCGAAACAAATCCAAAGTTCTGAAAGCACCAATGACAGAAACGCTCGAAAACAGCCGACATCGCTCTCCAGCGCGATCGCTGTTTGGAGCATTTGTGCTTCCGATTTCGGATTTGTTTCGGATTTAGGATTTAGGATTTCCTTTGAACGGCCGCCTCCGCCACTTCAAAGAAATCCCTCATGGCAGAAACACCGCAATCTGAGACGACGCCGCAAACGGGTGCCGAGGTCAAGCTCGAGGGCGGGACCTATGAGATCATCCGCAACCGGCTCACGGCGCAGGGCCGGGAACTCCGTGCGCGGCTGGAGAAACTCAACGCCGCCCGCAAGGAAGTCTTCGGATCGATCGACACCGAACTGCTCGGCACCGAGCGGCTCACGACCCAGCACAACTGCACGCCGCGCGACATGGTGGCCGTCAACCACCGCTTCATCTTCGGCTACAACGTCGTCTTCGGCCTCAAGACCGAAACCAATCTGGAAGACGTCTTCTCCGTCTACCGGTTCGCCGACGGCAAGTTTCAGGCCGACGATGCGGCCCTGATCGGCGATCAGCGGTTTCTTCGCGATTTCAAGGAAATCTACCGGTTCTACAAAGGTGCGATGTTTGCCAAGTTCTTCACGGCAGGCCCGCACCTCTACATGAAATTCCGCATCGGCAAAACGGTCGACGACATCAAGGCGTTCAAGTGGTTGGTGCGTGACGACAAGCTGGAATATGTCGACAACCGCAGCGATCACGAGATCCGCTATCCGCCCCAGCACGACTTCGAGTGGATCCGCACGACCCGCGACCAGTTCGTCTTCGGCGAGTATCCGCACATCTCCATCGACGACCGCGTATTCGTCGAAACGGTCGGCGGCGACCTGACCGTCAAGGTCGAGAACAACACGGCCTCGGGCGAAGGCATCTACGCCGAACCGGTGGACAACGCCGACCAGACGCTCGACGACGCGGAGATCTATTACGCGATCGTCGGCAACATCATCCTGCTCAAGATCCGGCCCTATCAGGAGAAGCAGTTCCGCCACCTGGTGTTCAACGAGAAGCTGCAAACCTGCATGCGGCTCGACTCGATCAAGGACGCCTGCGTGCTGCTGCCCGACAACCAAGGGCTGATCTTCTCGAACGGCTACTACCTGCAGACGGGCGAGCACAAGACCTTCGAGAGCGAAGTGTCGGACATGGTGTTCGAGCGGCGGATCGCCTCGCCCAACGGAGAAGACTACCTCTATGTGTTCTTCAACCGCCTGCAGGGCGTTTACGTGCTGCTGCAATACAACCTGATCGAGCAGAAGGTCGAAACGCCGCTCGTCTGTAACGGCTACACGCTGTTCGACGGCGGCGAACTGATCTGCTTTCGGGCCGCGGCCGAGCCCCAGAAGCACCACGTGGTGCAGATCTGGCAGACGCCCTACGTGAGCGACGATTTCAGGCCCGATACGAATACCGATTCGTTTCTCTACAAGGTGGGAAACAAGGACATCGTGCGAGCCATGGCCGAGTGCACCGAGATCCTCGGCCTGATCGACCGGGAAGAGCCCTACGCGGCGCTCTATCTCGACCTCGTCAAGGCGGCCGGCGACACGATGGACGCCTACTTCTGGACCGACCGTCCGGAAACGTACAACCTCAAGGAGGTGCTCGGCCAGATCCGCGACACGGCGGCCGGCGCCGTCGAGGAATTCGAAAAGGTCGTCCGAGTCAAGAAGAACACGGCCGAACAGACGAAAAAGGCCGAACAGCGGGCTCGCGAGGCAATTGCCGCCGCAGGCCGCAAGCGATTCGAACACATCAACGACTTCGTCACCTCCCTGGCCGAATTGCGCTCCGTGCGGGGCGAGATCATCTCGCTGCGCGACCTGCGCTACGTCGATGCGGTCCTGGTCGACACGCTCGACAAGAAGGTCTCCGAAGAGGCCGACCGGCTGGCTCAGCAGTCCGTGGCCTTCCTCCTCCGCGAAGACTCCCTGGCCCCTTACCAGGCCACGGTCCAGCAGCAGCACGATCGCATCCCCGGATTGGAGAAAGCGGCCGACGCGAAGAAGCTCGAGGAGGAAATCGCCCAGAGCGCTTCCGAACTGGAGATGCTGATCGAGATCGTCAGCAATCTCAAGATCGACGACGCCACCCAGCGGACGACGATTATCGACAACATTTCGGCGATCTTCGCCGGCGTGAACACGGCCCGGGCGGCGCTCAAACGGAAGAGCAAGGAACTGCTGTCGGTCGAGGGAGTGGCCGAGTTCAATTCGCAGATGAAGCTGCTCAACCAGGGCGTGGTCAACTATCTCGACGTCTGCGACACGCCCGAGAAGTGCGACGAATTCCTCACCAAGGTGATGGTCCAGGTCGAGGAACTCGAGGGCCGGTTCTCCGAGTTCGACGAGTTCGTCGTCCAACTGGCGGAGAAACGTGACGAGATCTACAACGCCTTCGAGTCGCGCAAGCTGCAACTCGTCGAAGCCCGCAACCGCCGCGCCGGGGCACTGATGAAGTCGGCCGACCGGATCCTGGCCGGGATCAAGGCCCGGGTCGAGGCCATGGAATCGGTCAATGACATCAATGCCTACTTCGCCTCGGACCTGATGATCGAGAAGGTTCGCGGCATCGTCGAGGAACTGACCGCCCTGGACGACTCGGTCAAGGTCGACGACATCCAGGGCCGGATGAAGACGATCAAGGAAGACGCCGTCCGCCAGCTCAAGGACCGGCAGGACTTGTTCGTCGCCGGCGAGAACGTGATCAAGCTGGGCACGCACCACTTCTCGGTCAACGTCCAGGCCCTCGATCTGACCACGGTCATGCGCGAAGACGAGATCTGCCTGCACCTGACGGGCACGCGGTTCTTCGAGCCGATTCGCGACGAGCGGCTGGAAGCCACGCGGGCCGTCTGGCAGCAGGAGGTCGTCAGTGAGAACCGCGAGGTCTACCGGGCCGAGTACCTGGCGTATCTGATGTACGGCGAGGTGGAGAAGGGCAAGCTGTCGGCCGACGAGTTCCTGGCCGCCGAGCCTGCCCAGCGCATGGCCGCGGTGCAGAAGTACATGGGACCGCGCTACGCCGAAGGCTATGTGAAGGGCGTTCACGATCACGACGCGGCCCTGATTCTCGGTACACTGCTGGAGATGCGTCAAGGAATCGGCCTCTTGCGCTTCGATCCGGTCGCCCGGGCCATGGCCCGCGTGTTCTGGAACAGTTTTGCCGATCGTAGCCAGAAATCGCTCATGTCGACCAAGCTCGGCGGCGTGGGGCTGATTCACGGGCTGTTTCCCGGCTCCGACGTGCGGCGGCGCTACGTGGCCGAGCTGGCGGGCATGCTGGGCTGCTTCGCCGACAAGACAAGGCTCTTCGATCGCACGCTTGCCGACGAGGCCGCCGAATACTTGTTCTGCGAGCTGGTTTCCGGTCGCGGCTTCGCGGTGAGCCGCACGGCGGCAGATCTGTTCCAGGCGTTTCAGACTTCGGTCAAGCAGAAGGGGGCCGCCGAGAAGGCCGAGGCCTCGTTGGCCTCGCTCGCCAAGGATTCGGCCGCCCAGTTTGCCCTGGCACGCGACTGGCTGCTGGGATTGCTCAGCGAGCGGGCCGATCGCGACGACGTCGCAGACTTCGTCGACGAGACGGCCGCACTCCTGTTGCAGGGCAAGGTCGACGCAACCCAGATTATTGAAGGGCAAGTCCGCCGCGACCTGGAAGGGCTGGCCGGGAACCACGCAGTGGTCGAGGGCGGGCGCTACCGGCTCGACTACAACCGCTTCATGCGGCGGGTTGGTACGTTTGCCGGAGAGGTTGTGCCCGCCTTCACCCAGTTCACCCGCCTCAAACGCGATCTGGTCGACCAGGCCCGCGACGAGCTGCGGCTCGACGAGTTCCGCCCACGAGTGCTCACGTCGTTCGTCCGCAACCGGCTGATCGATACGGTCTACCTGCCGCTGATCGGCAACAACCTGGCCAAGCAGGTCGGCGTGGTGGGCGAGCAGAAGCGCACGGATCTGATGGGCCTGTTGCTGCTGGTGTCGCCGCCGGGTTACGGCAAGACGACGTTGATGGAGTACGTGGCCAACCGGCTGGGCATCATCTTCATGAAGATCAACGGGCCGGCTATCGGCCACCAGGTGACGTCGCTCGATCCGACCGAAGCGCCCAACGCGGCCGCCCGGGAGGAGGTCGACAAGCTCAACCTGGCGCTGGAGATGGGCGACAACGTGATGATCTACGTCGACGACATCCAGCACTGCAATCCCGAGTTCCTGCAGAAGTTCATTTCGCTCTGCGACGCCCAGCGGAAGATGGAAGGCGTCTACAAAGGGAAGACGCGGACCTACGACCTGCGGGGGCGCAAGGTGGTGGTCGTCATGGCGGGCAACCCCTACACCGAGAGCGGGCAGAAGCTCAAGATCCCCGACATGCTCTCGAACCGGGCCGACGTCTACAACCTGGGCGAGATCATCGGCGACAACCGCGACGCCTTCGAGATGAGCTACCTGGAAAACGCCCTGACGTCCAACCCGGTGCTCAACAACCTGGCCACGCGCAGCCAGAAGGACGTCTACTCGGTGATCCGCCTGGCCGAGCGGGGCGTCCAGGAGGGCGTCGAACTGGAAGGCAACTACTCGACCGAAGAGCTGGGCGAGTTCGTGGCGGTGATGAAGAAGCTCATGCGGGTGCGCGACGTGGTGCTGGCCGTCAATCGCGAGTACATCCGCTCGGCCGCCATGGCCGACGAGTACCGCACCGAGCCGCCCTTCAAGCTGCAAGGGTCGTACCGCAACATGAACCGCATCGCCGAGAAGGTGGTGCCGATCATGAACGACCAGGAGCTCGAAACGCAGATCCTCTCGAACTATGAGAACGATTCGCAGACGCTCACTTCCGACGCCGAGTCGAACATGCTCAAGTTCAAGGAACTGATGGGCTGCCTTTCGGACGAAGAAACGAAACGCTGGCGATCGATCCAGCGGACCTACCAGGAGAACGTCCGCATGCGGGGTATCGACCAGGAAGACGCCGTCGGCCAGGTGGTTGTGCAGTTGCGGAGTTTTTCCGACGGGCTGGAGGCGATCCGCGAGGCGGTCGTCGACAGCGTGGGCGACCTGCTTCAACAGAAACACGACACGGGCCTTCACGATCGCGTCGCCACGCTGGTGGCCGAGCTCGACGCGTTGGAGAGCGGCGTCCGGGGGATCAACGCCACGCTCGGCCAAGGCCTTACGCAGATGCACGCCGACAGCCAGGCGGCCGTCGCCGCCATGGCCGCGGCAGGCAATCAGCCGACCGGCTTCACGCCGGAGGCGGTCAAGGAACTCGTCGAGAGCCTGAAGAACCTGGCGCCGGCGGCGGCTCCTGCGTCGGAAGCCAAGGCGCCCCCGGCCGTGGGCGAGCCGGGCAGCCCGGTGCAGGAAGTCCACGTGATGCACCAGGTGCCGCGGAACATTCTCAATGTGCTGCGTAGCCAGTTCCAACTGATGCAGGGCTGGTTAGAACCGCTGGCGGCCGCCAGCATGGCTCAGCGAGCCGATATCAGAAAGCTGCGGACCGCGCTGGAAGCCACGCTGCAGCACTACGGCATTCTGCTCCGCGACCTGGAAGGTGCCGGCGGCGAGAAGCGCAAGCAAGCCACCGACCAGGCGATTCGCCAGTGGGGGCCGAAAGGGAAGGGGGAGTCGCAGGACGGGATGTAAACCAAGCGAACACCGATAGCCGCGGCACTTTCCCCGCGCTCACCGGCGCGTTCTTCTGTTCTCGCCTACTTGCTGAGGAACCCTTTGAGATTCTTCTCCTTCTCGATTCGTTTCATCGTCTCGGTAGCCTGTTCCTTCTCTTGCTTTGTCGGCCGCTTGTCGTCGCCAACCAAATTGTGGGTATTCCGGGTTTTTAGTGGGTAAAGCTGGATGATTGTCGCTGGTGTGAAGAGGTTTTTTTGAGGAATGGCAGGGCAAATAAATGGGTGGGAGAAGAAGGCGTCCCTGGGGTTGGACGCCGCCAGGGCCGCGCGGGCCATT
>JAAYAY010000143.1 GCA_012719125.1 Planctomycetaceae bacterium | reverse complement strand
GGCAAAGCCCGGCCGAACGCCTCAACCAACACCGTTACCATGAAAACTGGCTCCAAAACCTCCTGGTCTCCGCTTCTCTCGGTGGATACCAACATCACCCTCCCCAAAATCCGTGACGGTCAGCAAAATCAGACCTTGCGCCTTCTTGACGGGCAACCGATCTCCAATACCGAACGTCTGGGCGCCTTGGATATTCTCGATCTCGGGCGCCGTCAGAGTCGATCTTGACGGGTCAAGCCCGAGTGCCCTCCAATCGACGGCAAGTTCCAGCTCAACGTCGTCGCCGGCCCACGACGCCAGACAGATCAGCGATCTGTCTCGCTTCTTGTACACCGCGGCCATGACGTCGTCGCGGCCGCTGCGCACGGGACACTCGGGGTCCCAGTAGCCGATCCACTCCGAATCCTGAATGCCAAAATCGTCCCAGAATTTGTACAACGGCCCGGCCCATTGTCCGTTGGTGCGGTCGTTCATCCCGTAGATCATTCCACGCCACGGATTCGCCGTGCGCGTGTTGTCAAGCATCTCGCTGGTGATGCCGAATGGAATCCCGGACACTTCAACGAACCAGTAGTCGGGCGGCAGATTGTAGTTGACGAACTCTCCCAACCAGAGTTTCGTGAGGTACGGGAAGTGTTCCAGCCGATCGCACACGGAGCCGGCCATGCCGTGGAACTCTATTCTGTATTCCGGGTTGGCCTTCGACAACGATCGGGCCACGCGTTTCATGATCTCACGATCGAAAGGGATGCCGTCAAGGTAAAGGCTGCACATGCAACCTTTCCGTATCAGCAGGTTAAGCCCTTCGATGTAGTAGCTGTACCAGCGGGAGAGTGTGGTTTGTTTGATCGACTGGTCAACAACGCCGGGGGCCATGGGGCATGCCCACCTGCGACTGAAGCCAGTCACGAGGTGTTCGCGCAACCAGGGATGGCCAACGATCAGCGGAGAACAGTCGGCAGTGTTGTACACGTCGGTGCCCACCAGAACCTCGGTGCCAAGGCTCCTGATTGCCCACAGTTCCACGGCTCGGTTTGATATCGCCGGCGCGCCATAATACAACTGCACGCCAAGGCCGCCTTTCTCAATAATGTCTCTCTGCGCTGCGCTCAGCGTGTCTGTCGAGAGAAACGGATAGTTGATCCACGGATTCTCGGGGGTGCCGTGGTGTGTGTGCACGACGGTGCCCCATTCGGCATCTGCAGGAGTCGTCCTGTACGAGAGAGTGCCGATATCCGTCTTCCTGGTGAACCGGATCGTCCGCGTGTTCCAATGGAGCTTGTCGTTGACCGGCTTGAAAGGGGTTATGAACAGCCGGAAGGAGAAGAGCCACTCCTTGCCCTTTGCGATCTTCCCCTTGCCCGTCTCGGCTTGAAGGAGGACCATTCCGCGATCCTCGACGACGCGGCCGTTCGTTCTTTCGAGGAAATTCGTTTGCATCCCGGCGTCATAGTCGCCCATCCACACGCTTGCGTTGTTTCTTGCGCTCCAATCGACGCTCTTCGGCCTGAACCCGCCGGAGGCAATCGCCCCGGCGGTGAGATACTTGGCCGCTTGGAGACGGTACGGCACCTTAACGACGACGGCGTCGATAGCGACGTCCTCTTCCGACCCAAGCGCGATGTCAAACCGGACCACTCCGTCGGCCTCCATCGTGCTTCGGTTCATCAACCGCAGAAGCCCGACTCTAGCCGCCGATTCGCGGATGACCTTGGCCGGCTTCTCGAGAACGATTCTGTCAGATATGCTTGAACTCCAAGCGACGGGTTCTCCGCCGACGATCACGTCAAACGTTATCGGAGCCGCCAGCACGTCCTTGCCGTTGCTTGTGATGCGCTGCGGCATTCCAGCGGGACCGAAAACCACCGCCCGGTTCAGGCATTCGATCCGATTGCCTGAGACTTTCAACGGCGTGTACGGGGGGACAAGCTCGTCGTCGTTCAGACCAAGAGTCGAATCGAGCCAGCGGAGCCGCGAATGACGCCACGGTTCGTCGTCGCCCTTGTCCGCAATGAGTTCTCCGGCGACGGTGACGGCGACGTTCACCGAGGTCGGCGCCATCCCCTCCGGCTTAACGACGACCGTGCCGCGGTAGGTCCCCTTGCCATGGTCGGGCACCTGGAACCCGATCCACAGCGGACGGACCTTTCCTTTCAGCATGTTGAAGGTCTTTTTGAAGGGCCTACCGAGTACGTCCACGCCGCCCGTGTTGATGCAGCGGAATTCGCTTGCCGCAATCGCATCGCCTTGCTCGTTCTTCAACCCGGAGTATTCGATCGCGACGTCCTTGATACCCTTGTTTGTCGCGAAGACGCCGATCTGGAAGCAGTAATACTCGCCGGGCCGGGCCTCGCCGGCGAATTCCGACGGCGGGCCGGCCTTTGCCCATCTCAACGGGATGGTTTCAAACATCCTGACGGGATACTCTCTGTCCTCGGGGAAGACCAGATAGTCGTGTCCCCGGTTGTCCGCGACACTTTCGGCGACCTCCTCCTTCGTGGCCGGCACTTCCATCGGGTAGAAGCTGTCGAACTCGGTTCTCGACTGTATTTCGACGAGTTCGGCCCTCGGCAGCCGCTGCCAGTTGCCGTCGGCGATCCTCGGCGCCACCGCGTCGGGATTTCCGACCCGCCAGCTCACCCGGGCACGCCAGTTCTCGTCGCAGAGGTCGTAGGGCTTGGTATATTGCTCGATCGTCGTCCAATAGCTCGGCCTGTCGTAGCGCTCGAAGTAGGGGAGGTAGTAGATTTCATACTCGCCCGGGACGGTCGGGGGCTCGAACGCCACATCGAGGTATTCTTGAGTCAACCGGACGATTTCGAAGTTTTCGATCCGCTTTCCCGTTTTGTGATCGTGGATGAAGATCGCCTTCTGCTCGGGGTTGACGTCGCGTCTACGCCACGGGATGTGCGCCCACACGACGTTGACGTCCGATGCGCGTTGCTCGTATGTGCCCACGAAGTCAGATGGTCTTCCGGCATCCTCCGAGACCCGGACGACGGCGCGGTGATAGCCCAGACCGTCGAGAACCTTCCCCCAATCGCAAACCGTGTACTTGACGTTCTGGTCCGCTTCCTCGACGCCGCGAATCACTTGCCGGAAGCAGGCCTTCGGGGCCGCTACGTCGGAGGCCCAGGCATAGGAGGCTGGGTCGTTCACACTGTCTTGCGAACCCCAACTGTAACTCCGCGCTTCGGGGACGGCCTCCGACCAGGCACTGTCGTCGTAGCCTGTCTGCAGCCAATTGTCATCCCCGGGCGTTCCGGCCTTCCACCTCGCATCGGTCTCCCGGCAACTCGCCTCGATTCTCACCCCCGGATTCTCGCCGGTGGCTGTGGCAACGATTCCGATCATGTTCTCCGCCTCGTTCACACGGGGCACCGTGGAGTACTTGACGACCGACACCCCTTTGGGCGTCTTCCGAGAACGATCCGTATTCTGCCAGGAAACCTCTTCGCCGTTGATATGCAGAATCGGCGCGGCGTTTCTTGCATAGACGACAACAAAGGTCTTGATCTCATCGTTGGACCCGGACGAAGTGTCGTCGGAGGCTGCTGATGCCCCTGCCAGCATCCATGGCAAGGCCAGCCCCCATACAACCCTCTTGAGCAGCATCATTCATGGTCCCTTTCAGTTGTCATGGTGATTCCACTTCGGGAAAGTTATTCTGAGGCCCCGTGAACCGGCAGGGCATGCGGCGATCGTCAACGCGGCGGACAGCAGGGAGATCGAACAAAGCGGTCGTGACGCACGCCTCATCGGCTTGGCTCCTTTGCTATGGCGGTCAAGAGCTTTTCGATTTCGGCTTCGTATTCCTTGTTCTCCTGCATCACCGCGTCGTCGAGCAAGGCATCGGTTTCCCAGCGAATGGTCTTCAAGGGAACAAACGGGAACGAGTACTGCCGGCTTTCGGCCAGGGCCTGGGAAAGGACGTTGACGGCTTCCTTCACGTTGCCTTTTCGCTGCAGCGTGAGCCCGAGGTAGTACTGGGCCTTCATGTCGAAACGGCCGCGCGATCGGCCGACGCCCAGGTTCCAGGGATAGGTCGTCGCTGCGCGAAAATGGGCCTCGGCGTCGCCGTACCGATGCTTCTCCAGGGCTCGTTGGCCGAGGTTCATGTGGGCCTCGGCAAACAGCCGGTGCGTGGTCCTCTTGCCTTCGTAGAGCGAGAACTTCTTGCCGGTCAGGTGGGCGATCGCCTCCTCGTACCTTCCCGTGTCGAACAGCCAGGCCGCGTAGCGCACGGCCACGAAGCTGTCGGCCCGTAACGGCTCGGACAACGCGGCGAACAGCCTTTCCCTTGCCGCATGATCGCCGTGATCTGCCAGCAACAGGTCGAACTCGCAGACGTACTTGTAGTTGATCTGGCTGGGATCGAATCCTTGCTGATACCACCGCACGGCCTCGGCCAGGTTCTTCTTCTGTTTCCAATGGTAGAGCCCCAGGTTGCGATACACCGTGAACTCGCGCATCCCCTTGCGAATCGAGGCTTCCCAGGCCTGTGCCGCCTCGTCCCATCGTCCCAACGACGCAAGCACGAGTCCCGTGTAGTAGTCGATCTTCGGCGCATCGCCAAAACGGGCCGAAAGCCCTTGAAACACCGCGAGCATGGCCGTCGAATCGGGAAACACGCCGGCCGTCGCGTGGCTTTCCGCTGCGTCAACGTAGGAACGGGCCTTCTGGCTGTCGCCTTGCTTGAGAGCCAGGGAGGCCGCCATATAGGCAGCCATGGGATCGTCGCTGCCGGCAGCGACGGCAGCGACGGACAAAGCAAACGCGTCGTCGTCCAGCCCAAGATCCGTGTAGTACAGGATCGCCCAGAGCACGAGCCGCGGATTGGCTCGTGATTCAGCAGCCAACAGCGGTGGGAGGTGTTCGGTTCGCACGGCCAACCAGGCTTCGGTGGCCAGTAGGATATTGTCCTCGTGAACGGCCGATAACGCCTTTCGCGCGTCTTCCTGTTCCGCTGGAGAACCCAGACGGCGAGCACAGATCAAGTAGCGTTCCAGCAGGACTTCGTGGGCCAGATCCGCGGCGAGGCGTCCTTCGGCCGTGCAAAGCTCACCGCGCAAACGCGCGAATGCCTCGGGCAGTCGGCCCCGTTTGGCGATGACGGCGACCAGGGCCGCCGTGGCAGGCAGGCGAAAGGCCGGGTCGGCGGCGGCGCGCTCCAGATGATATTGGGCCTCCGACGAATCGCCCTTCTCAGCCAGTGCGAGTCCCAGATAGTAGTGAGCATCGGCGTTTCGCCGGTTTCTTGACGCCGCCTTGTTGAGCAGATCAGCCGATTCGGCCGCCAGGCCTTGTGCCAGGCGTAGCCGTCCCAGGGCAGTCAGGGCGGCCGAGTAGCCGGGATCGACCGCCAAGGCGTCGCGGTACTTGCCCTGCGCGGCGTCGATTTCTCCTCGCTCTTCGTGATAGAGGCCCGTGATGTACAGCGATTCCGCCGCTTCTTCGGCCAGCGGAGGGACCGTTTCGCTCGTTGCCATGGGGCGAGGGCCGTCCGCCTTGGGGTCGTACCGGAAGAGGTCGGTGCCCTTGGCGTCCTGGATCCAGAGCGAACATGCCCGCACGTCGGCGATCGTCTGCGGGATAGCAATCTTGGCGACGGTACCCGGAACCACGTTGGTTATCGCCGACTCTGTGGCTCGGCCGTCGCACCGGACGCCGGCCGTGACTGCATCGTGGGTTCCGTAGGAATAGAAGTAGAACGTGGTGCCTGCCTCGGCGGTTTCGAAGCCGGCGGAGAACTGCGGGTTGGTGTGGAGATGGTTCCTGATCCCGGAGACCGGCAGCCAGCATTCCTGCCACACGTTGGCCACGCCGGGTGCGCAGAGCATGAAGTCGGTCTGCAGTTCCAACGGGCCCGACTGGACCTCGATGTTGGGCGAGCCGTCCTCCGTAATGGCATGATTCATGGCATGGGCGTCGTCGCCGGTTCCCAACGTCCAGATCTTCCGCCCGGGGAGCGTGCCGCAATCGGCGTAGTGGAGGATGCCGGCGTCCTGCTCCTTGTGGTAGCAGCCAAACCAGTTGCCGCGCAGATCGGCGACGAAGAGGGGAAACGGGCAGAAGACGTTCCGGTACTTGCTGACGTCGATTCCCTGGAAGTCGGGATAATCGAATTCGCAGATCCGCGTGGTGTCCATGGGCGGGTGAATCCGCCCGCAACGAATGGACGGCGGAAAGAGGAATTCCGTGTCGGGCCGGGCGGGGATCTTGGTATTGGTCCAGAAATAGCCCCGGTGCGGCAGCGACGTGCGGTTGTAGTAGGCCGACTCCTGCTGGACGGCGTTCGAATCAGGCTGAAGGGTGATGCGGATTCGCCACTCCATGCCGCTGACCCATTCGATGTCGGAAAGCACCACCGAGGCGCTGCCGTCGTCGTTCTGCCGCTTGGAGCACTTGATCGGGCTGTGAGAAGTGACCGAATGGCTGCCGGGGAAATTGAACTCCATCCCGATTCCGGCCCACGCACCTCTCAACCCCACCAGCAGCGGCTTGATCACCGGATTGCGGAACAGCACTTCGCGGTGAGCCACCTTGTCGTAGATGCTGATCAGCCGGCCGCCCAGTTCCGGAAGGAACGTCAGGGTAAGGTAGTCGTTCTCCAAGACCACCGACTCGTAGGTCTTGTCTCTCTTCTCCGTCTCGCGTTGCTCCTGCAGAGGGTAGGGATACACGGGGTAAGATCGCGGCAACATGTCGACCGCCAGCGGAGGAAGAACATCGACCGGGCCGGTTTCGTAGGTGGGGATCACTAGCGGCGAAGTCCGCACCCGGGCGGGCGAACCGGCGATAGCCAACGTGCAGCAGCCACCCATCACCAACGCGACGGCCAGTCCCACCATTCGCCGATTCACAGCACACCTCGCTCAAGCAGCGGTTTCTCAGATCACAAATCCAGCACGCGGCCGAGGCGGACGGCCATGTCGGGCAGCGACGGAGCCATCTTGCCCTCCAGTTCGGTGGTCGCCCACCCGCGATAGCCGATCTCCGCCAGGGCTTTGCGTACGGCGGACCAATCGCAATCCCCTTCGCCCAGACGCACGTCGAAGCCTTTCCACAAGCCCTCGCTCTCCATCTTCTTCACGCTGTAGTCCTTGACGTGGATCTTGCCGATACGTTTGCCAAGGATTCGAATCCACTGCTCGGGCCAGCCGTAGCGGAGCACGTCTCCTTTCATCCACTCGCTACTCCGCGTCGAAGACCCGAACGAAATCCACCTCAAACCAGTCGGGCAGAACCGCCTTGAACAACTCGGGTACCGGCTTGCCGCACCAGCCGTCGGGATCCTTGGACTCCAAGCCGCCGCGAGCAAACGAGCGATGATAGCCGTGACACTCGGTAGACACCAAAATGAACTGGTCCACCTCCGAAACGGGACATTCTGGTGCCATCTGCCTGCCCACCAACCTGCCGTCGGCATAGAAGACGTATCCCTCGGGCGACCAGTCGACGCCGTAATCGTGCCAACCGTCCTCGGTTTCCTGATAGGGAAACCAGAAGTGGCCGTACCATTTGTTTTCTTTGCCGTAGCCACCCCATCCGCAGCCGCAGCCGATCGTGCCTTCGGTATGCTGGCGGTAGTTCTCCATGATGTCGCACTCCACGCCGCCGTATCTCGGGTCCGGATGCGCTCCGATCGACGGCGACTGGAGCCAGAACGCCGCGTGCCAGCCGTCGTTCTTCGGAAGCTTGCAGCGAATCTCGTAGTAGCCAAACTTGTGCATGAATTTCGCTTCCTTCTTGACGCCGAAGGGCCAGAAACCCTTTGCGTTCGCATCGCGGGGAATGTCGAACGTCAGCGATCCGGTTTGAAGGTGCGCCGAATAGAAATCGTCGTCCTTGCGAATCAGGTTGATCTTCAGGTGGCCTTTACCATCCAGTTCGACGCCCTCGTCGGTGAACGTTGGGGATTTGTAGCCCCAGTAGTCGAGCCGATAATTCCACTTCGACGTATCCAACTTCGTTCCGTCGAATTCATCGTGCCAGACCAGTTGCCACTTCTTGCCGGCGGGAAGAAGGCTGGGAGCCTGGCCTGCGACGGGCTCGACTCGGCTGACGGGCACGTCGGTCAAGATGACCGTTGGCCGGACCGGCTTCTTGACGCTCGCCGGCTTGGCAACGTTCTTGACGCCGGCAGGCTGCGAAGTCGTGTCGTCCGCCTTGAGCAAGGAATGAGTTCCAGTTACCGCCAAAACGGCGATGCCTACTGCCATTGCAAGACCCGATTTCCCGTTCATCCACATGGCTCCTGTTCAAGTTGGAACGCAATCGACCGCGAATCGTGCACGCACTGCCGGCCATGGCCAGCGAACCGGCGACCTCTGTTCTATCCGGCCGGCAGGGCGTTGAGGAGAGGCGTTATTGCGCAGAAATTGTGGAGAATTGCGTCGTCCGGCGCGGCGATTCGACTATAATGGCCCCTGTTTCCGCGGAGGTCTCGTGTGATGCAGAGTTCCATTCCCAACGTCGCTGCCCTGGTCGATACGGCTACCGAATGGGGGATCCGCCCAACCAATCTTTCACGCATTCCCCACCGGCCCAGCCCACCCCGAGACCTGCGGGGACTGCTGTACACCGCCACAAGAACCCGCTATAATCCCAGTGTCCATCGCTACGAGCGATCGGCACGGACGAGGCTGGGTGAATCACCTGCGATTCCTGTCAGACTTCCCTGCCGAGCCCGGCTTGCCACGCTGCAAAAGCTGGCAGGGCTAGAGGTTATGATAACGTCCCCGTGGCTCAATTGGATAGCGCGTCGGCCTCCGGAGCCGAAGGTTACAGGTTCGAATCCTGTCGGGGATACTCTTAGAAAGGACTTTGGTTTTCGGACCGAAGTCCTTTTCTCGTAATGAGATACGCCGCAAGGCGTAGACGTCTTTGAGCTTGCGCCAAACCTCCGCGAGCCTTCTTCCGCCCACCGCTTCGCGGCAAATCAATGCAAATCGTGCAAGTACGCGGCGAGGTTTGGGGCACCGCTGGCGGCACCTCGGCACCATAGTGGGCACCGCGACGATGTGCATCGGCTGGCATTGAAGTATAGCTCCGGTTGGGAAAGCTGGCCAATGTGGGACGAGCTTCGGCCAGGGGCCAATCTCCGGTACTCCTTCCGCGATGCCACGGGTATTATTGCGTGAGCACCGCGGAAGTTCAAGAATGGCTGGGACGATTGACAGCATCGATTCTGGGGTGGCGGCCAAGACCGCCGACGATCATGCAAGAGCGGAGGCGTACGCTTCAGGCTCGAACGCTTTTCAAAGAAGGCTGACGTTCAGACAGCATGGCAAAAGAGAGCAAGCCCAAGTGGGCATTCAAGCCGAAGTTTCGGGCTGGGCTCTATTCCTGGAATGGAACAGCCAAGGCGACGAAGAATCTGCGAGCCGCGGTCTCGGAGATCCGGAAGGCGTACAAGAAGAATCCGCTTGATGCGGTCGACGCGACTATCTACCTGATGGAACGCTTCTGGCCGGCGCTTGAGCACATCGATAGTTCCTCTGGAGCGCTCGGGCGGGCGGTCAATGATGCAATCGAAAAACTCATGCCGCTCGTCATCGAGGCGCCAGCGGACGAGCAGCTCCGCAGGAAATGGACGGATCGGCTTTTCGATGCGATCTGTGACGATGGTGTTGAGTACCTGTCGCCCGTTACCGGCCAATGGGGGCGTCTCTGTGTGACTGACTCGCTCCGGAACCACTGGTTCGAAGAGCTGTTGCCGCGGACGGAAAAGGCGCTCCGAAGCCGACGCGAGGACCACTACTACTTCGTTGGCACTTCGGCGTGCCTCTCCTGCTTGCTTGAGTCTGAGCGATTTGAGGAGCTTCGAAGATTGCTCGACCTGGCGGATCCGCCTTTCTGGCACTATGAAGTCTATTGGGCGGAGGCTCTCTTGCGCCAGGGGCATGTCGATGAGGCCATCCAACACGCCCGGTCGCTTCTGCCCGAGACGTCTCATGACGAACCACGCTTGTACTGGTATGGTTCGACAGACGCTGAGATCGATGATTTCTGCGAAAAAGTGCTTTACGATGCTGGACGCCGCCGCGAGGCTTATGAGCAGTATTCGCTTCAGGCGATCTCGAGCTCGTCGTATCTCGCACATTTTCAATCACTGACGCGGCGTTATCCGGAATACGAGCCGAGACAGATCTTGATGGACCTGCTCGATAAATCAGGGCATCCGATGAAGTCCTGGTTCTCCTCGGCCCGGAAATGCGAGATGTACGATATCGCACTGCAGTGTGCCGAAAGTGGGACCGCCGATCCAAGAACGCTGACTACGGCGGCGCGGGATACGCTTCAATCGCATCCGTCGTTCGCGTGGCGGGTATCATTGCTGGGCATCAAGTATCTCCTTCTCGATTACGCCAGCTTTGACGAACTCGACGCGATTCTGGCTGTTCGGTACCTCGTCGACGGAGCCAGGAACGCGGGAGACCTTGAGGATGCCTTGGCCGCACTGGCGCAGGTACTTGATATGCGGAAGAAGGCGCAGAAAGTACCGAGGATCGTCCACGCCGAATTGAAGCGGCTCGGTGTGTCGCTGCCTGCCGCTTCCTGAAATCCGCCCCCGTCGCTGGCGGCTACTATGAGGCTTTCAGGGGCCCTCTTTCAGGAATCGTTCGAAGCCGGCCTGATCTAGATGGCCGCGGCGCATCAGGTGCGTCCGGATCGAGATGACATCCATTTCTCGTGCCGGTTCCTCATCCCTGTTCGCCGGCATTAAGATGCGGGCTTTCGATTCCGCGTGCTCGAACACGAGGCAATTCGGTTCGACGCTCTCGCGTCCTTCGAATCCCAAGTCGAGGAGCAATTGTTGGAGCTGGCGGTTGGCTGGCCGCATGGCAATGAAACGGTACAGTGATTTGGCCATCAGAAGCTAGGCCAACCGGTGCACAGAAAGCACTTACGGTCGTCGAATTCCAAGACGGCTCGCAAATTGCCGAAGTGTTAGCCCCGGATGCAGGCTGCTGCCGCGGGATGCGAAGGAAATCCGTGGCTCTCCACGAGTATCGCAGAATCAAGACGTCACGCAATTGATGGTGGCTGGCCCCTCGAGTAGATGCGTTGGCCGAATCCACCAAGACACATCGAGATGACGAATAGGTGGCATCGGTGTGGCGGATCGAAGTAGCCTTGGAGCGGTCGTCTGCGAGCTCAGGACACGCCCACCTTGTGCACTTCCGGACTAGCCGGACAGACGGTGGATGACATCATTTCGTCTTCCGCGTGGCCCGTTGCGGTGGAAAGAACTCACCGACGGCCACTCCCAGTTCCTTTGCCCAGAGGTCAAGATTTCGCTTAGCAATTGCCCTGGTCCTGGGAAGTCGCGTAAGTCCTTCGTAAGTTGGTTCCTTCACACCACAACGGCTGGCAATACTCGTGACATTGCATCGAATCTGGTTGATAAGCTCCGCAGGGCTTGGGGTCTTCTCGTCACGCAACAGGTCCGCTCGAGGGCCGTGTGGATAGCTGATCATCCAAAGTGAGTCGCACTCAACGAAGATCGGGAGCAGTGACTCCTTGTCATCGGGGATTGGAATCCCCAAACTTGGGTAGTCATGACGTGAACAGTCGAGTACGATCCGCTCGATTGCATCATAATCATACCCTCGTGGGCCGAGGATGTGATTTGCCAACGAAAGCAGTTCAACGGCATTAGCCGTACCCTCACCAAGGTGGCGCCAGCGCGCTGCCCGTCGCCGAAGATCAAGAATATCCCCCGCTGCTTTGTCACGTTCGCGTACGTCCCTGACCTGCTTCTGGGTGATCTTGAGCTCGGCGCTGCTGTCGTGGACCTGTGCAAGCGTGAGCAAGCGGCACATCCAAATAGCATCGAGAGGCTTAGATTCGGCCGCGCGCCCCGCACTCGCCCCTGCCTCTAACGAATACAAGAACACAACCAAGTGGTGCACAACTGGGTTTATCTTTAGCATGTCCACTCGAACGAGCGAGGGATAGGCTATTTCCCATACCGCCCCAATAGTCGTGGCCAAGTCGCTGCATTGATCGACACTACTGAGGGCGTCCCAGCTAATACCCTGCAGTTCACACAATCGCGGACTCATCTCGGTGGGCACCAAAGAGTCCAGGTTCGGCACCTTCATGGCCGGTCCTTCATCGTCTGCAGAGGGTGTGAGGTGGCTCCAGTTTGACAGACACTCCAAGTGCTTGGGTTATGGGTGAGGCAACGTCTCCTGTCAGTTCAGAGTACCGGTGCCTCTTCTCTTCTGTTCCTTTAATGTGGACGTATCACCAGCGTTCGATCCATGGGACCTCGCGTCCCAAGACACGGCAGAGGTCCAATGCGGCTTCGTACAGTGACAGCTTGCTGATGGCGGCCCAGAGTTCCAGTTGGTTTCCGCGGCTACGGCACTTGTGGCAGTAGTAGCGTCCGTCGTCCAGGTTCACCGAGAACGTTCGGCTGCCTGGAGACTTTGAATCGTGAACGGGACACGGTCC
>JAAYAY010000142.1 GCA_012719125.1 Planctomycetaceae bacterium | reverse complement strand
GGCAAAGCCCGGCCGAACGCCTCAACCAACACCGTTACCATGAAAACTGGCTCCAAAACCTCCTGGTCTCCGCTTCTCTCGGTGGATACCAACATCACCCTCCCCAAAATCCGTGACGGTCAGGAAATTTGAACACCGTCGCCAGAAATCTGCCAGTCGGGGGGCATGCTGTCGTTGGCGTGCAGCAGAGAGAGTTGGAGGGGCCAAGCGAAGCTCCCCGCTTCGGTCTCCGAAACGTGACAGCACTGGCAAGATGCACCGCCCGCCAGCCCTGGCCCGCGTTCCCAAACCCCGATATACTAAGGGTTTATCTGGTTGCCACGGAGAGATATCTTGTCATGACGGATGCCGGTTTTCAGAGTTCCACCCGCAAGATCGAGGCGGTGGCCTTCGACCTCGACGGGCTGATGTTCAACACGGAAGACGTCTACTGGAAGGTCGGGTCCGAGTTGATGCGGCGGCGGGGGCGCGAGTATACGCAAGAACTCAGCAACGCGATCATGGGCCGGCCGCCCCAGGTCTGCTTCGAGAAGATGATTGAGTGGCATTCGCTCGACGACACCTGGGAGGCCATGGCCGCCGAATCGGAGAAGGTGTTCGTGAGCATGCTCGACGATGGGGTCGACGCCATGCCGGGAATGCTCGACCTGCTCAACGCGTTGGAACGAGCCGCTATCCCGAAGGCCATCTGCACGAGCAGCAGCCCGGAGGTCGTCGAGGCGGTTCTCTCCCGGTTCGGCATGCGGCCCCGTTTCGAGTTCGTCCTGACGGCCGCCGATATTACCCGCGGCAAGCCCCATCCGCAGATCTATCAGAAGGCGGCCCAGCGGTTCGGCATCGACCCGCACCACCTGCTGGTGCTCGAAGACAGCCAGACGGGCTGCACGGCGGCGGCGGCTTCCGGAGCCTTCACCGTGGCCGTGCCGGCGGGGCTGAGCCGGCAGCACGATTTCAGCATGGCCGACTTGGTCGCCGACAGCCTGGAAGATCCGCGGATTCGCCAGGTGCTGGGGCTGGGTTGATCGTGGGGTCGAATCCTACGGCGTGTGCGACTTGGCGTATTGCGTCAGGGCAGCCACGTTTTCGTGGCGGGTGTCGCGCGGTATTTCGCAGCCCGCGGCAACGACATAATTCCGGCCTGCGTCCTGGTGGCACTGGGCAACGCCGGCCGTGACGCCTTCCGGAGTGCCGTTGCGAACAACCGTTACCGGGTCGATGTTGCCGGTCAAGACCTGATCGGGGCCCATCGCCTCGCGGGCGGCGGCCACCGAGACCATGAAGTCGAGATCGACCAGGTCGGCCTTGAGAGAGCCGATCTCCTTCAAGCTCTTGCTCGTGTTGCCACAGATGTGCAGGCGTACCCGACCCCCCATATCGTGAATGCCGTCGATCATCCGGCGTTCGTAAGGGAGGACGAACTCCCGGTAGATCTGGGGGCCCACCAGCGATGCGGCCGCGTCGCCCATGCCCAGGATGTCGACGCCCGCCTCGATCTGGGCCTTGGCGAAGGCCAGTTCCATCTCGACGACGAATTCGAACAGGTCGCGAACAAAGGCGGGGTCGTCGAAGAAGTCGACCATCAGCGAGTTGATACCGCGGAGGTCGGCCGCCTCGGCGCAGGGGCCTTCGATCCAACCTTCGATCAGCAGTTGGCCGCCGACCCGCTGGCGGAACAGGGCGGCCGCCTGGACCCGGTCGTGCATGCGGCCGCCGCCCAAGGGGTCGGGCGCCTTGAGGCCGGCCAGCACCTTCTTGTCGGCCAGCAGGGCCCGGGTCTCGTCGATGGCCGGCGGCTGATTGTCGTAGAACTGGACCCTGGCCCCGCAGTCGGCGGCCTCTCTGGCCGGATCGGAGATGCAGGAGACGTAGTCGAACTCGAACTGTTCGGCCGTCTTCAGTTGTGCCTCTACGAGCTTCCGGTGATCGGCCGCGTACTGCCCGTAGGGAATGCCGGCCAGATCGCCCGCAAACATCATCGTGATCGGCATGAGGGGAACGTGATCGACTGCCTCACCCTTCATCATCCCCATCAGACGTTCGTACCCGTTCATGGCGGCGGCCTTCCTGTCCGGTCGGTTGTGGGACACCCATTGGAGCGACCATTATAGCGGCCGGCTTTGCCGATGCCGAGCGCCCGGGGGCGGTGTGGTTGGGGTTTGAAGCCGTTGGGGGTGGCATGCCGGCTCGGCAACGGCCGTAGGACAGGATTGCATCCTGTCCCGACAGGGAGCAGAGCCGCATCATGCCAGGACCGGTACAAACCCGCATCATGTCGAGACAGGTTACAAACCTGTCCTACGGACGGGAGTTTGACGGTACGGCCTTGACGATCTGTTCGTCGAAGGTGGTGGCGATCTCATGGCCGGGCGGGACGACCAGGAAGCGCTCATCGTCCCAGTTGCCGTCGACCAGGTCGGTGATCAACTGCATGTCGCCCAGGAGTTTCTCGAACCGCCAGCCTCGTTCGCCGGCCTGGCGGCGAGTCTCCTGCTCGAAGCGGTCGTCGGGTTCGATGCCCATTTCGATGAAGGTGAGTTTGCTGTAGTTGCGGGTCATATCGCCGAACTGTTCCATCAGGAACTTGGCGTTGTCTTCGCCGTACTTCTCGACCAGTTCTTCGTAGGACTGGTTCATTCCGCTCAGGGTCTGGATGGATTCCGGACCGAGTTGTTCGAGTTGCTCGCCTCGCTCGATCCAGCCGCTGGTCTTGAAGTAGACGCCGGGATTGCTCTGAAAGTAGTCGAGGTAGCGCCGCTTGTCGCCCAGGAACAGGGTGATGCAGTCATGGGCACGGGGCAGGACGAGGGGCACGGTTCCGGCTTTCAGTCCCACGAGCCCGTTGCTGCACAGGGCGTAGCCCAAGAGGACGGCGTCGCAGCCGTTACCGTTTTCACCGTCGACGGCTTCGTTGAGCCGGGCGTTCATGCCGACTTTTCCGATGTCGTGAAGGCCCTTGGGGAGGAACTGAACGTCGACGCGGTGGGGAGAACGGGCGGCCGCCCAGCAGAACTCGCGATAGAGGATTTCGCAGGCAATCAGTTTCAAATGCATCGACTTGGTACTTACAGGGGAGGGCGGACAGGAAGGAAGAAGCAGGACGCCTTGCGCAAGCGGATTCAGCGTCATTGTGACGGGTGGGCGGACTTGCCACCAGCACCCGCCTCGCAAGAGATACTCGGCGCAAAAAACAACCCTGGAGGTCGCTCGTTGGGGGGAGAGAATGAGCGACCCACCAGGGTCTCGCAAGGGGTTGCGAAGGGGGAATTGCGATGTATTGGGGCGGTCAGGCCGGGTTCGCGTCAGGCGTGTCTGCCGAAGGTCATGTGTGCCGGCGCCGAACGATCACGATTTGAGCGTTCCGCACCGCAAACCAAAGAGAGGGCATTGTATAGGGGCGGGAAAACCGGCACTCGCACGTGCCGGGAGATACCTCGTCTCCGTTCCCGCTTGTATCTATTATAGCTAACACCGCCGCCGGCGGCAAATCGGTTTCTGCGATTCGCGAAAAGCTAACACCAAGTATCGATCGGGTCGCACCATGCGGAACGGTTACATAGACTGCCCCGCCGGCATATCGGGTGAACTGCCCATAAACCCAGCCCCACCACCCGGGGGTTGTCCGCGAGCCTCCTACAGAAGAGTGGAGATAACGACCTAGAGAATACACCACCACAATCGTCTCTTCTCAACCGGCGGCGAGTCGGGCGGGAAACGGCAGCCCTGGCAGAAGGCTGTTTAACGCCCAGCCGCAGGCGCCGGCTAGAGTAGACCGTCTTCACTATGAGAGCCGGCGCCTGCGGCTGGGCGTTAAACGATTGTCTGCCAAAATTGGCGCTATGCCGCTAGGCAACGGGGTGGGAGGAGCCACCCTTCAGGACTGTGCCGACTGCCCGGATGAATTCGGGGGTCGTGCCGCAGCAGCCGCCGACGAAGCTTGCCCCAGCTTCGAGCAGCCCGGGAACATGGCTGGCAAAGCCGTCGGGGGTTTGCGTGTAGACGGTCTCGCCCGCGACCACCTTGGGCAGACCGGCGTTGGCCTTGATCCAGAGGGGCCGATCGGTCGCTTCGCGGAGCCGCCGGCAGATCGGCAGGAAGCCTTCGATACCTTTTCCGCAGTTCGACCCAATACAGTCGGCGCCGGCCTCTTCGAGGGTCCGAGCCGCCTCCTCCGGAGTGGTGCCCATCATCGTTCGGTCGTGATCCTTGCCCGAGTCGAAGACCATGCAGGCGACCACGGGAAGCCCGGTCGTCCGTGCGGCCTCCACGGCGATACGAGCCTCGGCCGGATCGGACATGGTTTCGATGACCAGAGCGTCGGCCCCCCCTTCCGCCAGGGCTTGGGCCTGGACGGCAAACGCATCGCGCAACTGATCGGGAGTCACGTCACCCATCATCAGCATGACGCCGCTGGGGCCCATCGACGCGAACACCTTGGCCCGGTCTCCGGCCGCACGCTTGGAAATCTCGGCACCGGCACGGTTGATCTGGACGACCTTGTCGGCCAGTCCGTGGCGGGCCAGGCAGAAGCTCGTGGCCCCGAAAGTGTTGGTGATGATCACGCGACTGCCGGCGTCGACGTAAGCCTTGGCAACTTCTTCGACCGCTTGCGGATTCGACAGATTCCACTCGTCGGGGCAGGCCCCGACGGCCAGCCCGCGAGCCTGCATCTGTGTGCCCCAGGCGCCGTCGGTGAGAACGGGTCCCTCAGCGATCAGTTCCGCGATCGATTCGTGCATCGGCCTTCTCCGTTGGGAACGCGCAACGCGCCAGCGCCGCAGAATTATCCTCTCGGCGTCCCGCCAAGCCTCATGAATAGAAGTCGCGAACGCGCATGATCGATTCGAATCCCCCCTGCTGGATGCAATCCTCCAGGCATTGCACGGCTGGCTGGTCCGCTTCGAGGATTTCGTATTTGCGGCGAACCGAGCCGATCACCATGTCGAGTCCCAGGGGCATGGCCTTGGTCAGGAAGGCGCTTTCCAGAGAACTCTTCAGCGGGGCCCCGCTGGCGGTCTTGGCCGGCAGCATGACGGTGAAGTTGCTCAAGCCTACAGACATGTGAACGCCGGCCAGGTTCGCGTCGTTGTGGATCAACTCCATGGCGCCGATCAGGCGAGCCAGGTTCCCCTCCGAATCGGTGCCGATGGGAGCGATTCCCGGATCGATGATCAGGTCGCCGTTGGCCAACCCGCCCTGCCTGGCACGTTCGGCCAGCACGAGGGCCGCGCGATAGGTTTCTTCGGCCGTGTGGCATGCTCCCGACTTGCCGTCGATCACCTGCTCCGACACCAGCAGGATAGGCTTGAAGCGGCGGATGCTCAGCAGATCGAACATTTCCAGACGCAATGCCGAGATGGAATTGAGGATCGGGTCGGCGCCGCCGGCTCGATCGGGGTCGTAGGCCTCCAGGCCGGCCTTGGCGATCTCCGGGTCGGGGGTGTCGATCGACAGCGGTTTGGCGGTGACCTGCTGGACCTTGCGGACCATGTCGGCCATGAACTCGGCAGGGCGGGCGCCGACGTTCACATCGATGTAGGCGGCCCCTCCGTTATCCTGGAGCCTGGCCAGCTCCAGAATCCCCTCGATATCTCCGGCATCGAACAGCTTCTTCGTCGAGGGCACCGAGTCGTTGATGCTCTCGCCGATGACGGTCAAACCTTCAATGGCCACGGAAATCCCCTTCCTTTCGTTGTCAGGCAGCCGATGGGGCAAAGACTACTTGACCAGATTTCTGGCCAGGGCGACCGCGGCGCTGGCGTTGTCGCTGTATCCGTCGGCGCCGATCTCGTCGGCGTACTGTTGGGTGATCGGCGCTCCGCCGACCATGACCTTGGTTGCTCCGCGGAGCCCGGCGGCCTCAAGGGCCTCGATGACCGCCTTCATCTGGGTCATGGTGGTCGTGAGCAGGGCGGAGAGGGCGACGATCGTGCCGTTCTTCTCTTGAGCAGCCTCGACGAACCGGCTGGCGGGCACGTCGACTCCCAGGTCCACCACCTCAAATCCGCCGCCTTCCAGCATGGATGCGACAAGATTCTTGCCGATATCGTGCAGGTCGCCCTGAACCGTACCGATGACCACGCGACCGGCCGCTTCGGTTCCCGCTTCGGCCAGTTTCGGCGTCAGGATCTGCAAGGCGGTCTTCATCGCCCTGGCCGCAATCAGCAGCTCGGGGACGAAGTACTCGTTGCACTCGAAACGTTTGCCAACCTCGTCCATGGCCGGAATCATGTAGTTGCCGAGCAACTCGGTCGGGTTGACTCCGGCCGCGAGCGCCGCGTTGGTTACTTCCTCTGCCTGCTTGGCGTTTCCGGTGAGAATCGCGTCATACAACTGCGCCGGGTCGGACATGGAATCCTCCAAAAAATCGAGGTCGTCAGCCTGAAAAGCCTATATCCTAGCGATCCGATGCAGGGGATGCCAGTCCTTTGCGGTACGGGCAACCAGCCGCTTCGTTGCCGAGCAGAATCACATAACCCGAACGGGTGGGTTACTGGGAAAGAAAAAGGTGACAGCCACCTTTTGCCGGAACGGCCCTTCGGGTGCTGCGCACAAAAGGTGACTGTCACCTTTTTCCAGGGATGTTTGGCTGAGGGGGATTCCGCAGTTTGACAGAGGGCGGTGCCGTTTCTAAGCTCGTAGGATCAACAGAAAAACCCGCCGCTTTGCAGGAAAGGTGCTACCGATGAAGCGAAGTATCCACAGCGTCACACGTCGCCAGTTCATGTCTGCGGCTGGAACAGCCGCCGCAGCAACAGCCGTGGGCTTCTCCGTGCCGTCGATGGCTGCGGAAAACCACGCCAAAAGCGTCCCGTTCCAACTCGGGTTGGCTTCGTACACGACGCGGAAGTTCAGCCTCGAACAGACGATTGAGATGGCGGTGCGACTCAACCTCAAAAACCTCTGCTTGAAGTCGTTCCACCTGCCCATGGATGCGACCCCGGCAGAGTGTGCAGCGGCGGCCAAGAAATGCAAGGATGCGGGCCTGAACCTGTACGGCGGCGGGGTGATCACTATGAAGACGGAGGCGGACGTGAATCAGGCCTTCGATTACGCCAAAGCGGCCGGCATGAGCGTGATCGTGGGGGTCCCCTATCCGGAGGTCTTGCCACTCGTCGACAGCAAGGTTAAGGAATACAATATCAAGGTGGCGATTCACAATCACGGTCCTGGCGACAAGGTCTATCCCACCCCAGAATCTGCCATCGAGCGCGTGAAGGATCTTGACCCGCGTATCGGCTTGTGCGTCGACATCGGCCATACCGTGCGGATCGGCGCCGACCCGATCGAGGATATTACGCGGTTTGCGGATCGTCTTCACGATTTGCACATCAAGGATGTCTCGGCCCCAACGAAAGAAGGTGAGACGCTCGAGATTGGTCGGGGTGTGATCGACATGCCCGCTTTTCTCCGAGCGTTGGTCAAGTCCGGCTATTCAGGAATAGCCTCATTTGAATATGAGAAAGACGCCGACGACCCCTTGCCGGGCCTGGCAGAATCTGTCGGCTATGTTCGAGGGGTGTTGGCAGCGATTTAGCAGGGATCTGCGGCGGCCATCGCCGCACATCCACCCCAAAATTCCCATCCTGCCTTAGTTAAACAAAAACAGGGGCGGTGGAATTGACTTCTTCCCTCACTGGTGCTTGCACTGATAGCACGAGAGTGTTATCCTGCGCTCTTACGTAGGGTGGGGTTGCGTTGGGTGCCGTGCCCTTGTGTCGCTTGCACTGCGACGGAGAACTTTCATGCTCGTCCTTTCCCGAAAGGTCGGAGAGAGAATCCTCGTCGGCGACGATATCACGATCACCGTGGTCCGTATGGCCCAGGGGGTGGTGCGGATTGGAGTCGAGGCCCCTAGCGACATGCCCATCGTGCGCGAGGAAATCAAGGAACAACTCGCCACCGCCAAAGGCAGCCGGTCGGGCGCGCCGGCGAATCCCAAGTGAGAAGGGGCCGTTTGGGCCCCCGTTCGCGGTTCACTACTGCTTTTCGGAATGACGCTTGTTCCGAATCTGAAACGGGAGGCCCGGCAGATCGATCACGCGGGGTCGGCCCGTGGGAACTTCCAGCGTTCCGTATTTCTCGATCTGTTCGTCGAGATAGGACAGTTTCTCGGCGGTCGTCGGTTCGCCGGGAGCGTGAGTGCCCGGCGATCGGCCCCACACGACGATGCTCCCGCTTCGCGTCTGCAGTCGGTAGATGATGTCTCCCACGCGGTTGGTGGCCGGGTCCGTGACGGGTTCGATGCGGTCCAGGCGGCAGGTCTCCCAGCGACCACCCAACGCGGCGGCTATCTCCGCGGCGCCGACCACTCGCGGATCGCCCCACTGGTCGCCGGCCAGGCCCCTGGGCGTCGGCAGGCTGTCGCACTCCAGTCGTGGATACCGCATCACTTCATTCAGGGGAATATCTCCTGGCGGCAAGGCGTTCCCCTCGACGTCAACCGGCGTGACCCGGCCCGGCGAGAACACCATGAGAACCGGTTCGTGGTACTTCAGATCCACGACGACCTGGGCGGGGTGCCGCTTGCTGACGCGTCGGACCTCGGCAACCCACGGGTGAGCGGCGAAGGCCGCGGCGATGCGCTGGTTGAGATCCGGGTCCATGATCGAGAGCCCCTGCTGAAGTCCCGGATCACGGAACACCTGCTCGCGGATGTCGAAACTCATCCAGTCGGGACGATCGGTCACGATGATGTCGGCGGGCGATAGGACGTAGGCTTGCGACGACGTCACGTCGGCGCGCACCTGTTGCCATCCCCAATACCAGGCGCCTCCGAACAGCACGACGATCAACAGCGCGAGGGTGAGGGTACGACCCGGGCCAACCAGGAACTTCGCGAAATCTGCCATCGGTCCGGAGACGAGCGGGAGTCTGGAAACTCGCTTCCTGGGACTCATCAGTCTGCAACCTCTTCGCGGGCAAACAATCGTTACATCCGACACAATCGGCTACTTCAGTGCACGAGACCGGCGCGCAGCCGGCCCCGTTATCTGCCATATCGGTTGGTCGCGACGCGCGAGGCTAGGGCGAGGTCACGGACTGGTATATCCCGAAATACCCGCTCGGCGGTTGGTACCGTCGACCGGACAAGCGAATGCGGAGCGGGCTTCTGCCCAAGCCGACGAGGAGAGGTTTACCAGATGTCCAGTTCGACTTCGAGATCGACGCCCAGGCGGTCGGCAACCTGGACGCGTACCAGGTCGATCAGACGCAGGACATCGGCCGAGGTGCATTCCGGCTCGGCGATGATGAAGTTGGCATGGCGATCGCTGACGACGGCGCCGCCGATCCGAGTGCCTTTGAGACCGGCCTGCTCGATCAGTTCGCCGGCGCGCATGCCCCGGGGATTCTTGAAGACGCAGCCGGCGCACTGGTGGCCCATCGGCTGGCCGGCCTTGCGGAGGATCCATTGCTTCTGAAGGCGTTTGGACAGTTCCTCCGGGTCGTCTTCTTCGAGCTTGAACGACGCTTCGAGGACGACCAGTTCGTCCAGGCTGCTGTGGCGGTATCCAAACGACATATCGTCGCGGTCGCGGTGGAAAGTGTCGCCCATCGCGGTGATGACCGTGGCGTGAGACGTCCACTGGCCAATATCGGTGGTCAGAGTACCGGCGTTGCCGTGGAGGGCCCCCCCCACGGTGCCTGGGATGGCCACCAGACCTTCCAGTCCCGCCAGTCCGCGGTGGGCCGAGGTGGTGACCACTCTTCCCAGTCGCGTGCCGCCGCCGGCGGTCAGCGTCGAACCGTCTACCGTAATCTTGCGGAATTCGGAGGACGAGAGGGAGATGACCAGTCCGGAGACGCCCTTGTCGGCGACCAGCAGGTTGGAACCTCGTCCCAGCATCCGCACCGGCAGATTGTTCTCTGCGGAGCGGCGAACGAGAGCGATCAGCTCATCCACGTTCTCGGGTTCGGCGAAGTACTCCGCCGGCCCGCCGAGTTGGAACCAGGTGTGCATGGCCAGCGGCTCATCCCGCCGCACGGTTTTCTCGAAGCCAGAGAATAAGTTCATTACCGGTCTCTCGAATGTTTCCCGCTCCCAAGGTGGCCACCACGTCGCCCGGACGAAGCTGCCCAACCAGGAAATCCCTGCATTGGCGGGGGTTATGAAATGGGGGTGTCTCGGTACCCAAGCAGCGTACCCGATCGGCCAGATCGGCGGCCGAGACCTCTCCCTTGCATGGGAGGGGTTCTCGTGCCCGAAAGATATCGGTTACCAAGACGCAGTCCGCATTTTGAAGGCTTCTCGCCGTTTCGTCCAGTAACCGGGCCGTCCGACTGGCTTGATGTGGCTGGTAGACGCAGAAAACCCTCTGCCCCGGAAATCGCTCGCGAATGGCCGAGAGGGATGCCGACACTTCCGTCGGGTGATGAGCGTAGTCGTCAACCCAAGTGACCCCAGCGTAACAATCGACCACTTCCAGCCGCCGGCGAAGGCCGCACCAACGGGAGAGCTCAGCCGAGATCTGATCGGGCGCCACGCCGTTGTGGAGGCCAACGGCGACCGCCGCCAGGGCGTTTGCCACTTGATGAGCGCCCAGGACCTTGAGGTCGATCCGGCACAGGTCGCGACCCTGATAGCAGGCGGTGAATGAGGAGCAGCCGGCATGGGAAGCGACGTCGACCGCTCGCCACTGCGCGTCGCGAACCAAACCGAAGGTCTCGATCCGGCATGAGGCGGCTTCGGCGACCCGCCGGGCGCGTGCGCACTCGTGCCGCACCAGCAACCGCCCCTCGGCCCGAACGGCCCGGCCGAACAGCGAGAACGCGTGTTCCAAGTGCTCGTCGGTCGGGTAGCAATCGAAATGGTCCGGTTCGATGCCTAGAAGAACCGCCTGCTGTGGATGAAAGTGGAGGAAGTTGGCTCGATACTCGCACGCTTCCACGACCATCAACGGGCCGTGTCCGGCACGGCTCACGGCCCGGCTCGACCGGCCCAGCAGAAGGGGGTCGGCGCCGTAGGCCAGGGTCAGATCGGCACCGGCCCCCAACAAAACCGCCCCGATCATGCCGGCGACCGTCGACTTGCCGTGCGTGCCGGCCACGGCGATGGTCTCCCGGGCGGAGGCGAGCAGACCGAGTGCCTGGAAGTAGCGAAGCGTGGGAATGTTCCTCTCCCCCGCCCGCTGCAATTCGGGGTTGTTTTCGGGAATGGCGTCGCTGAACACGACCATGCCGGTCGCTTCCGGCACGTTCTCTGCGGCGTGGCCGATCCGAATTCGGGCGCCGCGGGCTTCGAGATCGTCGAGTCGGCCGGTCGCCAGGTCGGAGCCGCTGATCGTCCATCCGATATCCAGCAGAATCCGGGCAAGCGAGCGCATGCCCGAGCCGGCAATCCCGATCAGGTGGGCGTGACCGGGTTGCCACAGATTCGGAAGAATCAGGTGGCGACAGCTCGATGATTTCGGTTTGAACGGGTCGGGGGCGCTCACGGCAGACTTCTCGCGTCGGGCAATGGATTCTCCTACTTACCGCAGCAGTCGGTTGCCGTCAACGCCAGCGTGCTGCGAGCGAGGTTGGACGCGTCGGAAACCTGTCCGTGTCCTTGAGTTCACTTGACAGGCCGACGATAATTGAGGAGGCCGCCGCTGCGGTACCGACGTCGAGGACGCACGACGGAGAAGAAACCGAGGAACTTGCCGTTTGCACCACTGATCGAGAGCAGCCGATTGATCGAGTTTCTTCTCAAGACCGTTGGAATATCCCTGTCAGGCGTGCTCGCACCGGGTCCGATGACGGCGGCGACCTTGGCGGCGGGCATTCGGTCGCCTCATGCCGGAGCGATGATTGCGGTGGGGCATGCCGCGATCGAAGGTCCGCTCATGCTGCTGATCCTGGCCGGGGCCGGGGCGGTGTTCGAGGTCCCCTCGGTGAAACTCGGGATCGGCCTGGCCGGCGGGGCCTTTCTGCTGTTTCTGGGCGGCCAGTTGCTGGCCGCCCTGCGAAAGGGTGAAGTGGCGGAGGGTGTGGCAGAGACGCGACACCCTTTCGTCACCGGCGTGGTGCTGACTGCGGCCAATCCCTACTTCCTGATCTGGTGGGCGACCGTGGGGATGGCCTTGGCGACGGATGCGGTCAACTTCGGAGTCCTCGCCTTCGTGCTGTTCGGCGCGCTCCACTGGCTGTGCGATCTGGTCTGGCTGGAGATTCTATCCGTGGCCAGTTACAAGGGGACTGAAGTCCTGGGCGGAAAGTTGCAGCAGGCCGTGCTGCTGGTCTGCGGGATCATGTTGGTCGGCTTCGGGGTGATGTTTCTGCGGGACGCCTGGTTAGGACTGATGGGAACCGCGTGAACGCCGGCCCAATTGGACACCGCCACTTCGAGCAGTCTGAGAACCTGGACCCGTTCGAGTGCAGTCGTTTAACGCCCAGCCGAAGGCGCCGGCCGTACTACGGAAGCCGGCGCCTTCGGCTGGGCGTTGAACGAGCAACCCTCACAAAGTTGCGGTCACCAGCGACTGCACCGAAATGGCGCTGTCCAACGAAGAGGTACCAAGAAACGACAAACCGCCGCGTTTGGGAGCGGCGGCCTGCGTGTCTTTCGAGGATCCGGTGAGGCTCACTTCTGGCTGAGCGAGAGGGAGTCTGGAGAGGCGTACTCCTTCTCCTCCTGTTCCTTGACCGTCTTGACGGCTGCTTCGGCCGCTTGCATGGCCGCCCGGATCTCCAGCGGGTGAAAATACGGTTTCCGTATCCCGCCGGCGTAGTGCAATTGCTTGGCAGCCAGTTCCTGCCAGCTCATATTGTTATTTAGCGCCCACGCCGCGGCCTGGGCCACTCGCTGCGGCATCTTTCCGTAGCCGAGCATCTTGCAGAGTTCGTGGACTTCCTTCTTCTCGGTGAACTGATCGATGGGCACGATCTTATACGGTATGGCCGGGCGAGGCTCCGCTTTGCCGTGCTCGAGGCATACGGTGGTCACCTTGAACTTACCGATGCGCTCAGGGGCCACATTGAACATCATGCCGCCCATGCCGCCCATGCCGCCCATGCCGCCGCCCATACCTTGGCTTCCGCCGCCACCGTATCCCCCACCGCCTCCGCCTCCGCCCATGTCGCCGCCCATGTCGCCGCCAAAGCCCAATTGGGCCAACACCGGCACGCCGGCAAACGCCTCGGGCAGTCGCACAGTCAAGGGCTTGTCGGTCTTGTTTTCGACGAGCACGTTGCAGAGCGAAGAGTCCTTGGGAATCAGCTTCACTTCGATCTGGCCCTTGTCGATGGCAGAGAACATCTCGACCGTCTCGGCCTCCGGGGTGGTCACCGGCTGGCCGGCCCACAAACCGTTACAAACGATGCCAATCGCGAGTAGCAGAGCTACCCACATGACTCGGGTACCAAACCTCATGACGGAGACCCTCCGCTGAAAAGACGGGAAAGTGTTCATTCAGCCTCGACGCAACGGTAGCATCCCTCGTCCGTCGACACGGGCCGGAGGGAGCCGACGTTTGCGTAGGGCTCGACTTCGATACGAAACGAAAATGGCGCGTTTACCGCTACCCTTCATGGTAATCCGTACCGCCGACTTGTCCATCAATTCGGCGTGAATCACGCTAAATCGCTAAAACCATACCCATCTTTCGAGGGAGTCGCCACGAGGCCGGCCCACTCCACTCCGTTGGTTGCCCGCAACGGAACGGCGAGGCAATCTGGACGAGCGGGGAACAGAATGCCCGCATCTTACCTGTGTGGTATGGTTGACAGTACGAGATCCGGCTCTGTAAACTGCGCAGTTTCACGGACGCGGATCTTCGTTACCGGGGCGGCCCTCTGCCGCTTTTCCCGCAAAGTCTCGACTGGCCAAGGCCGGACATCCCGGATTGCCGGTCCCACACAATGAGTTGCCGGCTCGCTCGTGCGGGCAGGTCGCCGATACAGGTATTTCGTTCCTCGAACACGCGAAAAGAGGGTGAAGGATGAAAAGTCTTGGGATAAAGAACGTCTTCGGGCGTCGATTCTGGCCGGCGCTGGCGGTCATGTTGGCCGTACTGGCCACGGCGTCGCCGGCTTGGGCGGCGGAAGCCGCTGCTGCCGCAACGGCGGCCGGTGGCAGTTCGCCGATCTTCGTGGTCTTCTGGGTACTCGCTTTCGCCGGTTCGATCTCCGCGCTCGTCTATGCCCGCAAGTTCTTCAAGACGATGATGGAGGCGGAGGAGGGCACCGACGAAATGAAGGAAATCGCGGGCCACGTCCGCGAAGGCGCTTACGCCTACCTGAAACAGCAGTACAAGGTCGTGGCGATGTTCTTCTTCGTCATCTTCGTTCTGCTGCTCGTCATGGCCTTTGGGCTGCAGGTCCAGAGCAGGTGGGTGCCGTTCGCGTTCCTTACCGGTGGTTTCTTCTCCGGTCTGGCAGGCTTCATCGGCATGAAGACGGCTACGTTGGCCAGCAATCGAACGGCAGCCGGCTGCCGCAAATCGCTTAACCAGGGCCTTCAGGTGGCCTTCCGTTCCGGGGCCGTCATGGGGCTGACCGTGGTGGGACTCGGCCTTCTGGATATCACCCTCTGGTTCGGCTTCCTCTATTGGGTTTGGCCGATGTTCGGCTTCACGCCCCTCACGCTCGTCGAGGTGACGGTGACGATGCTCTGCTTCGGCATGGGTGCCAGCAGCCAGGCGCTGTTTGCCCGCGTCGGCGGCGGTATCTTCACGAAGGCAGCCGACGTCGGTGCCGACCTCGTGGGCAAAGTCGAAGCGGGAATTCCCGAGGACGACAAACGCAACCCGGCCACCATTGCCGACAACGTCGGCGACAACGTGGGCGACGTGGCCGGCATGGGCGCCGACCTCTACGAATCGTACTGCGGTTCGATTCTGGCCACTGCTTCGTTGGGCGTGGCGGCTTTCGCCAGCGGCGAACTGGTTCCCGAAGGCAAGACTATCCTCGACATGCAGCTTGCCGCCCTGTTCCTGCCGATGGTTCTGGCGGGGGCCGGTATCGCCCTGTCGATCTGGGGGATCTTCCTCGTCAAGACCGAAGAGAACGCCGATCAGGGCACGCTCTTGAAGGCACTCGCTCGAGGCGTCGATCGCTCCAGCATCGCGATCGCCTTGTTGACCATCGTCTTCTCCTGGTTCCTGATGCCGACGTACTGGACGGTCTCGATCAGCGTGATCGTCGGCCTGCTCGCCGGTTGGCTCATCGGCAAGTGGACCGAATACTCCACCAGCGACGAGTACAAACCGACGCAGTTGCTGGCCGATCAGGCGGTCACCGGCCCGGCCACCGTGATCATCGCCGGCATTGCCGACGGCATGAAGAGCGTGTGGTTCCCGGTGGTCGTGGTGGGCATCGCCACGCTGGCGGCCTTTGGCTTCGCGGCTCAAGGAAACTTCAGCGATATCCACTGGTTCGCCATGGGGCTTTACGGCGTGGGCATCGCCGCGGTCGGCATGCTGAGCACCTTGGGAATCACCCTGGCCACCGACGCTTACGGTCCGATTGCCGACAACGCGGGCGGCAACGCCGAAATGTCGGGCCTGGAGCCGGTCGTTCGCCAGCGCACCGACGCCCTCGACAGCCTGGGCAACACGACGGCCGCCACCGGCAAGGGTTTTGCCATCGGGTCGGCCGCTCTGACCGCCCTGGCCCTGCTGGCCGCCTACGTGGAAGAGGTCCGCATGGGACACGTCCACTGGGGCGAGAGCGTTGCTCGAAACGTCCAGAACGAGGGCTGGTACAAGCTCAACAACGAGTTCATTGTCAAGATGGAGTCGACTGACGCCGGCATGCACCCTGTTGGTTACCTGGCCATGCCGAGTCAACTCCGCAAGAAGGGCATCGATGAAGTCTGGACCGACAAGTACAACACGAAACTTGGCCCGGCGCTCGTCACCGACATGATCGACGAGACGGGCGGAGCCGTCAAGTTCAAGTCGACCGGCGATGAGCTGGTGACCGTCGAAAACGCCACGATGATGGACTGGATGTCCTACTACTCGTGCAACGTGATGAACCCGAAGGTCCTGGTCGGCATGTTCCTGGGGGCCATGGCCACGTTCCTGTTCTGCGCCTTGACGATGAAGGCCGTGGGACGGGCCGCCTTCGGCATGGTCGAAGAGGTCCGCCGCCAGTTCAAAGAGAAGCCCGGAATCATGCAAGGCACGGAGAAGCCCGACTATGCCGAGCCGGTGAGAATCAGTACCGTTGCCGCCCAGCGGGAGATGATTCTCCCGTCGCTGCTCGGCCTGGGCATTCCGGTCGTCGCGGGCCTGTTGCTCGGCGTCTCGGGCGTGATGGGCCTCTTGGTCGGCACGCTGACCTGCGGGTTCTGCGTGGCCGTGTTCATGGCCAACGCCGGCGGTTCGTGGGACAACGCCAAGAAGCATATCGAGGCCGGCGCCCACGGCGGCAAGGGCACACCCGCCCATAAGGCGGCCGTGGTCGGCGATACGGTCGGCGATCCCTTCAAGGATACCAGCGGTCCCAGCTTGAACATCCTCATCAAGCTGATGAGCATGGTGAGCGTGGTCGTCGCCGGCCTGATCGTCCGCTACAGTTTGGCGGCCCTGGGCTGGTTCTGACCCCAACCGTAGGTTGGCTCTCCTGAGCCGACCAAACCAAAACCACACAGAACGCCCGCGAGTTGCGCCTCGCGGGCGTTTTCTATTCTCTGGATGAATAACGGTGACCGGTTTGGGGGAAGTTGCTGTACGTAGCAGGCACGCTCCGCCGTGCCGTTCGCCAAAGAAAGTAGCAGGCACGCTCCGCCGTGCCGTCCGCCAGGGTTTCGGAAAATGACTACTCCCTTCATGTCACTCAACGCTTGCTGGTGTCATTGTGCCGGCGAGTGTCTTCTCCGGCAAGGATGCTGGGCATGCGTAGGGTAGATTCGGCAACAGAGCCGGCCTGGGCCGTTCAGGAAGCGTCAAGTCGAGCTGGCAAGCCACGTCTTCCGAAACCTTGGCGGACGGCACGACGGAGC
>JAAYAY010000141.1 GCA_012719125.1 Planctomycetaceae bacterium | reverse complement strand
GGGCGGGAACTGCACGATGAATGCAGTCCAGGATCTATCCTGAAAAACAAGAATCCTTGCCGTATCAAGGCATTTTTTGCAATATCACTTCTTCCCGCTGTTCGGTATGGTTAACGGCGTAGTGTGCCACACATGCTATGTCGAAACAGTTGTCTGGTGCAAGAAACAAGCCGGCTTGTGCCCGTGGGTGTCGATTGTTGCTTTCGACGCCTGAAGCACTTGGGCTCAATGGCCTTGCGTGATGAACGCGGACGGATCGGGGATGCAGCCCATCGCCACGAACATTGGTCTTTGCCGCCCAGGAGGAGGAAGTCCTCCAGCGCGGTCGCCTGGTTCAAAGGGAGCCTGCCGCTGGAGATCGAAGAACGCACGCGAACCGTGCGGGCGGCGAATTTCCTGGGAAGGTGAGTAAGCTAGGTAGGCGTCGCCCTTCCTTGGCGGGGAGTCAGCTTTTCCTGAGTTTTATGAAATCTGACACTTCTGGTCTGTTAGTGGGGGGGGCTGCGTAGCACGACGGTGAACCGTGGGCGACCACGAGAGTCTCAAGCGACGGGAAAATGCCGAGTGCGTCGTTGGAGATCGAAGGTAAATGGATTGTCAAAGATCTTGGTGGGCGAGGCGTGCCACTGCACGCAATTTTTGTCAGTGTTCATTAGTATACATATCTCGAGCAAGAAGTCAATACAAAAAATGAACACCGGGCCGATTTTGTGAGGGAGGGCGTTCTGCCGGGTTCTGCAATTATGCGCCGCCTTTGCGTGTGTTGCGAAAGTGGTCTGGCTCGGAGAATGATTGCAAGGTTCGTGGCATCGTGTAGTTACACCATGCAGTGTGAACGCAAGTTGGGGGTCCGTCGGCGAGGGGGTGTTGCAGAATGGGGGGCTGATGGGGGGCGGGCCAGATTGGTTCGTCGCTCGAAGACGGTTGGCGAGTGGACTGCGGCACAGAACCGGCTTTTCGGCAGGGATTTCCGGTTCATCCGGAATTCGCGTAGGGTGCGCGCATGTTTGGTCAACAGACGGAGAAAATTCCGGTTTGGGCGACGCCAGTTCAGCGAGGGGGCTGGGAGGGGGAAGGGGAATTCGGGGATGAGGTGTGCGGGCACATCGGCGGCAGTGAGGCGTGGTCCGGCGAGTCGAATGCCGCGGACTTCGGATTCTTTGAGGTAAAGGCCGTTGCCGAAGAGGACGAACATCCGCTGGATGTATTGATTGAGGGGGCGGATGACCTCTTGCCGGAAGAGGGAGGTGCGGAGGTGGGCCTGTCGTTTGAGGCGGCGCGGGGTGTGGGCCTGGTGGAGGAGGAGGCGGACGGCTGTATGGTCGGATGGACACGTGTTCATGAGTACATGTTAGCAAACTGGCGGGATTTTTCAATAGGAAAGTTGAACATGGTTCATCCGACCAGAGATCCGGACTTCCGGGAGCACGCATCTCGTGCCTCACTCCCCGGGCGCAATTCCCTCCTTGTCGAATGCCCGCTCAACGGCCTCTCGCTTCTCCTTCAGAAAGAACACTCGCGTTTTATCTCCTGCCCCTAGGATTGCGATTCCCTCGCCCACATCCGTTTGGATGCGGACCCGAGCGTCGGTCGGGACGTTCCCTTGGAGTGTCAATGACTGGATTGACGAAGACGTGACGAGATGCAGTGAGACCGCTCCCAGCAACACGGCAGAACAGCCGAAAATCGCGAAGAGGAAGTAACGACCGAGAACGGGAACACGTCCCACTGCCCGCAGCAGTGTGGACCGCGAGTGATTACCAACGGGTGCCAAGATAGACACGATCACGCAACCTACGACGCACAGCAGGGGAGTCAGTCCAAGAAGGCCGGCCTGCCACGCGAAGCCGAGGCTTCCAGGAATCATTGCCGCGGCCGCTGCCACGTCGGCCATGCCCACAAAGGCCAGTACCGCGACTATCAGGCCGATCGGATGGGAATCAAGCAACGGGCGGAAGAACTGACGCAGTCGGGTCACGGTTCGTTCCCAGCGTGCGGTGTGGCGACGTTGCGTTCTAGGGCTTGCCACCCAATATAGGGTGCTTGGAGCGAAGGCGTCAATCGCTCCTGCTGGGCTTGGATCGGCAATCAACGCGGGTACTTCGTTAAGCAGATGTCACCCACGGGCCGCTTGAACCCTGCCCGTCTCGCCGCTATGTTGACGGCGAGATTCCGGCTAGCGTTCGTCCGGTATCTGCCCTCCTTCAACCATCTGCCAGTCACTCAGTCGTCTTTTCGGGAGCCGGTCCCATGAGCAAACACTCTCGTCGCGACTTCTTGCGTACCGCCTGCCTCCAGACTGCCGCCCTGAGCGGGATCGCTACGGCAAATTGGCTCTTTCCGAGCGCTGCCCGGGCGCAGGCGCCCGGTGAGCGGCCCGAGCGGGGCGACGCCGTGCAGGTGTTGAACCCCAGGGGACGGGTTCCGGTGTCGCTGATCATCGACGACTCAACCTGCCTGGTGAATCTGGCCCATTTTGGCATGCCCCAGTTCGCCCAGACTTTTCCCGAGCGCAAAGACTACCAGAAGCCTTGGAAGTCGTGGTCGCGGGAGATCCCCGACTCGTTCGTGCGCAAGTTCGGCGAGTGGTGTGCCGAACAGGGCGTGAAGGGCAAGTACTCCATCGTTCCCTATCCGGCCTGCGTGGGTTGGCTCGACCGGTACATGCCGGGTTGGTCCGAGCGGGAACTCCGAGAGAGCGTCAAGCTGGTTCGCGATCTGATGACGCCCAATTGGGACATTCATCCCGAGATGGTTTCCCATACGCGAGTGATCGACACCAAGACCGGCCGCCCCTATCCAGATTGCAGCGAGAAGTTCATGGAGAATTGGGGCTGGACCGACGGCAAGTCGGTCGACGAGTTGGCCGACTACATGAGCTACGCGTTGCGGATTCTGAAGAACGTCGACCTGGCGTGCGAAGGCATTACAACGCCCGGCGGTTTCGGTAATTGCGTTCTGGCGGAGTTGGCCCAGGCGACGTTTCAGTCGTGCCGCGACGTGTACGGCACCGAGATCCCCCATTACTTCCGGCACCTCTTCACGGACGATCAGAGCGTTGCCCCCCGCGTCGAGTATGCCGCGGGACTGGACGGCCCGAATCCGGAGTGCGTCGTTTCGATCATCGGTTGCACGGGCGACTGGTTCGGCGGATGGGACGGCGACACGCCGGGCGACGCCGACCGTTTCATTACCAGCGATCTCTCCCAGGGCCGGATGGTCGACGTGATCGGGCGGGGTGAGCCGGCGATCATGGTCTGCCACTGGCCCGGCATCTACTTCAACGGCCGGGAACACGGATTCCAGGTGCTGCAGGAGGTCGTCCAGAGGCTCCACCGGCGGTTCGACCACTTGATCTGGATGAAACTCGGCGAGATCTCCCGCTACTGGGCCGCCAAAGAGCTCACGAGAATCACGGTGGGACCGGACAAGGTCGAGCTGAACGCGCCGTTTGCCGCTCCCCAATACACCGTCCAGGTGCCGTGGACTTCCGCTGCGGCCGTGTACGTTGCCTCCGGGAACTCAAAGCAAGTGCTGCGGTTGGTCGGACGGATTTCCGACTTGGAGGCGGGAACGTGGTGCCGGACCGGCGGCAATGCCACGTTCTGCTTCGATCTGGAGAAAGGACGCTCGGAAATCCGGACTCGCAGCGCATAAAAGAATCCCGAGACGACCGTCAATGAAGGGCGCGGCCGCCCGGGATGAATACTCAGTAGTTCCAAGTTTGCGAGTGGGTGGCTGGGGTCGGGTCAGGCCGGTGTTCCAGCGCGAATGCTGCGGCACATCGCCACGAGTTCGTCGACAGCCTTGCGGATCTCAGTTTCCGGCCGGGCTTGTTTGACGGCGGCCTCCAAGACGCCGGCACACGGCGTGATCGAGGGGAAACCGTAGCTTCCGGCGGCTCCTTTCAACTGATGGGATGCCCGGCGCAGACCTTCCCAATCCTCCGACTGGAAACAGTTGAGGATGGTCTCAACTCGTTCCGGCATTTCGTCCACGAACATTTCGACGATCTCGGCCAGATCGGGGTCTTCCGCAAGCGTGGAGAACAGGAACTGGCCGTTTGCTGTGCAGGACTCCATCAGATGGTCTCCGGGAAAGCGACTTGGTGCCGCACGGGCGGCTACGTTGTTGTCTCCAGAAAAGGTAGCCCATGATCTTGTGCCATGTGGCACGACGGTGAAGAACGTCGGCAGGCCTTCATCCGGCAAGCTCGTATGAATCCTATGCTGACGGCTGTTCCGGTAAAGACGGTTCCCCACGAACCAGGCCCTGGAGGCGGCTCCCGTCAACATCCGATCAAGAGATAACAGGCGACATGAGGACCATGCCAAGATCGCCAAGACAATGCGTTTTCGCTTTGCCGCATTATGAACAGCGAAACGACACTCCACTTTCAGATGAATGACGCCCCACGCGTTCAGGGGGACCCGGGGGGAACTCGGGAACACCAGCCCACGGATGGGCAAAGAGAGCTGCGGACGCTGCTGGAGCAACTTATCCGCCGGAAACGACCAGCGGCAAACGTCGAACTGCGTCATCTGCGATCACTCCTGGAGTCGGCTGCACCGTCCGCGGAATCGCTCAGGGTCCTCGACGCGGTGCTCGACAGTCCACTCGACGTGGATACTTCCATCCTCGAGATGCTTCTTTCAACTGTCCGGTCCGCCAACCGGTCGCTCCAGCGGCAAACGCAACGAATCGAGCACGCCCGGCTTGCGTTCGAACAGCAGCGAGCCGGCCGCCGGTGTGAGGCGGTCTCCGCAACCGACGCGGCGGAAAGGCCGGCGTCTTCCGTCGAGGCGACCGTCCGTGGTCTTCATGTTCGGCAGGGAGGGCACGACTTCGTGATTCCCATCGAAGTCGTCGAGCGTGCCCTGGCTGCCGAGGTCCGCTCCCTTCCCACCGTATGCGGGCGAAAAGTAACGAGCATCGCGGGCGAAGTGTGCGACGTGGTGCTGCTGTCGGAGGAGTTGGGTCTGCCGGCCACTGACTCCTCGGCGGGGACCCTCCTTGTGATCGCAACGGCCGGCAGACGAGTCTGTCTGGCAATCGACGAGGTTCTGGGCCCCGTCAAAGCAAGTGTTACGACTCTCGATCGTATCTTGCCCGGTGTGCCGCACGCCGTTGACATGGCTACGCTCGAATCCGGCGCTCTGGCACTCGTACCCGATTTCTCCCGGCTTTTTCGCTGATTCTTCGCTGACCTTTTCCAGCGTTGCGGAGCCTCTCTGTTGCCGGAACTGCGCGATCGGTACAGACGCTACAGATGGAACCGCGATCTCCGCGCACTGGAGAAAATGGGCCGTCTGGTCAAGAATCGTCCGACCCTCCGTCGATACGAATCGCTAGATTGGCACTAGATTGCGTATCTATGCCAGACATCCCAGGGTACGGAGCAGGAAGAGATATCGTAAGCCCGATTGTGACTGTCGCGTGGCAAAACACAAAGAAACGCACCGACCCATCGGCTTTCCCCCTGTTCCCATAAAAAGTGTTCCACTTGGTTTTCCCTTACAAGGAGTTTCTCCCATGAAGCGTCGTGTCCTCCTCCCGGCGATCGCTGTGTTGTTTGCGGTTGTCGCGACGAACGCTCAGGCGGGGCTGTTCAGCCGGATGTCCGGCTGCTGCGAGCCCGCCTGCTGCGAGCCGGCTTGCTGCGAACCGGCCTGTGAGCCCGCCTGCTGCGAGCCCGCCTGTTGTGATCCTTGCTGTGCGCCGCGTTGCGGTCTGGTTGCCCGCCTTCGCGCTCGCCTGGCCTGCTGCGCCCCGGCTTGCTGCGAGCCCGCTTGCGAACCGGCCTGTGAGCC
>JAAYAY010000140.1 GCA_012719125.1 Planctomycetaceae bacterium | reverse complement strand
CTACATCCTTGTGCGTTCGGCTATCGCGTGCTGGAGTTTCTCCAGCGGCGCCCGGACATTCGGCCCCACTTCAACGAGTTTGCTCTTGCGGCGTACCGTCGGACACACGTTGAGCTGTTTCGCGAGCCGCCCGGCGGGGAGAATCTGATTCAGCGCATGCGGATCGACAAGGCCCGCATCGAGGCCGAAAAACGCGAGGCCGAGCGCCAGAAGGCGGAGGTAATCGCCGCAGGGAAGTGGGAGCGGGTGGCTGGCATTTTGGCCCGCTACCTCTCTCCCACCGACCAGGACGTGGGCGAGATGATCGACTTGGCGAACGAACTCGCCTTGAACGAATCCGACCTTGATCGCCTCTGGCGATGGCTTCAATCACTTTACCGCCGCCAACGCCGGGCGGACGCGTACCATGCCGCGGGCGCACGATTCGACGCAAAAAACGAGGACTTGAAACGACTTCGCACAGCCGCCGCGGTCAGACCCGCGTTCTTCGATACATCGGGCGAATACCCCCGGCTCAAGTTTCCGCCGGCGATGATTGACTAACCCGCTTCTCCTCGGGTTGGGTTTGCGGCGGGGCGGGGGGCCGATCATCACCCCCGTCCCGTCCGTGTTTGCGGACACCCCCCCGGGGGTGGTTGGGTCCTTTGCCGGGGGGCCGCCCGGGGCGAAGCCCGTCCATCCAGCGGCGTTTTTTTGCGTGAGGGTGTGATTTTCTGGTAAGCGCCGACGCGCACGCGGGAGTGGTGAAATGGGCGGAAAACAACGGAAACAGACGAAATCGACCACGAAGCCACGATCCGGATCGGCAGAACTCGATCGTCGCCTGGCAATCGAGGCGGCCGAGCGGATGAGGAGAGGGGAGAAGCCGACGCGCGACCAGGCGGCGGCCCTCCGACGGGTGGAAAAGCGACGGGACGATGATCTGCGGGCCGAACACTACGGGTCCGTCCCGAGGGCGACCTGGCGGGCCTGGTCGGGGCACCTGGCCCACAAGACCCTCGACGACCTGGCAGATCGGTTTGGGATGCCGGTGCAAGGCGCCACGATCGACGTGGAGGCCGTCGTGCGCTGGCTGTACGGGTTCTTGCGAGAGGTCGACGTGCCCGGCGACGATGGGGAGGCCGACACCAGCTCGCTCGAATTGATCCGACATTGGCGGGCCAAACGCGAGGAACTCAAGTACCTCCACGAAGCCGAGCAAACTGTGAGCCTGGCGGACGTGGAACGGGGTTTTGCGGTGATTGCTGAGATTTTCCGATCCGCTGGCGAAGCGGTCCGGTCTGAGTATGGGGACGCGGCGGGTAAGATCCTCATGAACTGCTGGCAGGACGTGCGCGACCGCCTGGACGTAATGTTTGCGGTCAAGGTCGAGTGACAGCGGCGAATACAAAAACACCCTATAGGAGTGACGGCCATGGCGAATCCGCAAATCGTTGTCGAAATGGACGCCGACGAAGCCAAGATGTGGCAGAAGTTCAAGCGGATCGAGAACGCCGAGGGGGGCGTGGAGGCGGCGCTGAAGGCGATCGGGCGGGCGACGAAGGACGTTTCCAACGAAAACGCCAAGATGGAACGGGCGGCTGCTCAGACGCTGCGGTCGATACAAACGCCCCAGGAGCGGTACAACCAGAAGATCGGCGAACTCAAGCATTTGTACGACAAGAACAAACTGTCACTCGACCAGTACCGTCGAGCGGTCGAGCAAGTGGAGAGCCAATACAAACGCGCATCGGACTCGGGGGAAGATGCCTTTGGCGACAAAGCACTCCGCAACCTCGTGCAATACACCGCAGGCATAGCTTCGATCGCCGCCCTGCTGGGCAAGGCGGTGCAAATGTTCCATGACCTCGACGCCGAAGCCCAAGCGGCCTTCGACCGGATGAAGGACTCGCGGGCGGGGCTGGCGGAACTCGCCGGACTGGCAAAGTCGCCCGAAGAGGCGCAGCAACTGGTTGAAACCGCGCGAAAGGCGTATGAACGAGGCGTCGGGAAGTCTGAGGACGAAGCGGCCGGCCTCCATTACAAATTGAAATCGACCGGCCTCTACGAAGAGCGCAAAGTCTTCGAGGATCTGTCCAAGTCGGGCGTCGTCACCGATGTCATTCCGACGATCGGCGCGACGGCGAAGATTCAGGCCGCAATGGGCAAGGCGGAGACCGGCGACGCCACGGCCGTTCTCTCGAAGCTCTATCAGGCGAGCGACGTTACCCAATACCGGATGGAAGAGATTGCACGGGCCGCGGCGGAGCCGGCTCTCTTCGCCGGGAAGCTCGGTATGAAGGATGAGGAGTTGCTGGCGCAGCTCGCGGGCGGTCTTCAGACTCTCGATGTGTCCAAGGTGGACTCCGGCGCGCGGGCCTATTACCAGGCCCTGCTGCAACGAGGCGGCTTTGAAGGGCTGTCGGCCGAAAAACAGATGGCGGAGGTAAAGAAGCGACTCGGCACGATGGACGCCGAAGAGCAGAAGAAGTTCTTCGGTTCGATCGAAGCGCAGACGTTTTACGAAGCGCTGATGACCCAACAGGGCCAGCAGACTTTCCGGGAACAAATGGTCGCTCTGCCTGAGGCCGAGCGGACGCAGCTCGCCATCCAAAAAACGATGCTGCCGGAAGTCGATACCGGATTGCGGCGGACCCGGATCGCAGGCGAGGCCACCCGTCGGCGAGAGGCACAAGACATCCCAGAGGGCCGGGACAGGGCGCTTGCAGAAGCGATCATTGAAGATCGGGTTGCCTCGCTCAAGAGCGAAGGCCGCGACGTGGAAGCATGGATGGGGCGGCAACTCTGGGGCATGACGCGATTCCTGGGCTCGTTTGCCGGCCGCGGCGACAAAATGATTATCGAAAGCGCCGGCAATTTTCGCGACGCACTTTCGGCCGACACTCAAGCAGAACTGAAGCGGTATTGGGAGGAACGGCGGGGCCAAACTCGCACTCCCGCCACCCCGCAGACAGCCGGGCAAATCGGCGGGCCGAAGCCCGGGGACTTGATTACGCCAGTCGTGCCCGTGCCCGCAGCGGCGGCGGATCCGCGAATCGACAAGACGAATGACCTCTTGGAAAAGATCCACACCACCCTGGAACGGAACGCACCGCGCGACAACCGCACCCCACGCCCCATGCCGGCGGCCAGCGCGGCAGCCAACACGATGAACCGGGAGTGAGATCGTGAGTTTCCAGGACCGCCTCCTCAACCTCGAGCGCGACCAGATCGACGCCGACACCGAGCTGACTTTCTCGCGGCAAGAAGTCGAAAGTCTCGCGGCGATTCTCTTCCGGGCGTTGCGCCTTGCCGCCTTCCAGCAAGAGCAGCTCCAGCGGATGGCACAGCTCGTACCCGTGCCCCACCAGGCCGACGCTCTTCTCTGCCTCAAGAGCTGCAACGAACGAGGCGAAGCCATCGCCGCCGACTTCGCCGCCTGGCTGGGGCCGGAACTGGCGGAGGTGCTGTTGCACCTGGCAGCAGCCGAAAAGACCCAGGGAACCGGAACATGAGGGGGCGAGACAT
>JAAYAY010000139.1 GCA_012719125.1 Planctomycetaceae bacterium | reverse complement strand
GATCGAACACCAACGTGGCTCCCGGCAGGTTCATCGTCACGGCGTCGATGTAGGCCGGCGACATGTCGGTAGCCACGGCCTCGATCTTGGCGCGGCTGGCGCGGAGCCGCTTCCAGAAATCCAACAGTGCATCGCCGCCTTTTCCCTGCCCTACGTGGAGAACGGCACCGCTTTCGAGGTCCAGCACGATGGTTACGTACTTGTGCCCTTTAACGCAGCGCACTCGTCGAGTTCCAAGTCAGCGAATTCGGTGTCGCTCCAACCCGTGACTCGGATCTCGTCGGTGCAATCAGACAGCAGGCTGGCCAGGGCCATCGCAAACTGGGTAGCCGGGTGATCACCGTTCGTTTCCCATTGGATTCTCAGCTTCGCGCGAGAGAGGGGGTTTGGCACACCTTCCGGTTCCATAGTTGGCTGATTTCCTACCGTAGCCGAACTCATACGTAGCTGTCCCAATCACTCCCTTAGGATCAACGTGCTTTCCCCGGTCGCTGCCCCGTTGACTTCGCGATTTCCTGCAACAACTTCTCGAGGTCTGACCTCTTGAAAAGGCGGTAACCGTTCATCGGATTGCGGTGTATTGGGAACTTGCCGGCCGCCCCCCCCAGTTCCGAAGAGTATTGGGCGAGACCGACAGGAATTCCGCAGCTTCCTTGATCGTCAAATATGCATCGAACCTCTGCATGGTTGCTACTCCGGTGCCTCGCGTTTGCGATCCATACCCCTCACATCCGAAGTTGCCCAACCTTACCAAACTCGTCATTAGCCGAAAATCACCCCCCAAACGGGTTGTTTGAGCCGAATGAAACCAGGCAGGTGATTCATTTGTGCGCCGACCGATGGTGCAGAATTGAAGGTCGCCGAAGCCTCCACCGACAATCTTCATCAATTAATCGGGTACTCCCAGACAAGGTTCGAACTGGCAACTTCAACACTGACGGCAATGTTCGTTGTTCGCATGCCCATTCCGAGCCAAGAGAATACTTCTTCTTTGTGACCGAACCTCAAGGGGCGATGTCCAGAGGCTTCAACCCTCCCAAGCATCGGGACAATAAAGAAGCCCCATTCCCAAACATTGCCATATTCCAACCCATCAAAACCTGATTGAGAGCCCATGGGAGCCTTGAGCGATACTCTCGCGAGACTGGGGCCCCCGGAGGAGGACCCAAACACTGATCCCCACTCTTCCCGGCCATAGTTACCTGGGTATACCCATCCGCTTTTCCATGATTGGGCGGCGCGGGGCGCGCCGCCAGGGCGACGGGGTCGCCCTACTGGATTGAGCAGACCGACCTTGGCCTCCAAGGCATACTGCCGACCCTTCGGGAATGGATTCGGCGGCGAAAGATTCGAGTGCCGGCAACAGGCAATCGCGCCGAGGGCGACTGGTTGTGGTTCAGACAGACAGTCGGACACACAGTCGGCTGTTTTGGACCTTTGAGAATACCCTCGAACCTGTTACCCCTTGTGGGAGGGTGCTGTGTGCGCAAAGTACGACCCCGAAGGAGTTTGCGTTCTTCGGGGTCGGGAGTGGGCGATACGGGACTCGAACCTGTGACCCCTAGCTTGTCGAATCGCCGTTTGGCCGCCACCGCTCTGCTCAAAGCGTCTAGTATGTGTTTGATGTCTAACAGGTTACGGCTAGGGGAACGGTTTGCCAAAGTCGAGCAAACCGAAGCAAACTATAGCAATATATCGTGGTATTTCAACCATTTCGTGGTACGTACCACGAAACGAACCAAACGAACGTTCAAGCTCAACGACTACTCACAACGGCTTCGAGAACAGCAACACTCAAATGACACGTCGACGTACGACTTGGCCTTTCTTTAGTATGTTGCCTGGTACGTTTGCGTGATATGACACTGACCCGGCAAGCTACCGGAGAATCGCTTGCACAATCGCGAACTCCTGGTAAGATACGGATTAGGTTAATCGCAGACTTCCCCAAGCGGGAAACTCATCGGAATATTGAACTGACTTGAGAAAGGTCCGCGGGCACGCATGGCGACATGTTGCCTGCGGACCTTTTTTCTTTGCAGATTCCGATGACGTACCAGTTTCCTGAGAGTCGTCGCTCCAATGCGACGAGAACTACTCCTCCAAACTGCTCACGGCGTCCTGGCCGCCTCATCCGCGTTATCTCATGCCGAATGGCGGGAGACGACGCGTGACCTCTACACACAAGGAACTGGCCTGCCTCGCCGATGCTCTCCGGCTTCTGAAGAAAGCTCGCTCCCTCCAGGAACTTGTCGAATGTCTTGACGCAGCCAAGGCTATTGCCCGGTTCCGACAGCAGGGAGACTCCGGGCAGCAGGCCATCGACGAAGCTTCTTTCACCAAGCTGTATGCCGAACGCAAGCTTGGCGAACTACTCCAGAAAACAGAATTAGCCAAGGGGTCGCCCGGAAATCAATACAGCGGCAAATTGGACCGGTCGCACGATGCGACCGGTCCAATCCACCTGAAAGATATTGGAGTCTCCAAGTCGCGTTCCTCACGGGCGCAACAGCTAGCTGCTATGCCACATGAGGAATTCAACGGCTATGTGGCGGAAGCGATGAAAGCCGGCCAACAGCCCACCGTCGCTGGAGCCCTGAAGCTCTCCAGGAGAAATCGAGCCTCCAATCGCCCCGAGTCTTCCATGAACGTCCCGTCGGGGTTCGTGACAAGTCTTCAAACGCTATTGGCCAACGGTCGGGTCTTCTCCACGATCATGGCCGACCCACCTTGGCGTCACGACAACCAAGCCAGCCGAGCTTCGGCGAGCAATCACTATCCAACAATGTCATTGGATGAGATCTGCAGTGAGCCGGTCGCTGAATTGGCTGCAAAGAACAGCCATCTTCATCTTTGGGCGACTAGCCCGCTGCTGCCCGAAGCTCTCGTGGCTATGGAGGCGTGGGGTTTCCGGTACAAAGCCAGCTTTGTTTGGGTAAAGCCCCAAATCGGCATGGGCAACTATTGGCGAATCTCCCATGAACTGCTCCTGCTCGGCGTCCGCGGCAAGCTCGGTTTCCGCAACCATTCGCAACGCAGTTGGCTTGAAGCCGGCCGGACCAGGCATAGCGAGAAGCCGGCAGAGATCCGGAAGCTTGTCGAGAAAGTGAGCCCGGGCCCGTATCTCGAAATGTATGGCCGAAGGCCACCGGCAAACCCTGCCTGGACGGTCTTTGGAAATGAACTTACTTCTGAGGAAGAACAATGAGAACACGCTCTCCTTGTCTCGCGATTAACAACTCCCTCCCTCGCGGCCCGCCGGACGGATTCCTCTCATACCGCGAGCCGTTTGTGGGTCGCGACAGACAAACATGCCTCTCAATTCCCAGCATGATCAACAATTCACGGAGTACTCAAAATGGGATTCACTGTTCAAGTTCCTCCGGGTACCTACCACGCCATCGTCGTCGGCAAGACGCCAACAGCACATGACAAGTACGGCACCGGCATCCGGTGGGATTTTCAAATTGACAAAGGTGAGCACGCGGGTGCGATCGTCAGCCGAACGACGAAGGATGTCGCATCCCCAAAGCCGCCCGCTGCGGATTTCTGGGAGATGGTGTACGGGCTGTCGTCCGAAGTCGCGATACAGCAGGACACAGTTCACTGGATTGGCGATGCGGGCACAATCGTGGTCGAACCGGCTCCATCTCGCAAAGGTGTCTGTGTTACCAAATTCACCTTGGACGAGCAGGACATACCTTTCTGAAACCAAAGGAGTCGCTGACAGAACCATAGCCAGGCCAGTGGACCAAAAGTCAACTGGCCTGGCATTCCCGAGAATTCACGACGCGAAGCGGTGCGGAACATTCCCACTGCTCAATGATAAATGACCTCTACACCTATTCAAAAAGAGAGAATCCACGATGGCCAACAAGAAGAAGACCGACACGGCCCAGGAGGTGTTGCACACGATCCAGAAAGGCCAGGTCGTCGCGACCGTCGAACTCCGGCAGTCGAACGCCGGATTCACGTACAAACAGTTCGTCCTCAGCCGGAAGTGGCAGACGCGATCCTCCGGAAAGGAGTCAAGCGGGAACAGCTTCTTCGAACAGCACGAAGCTGACATCCTTGAGACGGTCAAAGCCGCGTGTGCCTATATCAGGAACGGTGCAGACAGAAAGGCAGATTCCTTGCCCGTCCGAGGAGAGGAGGCCGCCGTCGTGAAAACGGCACCCGCCGAATCCAAAGGAAAGAACACCGATGCGTAACGCACCGCACGAGTCTGCAATCGCGTCTGGCTTCGGGCTGTGTGTGGCCCTCCGCGGCGACGCTCCTAGCGGGTTCCGACGCTGTTGTCTCTGCTCCATGCGAATAGGAACGGGAGTCCGAACCCGCGACTGGCTACGGGCTCTGTGGGGCCCTTCGCGGCGTCGCTCCCAGCCGGTTCGAACGTTGTCGGCTCTGCTTCGACGCTCTCCGTGCAAAGGGCTCATTTCCGTCGAACGATGCGGAGGCGAATCCGAATCCGTCGCGAACGGGTTCGGACCGCCTCTGTTGTGCATCCCCATGCGGGGGAGTGATTCCAGCACTCTCCGACAAATCCCTGGGACGTCCGCCCGGCGGCCTCACGCCGAAGTTCGTCGCGATTCTTTCTCGACCTCGGCGATGGACGCTCGATTGCGACGCGGGGCTGTTCCCAGATTTTCGGCGACCGAAGGCGGCCGCCGTTTTGCCGACGGGACCGAAGGCCCCGTCGGTTGGCATGAAGTGGGCTTCATGCCAACTCCTCCTAACGGGAGGAGCCCATATCGTATTCAGAGTCGGTCGACGTCCCTGTACGGGCTGCCGACCGTCTCTTCATTTTGGTTTCGCGAAGATGGAATCGCGAAACTGCCTCGCGGGAAACCGCGAGTCACTCGGCCTGATCGGCCGAGCTACTATCGTCCTACGGAAAGAAAGCGAAGTCGGCTCGGCGCAAACTGGCCGCCTTCGCGTTTCTTTCCTCCGGGAGCACCAGACCGTAGCACCTGCGGTGCGACAAGGGGAAATCACTTGTTTGTCGACGACGTTGTCTACCTAGAAACAGCAAACAACGAAACCCAAAAGAGTTGCGGCGTCTACCGGTTGTCTACGAGCTGTCACCGATTGTCTACTTCGATTCGTTCAATTGCCGTAAGTCGTTGTACGGCAATTGTCACCGCTTATTGACGATACGTCGCCAAAGGACCAGCACCCATGGCCAAGAAAACAGTCCAAGCCAAGGACCAAACGCGGGTCACAGTTCGCTTCCACGACGAAGCGGTTGCCGAGGAGTTTTACCGGCGGGCGGACGAGGCGGGGATGCGACCCAGCCCCTTTGCCGCCGAACTGATTGAACAGGCTCTCACGGCGGATGGTCCAGCCGATCCCAAACAATCTCCGTTTGAACATGAACTAACTGCGTTTCGCAGCGTCTTGGAGTTTCTTCGGGATTTGCCAAGGCAATTTCAAGATGCCGCTGCGGGTAACGACGACATCCTCTCCGAACTTGCTTTGCTGCGGAAAGAGATCTCTGACTTGAGAGAAGTATCAGCGAATCCCGGACAACCTCCGGAGGAACTGCGAAAGGTTCTCCGGCAGTTGGAAGAGGTTCGAAACGACGTTGCTGAAGTCGCTCAGTTGCCGCATGTCTTCGTCAAGCTCCGGGAGGATGTTGCTACGGGCATACGTCCGCTCCTGGTTCGGACCTGCGGCCTAACCCACGACGAAGCGGAAGAGTGGATACGGACGAATATCTTGGAGGAATAGCAATGCTTACGATCGGCATACTCGCGACTTTGGGCGTGGCGTACTACCTGAGCCTTGCTGCAGAGGATTATTATCTACGCGGTGGGGAACCTCCTGGACAATGGTTCGGGGGCATGGCGAGAAATCTCGGCCTGATTGGGCAAATTGTGCCGGACCATCTGCGGAAGCTGTGGAACGGCTTCCATCACGAGACCGGCGAGAAGCTGGTCCAGAACGCCGGAAAGCAGGACGGCAAAGGCAAGCGTCGACCCGGTTGGGACTTGACGTTTTCGGCTCCGAAAGATTTGAGTTGCTTTGTTGCCACGAGCATTTGGAGTAGTGTCCAATCCATCCATGATGAGGCCGTCCGCCAAACTCTAGAGCTTCTGGAGGAGACGCGAGCGTTTGTACGACGCGGTAGCAGCACTCTCAAGAACGTTCGCCTGGAGGCGGCCCTTCTTGTCGCAGCTATTTTTAATCACCTGATTAGTCGTGAATTGGATCCGCAACTTCACTCTCACACACTTCTCCTTAACGCTGCCATGACGGAGGACGGAAAGTTCGGGGCCCTCCATTCGCCCCCTTTCTTTGGCAAACGTCAGCGGCACTTTCTCGGTGCTTACTACCGAGCCCTCCTCGCATACGACCTTCGTCAAAAGCTGCGACTTGAAGTCTATCGGAAAGGAACAAGCTTCGCCGTCGAGCGCATGCCTGAGTCTTTAGTAGATGCACGCAGCAAGCGAACGAAGCAGATCGACGCCTACAAGGCAAAGGAGGGCATAACCGGCGGAGCGAAAGCCAAAAAGGCGACAATTGAAACTCGGCGAACGAAGACCGACGTCCCGCCGCGTAAGGAACTCTACAAGAAATGGGCCAAGGAAAACAGAAAGCACGGCTTGACCGAGAGAACTATACGGAGAATGCAGCGGGCGAAGCCGCGAAACGCCGAGGAGGACTTACCGAAACTTCTCACGACGAGCGTCGAAAACATGTACCGCAAGGGTGTGAGCCACTTCTCGGAGATCGAATTGCAGATCGAGGCGTTGCAGGAGAGCGTCAACTGGGGTGTGCATCCCAAGAAAGTCTTGGAAGCCCTCGCCAAGCATCTTCAAGAAAGCGAAGAGATCCTTGCTATACCCCTCGACGGGCAAGAGTCGCGGTATACGACCAAGACGATCCGCGAAGGTGAACGACGGCTGTTTGAAAACGTCGAGCATCTTCGTAACATCTCAGGCCTGATCGTCGACCTGAAAATCGTGAAGCAAGTTCTCGCCAACTATCGCCTGACCGAGGAGCAGCGAAAAGCCGTTGAACATCTGGTCCGCTCTCCCGGCAGTATTCGATTGCTGGACGGCCGAGCCGGTACAGGCAAGACGAGCGTCGTTCTCAAAGCATGCAAAGAAATCTGGGAGAAGTGCGGATACCGCGTCATCGGAGCCGCCTACACAGGCAAGGCGGCCATCGAACTGGAAGAGGCGACGGGCATTCCCACCGAGACGATCCATTGGCAACTCGCGGATTTCAAGAAAAGCTTCGGCTTCCAGGCGAAGCATCACCTGAAGCAGTTTATCCGGGCTGCTCAGGGTAAACGGACATTTCGCTTCAAGAGACCGCAGCCGGTCAAGATCGACGGGAAGACCGTCCTGGTTGCTGACGAATTCTCCATGGTAAATTGCCGCCATGCCGACATGCTCAGCAATCTCGTCAGGCTCGGCGGTGGAATCCTGGTGGCCACGGGCGACAGTCGACAAATCCCTCCAATCGAGGGGCAGTCGCCATTCGCTTCACTTTGCAAGAGGGTTGGGGCTGCCGAGCTTAAAGACATTGTCCGCCAGAAGGACAAGTGGGCTCGGAAAGTCGCCAAACTCATGTCCGAGGGAGAACCTGACAAGGCTCTTGCGATCCTGGCGGAGCGGGGATACGCGAGGCCTTGCCAGGATATGGACGCCGCACTCGAACGGCTTGTCCGAGATTGGTCGGTCGCAGGTCTGAAACGCCCGGAGAGAGCACCGATTCTCGCCTCCACAAATCGCGAGGTCGAAGCTCTCAATGACGCATGCCAGAACGTTCGTCTAAAGGCTGGAGAAATCGGCGGCAGATCCACGACGATTGCGGACGAGGACGACGAAGGGAAGACCGCCTATTCCAGCCGAGTCTACCGTGGCGACCGTATCGTGTTTACCCAGAACGACCGCCGGTTGAAAGTCCGCAACGGCTTCACGGGCACTGTCATCGGCATTGAACGCTTTGGCCGACGCATCTCCGTGCAACTCGACGGCGGCGACCGCATCATCGTCCCGGTCAAGGAATATCGGCATATCCGGCGAGGTTACGCCCTGACGGTTCATAAGGCCCAGGGCGGCACGTATCCGGAATGCTGGGTCCTCGCCGGGCCCCACCAAACTCTGCCCTCCGCGTATGTCGAACTGTCACGGGCGGTTCTCGCGACGTACGTCTACACAAGTCATGAGCTTCTGGACGAACGGCTACAGAACATCGAGCAATCGCCACTGGCCGAGAAGATGAGCGAGAAGCCCGACCTTCGTCTGGCGACAGACATGCTTGAGGGCGTTCAGTTCGACGTGAAGAAGGAAGAAACGCCCGAGGTGCCCACAGCAGTCACTCCCCAGGCACGGGCGAAGGGCTGGTGGGAACCCAAGGAAAGTAAGCAGAAGTCCGAACAGGCTATTCCCTGGTGGAAGCGAGAAGGCAAGCCTGTTCCGAAACTGGTCAGGGACGCAGCCGACAGACGTGAGAGAGAAACGACCCGAAAAGAGCAAGCTGCAAAACGTTCCACTTTGGCCAGGGAGAAGCTACTGCGAGCGAAACGCGAGCAAGAGGAGCAACGTGGGATCGCCAACGGGCAATGGGAACTGGAGAAGCTTCGAAGAGAGCAAGCTGCGGCCCGAACGGCTCTTGAACGGCTTGTGCGAGAGCATGCCGAGCAGGAACAAGAGGAACGACGCCGATCCGCCATGGCTCAAGCGGAAGCGGACGAGCGTCGCAAAGCCCTGTTGACCCAGTTGTTCCTCCTTACCTCAAGTGTCGAGCCGGCTGTGCCCACGGAAACTGGCAACCGCGAACTGCTCAATAGTTCCCTCATGGCAATGTTCAGTCACCGAACCAACGAGGCGACTGTCCGCCCCCCTGCGGCTACTCCCATTTTGGGCCACTTTCTCGGGGAGTTGTTCGCACCTCCGAAAGAACCTGAGCCTGTCACCTTGGACGTGGAGTTCGTCGCCGTCGAGGAAGAAGTCACGGTGGAACCGACAACCTCTGTTCCCGGTGAAATTACCCAAACGGAGCAGAACGAAGCTCCGTCTGAACAGCTCACAGAGCAAGCCGAGCAGGTGGAAGCTCCATTGAGCTGGCGGTTCGAACCCGAATCGCACCCAACAACATTCGCCAGCTCCAGCAGTTGCGACTCTTCGCAAAGCAGCGGCTCATCCGTCGATTTCAGTAGCCCTCCGCTGCCGGACCACACGAGCAGCCCTGTTCCGGCATATCAACCCGTCAGCGGATACACGGACACTCAAATTCAGAGTATGCAGATGGCGACTTATCAACAGACGGGTGCAGCCCAGACGGCAGCGAGCCAACAGGCCAATCCAAACGTTTCTTACTACGTTACCAATCAGAATCAGTAAGTGACCCGATCCAACGGTTGGATCGGGCGACGACGTGTTGACTTTATTGTGAAGGAAAAGGTCATGACTGAGTACTACAAGTACGAAAGGGGCACGGAGAGCTTCTGGCTCAACTTTGGTTTCACCAAGGATGCTGCCAAGGTGGCAGCTAATTGCTTTCCTGAAGCGACCTACCGGCGTTACTGCCAACTGTACTTCCTTGGGATGGGGTGTGAGTTCAGGGCAAAAGTCGCATCCGAAAGCGATGCTCGGCTCGCCGCACAGACCGCTCCTCTGTCCTACCGCACCGATGCAAGGCATCCCGCCTTCTGGTTTGAGCAAGGGTACGATTGGGACGAAATGGCCGCACGGGCCGTAGCGGCGAACGTGATGGTCAAGCTTCAACGAGAGGCAGCTCCGCCACCTCCGCCGTCCAAAACCGACAGGATTGCCGAGATGACGCAAGCCTTACTACTTCAAGGTGCTTTGCAGCGACAGATTGAAGGGCCGGGCAACGCCTCACAGTCAGAAGAACCATTCGACCCAGACGACTACCCGCGTTTCCGAGCTGCGGGACGCTAGGACCGTGACGAAACCCCATCGTTCATAACTCCCCGATCTCAGGTACGACCTCCAATACCGCTTGATGTGGAATCTGCGTTCTCAGGGCGAATATGGAGGTCGATTTCCTGCGTCCGGGGCGGGCGGATCAACACGTCGCCCGTTTCAGGCGACAAGCCCTTCCGAATCCGGCAACAAAGGCAGGGGGGAAGGGGTTGTCGCGGGAAATTGCGAAGGGCGACACTCCGCCTTCGTTCACCATCATCGTCGGGGCCTGGAGGCCTTCGGCCCGCGGGGCGAGCCCCGACGATGACGGTGACGAAGGCAGAAGCGGAGGAGGAAGAAATGAGTAAGAACCCAAGAACGCGAGAGACGCAACGGCGGACCGCCGAGAAGCTCCGCGAGGCGGAAGCCCGGATCGCCGAACTGACCGTCGAAGTCGAATTTCTCCAAGGATCCGTGGAACGGTACAAGAACAGGCGACCCCAGCGAAGTCGCTTGCCCGAAACGCGACAAGCGATTACCCACAAGTTCAGTATTTCCGGGCACGAAGGCTACATCACCGTCGGCTTGTTCGAAGACGGCTCGCCCGGCGAAGTGTTCATTCGCATGGCGAAGATGGGCTCCACCGTCCGGGGCCTTGTCGACACGATCGCCGTGTTGACGTCACTTGCCCTCCAGTACGACGTCCCGCTTGAAAATCTCGCACGCAAGTTCCGGCACACTCGGTTCGAGCCCAGCGGCTACACAACCAATCCGGACATCAAGCGGGTTACATCGATCGTGGATTACATTTTCGCGTGGTTGAGCGAGACGTTTCCTCGCTGCTCCGAGAGCGACGCAAGCAGAACCGATACGACGCAGTAACCATTCGCCCATGTTTCAAGACACGGATAAGCGAATGACTTCTTACGCAGCCTCTGACAGGACGGCCTTCAGAACGAACTGATCGTCGTTATGCAACGCCGTTCTGACGGGGCAGCATAACACTCAGCAAACGTGATCTTCTGAATCGCGGCCATCTGGGTAGAAGAAGACCTCCCGGTATTCGGTAGGCGACGTCGACTGAACGCTCGCTCGCCGAGGACCGGTGGTGCAACAAGGTCTTTCTGTGGTTACACGGCAATCGATGAGTACAAGGCACACCGGTGCCTTGGGGGATTGCTTGTGTGGCAGAGAGGTTCATTCATGAAACGCAAAACTCAGTTGAAAGGAGCATTTCGATGCAACATCTCCAGGCAGCCAGCCGCGAGTTGTTCAACCGGACACCGGACGAGATATTTCCGTCGGTGGCCGCTCTGTCGGACCATTGTCAAATGCAGAGGGAGAACTCTGCCGTCCACTGGCTTTCGCCCGATCGGCTGCACGCTCAGTCGCTCGACACGCGAACGCTGGCTCTGGCTGAGGCAGAGGATCTATCCCTGCCCATGAACGACTGGAGCTTTGGACAGCTCTGTCGTTTGGCCAACGTGGAGAAGCGGACGATCAATCGTCTGACCGCGGACACGGCTTCGCGGGTCTTCGCCGAGACTCTGCCGCGAGGCAACAAGCCGCTTCAGGTCTTCACGGTTGACGGACAGGTCCGATCGATTCACGGCGGCAGCTACACGCGTCTTCACGACATGGAGGTACTGGACGCCGTGCTCGATGCAGCGGATGGATTCGATGCCCCGCCGAAAGGATTCAACGGAGCGACCGGGCTCTATGGCGGCGAGCAGGACATGTTCTGCTTCCTCATCGACCCGACCGGTTGGATCGACATCGACGGCGAGTCGTTCGCCCCCGGCTTCTTCGTGTGGAACAGCGAAGTCGGGCGGCGGACCGTCGGCATTCAGACGTTCTGGTTCCAGCAGATTTGTCAGAACCATATCGTCTGGGATGCAGTCGAGGTGTTCGACGTGAAGCGGAAGCACACGGCGAACGTACACGAATGCCTGAATCACATTCGTGACGCGATCCACCGGCTCGTTGCGAAACGGGACGCTCGACGCGATCGCTTTGCTGAAATCGTCAAACGGGCGATGGGCGAGCAATTCGAGGATGCCGACGAGGCCTTCAAGACGGTCGTCAAGACCGGAATCGGTCAACGACTGGCAAAGCAGGCCGTGGAGCTTGCCCGGCAGCAGGGACGATTGACCATCTTCTCGATGGTGAATGCTCTGACTCGGATGTCGGGAAAGATCGTCTACGCGGGTGATCGTAACGAAATCGACCAGCAGGTCGGCCAATTGTTGGCACTCGCAGTGTAAGAGAGTATCCGGCAACGCGGATGTGACCGCGTGGCCATCCAAGTGAAACCCGAAATTGGAGGATGATATCATGTCATCGAAGAAACCGGTTCATGAAATCAGGCTCGGTCGCATCAAGGCGGCCGTTTGGGAGAACGAGACCGACAACGGAATCCGTTACGGCATCACGATCTCCCGCCTGTACAAGACCGAGAAGGCCGAGTGGAGAGATTCGACGAGCTTCGGCCGCGATGACCTTCCGCTCGTCGAGAAGGTCTGTCACATGACCCACCTTTGGATCTTCTCTCACAGCCAAGGCGGCGTCGTTCAGACGGTCGCCGCCAGCGGAGCGTCGGAAGCCGACGACTTCTGATCGCCATCAGAAGAGTCGGAGTATCCGACTCGCATGAGGTTCAGTTTGCACCACCGGACCTCATACCTTCTCTGGACACAGACGTTCGCGAACAGACAGCCCATCGGTACCGGCTGTCGGGCGGCAGTCCGCCCGCGTGACTGTGAGCGAATGCCTCGATTCCACTCAGGTGGTTGTCTGACATCAGCCACATAGTCGCCGGTTCTGGCGGATTGACCCAGAACTTGGGCCAACGCCGCGAGATGCCGGTGGTGCCAAAGGTGTTTCGAGAGGTTTTCTTTCACGGTCGCTGCGTGTTGCAGCTTTCCTGCTCGGAGAAAGGAGCAAACGATGAAATCGATTCGCTGCTGGGATGATCTATCTGCATACGGGATCGTTCCGCTTACGGGAGAAGCCTGCGGTCTGTCCTATCGCATCCTTTGCGACATGACGGCCCGCGGCAAGAAGACGCTTGAAAAGGCGTTGGGGCTCGCCGAGTTGGGCCCCCAGGAGAACTGGAATCGTGGTGCTGACAACGACCCGCACGTCGGGGCGGTTATGTTGGCACCTGACTTGCTGTCCTTCATCGGCGTCTTCGCCTTGCTGGAGGCCGGTTGTCGCGAGGTCTGGCTCACGAAGGGCCACACGGTCATCGGTATTGAAGCTGACGACTCACCCGACCAAGTGGAGACCTTCAAACGCTTCCATGCCGAAGACCTGGCCAGACGCTTTGCGTACGCCGGCACTTGTGGCGACCGCAATCAGCACATGATGACCGGTCGCGTCGTCTGACGGCAGCTCCTTTCGAGCACGGCAGTCGCAGTCTACCCCAGCGTCCGCCGACCGAAAGGTTCTGTATGAGGTTCCCCCCGCACCACCGGTACCTCATCTTCTTCTGCCTCGCGGTCACGGCCGCACTCCGGAAAAGAACCACATCGCCATTTTTTCTACCGGGAGTTCTTCGTCGCCCTCCGGCTGTAGGCAACCCCACTCGGTCCCTGGAATCCCCCTGGAATCGGATGTTAGGCCCGCACGATTTCACAACCCGACACGCACAATCCACCCTAATAGCTACTTTTGCGGGCGGCTTTCCCTTCCGGAGCCGCTGCCACAGCTTGCACGCCACCCCCACGAGGGACTAGAATCGACGCACAGTAACTCACTATTCCAGAGAGACTTGCCGAGTCGAGCACGACCATTCTTTGGGCCGCAAACCCGCTCACGCTGAAAGGTGATCACCGTACCAGTCTTCCGGGGTATGTCGACAGCCATCCGTTGTCCCCCCAACGTATCGTCCGCCTCGACCCCGCCTTCGAAGATAAGAACCAACTCAAAACCAACACCGTTCTCGAAATGTAATCCCACGGAATTGAGTTCCGAACGGTCCCCGCCGCCTCCCGCCCCGTCGAATTGACGCCATGAAGCTCACGCCGTACCACGCCAAGTACATCGCCCACGAATTGACGCGGCGTTGTGCATCCGACAGCGTCGAACGGCTGACGGCGGTTCTCTCCGATGCCCAGGTCGATCTCAACCCGCACCAGGTCGAGGCGGCCCTGTTCGCTTTCCGCAACCCCCTTGCCCGCGGTGCCATCCTGGCCGACGAGGTGGGCTTGGGCAAGACCATAGAGGCGGGGCTCCTGATCGCCCAAAGTTGGGCGGAAGGACGTCGCCGCATCCTGGTCATCGTGCCGGCCAATCTGCGGAAGCAGTGGAGCCAGGAGTTGGCCGACAAGTTCTTCTTGCCCTCGGCCATCTTGGAAGCCCGCACCTTCAACGAAGTCATCAAGGCCGGCAACCTCAATCCCTTCCAGCAGAACGCAATCATCATTTGCTCGTACCAGTTCGCCCGGAAGATGGAGCCCTACGTCCGCCAGACGCGTTGGGATCTGGTAGTCATCGACGAGGCCCACCGGCTGCGGAACGTCTACAAGCCCACGAACAAGATCGCCAATTCTATCAAGCAGTCGATTGCCCCGTTTCGGAAGGTTCTGCTGACCGCCACGCCGCTGCAGAACTCGCTCCTGGAACTCTACGGCCTGGTGAGCATCATCGACGACTACACGTTTGGCGACCTCAAGACCTACCGTAGCCGCTTCACCCGGCTCAGTAACGACAACGACTTCAACGACCTGAAGGAACGGCTCAGCCCAGTCTGCAAACGCACGCTGCGGAAGCAGGTCCTGGAATACGTCAAGTACACGAACCGTCATGCCCTCGTGCAGGAATTCGTGCCCACGCCAGAGGAGCAGCGGCTTTACGACCTGGTTTCCGAGTATCTCCAGCAGCCGACGCTTTACGCCCTGCCGGCCAGCCAGCGTTCCCTGATGACGCTCATCCTGCGGAAGTTGCTCGCATCGTCCACTTACGCCATTTCCGACACGCTCAGCGGCCTGGCCTTCAAGCTCGAAACGGCCGCCACCCAGGCCGAGAAGGTCGACACCCCGCCCGAGCAACTGGCCGACGACTGGGAGGAGATTGATGAACTGGCCGACGAATGGGAGCCGGACGAAGAAGGCAGCGGTCAGCCCGACCGCCCGCACTACACCCCCGAACAGCTTACCGAAATACGGCAGGAGATGGCCAAGCTTCGCGAGTTTCACGTACTGGCCCGCTCCATCGCCAAGAACTCCAAGGGCGAAGTGCTGCTGACGGCCCTCCGCCGCGGCTTCGCCGCCGCCGCCCAGGCTAAGCAGGGCCACACCGGGACGGCCCTTCAACAGAAGGCCATCATCTTCACCGAATCCCGCCGTACCCAGGAATACCTGTTCCGCATCCTGGAGCAGACCGAGTTTGGCGGCAAGGTGATGGTGTTCAACGGCACGAACACCGACCCCAAGTCCAAGGCAATCTATCAGGCCTGGCTCAAAAAGCACGCGGGCACGGACCGAATCTCCGGATCCCCGGCCGCCGACATGCGTGCCGCACTGGTCGAGTGCTTCCGCGACGAGGCGGCCATCATGATCGCCACCGAGGCCGCGGCCGAAGGCATCAACCTGCAGTTCTGCAATCTGGTGGTCAACTACGACCTTCCCTGGAATCCGCAACGCATCGAGCAGCGTATCGGCCGCTGCCATCGGTACGGCCAGAAATTCGACGTGGTGGTGGTCAACTTCCTCAATATGGGCAACGCCGCCGACCGGCGGGTGTACGAACTTCTGGACGAAAAGTTCCGGCTCTTCAGCGGCGTGTTCGGGGCCAGCGACGAAGTGCTGGGTGCCGTCGAGTCGGGCGTGGATTTTGAGAAACGCATCGCCGCCATCTACCAGAAATGCCGCACGCCGGAGCAGATTCAATTTGAGTTTGACCAGCTTCAGAAGGAACTCGACACCGAGATCACGGCCGGCCAGCGGGACGCCCGCGAGAAGTTGCTCGACAACTTCGATCAGGAAGTCGTCGAAAAGGTCCGCATCCAGAGTTCCGGGCTGCTCGATCGGTTCAACGAACGGCTTTGGCTGCTGACCAGATATCTCTTGGCCGATTACGCCCAATTCGACGGCGACCGATACAGCTTCTACCTGACCCGTAATCCGTTCCCCGGCGAGACGATCCACGCCGGCCCGTATCGGCTCGGCAAGAACGTTGAAGAGGCCAACACCTACCGCGTCGGCCACCCCCTGGCCCAACGCGTCCTGGCCCAGGCAATGGCATTGGCCCCGCCGCCGGCCGAAGTCGTCTTCGACTACTCTGGCAGCAAGAAGAATATCGCCGCACTTGCACCCCTGGTTGGAAAGAGCGGCTGGCTCACCTGTTCGCGGTTCGGCGTTCAGTCGTTGGAGAGTGAGGACACGCTCATTCTGGCCGGCTTCACGGATGCCCAAGAGCCGCTCGATGAATCCGCATGTCGCCGATTATTCGACCTGCCGGGCTGGACCGCTGGCACGGCGGCGGTGCCCGCGACGGTCCAGAAATCCCTTGCCGATGCGATGGCTCGCCGTCAGGTCGAGTTCCTGGAAGCACTCTCCGCCAAAAACGGCCACTGGTTCGACACCGAGATGGAGAAACTCGATCGATGGGCCGATGACCGCCGGACAGCCCTGAAGGCGGAGCTTGAGGAACTCGACCAGGAGATCAAGGAAACAAAGAAAGCCGCCCGCATGGCCCCCAACCTGCCCGAGAAGCTCGAACTCCAGCGAAAGCTGCGGGGCCTGGAGACGAAACGCGACGAGGCATGGCGGGCCTATGACACTGCCAGCCGGGACATCGACCGGCAAAAGGATGCTCTGCTGGACGAGATCAGCCGCCGGCTGGAGCAGCAGACGGAGTGCCGACCATTGTTCGACGTTCGTTGGAGATTGCAGTGAATCCGTTTCAGTAACGCACGAGATTCTCATAATGGACGAGACTACACGAAGCGAAAAGCACGAAGCCGCCCGCAACACATTACCAGATGAACTCAAGCCGGTGTTCGATGATTTTGTTGGCGACTACAAGTTCGCAGCTACCAAGCATCATGGCTCACCGTATGTCTCCTATATCGTACTGGCCGAAATGGTTCGCCTTGGTTGGCGGCTGGGTGCCGCCCCGTTGGGCCCTCCGGAGTCCGACACTCAGAAATAGACAATTCCGCAAAGGTCCTAGAGTCCAATGAATCAGCCCGCTTCTAAACTCAACCAGAGTGACATGCCTGAGACGTTTGACCTTCGTTCCCAAGACATCGCCGAAGACAAGCGGCAGGAGATTCTGCGGCTCTTTCCGGAGATTCGCACCGAAGGCGGTAAGATTGACCTAGAGCGGCTGAAGCTTGCCTTGGGTGAGGTCGTGGACGTGGGTCGGGAACGCTACGGCATGAACTGGCCGGGTAAGGCCGAGTGCTTCAAGACGATCCAGGCCCCCAGCTTGGGAACGCTCCGTCCTTGCCCCGACGAGAGCGTCAACTTCGGCACGACCGAGAATCTGATTATCGAAGGCGATAACCTGGAGGTGCTGAAGCTCTTGCAGAAGTCGTACCTCGGTAAGGTCAAGATGATCTACATTGACCCGCCATACAACACCGGGAACGACTTCATCTATCCCGACAACTACACCGAGTCACTTCAAACCTATCTGGAATATACGGGCCAAGTGGATACCGAGGGGAAGAAATTCGGCACAAACACCGAGGCTGACGGCCGTTTTCACTCAAAGTGGCTGAACATGATGTACCCCCGAATGTACTTGGCAAGGAACCTCTTGCGGGACGACGGAGTAGTCTGCGTCAGCATTGACGACACCGAGTTCTCGAACCTACGTAGTGTGTTGACTGAGGTGTTCGGCGAGGATGGCTTTGTTTCGGTCGTAGTGATCCAGTCGAACAAACGCGGGCAAACCTACAAGGAGATCGCGAAGACTCACGAGTATCTCGTGATCTATTCTCGCGACCCCGACATAAGCCTCTTTGAACTCGAAAAAGCTGACGACTCGTTGCCCTTTCGCGACTCCAAAGGTCCTTTCGATTTGTGGGAGCTTCGCAATCGGAATCCCAAGTTCGGTCGGCACAACCGACCGAACTTGTTCTTCCCAATTTACATCGCACCACCCAGAACCGATGAATGCGGCTACTCTCTGGTCTCATTGACCAAGACGAACGAGTTTTGCGTGCAAGTGTTTCCCCGGAACAGTGCGGGGCAGGATAGCTGTTGGCGGTGGAGCACCGACAAGATCAAGGGCGAAGACCTCACGGGACCTTGTGCAGTCGTCGTTGCCAAGCAGAAGCGGGACGGCGAATGGAATGTCTATGAAAAATCTCGCAAGAGCACCACAAAAGCGAAGTCTCTGTGGACAGAGACGGAGGTCATTAGTGAGCAAGGTACGGTTGAACTGGGAGAACTCGGACTAGCCCCGTTCTTTGAGCATCCCAAACCAGTTGCCCTCGTTGAAAAGTGCGTGAGAGTATGCACAGAAGGGGACGACGTTATCCTTGACTTCGTTGCTGGAAGCGGGACAACGGCCCACGCGGTCCTTGATCTAAACAGGCAGCCCGATAGCAGCCGCAAGTTCATTCTGGTGCAACTGCCGGAAACGACCGGCAACAAAGAGTACCGAACCATTGCCGACATCTGCAAGGAACGTGTCCGACGGGTCATAAAGAGGCTGAACGACGATGATGTAGGGAAGCTCGATATGAACGGTGGCCGGAAGCCAGACCGCGGCTTCCGCGTCTTCAAACTCGACCAATCTAACTTCACGACATGGGATGCAGGTATCAAGCATGATGCCGAGGCTTTGGAACGCCAGCTCGAATTCCACATTGAACACATCCGCGACGGCCGCACGGACGACGACATTCTCTACGAATTACTGCTGAAGAGCGGCTACCCGCTCACCGTCCCCGTCGAAAAGCAGACATTGGCCGGCAAGACGGTGTACAACGTCGCCGAGGGGCTGTTCATTATCTGCCTGGAGCGAGAACTGACGCTCGACCTGATCCGGGCCATCGCCGAGCGAAAGCCGGAACGGGTGGTCCTCTTGGACGTAGGATTCGCCGGCAACGACCAACTGAAGGCCAATGCCGTGCAGACCTTCAAGACCAAGGGCGTTACGAGTTTCAAGACGGTCTAATCCAGATCGGAGCATCTCCATGTCCGCAATCAATTTCAACACGTCAAACCAGACGTTTCGGCAGCTCATGGGCAACGGCCTTGCCTATCGAGTGCCACGCTTTCAGCGGGACTATAGCTGGGCACAAGATGAGTGGGATGACCTGTGGCAAGACATCCAGGGCACGTTGCACGGCGGTGAGCCTGCACACTACATGGGCTATCTTGTACTTCAGACGCAAGACAACAAGACTTTCGACGTGATCGACGGCCAGCAGAGAATGACTACCCTCAGTCTGATGGTCTTAGCCGTCCTGCGAGGACTCCAAGACCTGGTCGACGCCGGTGTCGAAGCGGACAACAACCGGCGACGAGTTGAGCAAT
>JAAYAY010000011.1 GCA_012719125.1 Planctomycetaceae bacterium | reverse complement strand
TTGTCGAGATTGTCGGTCCGCCCGACGAGAACATGGCCAAGGGGATCGCGGCACGGGCAATCCTCGAATGTTCGTCCATCTCGTCCAATTCACCGGCTCTCCTGGATGTCGTCAATCGACTTGTTGTAAGGCCGGTAGATGACGGACATTTGCGATGGGTGGTCAATGAGCTACATGCGAGTTTCGAGATGATGGATGGCCGGACCTACGAAGAAGAAGAGATTCGGATCGCCGAATATTCTCCCGACGGGGTGATTCTCGCCTTTCATCACATCTGCGACAGGACGGGCCGCATATTCCCATTGGCCAACGAGTACGTCTTGATTACGGCTCGCTCACTGCGAGGTGCTGCGCTGTCGACCTGAGTATGACCGGCAGGCAAGGCACTTTTTACTCATCCGGTGGTGGAATGCCTCACCCCCCATTGAACATGGCGCACCTTCGCGAGAACCTCTTGCGAGAGACGGGTCCCCCGAACCTATCGGGATAGATCCGGGATTCCCCGGCCATAGTTACCCCATACTTCCCCCACCAAATATTGCGTCTACCGATTGGCAGGGTCCAATCCAAGAAGTAGCTCGCGCCACGTCAGACCTCATGGAACTCCCCAACGCAGGTGAATATGAGCAGCAACTACCGACTCTATATCCGCACAAGTGAGAAGTTGACTGATCCCGAGTACATCCAGGACCTCATCGACGTGGGCATCACTCCGTTCGTAGCGAAGGGCAGTGTGGCCGTGGCCTACTGCTTCGGTGAGTGCGTCCTTGCCCGAGGGACACTCCAGGAAATGGAACAGCTTCAAAAAGCGATCGCTGCCAAAGGACGTGAGTCGAGAATCGTCTTCCGAGACGGGCCGCACGGCACGTCTGATCTCGGCGAGGACGACGAATCGAACCCGACGTTGCCTTAACATTAACCGCTTCTTACTGAACGGCAACTCCCACATTCCAGCAGGAGACAGAACTTGAGCCTTAACAAAGCAGTCAGGATGGCCCGCGAGTTTCACAAGCGGATCGGAGCACCAATCGCGTCCCAGCCACAGCTTCTCGGCGGGGCCCCAAAGGAGGCACAGTTTTTGGCGGCGCGGCTTCGGAACGTGGAAGGTCTCGCCCGAAAGATCGCACCCTACGACCCGATGGTCGCCAGGCTTGCACTCGCGGTGGAGGAACTGGCCGAGTGGACCGAGGCCTACGTTAGCCGGGACCTTGTTGCCGCGGCCGACGCTTGGGCCGACCGGGCCTATGTCCTGATGGGCGATGCCGTCGCCTGTGGCTTCCCGGCGGAAGAACTGTTTGCAGAAGTCCATCGGTCCAACCTTACGAAGCAGTTTGGCGTTAGGACGGGACTTGGGAAGGCGTATCGCGGTCATCAATACGAACCGCCGAAGATCCGCGAAATTCTGGAGAGATATCGTGAACCGAATCCAAACCGTTAAGCAGATCCAGGAGCATCTCGTTGAATGCGTCCTCAAGGGTCCCAGACCTCCCTCGGACGAGATCGCTCTACTGAGCCAGGAGTATCAGGAAGTCTGGCGAGGCCATGGCGAAGCACCGGTTGAGGCTGCCCCTGTTACCACTTGGGACAGAATTCGCCGATGGCTGCCGAAGTTCGAAGCACCCGCCGAGCTTTGGTTCGTGGGCGAGACAGAGCGGCTGCATCGCAGGAAGCGATGGATCGAGAGCGAGCAATTGGCAAACCTGCACCGAATCGAAAGTGTACTTGCAGACAACGAGAATCTACGGCGACGACTCGTTGCGCACGACCGTGAGCTGGCCCAGCGAATTGAGCAGGGTTGCACGGAATCTGAAGTCCAACGACTCGTCAGACTCCAACGGCGGAATCAGCGGAAGCTCGCAGAATTGGATCGGATTGAGCGGAAACTGCTGACAACAGTCCGCCGCAACGCTCTCGATTACCTGGATTTCATCAAGCGGCTTGCAGTCCGCCAGGAATGTGGGCCCCCGTGCGAGGCGGCCAGCCAGCTCGACCCGTTTGCCGTCCTGGGAGCCGTTCTGACGTTGTCCCGGATCAACGACATGGCTCGCAACGTCAAGAAGCTGGCACAGCGGAAATAGACAGATTCATGGAGTAGACGAATGAACGATGACTTCTGGGGTGAGCCGATCTACGAATACTCTCGCCGGCAGGCAATCGCGGACGGTGTCCTCGAAGATGTATCCATCTTTGCGCGCGAGGCGGGCATCATATTCCCGACGGCCGTGACACGCCGGGTCTGGGACGAACTGGTGGTGCCGGACGAAGAATCACGGCAGGAGGGACAGTGCGAATCCGGGCGGGCGTGGGACATCCTCTGGATGCTGAGAATGACAGTCCAGGCCGGCGAGGCGGGTGATGAGGTTAGGTTCCCGGTCACATTCGTTGCGTCAGGAAATCGGCGCTCGAAGGTTATGCTGAAGTCGATCTGTAGGCCCGACGACGATGGGGGGCCTTGCATCACGATCATGTTCGAGGATGAGGACTGAAGCCCAATGTCCCACTCTGTTGGGGATTTGTCCTCGTGGTGGGCCTATCGCAGAAGTTCCAGCTGCCAACTGACTGGAACGAGTGACGGTGCTACAGAAGGGGAGCAGAGGACGGGAGACAACTTGAGCCCCCCAACACCCCACACAGGAGAAGACCATGTGCAAGACGATCGTAATCTCGACAACCGAGCAGGCCAACGCAATGCTCGAACATCTGGAATCATGCAAGGTGAACGCGAGGCGGGAAGACTACGCTAGCGAACGCAATAAGCCCATCAAGTGGCTCAGCTGCACATGCTGTGGCGAGCAGTTCCAGGGCCGCCAATGGTGGAACCAGGATTGCGGCTATGGCCTCGGTGACTGCTGCCTCGAATACTGCGGAGTTGACCCCAACG
>JAAYAY010000138.1 GCA_012719125.1 Planctomycetaceae bacterium | reverse complement strand
ATTCCAGGCCGCGATTGAGAACTGCCTGAATCGCGTCAACACCGACTACCGCGACGACATGAACACCCTGTTGACCCGCAACTTTCAGCTATTTGATAACCGGACATTTCTCACCGCGTGAGGTATACATCGCACAGGATAAACCTGATGCGGCCTTTCGATGGGTCCAGGTGATCCGGGAGAAATGCGAGTTGTTGGCGGAGCAACCCGAGATGGGCGAGGAACGTAAGGGCTTCGGCGTACTTGGTTGTCGGAGTTTTGCCGTCGGCACTTACGTTGTGTTCTACCGGGCCATTGAGGGCGGAATCCAAGTCGCAAGGGTCGTTCACGGCAGCCGCGACTTGGACAATCTGTAGGTCTGGGCGGGAGTTGTCATCGTGGCTTACTCGCGGGGGCTCTGTCTTATCGGCTCTCCGGCCGCCTACTCGCTCGGTTCTCCCTCGGCCACAAACCGATATCCCCCGTCGCGAATCGTCAGGAAGAACCGCGGCTTGGCCGAATCGGGCTCGAAGATCTTGCGCAGCCGGCGAATGAACTGGTCCGGGGCGCGCGTGTTCAAGTAGCCGGGCATCTCCCACACGTTCTCCAGCAATTCGCGCCGCGGGATGATCCGGCCTTCGTTCTCGACAAAATACCGGAGCAGCCGGATCTCAAGCTGTGTCATGCGGACCACTTTGCCGCGGACGGTTGCTTGAAAGGCGTCGAAATCGACCCGATTCTCGCCGAACTCGAAGTCGTGAATGGCTTCGGGTTGACGCCGTTCCTGTCCGGCCCGGCGACTGTGCAGGGTGAGCAGGCCCTTGACCCGGCTGAGCAGTTCGTCCAGATCGAAAGGCTTGGTCATGTACTGATCCGCACCCACGTCGAACCCCCGCGCCCGGTCTTCCGAAAGGGTGCGCGCGCTGAGAATCAGAATCGGTATGTGCTGCCCGTCCGCTCGCAGCGATTCGCACACGGCATAACCGCTCATGCCGGGCAACATCAGATCGAGAATGACCAGATCCACCGAATCGGGATTGTCCCTGATGAACCCCAGGGCCGTCGGACCGTCGCCGACGGTCGTCACCCGATAGCCTTCCGCATCCAGGTTGTACTTGATGCCGGCCGCCAGGTGCGCCTCGTCTTCGATCACCAGAATGTGTTTGCCTCTCATGTCTTGCCTCACGACCCCAACGTGATGCCGTTTGTCCTTCGTCCTTTCGCCATGACCAAAACGACTACGATGCCTTGCGGCCGACGACCCGCTTCGCCGGAAGTTCGACTTCCAGCACGGCCCCCGTTCCCGACTCCCGATCCCGCACGCGAACCTGCCCACCCAGCCGCCTCACCAAGGTTCGCACGATGAACAACCCCAGCCCCGTACCCGGTTTCTCTCGCTCCAGCTCCAGGCCGAGCCGCCGAAACCGCTCGAACACCTTGTGCCGAAGCGTCTGGGGAATCCCGGCGCCGTTGTCGCGAATCTGGACGATCACCTTTCCCGAACTGTGCCGCTTCAGATCCACCTCGACCTTCGGCTCGGCCCCCGCATACTTGACGGCGTTGTCGATCAGGTTCCGGAAGATCAATTCCAGGTCGACTTGCCGCGCACGCACGCAACACGCTTCCACGTCGTACTGAATCGTCTCGGGCGGAACGCGATATCGCGAGCAGACGGTCTCCGAACACTCCCGCAGTACGTCGTCCAACGACACGTCTTCCGCCTCGTCCTCGACTGGAGCCATATCCACCCGGCCGGCGTTCAGCACCTGGTTGACCAAGGTATCCAGCCGGTCCAGATCCTCCATCATGTACCGGTGGAAGCTCTCTCGTTCCTCGTCGCTCACCTGGTGGCGGCTCAGGGTCTGCAGGCAGAGCTTCATCGACGCGATGGGAGACTTGAATTCGTGGGTGACGCTGTCGAGAAAGTTGGCTTGCCGCTGATTGAAATTGATGGTCTTGATGGAGAACACGAGGTAAATGATCACACCGGCCAGCAGGGCGACGATAAACACCGTGCCCACCGAAAGAAGCGTCCAGTTCAGTCCGGCGAAACGCGAGTTGGCCATCGCGCCAAATACGGACAGCAAGACCCAGCCGACGGTCAGGATGATCAGAATCAAGATCATCACCACGGCGAGAATAATCGGCAAACGTAGCGAGCGGCGCGAAGACATGCGGGTGTCGTCTGGCAACGATCGGGACCGGATACGGCAGGTTACATTGAGATTAACACACCCCCACGGCCGCGGTCAACCGCCCGCGGCGAGCCGGCAGGGGAACTGCAAAGCAGCAGGCACGCTCCGCCGTGCCGTCCGCAGAACTGCCGGAAATCCCGATTTCCCGCCAGCGGCGCTCGGAGAGTGCCCGCTACTTTTCTTGCCACAAGAGGACTTTGCAGTTCTCCCGGGGGTGCCGGCCGCCATCTGCGCTGCTGCAGATAGTCTCGCCCACGCATTTCTGCTCGTAAAACGTCGGCGGTTCGTGACGCCGGCCTTCAACGAGCCGCTTTTCTTCCTGGTGAGCCTTCCACAGCACGTAGGGACCTCCGATCGCCGCGGCCAGACGCGATCTCCATCCGTACTCTCGATGAAGCTCCTGTAGTAATCGCGACATCTTCGCTCGCATGGCCGGGTTCCGGCGATAGTACTGCTTCATGGCCCAGATCACCGGCGAGTAGGTGGTGGGCAGATTGAAGCTCTCTCGAGCGAACCGCCGCCGGACTCGTGCGTCGGGATGATTCTTGTACCGTTTCCAGCCGGCCAGCGTCGTTCGCACGACCCTGGCGACACTCGGACCGTTGACCTCGAAATCCCGTTCAAACGCTCGCACGATCAACTTGCTTTCCTGGCCGTCACGAATGTGGGGGTGCCGGTAGTTGAAGATGAACTGCCCGTGCGCGTCGGCCGCCGAGCACTCGCTCTCGTCCTTCATACGGCCTTGGGCCGCCAGTTCGGCGTGCAGCGGCGTGCCCGGAACCGGCGTATAGAGCATGAACTGGTGGAAGTCGGTGTCGTGCCGGACGGCATAGTCAATCACTCGGTCGATGTTCTCGGGCGTATGCTCTTCCAGTCCGACGATCGTCGAACCGAGCACGCGGATGCCGTGCGACTGGAGCTCGCGAACGAGGGTCATGGTGTCGGTGCCTCGGAGTTTTTCATACCGGCTGTCTTGGCCCTCCAGTCCCATCCACACCCAGGAGATGCCCATGGCGACAAGCTGCTCCATCGAATAGGAACGCAGCGCGTTGGCGGAACTGAAGACGTACAAAGCCCAGGATTTGTCGGCTTGAACCATCCGCTCCAGCAGTCGCAGGGCGCGTCGGCGATGGAGCAGAAAGTTCTCGTCCATAACGAAGAACGTGTGGACCTTCATGGCCGCTTCGAGTTGGCACATGACCTCGAACAACTCGTCGCCGGTTTCATAGAAGTTGACGAACTTCCCTTTGCCCCCAAACATGGCTGAAGTGGAACAGAAGTTGCACCCCAGGGGGCAACCGACGGAAGGAATCAGCGCGGCGACTGCGTCTTCCGGCTTCACCTTCAGGTCGATGCCCAGGCTGCGCGTGCCGAACCCGGCACGGATGTGCGGGTGCGACATGGGCCGATGCGGATCTTCACCGAGGAAACGGCGGAACCAGCGAACGCCCTCCCCCTTCACGATATGATCGGCTTCGATTCGCCCTTCCAGGCCCGGCACGTTGGCTATGTGGCCCCCCACCACGATGGTCGCCCCCGGCTGGTACTGGCGGATGAGGCGGCACATCTCCTCCACCTTGAGCATATTGGGCATGATGCTGCTGATCCCGACGACGTCGTAACGGTTGCTGCGAAGTTCGCCGATGAAGCGGTCCCGAGTGGGAAAATCGAGGAGCGTGCACGACGCCTGGATATTGGCCTGGATTAACATCAAGCCCCAAGACCGATGGAACATTCGCAAGGAAAACGGCCCCTGCACACGCGTCACCTGGTTGTGATACAACTCCATCGGATTCAAGGCACGACTGCCATACTCGTCGTCTTGCCCGTAGGGACCAAAGACGCTCGTCAGGAGCACCTTGGTACGGGAACCCAGCGGGTGCACGGGAGATGTATGCGGGACGGCGGGCTCGACGTGGATGGGGCGACGGAGTGTCAGCATGGTTGGCCTCCTTAGGCGGTTTGTGCCTTTGCTGCATCCTAGTGGTTATCGCCTCGCTTCCCGTCACGGCTGTGTGTAGGTTGTGTAATAGATTCGTAATCACCCTTCCATGGCGATGCTCTTGGACCCGTCTGTCGAGTGAGATGACAGGAAGAGAATGCGGCTTACGATGTTCTCTGCCCCCGTGCTGAACAGCCTTGCGTGATTCGCAAAGAACATGGCTTCGATCGAGATGGCCGCGCGAGCTTGCCCCGCCTTCGGCAGATGCCGTTCGCAGCCTGACGCCGTTGCGGTCAGGCAGTCCGTGTCGGCAGCGTGAACAGAAACTCGCAACCCTGGCCTTCTTGCGATTCGACCCAGATCTTCCCGTCGAACCGCTCGACGATCTTCTTGCACGTCGCCAACCCGAGACCGGTTCCCGAGTACTGGTCGTCGCTGTGCAACCTCTGGAAAGCCTCGAAGACCTTCTGTTGGTCCTTCGCCGGGATGCCGATCCCGTTGTCTCTCACGCGGAAAAGCCAGTAAGCTCCCTGCGGCTCCGAGCGGACTTCGACTCGCGGGCTCGTCTGGCTGCGATACTTCACCGCGTTGCCGATCAGGTTCTGGAATAACTGCACCAGTTCCACCTGGCTGGCAATGACCGTGGGCAACTCGCTCACATCGATCTCGACGCCCCCTTCGTGGATCGCAACCGAAAGATTGTTGAGAGCCTTGCGGATCACCGCATTGCAGTCCACCGGTTCAAGTGGCTTGTTGAAGGCGCCCACGCGCGAATGGGTCAGCAGATCCTCAATGAGCTCCTGCATGTGTTCCACGCTGGAGACCATAAACTCCAGCAGCTCGAAGATCTCGGCATCGACCCTGCCGCGGCAATGCTCCTGGATCATCTGGCTGAGCGTGGCCAGACGCCGCAACGGGGCGTGCATGTCGTGCGACGCGACCGCCGCGAATTGCTGAAGCTCCTTGTTCGAACGCTCCAGCTCCGCCATCGTCTTCTGCAACTGCTCCTCCGCCCGTCTCCGGGCCGTCACGTCCCAATACAACCCCTGAACTCCAAGGGGCTTGCCCTCGTGGTCGTAGACCGGTGACTTGAGAACTTCGACGTACAGCTTCTCGCCACGCACGTTGTGCTCTTCCACGTCGTGAAACACCGTCCCCGAATCCAGCACCCAGCGGTCGTCGGCGGCGTACTTCTGTGCCTCCTCCTCGGGAAACAGATCGAACACGGTCTTGCCGACGATCTCCTCGAGCGAATGGCCGACGTCCTTCAGGTACGCCGAGTTGCCGAAGGAAAGCCGGCCCTCCGGGTCAATCCGGTAGACGCACACCGGCAGTTGCTCGACGAGCGAATGGTACATCGCTTGCGAATCCTGGAGTGCCCGGTGGGACTTCGCCAGCGCGGCGGTCGTCTCCTGCAGCCGATCCTCCGCCTGCTTCTTTGCCGTCACGTCCCAATACATCCCCTGGACGCCGATCGGACGCCCGAACTGGTCGTGAACGCGGGATTTCAGGACTTCGACGTACAGTTTCCGGCCACGGACGTCGTGCTCTTCCACATCGTGGAACACCTCGCCCGTCTTCATGACCCACTGATCGTCGGCGTGGTATTTGCGGGCTTCGTCGTCCGGAAAGAGATCGAAGACGGTCTTGCCGAGAAGCTCGTCAAGCGAGCGGCCCACATCTTGCAGATAGGCCGAGTTGCCGTAAGTGATCCGGCCGTCGAGATCGACTCGATAGACGCAGATCGGAAGGTGTTCGACAAGAGAATAGTAGAGTTCGCTTTCCTCAGGACGATGCACGGATGAGTGTTCGCTCATAAACCTGTGCCCCCCCTGTGCCCTGCCGGTCGCACCGTCGCGCTCCAGCAAGACGTTGTTCCTGGCCGATGCGGCGCACTCGACAAGAGTCGAATCACGGTGGACGAATACGCCGATCGAGATGATATGACGCGCCTATTATCAACACGGGGAAGTCTTGCGCCAACCCCGAGATTCGATGCTGCGGAATATGGGGCATTCTCGGCGTGCGCAAATCGGTTCCCAGGAATGCCGGCATCCCTCTGTCAGAGGGGATCAGTCATTCAGTTGATACTGCCGTTTCAGTTCGCGCAGCGTCCCTTGAAGCTGGACGCAAATCTCCTGTGCGTCCGGCGTGTCGTAGCGATTCTTCACTTCTTCCGGATCTTCGTGCAGGTCGTACGGTTCCCAAGCTTCGTCGCCATAGAGCCAGTGGACGAGCTTGTATCGCTCGGTTCGCACTCCAGGTGCCATTTGCCGACGATGGCCGTCTGGTATCCGGCGTCCCGCATCAGTCGCGGAAACGTCGTCTGGGTGCCGTCGAAGCGATCGCCGTTGCGGCGAAAGCCGTTGATGTGGCTGTAGGCTCCGGTGAGAATGACCGCCCGGCTTGGGCCGCAGATGCTGTTCGTGCAGAAGCAACGATCAAAACGCCTGTACTCAAGCAGCCGACTGCGAATACAATGAACCGCACATGTTCAGCGGCGCTCGCTGCCGTCGAATATCGCCCGCCCCGAACTCGGGGGGTTCGTGACACAAACTGAAAGTGACCGGTGATCGCTCGTTTTTTTAACAGTCTACAAGCCAGGGTCACTCTGGTGTTTCTCTTGGCTTCGCTGCTGCCGCTCGGAATCGTCGTCGCTTTTGCCCTGCGCACGGCCGATGAAGTCATCACCGGAATCGTCACCAGCGAATTGGAGAACGTTGCGGCCGAGAAACAAGAACTCCTGCAAAGGTGGCTCGGCGAACGCAATGCCGATCTCGCCGTGATGGCGGGCTCGGCCGCCGTCGGCAGCATGGACGCCGCACAAATCGAACCCTACCTCTCCCTGGTACGGGAGAAGTACGGTGTCTACGATCGCCTCGCCGTCGCCGACCCGACAGGCCGGCCTGTCTACGATACGGCGAATGACGCCTCCGAGACTTTCGAGGATCAAGTCTGGTTCCGGCAGGCATTGGAAGCCGGGACTTACATGTCGGAAGTCCGTCTCGGTCCGAACGGGCGGGATTCCGTGTTTCAACTCTCCACCCTCATTCCCGGAAAAGACGGCGAACATGCGGGCGTGCTCTGCGCCACGGTCGGTACCCGAACGATTCTCTCCCGAGTGCTGAGCGTTTCGTTGGGGGTCTCGGGAGAGTGCTACCTGGTGGACCAAACCGGCACTTTCTTGGCCCACAAAGAGCCGCGGCGGATCTTCAAGGAGAGCATTGCCCGATCCGAGGGCTTCACGTTTGCTTTCGAAAGCCGCCGGCCCAAGACGGCGTATACGGATTATCGCGGGATCGAAGTCCTCGGTGCGTCTCGCCACGTGGCCGGCACGCAATGGTACGTCGTGGTCGAGCAGGACTGGGACGAGGCATCTGCCGGAGTGTTCCGCCTGCGGCACAGGATCTACCTGGTCATTGCAGCCACGGTCGTCGGTGTGATCGGATTGTCCTGGCTGTTGGCATACTACGTGTCCGCCCCGATCCGGGCCCTGAGCCGCGCAGCCGACGGCGTGGCTCGGGGAGATTACGAGGACGCATTCAAGGACGTGCGGATCTCACGCCGCGACGAAACTGGCGCCTTGTACGTCGCCTTCCGGAACATGGCCGGCCAGTTGAAAGAACGCCAGGCCAAACTGGAAACTCGCATGGGGCTCACGGAGGCGGAACTGCGCAAAGTCGAGGCCGAATTGAAGGGTACGCTCGAAGCGGCCGCCCGCTCCGAACGACTGGCAGCCGTGGGACGCCTGGCGGCCGGCGTCGCCCACGAGATCCGGACGCCCCTGACCTCCCTGAAACTGTTCCTCCAGTCCGTTCAGGAGGAGGTCGCCGTCTCGCCCGAACAACGGGAAGACTACCAGATCGCTATGCGGCAGGTCGGCCGGATCGAGACGACCATCAATCACTTCCTCGACTTCGCCCGCCCCCAACAGCCGGTGTTCGGAAGCCTCGACGTTGTCGGATTGATCGACGACGCCCTCGAAGTCGTCCAGCCGCGAGCCAACCAGCAGGACGTCCGGGTTCACAAACGCATTGCGCCGGACTTGCCTCCCGTCGAGGGAGATTCGCGGCAGTTGGGCGAAGCGTTGGTCAATCTGGCGGTCAATGCCCTCGAAGCGATGCCCGACGGCGGCGAACTGACAATCTCCGTCGAGAGCGAGGCAACCGGCGCAGATTCCGCTCAACCGGCCTGGTTGCGGATCGACGTTTCCGATACGGGTACCGGCATCCGGGACGAAGATCTTCAGCGCCTGTTCGAACCGTTCTTCACCACGAAAGCCACCGGTTCAGGGCTTGGATTGACGATTCTTCGCGGGACGATCGAGCGGCATGGCGGGTCGGTGAATGTCGACTCGCGCGTCGGCGCCGGCACGACCTTCTCCCTGCGTTTGCCCGCTTTCTCTGCCGACAGGACCACCGCCAGTGAGTAAAATCCTGATTGTCGATAACGACGAAGGGCTGGTTCACTTCCTCACGCGACTGTTCGTGAAACAGGGCTACGAGGTGGCCTCCCGCACCGACGGACTCTCCGGTCTGAAACTCCTGCAGAGGGAAGCCTTCGATCTGATTCTCCTCGACTACAAGATGCCGGGCCTCAACGGCCTGCAAACGTTGGCCGAGATCAAGCGCGCCCAGGTCAAGACCCCGGTGATCGTCATGACCGCCTACGGTACTACCGAAACGGCGATCGAAGCCATGAAACTGGGCGCCTACGACTACCTGCTCAAACCGTTCGATTCGGAAGGCCTCAAACGTATGGCGGCCGATGCGCTCCGGGTCAACCGCCTGATGAAGGAGATCGTCGGCCTCCCCTCTTCCGTTACCAAAATCACGCCGACGGCTACCGAACTCGTGCGAATCATCGGCAGCAATGACCGCATGCAGGAGGTCTTCAAGCTCATCGGGCGCGTGGCCGCGAAAGACGTCACCGTCATGATCTCCGGCGAGAGCGGCACCGGCAAGGAACTGGTGGCACGGGCGATCTACCACCACAGCCACCGGGCCGATAAGCCGTTCATGGCAGTCAACTGCGCCACGATTCCCGATGCGCTGTTCGAAAGCGAACTGTTCGGCTACGAACAAGGCGCATTCACCGGCGCCTACCGCTCCTACGTCGGCAAGTTCGAACGCTGCCACCACGGGACGCTGTTCTTCGACGAAATCGGCGATATGTCGCTCAGCACGCAGGCCAAGGTGCTGCGGGTCCTTCAGGAGGGGGAGTTCGAGCGGCTCGGAAGCACGGAGACCATCAAGGTCGACGTCCGCATCCTGGCTGCCACCAACAAACGCCTTGAAGAGGAGGTCGAGCAAGGACGGTTTCGAGAAGACCTCTACTATCGCCTCAAAATCATCTCGATCGAGTTGCCGCCCCTCCGTCAGCGGCTCGACGATCTGCCGGCCTTGGTCAACTACTTCGTCGGCCGGTTCGCCGAAGAATACGGGAAATCCGTCCACTACGTCGCCGACCAGACCATCCACCGGCTCCAGGCCCACGACTGGCCGGGCAATGTCCGCGAACTGGAGAATTGTCTGCGGCGGGCCGTGCTGATGTGCAAGGGCGACGTGCTCCAAGTCGAGCACCTGGAATTCGAAGACGAGTCGGAAACAGCCGCCTCGCCAGAAGCTCGCGAGGAACTGCTCCGCAACCTGAAACAACGGGTGGCCGATCTCGTGCCCCAGATCCTTCGGCTGGCCGATCCACATGCCCACGCCAGCATCATCGACGTGGTCGAAGAAGCCCTCATTACCCGCGCCCTCAAGGAATGCGGCTACAATCAGGTGCACACCGCTCGAATGCTGGGGATCAGTCGCAACACTCTTCGTCACCGCATCAAGAAGTACGACATCAAAGCGCCCGACGAAGAAGAGAGTGAATGAAACCATCAGCCGCCGGCCAAACCGCCGAGTAGGTTCACCGAAGCTCCCCAAGCGGCTTGAGACCGCATCCCGACACCTCGCCGGAACATCCTCGCACCGTGCGCACAAACCCCAAATTGCAGCTCGAAAGGCCTCGAACGTTTCGTCTGCCCCTTTCAGCGGGTCGTTAAGCGCCTCTTATACTGTTGCTTGACCATCATTACTGTTCAGATCTTGAACAACCTCGCAAGTGCTGATCTCCGTTAGGGTTAGGGAATCTCGTTGTGTCCGGCGGATAAGTTGGGTGATAGCACACGGTCACAGAACCTCGTCGCGGCACTTTCGGCTCGTCCTCTTCTCTCCGCCGCAATTCGATGGCGCGTCACAGGTTGCGTCGATTTTTCCTGTCCAAAGCCGTTTGGCATGATTCGTGCGGTAGGATGCCACAACACAACCGGACGAGTTGAGGCAAGCGGCTTGTCTCAGACCATCCCCTCGTTCAGCTTCCACGACACGCTTCGCAGGAGATTGCCGGTGTCCGATACATCCCAGACGCCTTGGCAGGCGCGGTTGAGAGGTGTGCTGAGTTTCGACGACCCCGACCCCGAAAGGACGCTCACCAACTTTCGCTACGTCGTCGCCAACGTGAACGAGGACGCCCTGAAAGTATGGGCCGACCTCTGGAACGAGATGAGCCCGTCGGTCACGCCGGGCGGCATGGTCCTGCCCGAAATGTCCAAGGGGTTCGTTCCACCCGGCGGATGGCCGGAGTTCCTCGAGAAGTTCTGGCTGCTGAAGCACTATCTCGATTACGTCCAGCGCTTCTGCAGCGAATCGGCTGCAACCCGGTTTCGCGAGCCTTCCAGGCAAGAGTGATGTGAATGTTTGTTGGGTTATTCCAGTAAGTTGAGAGTCAAAAAGAAGAGAGACAGACAAGTGACGTACCAAACGACAGAACGGGCAGACGCTCCGAGTGCCGTAGACAGGTTCATGGAAACCGTCGTCCGGAAGAATCCCGGCGAAACAGAGTTCCATCAAGCGGCTCGCGAGGTTCTCGATTCGATCATGCCGATCGTGGAATCGGAACCGAAGTACCAGGAAGCCAAGATCCTGGAACGTCTTGTGGAGCCCGAAAGAACAATCACATTTCGCGTCCCCTGGGTCGACGATCTGGGAGAAGTCCAAATCAACCGTGGATATCGGATTGAGATGAACAGCGCAATCGGCCCCTACAAGGGCGGTCTGCGCTTCCACCCATCCGTCAACCTCGGCGTGTTGAAATTCCTCGCTTTCGAGCAGGTCTTCAAGAACGCCCTCACGACCCTGCCGATGGGTGGCGCGAAGGGCGGCTCCGATTTCGACCCGAAAGGCAAGAGCGACCTGGAAGTCATGCGATTCTGCCAGTCGTTCATGAACGAACTGTTCCGCCATATCGGACCCGATACCGACGTTCCGGCCGGCGATATCGGCGTCGGCGGTCGCGAGATCGGCTACCTGTTCGGACAGTACAAGAAGCTGGCCAACCGCTTCTGCGGCGTGTTGACCGGCAAAGGGCTCAGCTACGGCGGCTCGTTGATTCGTCCCGAGGCGACCGGCTACGGTGCCGTCTATTTCGCCGAAGACATGCTCGCCACCCGCAACGAAACCTTCGAGGGCAAGGTGGCCACGGTCTCCGGCTCCGGAAACGTCGCCCAATACACGGTGGAAAAGCTGCTCCAGCTCGGCGCCAAGGTCGTGACCCTGTCGGATTCCTCAGGGACCATCTACGACAAGAACGGCATCAACGAGGAGAAGCTGGCCTGGATTATGGGCCTGAAGAATGTCCGTCGCGGCCGGATCCGCGAGTATGCCGAGCACTTCGAGGGCGCCGAGTACTGCGCCAACCAGAGGCCCTGGAATATCAAGTGCGATCTGGCCTTCCCCAGCGCCACGCAGAACGAGATCGACAAGGAAGACGCCGAAACCCTGGTCAAGAACGGCTGCTTCTGCGTCTCGGAAGGCGCCAACATGCCGTCCACCCCCGAGGCGGTCGAGGTCTTCCTCGATGCCCAGATTCTCTATGGCCCAGGCAAGGCTGCCAATGCCGGGGGGGTCGCGGTCTCCGGACTGGAAATGACCCAGAACCGAGGCGGCATGCACTTCACTCGGGACGAAGTGGACCAGAAACTCCGACGCATCATGCGTTCGATCCACGAAAACTGCGTCTGCTACGGCAAGAACGGCGACGTAACCAACTACGTTCAGGGGGCCAACGTCGCCGGGTTCGTCAAGGTGGCCGACGCCATGCTGCAGCAAGGCGTCGTCTAGACACAGGCGGGATTCGGCCCGTATTCGTCAGAATAACGCCGGGCGGACGGCACGAGGGAGACTCTCTCCTTGCCGTCCGCCCCCGATGCCATCGTCCGGTTGCTCGACGCAATCCAGCATCAAAACCGCCCAAAACCCGAAAGACGATTTCCGGTATTGTCGGCAATCTGGCTTTCTGGTTTACTGGTCGGGGATTCGGGAAATGCACCGCAACCAAGATCTTCTCGCTTTCCGGACCGATCTGGAATGCCGGGTTTGAGGTTCCCTTGGGGAACGTCTTCGTGAACCACTATCCCCGCCATTGGGGGTGGTATTCGTCGCCGGGACAAACTGAAAGCGGTCCGGATTGGGGGACCGCCGGCGAGTTGTCTGCCGGGCTCTTGTTCGCTGAACGTTCGAGGAGAAACGGAGTTCCGATGTCCACGATACTTAAGAAAACCGAGCTGGCCTCCAAGATCTGGCAGATTGAGGTGGAGGCGCCGCGGATCGCCGAAAAAGCCTTGCCCGGCCACTTCGTCGTGGTGATGGCCGATGCCTTCGGCGAACGCGTCCCGCTCACAATTGCCGATTTCGACCGCCAGGCCGGGACGATTACCCTCGTCATGATGGTGGTGGGGGCCAGTTCCCTCAAACTGTCGCGACTCGAGGAAGGTGACGAATTCTACGCCCTCATCGGTCCCCTGGGACACCCGTCGGAAATCAAGCCCTTGGACCGCGTCGTCATGGTGGCCGGCGGCGTGGGAGCGGCACCGATCTTCCCCATCGCTCGTGCCTATCAGCAACAAGGGACCGAGGTCGTAACCGTTCAAGGGGCCCGCTCCGCGGATCTCCTGTTCTGGACCGATCGGCTGGCCTCGGTCAGCGTCGAGCACGTGATCACCACCGATGACGGATCGGCCGGCCGCCGAGGACTTGTGACGGAGCCTCTCGCCGAACAGCTCGCGGCCGATTCCGAGAAGAGAATCGGCGGCGTCTATGCCATCGGCCCGACCCCGATGATGAAGTTCTGCGCCAAGACGACCGAACCGTTCTGCGTGCCCACCGTCGTCAGCCTGAATTCGATCATGATCGATGGCACGGGGATGTGCGGCGGTTGCCGAGTGACCGTAGCGAAAAAGACCCTCTTCACCTGCGTCGACGGTCCCGAGTTCGACGGCCACCAGGTCGACTGGGATTCGCTGATGTCGCGTCAGAGGACGTACCATACTCAGGAAGGATTCGCCTTCGGACGAATGCTCGCCGAACCTGCCCCTTTGAACGAAAACATCCTCTTGCGTCAAAATGAAGAAGTCTGACAAAACCGGCCGGGTCGCCATGCCCGAACAGCCGCCCGAGGTCCGAATCCGCAATTTCGACGAAGTGCCCTTAGGTTACGACGACGAGCAGGCCCGGACCGAGGCGTCGCGATGCCTGCAATGCAAGAAGCCGAGTTGCCGCGACGGGTGTCCCGTACAGGTCGATATCCCGGCCTTCATTGGCTTGATCGCCGAGGGCCGCGTGCTGGAAGCGGCGGCCAAGATCAAGGAGGACAACTGCCTGCCGGCCGCTTGCGGACGCGTTTGCCCCCAGGAAATCCAGTGCGAAGGACGCTGCGTTCTGGCGAAGAAGGGGACGCCCGTGGCGATCGGCAACCTGGAGCGTTACGCCGCCCACTACGCCAGCGACCACGCCGCCCGGCACGGCCTCGGCCCATTCGTGACGCCGGCGCCCCCCACGGGCAAAAGGGTCGCCGTGGTCGGGGCCGGCCCCTCCGGACTGACCGTCGCTGGAGACCTGGTCCGCCGGGGCCACGACGTAACCGTTTTCGAGGCGTTCCACAAGGCGGGCGGCGTCTTGATCTATGGCATCCCCGAATTCCGATTGCCCAAACGCATCGTGCAGGAAGAAGTGGAGTATCTTGCCGCACTCGGCGTACGCTTCGAATTGAACCACGTGATCGGCAAGGCGATTTCCGTCCACGAACTGCTCGAGAAAGAAGGGTTTGATGCCGTCTTTCTCGGCGTCGGCGCCGGATTGCCGTCACTCATGGGCATCCCCGGCGAAAACCTCGGCGGGGTCTACCTGGCAAACGAGTACCTCACGCGGGTCAATCTGATGCGGGCGTACGACTTCCCCCGCTACGACACGCCGATCGTTCGGGGCCGGAACGTATGCGTGATCGGCGGCGGCAACGTCGCCATGGATGCCGCACGCACGGCTCGGCGACTGGATGCAGAGCAGGTTTCCATCGTTTATCGCCGCTCCGTGGACGAACTCCCCGCCCGAGCCGAGGAAGTCCACCACGCGCAAGAAGAGGGAATTCACTTCAAGACCCTCTGCTCCCCGCTGGAGTATCTCGGGGACGACCGCGGGATGGTCAAGCAGGTGCGTTGCCAGATCATGGAACTGGGCGAACCCGACGCCTCGGGACGCCGTCGGCCCGTTCCCGTCCCCGGCAAGGAGGCAACCCTTGACGCCGACCTGGTGATCATCGCCATCGGCGGCAATGCCAACCCGATCGTCACCCGGCAGACTGAAGGACTCGCCCTCAACAAGCACGACTACATCACCATCGACGAAAACGGCGCCACGAGCGTTCCCGGAATCTGGGCAGGCGGCGACATCGTCACCGGCAGCGCGACGGTCATCCTCGCCATGGGCGCCGGCCGAATCGCGGCGCAGGATATTCACCGTTTCCTGTGCGAACGAAACTGAATGGGGTTGCATGATCCCGGAGGAAAGTGGTGATAACCGCCTCTTTCCGGAACGGCAGGACCGCTCTTCCATAGATGTCCTGTGGTTCACACAGAAGGTGACAGTTGCCTTCTTCCAGAAATCCTGACAGCCGCCGGCAGAACCTGGCGACTGCTGTTCTTGCGATTCCGCTTGCCCATCGAGTCTCTTGACGAGCGATTTCGGCTGGGCTAAAGTGCGCGTACTTCGTCGCCGGGTTGCTTCGTGTGTGGGCGACTAGACCGGAAGGAGGCCGTGCATGATTCTCGCCATTCCCAGGGAAATTCTTGAACACGAAGGCCGTGTGGCCGCGATTCCCGAAACGGTTCGTCAGTACGTTCAGATGGGCTTCACCGTCCGCGTCCAGGCGTCGGCCGGCGAAGAGAGCCTCCATTCGGACGCCGAGTATGTGGAGGCCGGCGCCGAGATCGTTTCCGATCCCGTGCGCCTGTTTGCCGAGGCCGACGTCGTCCTCAAGGTCAAACAGCCTTGGATGAATCAGACCGTCGGCAAGCACGAGGCCGAAATGATCCGCGAGGGAGCGATTCTCATCACCTTCCTCCATCCGGCCACCCACGAGAATCACGAAACAATCCGCACGCTTGCCGCACGCCGCGTGACGGCCTTGACCATGGACGGGGTGCCGCGCATCTCGCGAGCCCAGACCATGGACGCGCTCACCTCGATGAGCACCATCACCGGCTACAAGGCCGTGCTGATGGCCGCCAACAGGTTCCCCAAGTTCATGTCTCTCCTCGGCACGGCGATCGGAACCATCCGGGCGGCGAAGTGCCTCGTCGTCGGTACGGGCGTCGTCGGACTTCAGGCGATCGCTACCGCCAAACGGCTCGGAGCGTCGGTCAAGGCCTTTGATATTCGCGAAGATGCGCGAAAGGCGGCCGACAGCATCGGCGCGAAGGTGGCCGGCTTCGAAATACCCGCCGAATTGGCCGTCGCACCCAACGGCCATACCCTGGCCCTGCCGGACGACTGGTTGGAGAAGGAACGAGCGGTCCTCGCTCCCCTGGTCGCCGAGGCCGATATCGTGATCCTCAGCGCCCTGGTGCCCGGAGAAGTCGCCCCGGTACTCCTCACCGAGGAAATGGTCGCCCAGATGAAACCCGGTTCCGTCATCATGGACGTCTCCATCGACCAAGAGGGAAACTGCGCGTTGACCAGGCCCGGGGAGGAGTACAAGTATCGCGGCATCGCCATTCTGGGGCTCTGGAATATTCCCGGAAGCATGCCCGTTCATGCAAGCTGGCTCTATGCCCACAATCTGCTGCAATACGTCAAGAACCTGTTCAAGAACGGAATCGACGCGCCCGACCTGAAGGACGACATCGTCCAGGAAACCCTCGTGACCTGCGACGGAAAGATTGTTCACACCGGTGCGCTGAAAGCGATGGGTCATTCCTGAGGGGCGACTAGTCAACAAGTGTCGTTGTTCGCTCCGCGAACAAACGCCTTTTCGCAGAGCGAAAAGCGAGTGTATGCGATGCCAATTTCCTATTCGGTCCCAATCCCAACAGCGGGCGTGCCGACATGAACGAAGCTTTCGTACTCGCAGGCGTCTTTCTGGTCACCTTCGCCGTCGGCATCTTCCTGATCGTGCGGGTCCCGCCGCGGCTCCACACCCCGTTGATGTCGCTGACCAATGCCATCTCCGGAATCACGGTGTTGGGTGCCTTGCTGCTCTTTGCCGCCGAGGGGAACGCCCTGCAAAGAGGGCTCGCCGCAATCGCCGTCGTCATGGGGGCCTTCAACCTGGTGGGCGGGTTCGCCGTCACCAGCCGGATGTTAGGCTTCTTCAAGAAGAAAGCGACCGCGTCGGACGACTGACGTAGCTGGAATAGTCGGCTAACCGGATACCAAGAAGAGAGACATCCCATGGGCGACCCGGGCTATCTGATTGGCAATCTCGTGGTTCTAGCGGTGATCCTCGTCGGGATCGGCATGTTCTCCAGACCAAACGCGGCCCGGTTCGGCAATCTGGCGATCGCCCTCGCGCTGATCTGCGCCCTCGGAGTCGAGGTAGCCCGCAACCCGCTGAACGCGCCGCTCCTCGTCCTGGCGGCCCTGGCCGTCGGCTCGCTGGGCGGACTGGCTGCCGCGAAAAAAGTGAACATGACGCAGATCCCCGCGCTGGTCGGGTTCCAGAACGGTGCCGGCGGACTGGCGTCCTGCCTGGTGTCTCTGGTGCAATTGACCAGGGAGCCGCAGACCCTGGACCGCGTCGGTGTGGTTGCCGCCGTGGCCGCCATGATCGTCGGCGCGGTGACGTTCAGCGGCAGCATGGTCGCCAGCGGCAAGCTGGCCGGCCTGTTGCGGCAGAAACCCGTCGCACTGCCCGGACACCGCTGGATCTTGCTGGTGGTTTCCATCGTCCTCCTTGCCGCCGCTTTCGGCGCCACGTCGGTCTCCGATTCAGGACCGACATGGCCGGCAATCGCGGTTGTACTGTTTGCGCTTCTGCTCGGCCTTGTCTTTTCGGCACGAGTCGGCGGTGCCGATATGCCCGTGCTGATCTCGCTGCTGAACGCCTTCTCCGGACTCTCGGCCGGAATCTGTGGAGTCGTGGTCAAGAGCCAGGTGCTGACCGCCTGCGGTGCCACGGTGGCCGCTTCAGGCCTGATCCTCACCTACGCCATGTGCCGGGCCATGAACCGGAACGTGTGGGCAATCGTCTGGCCCGCAGCTCCAGCCGCTGTTCCCGAGAGTGCCCCTGACGGCGGACAGGATCTGCCTTCCGAGACCGTGCCGAGCGACCAGGCCGTGGAAACGCCCGCTCCACCGTCAGATCCGTTTCCCCAGGCCGCCGAGGTGCTCCAGGCTGCCGGCAAGATCATCGTCATCCCCGGTTATGGTATGGCCCTGGCCCACGCACAGATCGGCACTGTCGGTTTGGCGAACCGCTTGGTGAAGATGGGGAAAGACGTCAAGTTCGCGGTCCATCCCCTGGCCGGCCGGATGCCGGGCCACATGCACGTGCTCCTGGCCGAGGCCGACGTCGACCCCGACATGCTCTTCGACCTCAACGAGGTGAATTCCGAGTTCGCGGCCACCGATGTGGCCTTGATCGTCGGCGCTTGCGACGTCGTCAACCCGGCCGCGGCCTCCGTGGAGGGAACGCCCATCTCCGGAATGCCGATCCTCGCCGCGCAAGACGCCGCCCGCGTGATCGTGTGCAACCTCGACGCCCGCCCCGGCTACTCCGGCGTGGAGAACCTCCTCTATCGGCAGGAAAAGACGCTCCTCCTCCTGGGCGACGCGCAAGAAACGATGTCCCGGCTTCTCAACGCCATCTCGTAGTCGCACGTGGCTCCCGCAGTCACGCGGGATGTGTCAACTAGAGTGAAGGTGCTCACATTCCCTAGCTCCAGAGTGCTATGCGGCCATAGCTCCTCCGGGAATGACGTGGCCTCCTGCCACTTGACTATTCCATGCGGTGGGATACGATTACCGAAGGTGCTGTTGCACCCTTCGAACCCGATTTTCCCAGGCCGGCCGAGCGACCTTCCTGCTCTCTTTTCCCCGTCATCCTCTTGCGTGACCCATAGAGACAGGCAGCCAAGGTCATTCCTCGGTCGGTTCTTCTGCGCGCAATGCGAGTTCTATGCCATGGACCCGTCAGACACAATCCTCTCGACCATCGACTACGCCCGCCTGCAACCCCTGGTTCGCGATGCGATCGTCAGCGGGAGTACGCCGCAATACCTGATCGCCGCCCTCGAGGCCAAACTGAAACACGCTCGCGTCGTCGAACCGGAACAGATGCCCGCCGACGTCGTCACCATGAACTCGCAGGTCCGCGTGCGCGATCTGGATATCGACGAAGTCGAGACGTACACGCTGGTCTATCCCAGCTTCGCCGATATCGCGGAGGGAAATCTGTCGGTCTTGACGCCCATCGGGGCCGGCGTGCTCGGGCACGTCAAAGGTGCGACCATCGACATGGAATTGCCCTACGGATTCAGCCGGGTCCGCATCGAAGACGTCCACTTTCAGCCCGAGAGCGTCGGCCAGTACGACGTCTGAAAAGCGACGTTGCACGCCCCAAGCTGGGCCTCAGATTCGCTTGAACTTCTTGTCCAGTTCCTCCCGGCCGAACACCAACGCCGTCGGCCGCCCGTGGGGGCAGTGGTGGGGATCGTCGACCAGGTGACGCTGGTCCAGCAGCGAGTCGATCTCGTCGGGCGTCAGATAATCCCCCGCCTTGACGGCCGCTTTGCAGGCGATCGTGTTGAGAAGCTCGTCGAGCAGATCGCGGCGGTCGGGCTCCTTGCCGCCGGCCATCAGCGGCTCCAGCAGGCCCCGAAGGACCTCCGGCACGCCTACTCGCGACAACATGGCCGGGTAGCTGGAAACGAGAATCGTGTCGCCGCCAAAGGGCTCGATCCGCAGGCCGAGACGGGCCAGCAACGCCTGGTGCTCCATGGCCGCGGCGGCTTCGGCCGGTGGAAGATCAACCGGCTCGGGAACCAGCAGCGACTGCGATTCGACCGGCCCTTGCTCCACGCGGCGGCGAAGCTGCTCGTAGAGGATCCGCTCGTGCAGAGCGTGCTGGTCGATGATCATCACGCCGTCGCGGCACTCGCTCACCAGGTAGCGATTGTGGATCTGAATGGCCTTGGCCGTTCGGTACCCGCCCAGCCCGGCCGGAACGGCGGCAGACGGCGGCGGGGCGTCCGCTGGTTCGTCGAAAACGGATTCGACCCGCGACTGTTCGAGACGATGGAGCGAGAGCGGGGCAGGAGAGGGGCCCGAGCGGAACGGCTCGTTCGATGCTCCGTCGCCAAACCGCTCCGAGGAAGGCTGCCACGCCTCCACTTCGCCTTTCGCCCAATCGACCACCTGCTGGCGGATCCGTTCGGCCTGCCGATCGTCGTGAGCGCCGCTCGGATCCGACTCGTCGGGCGTTTCCACTCGCGTGCTCAGATCGCTCGAAAGAAACCTGGTCCGCAGTGTCGACAGCAACTGGCTGTAGATCCTGCCGGAATCCTGAAAGCGGACCTCGAGTTTCGTCGGGTGGACGTTCACGTCGACCATTTCGACCGGCATTTCCAGGGCGAGCACCGCGATCGGAAAACGGCCCGTCATCAGCATCCCGCGATAGGCTTCCCCGAGAGCATGCTGCAGCGATCGGTCGCGGATATGACGCCCGTTGAGAAACACGTATTGCATGCGGTTGTTGCTGCGGTTCTGGCCCGGGTGGGCCACGTAGCCCGCAATGCGGACGTCGCCGTCGACGCTTTCCACCGCGATCAGCGCCTCGGCGATCTGCCGGCCCAGAAGCTTGCCGATTCGCTCGGGCCAACTGGTGACCGCCGGCAGGTCGAACACCAGCCGATCGTTGTGGCGGAGCGTGAAGTGAATCGACGGCATGGGCAGCGCGATCCGCGTAAAGGCCTCGCTGATGTGGCCCAGTTCGGTCTGGGCCTTTCTCAGAAACTTGCGGCGGACGGGCGTATTATAGAACAGGTTGCGGACCTCGATGGCCGTGCCCGGCGGGCATCCGCAGGGCGTGACCTCGGAGACTTCGCCTCCCACCACTTCCATCTCGGCGCCGCCGGCCGTGTCCGGCGTCCGGCTGCGAATCGACAACCGGCTGATTTCGGCAATCGAAGCCAGCGCTTCGCCGCGGAATCCCAGGGTGGCCACGCTGAACAGGTCGTCGGTCGTGGCCAGCTTGCTGGTGGCGTGACTGGCGACCGCCAGCGGCAACTCCTCCGGCTCGATGCCGTGCCCGTTGTCGACGATGCGAATCATCTCCGACCCGCCTGCCGTCACCGAAACGTCGATCCGGGTCGCGCCCGCGTCGACGGCATTCTCCATCAATTCCTTGACGACGCTCGCCGGGCGCTCAATGACCTCGCCGGCAGCGATCTTGTTGATGAGACTCTGCGAAAGCTTGCGAATGGAGGCCATGAGGTAGGGTGCGTCTTGACGCACCACTGTTTCCTTTCCATTTGGTGCGTCGAGACGCACCCTACAACTGATACTCCTTGATCTTCCGGTACAAGGTCCGTTCGCCGATTCCGAGCATGCCGGCCGCTTCTTCGCGATTGCCGCCGGTGACCCGAAGCGTCTCGGTGATGAACAGCCGCTCGATCTCCTGGAGCGGCTTGCCGACCAGGGCCGACAGCGAATTGCCCGTCGGCTCGCCGGCCGCGACCTCGCTGCGATCGGCCAACTCCTCCGGCAGGTCGTCCAGGTCGAGCAAACCATCGTAGTCGACAACGATCATGCTCTCCACGACGTTTCGCAACTGCCGGACGTTTCCGGGCCACGGATAGGCCAGCAGACGCCGCCGGGCCATCGATGAAACGCCCTTGATCTGCTTGTCGTGCTGCTTGGAGAACACCTTGATGAAATGGTCGATCAACACGGGAATGTCGGCGCTTCGCTCCGACAGACTGGGCAGGCGAACGGTGACGACTTTCAGCCGGTGGTACAAGTCTCGCCGAAATACGCCTGCCTCGATCGACTTCTCCAGGTTGCGGTTGGTGGCGGAGAGGATTCGCACGTTGACCTTGATCGGATCGTTCGACCCGACTCGGGTAATCTCCCCGTTCTCCAGCACGCGGAGCAGCTTGATCTGCGTGGCCATCGGCATGTCGCCCACCTCGTCGAGAAACAGCGTTCCGCCGTGGGCATACTCGAACTTCCCGATGCGATCCGCCGACGCGTCGGTGAAGGCCCCCTTGATATGGCCGAACAGTTCGCTCTCCAGGATGTTCTCGCTCAGTGCGGCGCAGTTGAGAGCGACGAAGGCTTTGTTCTTGCGCGGGCTGTTCTGGTGAATCGCCTGGGCAACCAGCTCCTTCCCCGTCCCGGTTTCGCCCTGGATCAACACGCTGGCGTCGGTAGGCGCGATCCGCTGAAGCCGCTGGATCACGTCCCGCATCTGCGGGCTGTCGCCGATCACCCCCTCGAAGCCGAACTTCTCGTCGAGCCGGCGGTTCAATTCCAGGTTGGTCCGCCGCAACGTGGCGCTTTCCGCGGCCTTCTCGGTGACCGTGCGCAGTTGGCCGATGTCCAGCGGTTTGAGCAGGTAGTTGAAAGCCCCCCGCTGCATGGCGGCAACGGCCGAGGGGATGCTGCCGTGGCCCGTCATCAGGATGACTTCCGCCTCGGGCATCTCGCTCTTTGCCTTGGCCAGGATCCCCAGCCCGTCGATGTCGTTCATGACGAGATCCGTCAAAATGACGTCGTAGGGCCCTTCTTCCTCGATCAACCGTGCCCCTTCGCTGCCGCTGGTGGCGGCCCGGCAAGTGTATCCCACCCGATCGAGGCTTTCTTCAACGGCCAGGGCATGGGCCTGGTCGTTGTCCACGATGAGCACGCGGGTCGCCGCTCGATCCGGCTTGCCGGTTCCTGTTGATTCAGATGCCTTGGCTGTCATGGTCCCTGGATGATAATGCACTTGAAGGGAGCCGAACAGGTCCGCCCGCCTCACTCTTCGCGGACGGTCTGGTCGGCAAGACGCGGGGGCAGCGGCAACTTGATAGTGAATTGCGTGCCGCGGCCCACCTCGCTCTGCAGCGAGATCGACCCGCCGTGGGCCTCGATGATCTTGCGAGCCGTGGGGAGACCGAGCCCCGAGCCGGAGCCCTTGGTGGAGAAGAAGGCGTCAAAGATATGGGCCCGAGTCTCGGCAGACATGCCGCAGCCGGTATCGATCAGATCGAGGGCCACGCCGTCTCCGACCGTGCTCGTGCGGACCACGAGCTGCCCCCCCTTGGGCATCGCCTGTTCGGCGTTGAGTACGAGGTTCAGCAGGGCTCCGTGAAAGGCCTCCCGATCCAGAAGGACCGTGGGCAGATCGGCCGCCAGGTAGTCGACGATCTCGATTCCGGTTTCGGCCGCTTTCGGACGAAAGAAGTCGACCACCTGCTTGACCTGCAGGTTCAGGTTGCTGGGTATCTGGTTCAGCTTTCGCACCTTGGCGAAGCTGAGGAAGTTGTCGAGCAACTCCTGCAACCGCCGGCATTCCCGTTGCACGACCTGCACCTTGGCCAGGGCGCGCCGCTCGCGCAGCGTCTCCCCCTCCGCAAAATCCTCGGCCAAAAGCTCCATGTTCAACCGGATGGTCGACAGGGGGTTCTTGATCTCGTGGGCCAGTCCGCCCGCCAGCTTGGCGATCTCGGTGTACTGATCGACGAGCTTCTGATTGACGTCCTGTGCGGAAGTGCCTTCTGGAGCCATGATCGGTCTGGTGTCATGAAGAGGATCAACAAAACCGGGGGGCCTCGATTCAACTCGGCCCCCCGATGGTTGCACTCCGTTCGCCGGCCTCGCGCGGGTGTCGGACGTCCCGCACGTTGCACTCGGTCACTTGCCGGACGGATTCTTGTCCTTCTCCTTCTTGGAACCTTCCTGTTCCTGAACGGCCGCACGGTGGCTCAGTTTCACCCGATCCTGGTCGTCGACCGCGATCACCTTGACTTGCATCCGGTCGCCCACCTTGCAGACGTCGGAGACGTTTGCTACGTACTCGTTCGACAACTCGCTGATGTGGCACAGGCCGTCCTTGCCCGGCAGGATTTCCACGAAGGCGCCGAAATCCTTGATGCTGATCACCTTGCCGTCGTAGATTCGGCCCACTTCCACCGACGCCGTCAGCGCCTCGACTTGAGCATAGGCGGCCTGGGCCCCTGCCGCGTCCGCACAGGCCACGGTCACCACGCCGTCGTCGTCCACGTCGATCGACGCGCCGGTCGATTCCTGAATCGCCCGGATCGTCTTGCCGCCCGGCCCAATCAACAACCCGATCTTCTCGGGGTCGATCATAATTTGCAGAAGTCGCGGAGCATTGGGCGAAGTCTCGCTGCGGGGACGGGAAATCGTCGTCAGCATCGTGCGGAGAATCTCGATCCGTGCATCGCGAGACTGTTGCAGGGTTGCCCGCATGATTTCTTCACTGATGCCGGCGACCTTCAGATCCAGTTGGATGCCCGTGATGCCGTTCTGGGTTCCCGCGATCTTGAAGTCCATGTCGCCGAAGTGGTCTTCGTCGCCGATGATGTCGGTCAGCAAAACCCACTGGTCGCCCTCTTTGACCAGCCCGGTCGAAATGCCGGCGACGGGGTTGCTGATCGGCACGCCGGCCGCCATCAGGCCCAGCGTGGCGCCGCAAACGCTGGCCATGGAACTCGAACCGTTCGATTCCAGAATGTCGGAAATGATCCGGATCGTATACGGGAAATCCTCCGGCGCCGGAAGCACCGACTTCACGCTTCGCTCGGCCAAGGCCCCGTGCCCGAACTCGCGACGCCCCGGACCGCGAATGGGGCGGCATTCGCCGACCGAGAAAGGCGGGAAGTAGTAGTCCAGCATGAACTTCTTGCTGTACTCCTCCGCCAGGCCGTCCACTCGCTGCTCGTCGCGCGGCGTGCCCAGCGTCACGGTGACCAGGGCCTGGGTCTCGCCTCGTTGGAACAACGCCGAGCCGTGAACCCGCGGCAACAGGTCAACCCTGCAGGAAATCTCCCGCAATTGCTTGGAGCCCCGTCCGTCCGGGCGGGTCCCGGCGAGAATCAAGTCGCGTACGACCCGCTCCTCCAACTCGTGCCAGCAACGGCGAAAGTCTTCCGGATCGATGGCCCCTTCGGCCTCGGGATCGGGAATCACTTCCGCAAGGGCCCTCTCCTTGAGCGCCGTCACCGCCTCGGCACGAGCCTGCTTCCCTTCCGTCCGCTTGGCCGTCTTGAAGGCCTCGTAGTAGGCCTCCTTGAGCCGGTCGTACAAGCCGCCGTCGTCCGGGGGCGTGAACTCGGCCTTGGCGGGCTGGACCTTCTCGATCATCTCCCGCTGGAGCTGGCATAGTCCCACCACGTACTCGTGAGCCTTCATGATGGCCTCAGCCATCGTCTCCTCGGGCATCTCCCGGGCAAAGCCCTCGATCATCAAAATCGCTTCTTCGGAACCGGAGATGATCAGGTCCAGGTCGCTCGCCTCCAGGTCGTCGTTGGTGGGGAAGGCGACGAACTCGCCGTCGACGCAGCCCAGCCGAACCGAAGCGATTGGTCCCTGAAACGGAACCGGCGACAGGCACAGGGCCATCGACGCCCCGTTCATCGACAAGACGTCGGCGTCGGTCTGACGGTCGCTGGCCAAAACAAAGGCCTGAATCTGAACCTCGTCGTTGAATCCTTGCGGGAACAAGGGGCGGATCGGCCGGTCAATGAGCCGAGCCGTCAGCGTCTCTTTGAGCGTGGGACGCCCTTCTCGCTTGAGAAATCCGCCGGGGAACTTCCCCGCGGCAGCTACCCGCTCGCGATAGTCGCACATCAGCGGAAAGAAGTCGATTCCCGGTCGGGGGGGACCCGTGACAACCGTGGCCAGAACGACCGTCTCGTCGAGACCGACGAGGCAACTGCCTGACGCCTGCTTGGCTAGTTCACCGGTTTCGAGCCAAAACGTCCTGCCTGCAATCTGCTTTTCTACACGTACTTTCAATTTCTTTTCCTACCTTCACCTGCGGGATGGGCCATGAGACAACTAGAGCGGGAGGCGCAGCACAAAAATCCCCAGCGCACGCGAAGCGAAAGAGAGGTGCGTACGCGCGTGGTTGACTGGCTCGGAACGCAGAATTGAGGCTGCAGCATGCCGTTGCCGACGTCGTGCCGTGCGGCAGGTCGCCAATACGAGAAAAGTAGCCCGACTAGTACGCTACTTGCGGATATTGAGCCGGTGGATAATGTCGAGGTAACGCTGCGGATCAATCTTCTTCAGATAATCGAGCAATCGCCGCCGTCGACTGACCAGCATCAAAAGACCACGTCGACCGGCAAAATCCTTCTTATGGCTTCGCAGGTGGTCGGTCAGCCCGTTGATCCGGCTGGTGAGAATCGCGACCTGAACCTCGGCTGAACCGGTGTCGCTGTCGCCTCGTTTGAACTGTTCGATCAGTTCCGTCTTCCGCTCTTTGGTAATAGTCATCTGCTATCGTGTTTCTTCCCGTACGGCCGGCCTCCGCCGCTTCTTTCGAAGCACGATCCTCCCACCGAGTCTTTCCAATGGTCCTACAAACTTTGTTTCAATCAACTTACAAGATCGTCATTGTATCAGCCAGGGTTGATTCTGCAACGGGGGATCGCAAACAGAAACCGACAAAAATCCGGCCCAAGACCCTTGAGCGAACCCCTCTAGAGTGGTATATATTATAGTCCTTACGTGTCGGTAGTGTCCAGCCGATAGCCCAGCGGTGCTGTTCCATGAGTCTCGGAACATGATGCCACATGGGAACGGCAATACATGGTACCCAAGGTCCCAAACCGCTATGCTGACGCCATCCAAAGCCCCCCAAAGAAGAAGCCCTTGACCCGCCTTCGACTCCAACTCCACACCAAGGTCCTCCTCGCACTCGTCCTGGGTATCGCCGCCGGCATGGCCGCGGCCCATCTGGGCTGGTCGGAGCAAGTCTCGATCTACGTCAAGCCGATCGGGCAGGCCTTCCTGCAACTGATCAACATGGTCGTGGTCCCGCTCGTGTTTGCGTCGCTGGTCACGGGCGTGGCCGGCACCAACGATGTCCGAAAACTGGGACGGATCGGCGGCAAGACGATCCTCTATTACCTCTCCACGACCGCTGTGGCCGTTACCTTCGGGCTGGTCCTGGCCAACAGCCTCCAGCCCGGTGCAGGCCTCACCCAAGCCGATCAAGAACGCTTGCTGGCGGCCAGCCCTTCCGCCACCGTTGACGAGGTCCTCACCCGCGACGCGCCCGGCCTTTCGGAAACGCTCCTGAATACCATCCCGCGAAATCCCATCCGGGCCCTGGCCGACGGCAACATGCTCCAGGTGATCTTCTTCGCCCTCCTCCTGGGAATCGCCTTGACCGTCATCCCTCGGGAGAAGGCCGGGCCGGTGGCCGCCTTCTTCGACGGCTTCAACGAAGCCATGATCGCCCTGATCCACCTGATCATGAAGCTGGCTCCCTACGGCGTATTTGCGCTCAGTGCATCGATTATCGGCCAGTTTGGCGTCGGCATTCTCGTACTGCTGCTCAAGTACGCGATCGTCGTCATCCTCGGATTGGCCCTTTACACGATCACGGCCTTCTCGCTTATCGTGAGATGTTTCAGCAACCTGGGAATCCGCGAGTTCTTCCGCGGGATCCGCCCCGCCCAACTGATCGCCTTCAGCACGAGTTCCAGCTCGGCCACCTTGCCCGTGACGATGGAATGCGCTCACAACAACCTGGGCGTTCCCAACGAGATTGCCAGCCTCACCCTCCCGCTGGGCGCCACGATCAACATGGACGGCACGGCGATCTACCAGGGCGTGTCGGCCCTTTTTATCGCCCAGGTCTACAACATGGATCTGGGGCTCGCGCAACAACTGACGATCATCCTGACTGCCACCCTGGCCTCCATCGGCACGGCCGGCGTCCCCGCAGCGGGAATCATGATGCTGGCGATCGTCCTCCGCAGCGTGGGCGTGCCCCTCGAAGGAATCGCGCTGATCTTCGGAATCGAACGCATCCTCGACATGTGCCGAACCGTCGTCAACGTAACCGGCGATGCCTGCTGCGCCGTCGTCGTCAGCGCCACGGAGAAGAAAGGGCCGTGATCCGGCCCAAAAGAGGACAGAAAAGAAGATGGGGAAAAGAACATGACGAAACATCGAATCCACAACACCAAGGCGGGGCAAGCCCGCAACCCAACCTTCACAAACATGCGCGCACCATGCGTGCAAGCCCAGCACAAAGACTCTAATAATCTCTTCATTTTCCTTTCCCACATTTTCTTTTCTCTCTTCTTTCCTTCCAGGAAGCCCCACCCTCGCAAGAACGTGCGGTCCTCGGTCATTGCCCTTTCAGCAATTGCCGTTCTCTGGATCGCCCCGTCTCCCTGCCGGGCCTGCTTCTCCATCGTGGTCGGCAAGGACGCCTCCACCGACGGTTGCGTCCTCGTGGCCCACAACGAGGACGACTCGCCGCCCCAGGTGGTCAACCATCACAAGATCCCTCGCCGCAGCCACGCACCTGGCGAAGTCGTCACGCTCCGAAACGGCGGCACGCTCGAACAAGTCCCCGAGACATGGGCCTATCTCTGGTCGGAGATGCCGGGGCCGGACTTCTCCGACAGTTACCTGAACGAGTGGGGCGTGTGTGTGACCAGCGACAACTGCCCTTCTCGCGAAAACCGGGGCGAGTTGACCGACGGCGGAATCGGCTACATGCTCCGCCGTCTCGTGGCCGAACGTGCTCGAACCGCCCGGGAAGGAGTGCGAATCGCCGGCGAACTGGTCGAACGATTCGGATACGTCGCCTCGGGACGCACCTACGTGATCGCCGACCCGCAAGAAGGCTGGCTGTTCTGCGTAATCCGGGGCAAGCACTGGCTGGCCCACCGCGTTGCAGACGGCCAGGTCGCCATGGTGGCCAACACCTTCACCGTCCGCAAGGTCGATCTTGCCGACACGCAGAATGTTCTCGCTTCGCACGACATCGTCACCTACGCGGTCGGGCGCGGCTGGTACGATCCGGAGAAGGACGGCCCCTTCGATTTCGCCGCCGTCTATGCCGATCCCAAGGCCGCGGCCAATCCGGCCAACTACGGCCGGCAATCCAACGGCCTCCGCTACGTCGCCGTCAATCCCCTGGCCGTCGGCAACAAGCCGCCGTTTTCCGTCGTGCCCGCCAAGAAAACCGGCGTCCACGACCTCATCCGCGTTCTCCGTCACAACGGCGGCGATTCGATCTGCACCGTCGAGGGGCAACAAGTGGTCTGCAACTCCGCCGAGGCAATCTGCCGCGGAAACACCCAGACCAGCTTCGTGACCCGGCTCGGCACACAGCCCTCACGCGACCGTGGCCTCGTCTACTGGATGTGCCTGGCGGCCCCGGAAACCTCGGTGTTCATCCCGTTTCCCTTCGGAATCGCCGACTTTCCGCCCGGCTTTCGCGCGGAGACCGAGCGCCCGAGCCAGGAGCGGTTTGACCAGAAGGTGACCTCTCCTTTCCCACCCGAACCGCCGCAGGCGTTCTGGACGTTCTCCAACTTCGCCAACAAGGTTCGAGCGATGCCGGAATCCGAGAAGGCCCGGCTCTCCAGCCGGATCCAGGCTGTCGAGGCCCAGGCCGGTGATTCCCTTGCACCTATGACCGAGACTCGCCACGCGGGCTCTCCCGCGACTGCTCCAGCATCACTTCAGGACCTCCCCGGCCGGGTCTATCGGTCCGCGCTGGAGATGATGGAGCAAACCTTGACGTCGGATTCGATGCCCTGAAGCACCCCTTCGCGGACGATCGTGTGTCGCAAATCGAGCCTCAAACATTTCGGTCACACTCTGGATTGTCGTATCGCGAGTGAGTACAAGTAGAGTCTGACACCCGACGATGTCTGAAGATCAGGCCGAAACTCAGAGCCCCGATTGTCGCCGGCAACCCAAACAATCCACCTTTCTGCGAGGGAGACTACCCGTGAAATACCTCATCACCGCCTCCGTAATCCTGCTGAGCGCGACGTTTTGCCTCATCGGCACGGTCCACGCCGCCGACATCGCCTTCGAGAAACTCACCTTGTCCGACAAGTTCCTCTGCGAAGGCGCCTACTACGCCGACTTCGACCGCGACGGCAAGACCGACGTCGTCTCCGGCCCCTACTGGTATGCCGGCCCCGACTTCAAACAGCGTCACGAGATCCGCCCGGTTCAGGAGTTCGATCCCAAGGGCTACTCCGACAACTTCCTGACCTACACGGGCGATTTCAACGGCGACCAGTGGCCCGACATCTTCTATGCGCCGTGGCCGGGCAAAGACGCCTCGTGGTACGAGAATCCGGGTGAGAAGAAGGGGCCCTGGATCGAGCATCCGTGCCTGAAGAACGTGGGCAACGAATCGCCCGTCTGGGGCGACGTGACCGGCGACGGCCGACCGGAACTGGTCTACAACATCGACGGCTTCCTCGGCTACGCCGAGTGGGACCCTGCCAAGCCCGACCAGCCGTGGACGTTCCACAAGGTGAGCACTGAGGGCAAATACCAGCGCTACACCCACGGCGTCGGCGTCGGCGACATCAACGGCGACGGCCGCACCGACATCCTCGAAGGCGCTTGCTGGTGGGAACAGCCGGCCGAACTCAAGGAAGGCGAACCGTGGATTCAGCATCCCTTCAAGTTCGCCGAGGCCGCGGCGCAGATGCCCGTCTACGACATTGACGGCGACGGCCTGAACGACGTCGTCACCGCCTGGCACTGCCACCTCTATGGGCTGGTCTGGTACAAGCAGATCCGCAACGACAAGGGTGAGATCACCTTTGAGCAGAACGTCATCCTCCCCATCGAACCCGACATGGAGTCCGACGCACTCCGCATCAGCCAACTCCATGCCTACGACCTCGCCGACATGAACGGCGATGGACTGCTCGATTTCGTCACCGGCAAACGCTTCTGGGCCCACGGTCCCACGGGCGACAAGGAAGCCGACGCCCCGGCCGTCGTCTACTGGTTTGAACTCCAACGCGGCCCCGGCGGCGCCAAGTTCGTCCCCCACATGATCGACGACGATTCGGGCGTCGGCACCCAGGTGGCCGCCGCTCGGCTCAACGACGATCCGATCCCCGACGTGATCGTCGGCAACAAAAAGGGCACGTTCGTGTTCCTCAGCAAGCCGTAATCTCGTGTTGATTCTGCTCAACAGGAATGCGTTGCCATGAAATCCTCTGTGCGATGTGCGTTCGCTACGTATAATAGTCCGAAGAAATACTGCGCATTCGGAGAATTGCCATGCATGTCGAATCGATTCGCCTGAGGTATTTCAAGAAATTCCGTGACGAACAGTTGAGTTTCATTGACGACGAAACCGGCCTTGCCCGTTCGCTGATCGTACTTGTTGGCGACAACGGAAGCGGCAAGTCGACGGTTCTGCAGGCGATTGCGGCCACACTCGGAACCGCCACGCGGCGCCTGCACGAACCCGCAGACCTTGATTGGCCCGGATATGACCTAAGCCTTGCCGGTAATGCGTGGGCTCTGCCGTCCGAGGTCGTTTTGAAAGTCGGCTTTTCGCAGCCAGAACTGAACGCGACGGTCGAGTACTTCCAGAAGGTGCCCGGATTGGAGGATCGCCCCGGAGTAACGCCTCCCTCACAAGACTCTTCAGTCTCATTGACATTGCGCGAGGGACACGTTCGTGCGGAAATCGGTCAACAGTATTTCCAATTTCGGGGGCGCGAGTATGCCAAACAAATCGTGAAGCTTGTCGAAGAAGGTCATCGAGTTTTCGAGAACGTCGGGACCGTGTTCTGGTATACGGAACATCGCACGTCGACCAGTTTGACTGCCGAGATGCTGGCGTCGCCGAGCGATATCGGTGATTCTTCGGCAAATGGCGGGTACTTGCAGTATGATGAGAATCTCTTGCGCAGACGGCTGGCAGACTTGATGCAGTTTCATTCGCGCATTGAGCGAGGGGAGTATCAACTCCGTCCAGGACAGCGCGATTTGTTCGCCGACATTGAGAAGGCCTATGCCACAGTATTCCCTAACCGTCGATTTGAAGGGTCTGTTCCACGTTCAGACGTCGATGAGGTGTTGAGTGAACCGTGGTTCTTCCTTTACGATGGCCACCACCAATATGAACTGTCGGAGATGTCAGGAGGGGAACGTGCAATATTCCCTCTCATTTTTGACTTCGCGAATTGGCAGATTAACAATTCGGTCGTGCTTATCGACGAAATCGACCTGCACCTGCATCCGCCACTTCAGCAGGCGCTGATTCGCGCGCTTCCAGACCTGGGCAAGAACAATCAGTTCATCATCACGAGCCATTCAGACTGGATCGTCCAATACGTACCCCCCGAATGCGTTTGTCGCATGGGAGGATTGCGATGAACGTGACTGGGCGCGGTACTAAGCTGTTGTTCTGTGAAGGTGAACCAGATAGCCTCGACTATCGCTTGCTCAGCCGCTTGCTTCGTGGAAAGCCGCCAACCATTCTCGTTGTTCCCTCCGGCGGAAAGCAAGGACTTCGCTCGTTCATTCGTGGCCGACTCGCGGGATATCAAAGCCCGCCTCCCTACCTCGCATTTCGGGATCGTGACTTCGATGTCGAACCGTCGGCCGATGTTCTACTGATTGCCCCGCACCAAGGCAAGCCGCTATTCCATACGCACCGTGCCGCCATCGAGAACTATCTACTCGATGCCGACTTGATTGACAACTATTGGACTACTCTCGCACAAAACGCCCCGAACTGGAGTCACGGGACGTCACCGGGGGTGTCGGACATTCGGCAATGGATGAATGAAGCGGCAAGACAGATTGCCTCCTATGAGGCTATTCGCTGGGCACTTTCCCGGCTGAAACCCGGTGATCGTTGGCCGGAGATCAGTACAACATGGACGGAAGGAAGCGGCTGCTTGCCGTCCTCGCTTGCTGAGAATGATTGTATTGCCCGGGCAAAGAGCTTGCTGGCTGACTATCAGAGGGTGACCAGTAGTATTTCGGAATCGCATTTCGTAGAACTCTATCGGCATTTCTCCTCGCGATTTGCTGCACTGGAGTTCATCGAGCGAGCCGAGTATCTAGTCTGGTTTCACGGCAAGGACCTTGCGAAGGCGATGCAGCGACTGCATCCGAATTCAATCTCGATGCAGCACTTCTGTAGTTGGGCTGTGGAGCACGTCGATTGGCGCCAACACGCTGACTTGCGTGAACTGGCAGAGAGAGTCTGACCGGCGAACGCTCTTTCGTCCAGCGGCATTTGGGGTTGCGATCTGTTTTTTGCAGTCACGTCAGCGTCACAGGACCAGCTACTGTGCAGCTCGATGAGACAGTCAACCGAGCTGCCCATGAATCGTCATTTCTTTCACTGCCTGTCAGTCACGCGCGAACAGTTGAATTCCGCCGAACATTGCAGGAAAATGTTCGCCGGGTGTGGCTTTTTACTCCGCGACCTGCTTGAATAGACTCGATCGGATTCTGGTTAAAACTGGCTACGATATAGGAGACTCCCATGACCACTCGCCGCAACTTCCTCAAATCGACCCTCGCCGCCACGGCCGCTGCTTCCACCACGCTCTCCCTCGCCCGCAGTTCCCATGCCGCCGGCAGCGACAAGATCAAGATCGGCCTGATCGGCTGCGGCGGACGCGGCAGCGGGGCGGCCGTCAACGCCATGAACGCCGGCCCCGACGTCACTCTCGTGGCCATGGCCGACATTTTCGAGGATCGCGTGACCGGCGCCCGCCAGCGGCTCAAGGAACTCAAACCCGACCAGGTCGCCGTCGACGACGACCACATGTTCGTAGGTTTCGACGCCTACCAGAAGGTGATCGACTCCGCCGACGTCGTCCTGATCGCCGCCGCCTCCCATTTCCACCCGGTCTACCTCAAAGCGGCCGTGGCCGCCAACAAGCACGTCTTCTGCGAGAAGCCGCACGGGCTCGACGTTCCCGGCCTCAAGATCGCCATGGCCGCCGGCGAAGAGGCGAAGAAAAAGAACCTGACCCTCGTCTCCGGCCTCTGTTGGCGCTACGATCTCGGCGTCCGCGAGACGATCAAACGAGTCCAGGACGGCGCCATCGGCGACGTCATCAACGTCCAGGAAAACTATCTCACACGGCCTTACATTCTCCGTGAGCGGCAGCCGGAGTGGAGCGAAATGTACTACCAGTACCAGAACTGGTACCACTTCAACTGGCTCTCCGGCGATCAGACGGCCCAGCAGTTGATTCACAGCATCGACAAGGGCTCCTGGATTCTGGGCGACGTGCCGCCGCTGAAGGCCTGGGGCATGGGCGGACGGCAGGTCTGCCTCGATCCCAAGTACGGCGATCAGTTCGACCACTTCGCCGTGGTCTTCGAGTACGCCAGCGGCGCCCGGATGTTCGGCTTCTGCCGCGATATTCCCAACTGCTACAACGGCACGACCGACGTCGTCTTCGGCTCGAAAGGTCAGGCCTACCTGCCCACCCGCTGCAAGATCACTGGGGCCACCGAGTGGGAATACGACGGGCCCAAGGTGAGCATGTACGACCAGGAACACAAGGAACTGTTCGACGGCATCCGCTCGGGCAACTACGTGAACAACACGAGCTACATGTTCACCAGTTCCATGCTGGCGATCCTGGCCCAGATGGTCTGCTACACCGGTAAGGAGATCACCTGGGAACAGGCCATGCAGTCGACCCTCGACTTCACCCAGAAGGAATACAGCTTCGACGCCGAACCGCCCGTCAAACCCGACGCCGCCGGCAACTACGCCACCGCCATGCCCGGCATCACGCCGTTCGCATGACAAGTAGGTACCGGGCGCCGGAGACTGCTGAAAAAGTCGGGCCCGATATCCTGGTTTTGCTTGGTTCGCGTTCTGTTTTCGTTCGTGTTTGTTCGTGTCCGGCTCCAGCCGGATTTCGTAGCTGTTGAGAGGCGCAAATGCCGGCGTTGCCTGGTTTAGCCATTTCGTGGAGCCGGGCTCCTTTTGAATTGGTTAGATGGGTTCGAGGTTCATGGTGTCGTGATCTGTGAGCAGGAAGACAATTCGTTTTACGTTCGCGGCCGTGGCTGCCAGGAGTTGCCCGCAGAGTACCTTCCAGCGTCCCCGGTAGCGTGTCCGTCGAGCTCCGTGCCGACGGACCAGTTCGGCCGGCTTTCGCTCGACTTTGGGATGCTCCCGGCGGACCTCGGCGAACTGACTCGTCTGCGCCTTGGCTCGCATCCGCCGATATTCTACTTCATAGTCGCCCTTGTTGACTGCGCGACCGACTTTCGCGATAGGCTTACTCATACACTGAGTTGCAGAGGACAGGCGGCACAGAGTTTGCGGAGGAAAGAATATTCCCATCCAGAGTCGTGACGGTTGCGTTTACGTCGGCTTGTTGTGTGCCCGGCCGGGCAGGTCAGCGTTGCAGCGACCGGGTCTTCCGAGAAATCCTCCGGCCGAAAATGGGTCACCTCCTTTTCCCGGCTGGGAGGCGTGTAGACATCCAGCCCAATCCTGCTGGATCTTCCAGATCTCGCAACACAGATCCTCGAAACCCCGCGCCGTCCATCGACAAGGCTTGAATGTCGTTGCCGTGCGCCGCTTCTTCCTGACGCACCAATTCCGCCGCGTTGGCGCCTTCATCTCCGTTGGCCGGCATCACGTCGATTGCCGTGATCAGCTCGCTGTCGGCGTCCATCATCAAGTCCAGCAGATATCCATCGTACCACTGGCCGTGCATGGCCCGCCTCGCTTCGGGATCAACGGTACTGCGCGTACGATCAGGCGATTGGGGATTTTCTTGGTCCGCCAAGACCTTATGAGCCAACCGGCGTGTCGCGAGCAGGGTTTGCCATGCTCGGTTCTCCTCTTCATCAGGTGGCGGACGCAACTCGTCGACCCAGGCGAGGATCTCTCGCAAATGAGTCACTTTTGCCGCCAAACGTTCTTCCTTCGAACTTGCCTCGCCAGAGATGCGGATCATCTCTATGCGAGCCCGTTCTCCCTCCACGCGGAGTTGGTCAAACGGCTCTGCCGCCGTCAGCAACCGGTCGCGAACCTGAGCCACCAGGGCCAACGCCGTAGGAATCGCCACGTCGGCAATCACGTGAGTGGCGTCTTTCAGACGCAACCGGTCCTTGACCAAGCCAAGCTCCCGCGCCTGCGCGACCACCTCCTTGAATATGCCACGGTAACCCTCGACTCCCAACCGCCCGCGGAACACGCACAGGGAACTGGGGTCCGGCAGTTCGTCGGCAGGGCTCAACCCAAGGAAGTACCGATAAGCCACGTCGGTCTTCGCTCGCAGCATGACCGCATACTCTCCACGGCCACCTGGAAATCCGATGATCGCTCCAAGCGTTGGCGTCCGTCCGCCTCTCCAATTACT
>JAAYAY010000010.1 GCA_012719125.1 Planctomycetaceae bacterium | reverse complement strand
GGTCCGTTGGACGATATCGACGATTTCGCCGTCGGGGAACGTGACGTTCACGCTGAGCCAAGGTGCCGGCATCACCACGTGGGCGTGTGTTCCATTGGCAAACACGTAGTGTTGCGAGCCCGTGTGAATGCGGCAAGCGCCTCCGTCGAACCAGAAGTCGAAGTCTCCGGCCAGATCGCCCTCAAGGGGCTGGGACCGACGGTTGTGAGGGGCAGCAATCTTGGTCAGGACTTCGGCGACCCGTTGTTCATCGATTCGATTCAAGAATGCTTGTGACATGTTCGTTTTCCCGTTGGAGTCGCAGATGCGTTCCGGCGTGGTGAGACGTCTCATCCGTGAAGGGTGAGTCGTCGGACAAGCCTGGCCGGTCTGTCGGCTGCGGGGGCGTGTACCGCCACGGTCGCAGCCCATCCCGATCGTTCCATAGTACCCCTCGGGCGTTGACGGCCTCTGGGGGCTGTGGACGGTGGGTGTAACATGGCCCCCAACGCGGCGGCGCGCCGGAATTGACTTATACTTTGGAACTCCCGGGTATCCAATCCTCCTACATGGGGGAGAGCCTTGGCACGCTCGTCCATCCTCGGGCCCTCCTTCATCCACCGTGGATGTAATAGGGCTCACCCCCTCCTTCGGCTGGTCGACAGGCCTTGGTGAAGCTGCGATACTGGGAAAATTGCCCCCAAATCGGATCCACGGCTCCCGGCTGGGCCGCCAGTTTGCGACAACTTTGATCCCCTTCTATTGACGGTCTTTGTCGCGGCCGGCCGGGATCACGCACGCAGGCCGCAATCGGCTCGTGGCAGTTCGCCTCTTCTACGGTGTCGCAAGTGAGGAGCTTCCTTTCTTGTTGGGGTTCTCGCCCATTGGGAGGTGGCGCGATGTCTAGGCACAACACACACACATGTATTGCTCTTCTTGTCATGACGGCAGGTCTTGCCTGCCCCGATGAGAAGGCGGTGGAATCGAGACAGGGCGGTGTGGCTGAAGATCGATATGCTCCGATCGCAATGTCGCGGGAACCGGCGGCGTTCGAGGCCGAAGACGAGTACTTCATTTTCGCGGCTCCCGAAGAACAGGGAACCGTCGACAAGTTCACAGGTACGTTCCGTCTTCACCTGGCGGATCTGTTTGTTCCCGCGGGAATGACGGGTTTGGAATTGGCCCGATCCTACAGGGAAGCAGCCCTCTCGCCAGGTACCCTCGGCAGCCGCTGGTGTCTGAATTGGGAATCGTCGCTGCTCCGCGATGCGAACGGCACACGGGTCGTCGACGCCAAAGGAGTGACCGAATTCCGGCAGGTCGATGGCGAACCGTCTATCCTCCGCTCCCTGTCGGGCGAACAGCTCACACTGAGGGACGGCAACGCCCTGCGCTTGTGTGTGGATGGCACAGAAGAAGCGTTCTTGCCGAACGGAAAGCTGGCAGAGCGGCGTGCAAGACACTCTACGTTCTCACTGCGCTACGACCCCACGGGACGGCTTGATCGCGTTGACGGTCCGGAGGGCACATCTCTTGTCTTCACCTACGCGGCCGACGGCACCATCCGCGTGAAAAGTTCGTCCGGCGACACGGTAACCTACACCCTGCGTCAAGGTCGTCTCTCCCACGTGGAGCGGGCTGACGGCGTGCCAATTGACTACACCTATGATGCGACGGGCCGGTTGACGAAGATCCGGCATCCGCAGTTCGGATCGGTGGAACTCACGTATAACGCGGAAGGATTGCTTTCGAGTCGCCGCTGGTCGGACGGTTCGGTGGAACAGATCGATCGCCCCGCGACCGGGACGATTCGGCACATGGCCCCGGACGGCGGCCTGACGGTGACGGAGTTCGACCCGCCCGCACGAGTTGCGACGATCACCGATCCGGCCGGAAGACGAAACGTTCTGCATTTCGACCGAGGCGGAAGAATTGACGAAGTTACGGACCCCCAAGGCAAGTCGATCCAGTTTGCACACGATGAAAACGGGAGGCTCTTGGGCGTCACCGGCGCCGAGGCCGGCCCGCTCCTGTTCCAGTATCGCGGCGACGCAAGGGAACCGTCCGGCGCCGTCGGCCCCGGAGAGATCGGTTACGGCGTGAAACACGACTCGGCCGGTCGAATCTCGCAGGTGCAGGGCGGACCCGGTGCAAGCACGTCGTTCCAGTACGACGACCGCGGAAGGCCGACTCGTATTGAGGCTTCTCATGCACCGCCGCTGTTCCTTGCCTACGACAAGGAAGGCCGGGTGCAGTCAATCACTGACGCTGCAGGCCAGGTCATGCAGTTCGAACGGGACTCGCGGGGCAGAGTCAGCGGCATCGTCGACTTCGCCGGTGCGCGCAGCAGTCGAAAGTTTGACGACCTGGGACGCGTAACCTCGGCAACCGATGCCGCCGGGGCAACGACGCGCTACGAATACTCGCCGGCCGGAATGCTTCACGCCGTTGTCGACCCGAATGGAGCGACTACTCGATTCGAGTATCACGGCCGGTCAGTGACCACTACAGATCCCTTGGGAAACACGTCGGTCACTTGGCACGACCCGCAGGGGCGAATCGAACGCACAGAAGACGCCAACGGAGCCGAGCACCGCTACGAGTACGATCCGGCCGGAAACCTGGTCCGGGAGCTGGACGAATCGGGCGGCCAGACACGTTACGATTACGACAGGAGAGGGCAGCTTGTTGCGGTCACGGCGCCGGACGGCAACCGGACCAGCTACCGCTACGATGACTCCGGCAAACTCCTGGAAACGTCGGACCTGTTGGGGCAGCGGGTCGTCTACGAATATGATGAGAACGGGCTTCTGCAGAAGACCATTGCCGCCGACGGCACACAGATCCTTTGGGAAGTCGGACCGCTCGGGCTCCGCGAGCGCTCCCTCATTTCTCCCGTGGGGCCCGCTGCGCGACTTGGATACGATGCGCACGGAAACCTGGTCTCCGTGATGGAAGGCGATCGCACTGTGATGAGCCGGCGGTACGACAAGCTGGACCGACTCACCGAAGAATCGAATGATCGAGGGCTGACCGTCCGATACAGCTACGACGCGATAGGAAACCTGGTCGGTCGGAACGATTCTCTGGGCCGGGCGGAAACCACCGCCTACGATCCGGTCGGCAGGCCTGTGGTGAACTCCGGCGGCCTGCAAGGCGAAACGCGGCTTGCGTACGACCTTGCAGGAAACCTCATCGAGACCAAAGACTCCCTGGGGCATGCAACGCGGTTCTCGTACGACGCCGTGGGACAGCTTGCTGGCGTAACCTGCCCGTCGGGAAGAGTGGCGGCGTACCAGTACGATCCCGCCGGACGGCTGAGTGCCGCTCGGATTGGGCAGCACACGATTCTCCAAGTCGAACGTGATTCTGCCGGCAACCCTTTACGTCTCAAGGACGCCCTTGGCCGAGTGACCGAGCTGCGTTACGATACGGCCGGACGGGTTGTCTCCCGAACCGATGCCGCGGGAAGAACCGTCTCCTACGTCTATTCGTCGTCCGGCATACTGCTGGAGAAGCGTCTGCCCGAGGGCCGGACCGTCACTTATCTCTACGACGCGCGCGGAAACGTGACCTCCGTCGACGACAAGGTGTTTCCAGTGCGATACACCTATGATGACCAGAATCGGATTACTCGAATCGAGTACCCCGCCATTCGCCGCACGCTGGTTCGTCGCTACGATCCCACGTCGGGTCGGCTTGCCGAATTCATCGACTCGGAGGGGCGGCAATTCTCCTATCGCTACGACGATGCAGGCCGCCTCACCGGCATCGAAGCGGCCGATCAAGGCATGTTCACTCTCCAATATGATGCGGCAGATCGCCTGGTCGAAATGAAGTATCCCAACGGTGTCGTCGGCCGTTGGGCCTACGGCGGAAGCGATCGGCTTGTGGCAGTTGCCTACCAGGACAAAAAGGGGGTGGTCCTCGAAGGTGTTTCCTGCGACTACGACAAGGCCGGAAGACCGGTTCTCAAGCGGATGGTGAGCGACGAGGTTCACTACAGCTATGACGCCGACGACCGCCTCGTGGAAGAACGCCGCGAGGGCGGTGCCGCCATCCAATACGAATACGGCGAGACCGGCGCCCGCAGCGCAGTTGTCCGCGACGGCAAGAAGACCGACATTGCGTCCGACGCCGCCGGACAACTGAGCTCCGCCGGAGCGGCACGGTTCGAGCACGACGCCAACGGCAATTTGACGGCCCGAATTGAGAACGGACTCACCACCAGGTACCTTTATGATGTTGAGAACCGGCTGGTGGAGGTCAAGTTGCCGGACAACAAGTCCGTCCGCTTCGGCTATGCCGCGACCGGCGAGCGGGTCTGGCGTGAGGACGAAAAAGGACGCATCTACTATGTGACCGACGGTCTCCATGTGTGGGCGGAACTCGATGCCGATCTGAAACCGGCCTCACTCTACGCCCACGGTCCGATGATCGATCGGCCGCTGATGATGACCCGGGGCGGGCAAGCCTTCTTCTTCCACGCCGACGAACTGGGATCTGTGACGGCCATCAGCGACAACTCCGGGAAATTGGCCCGGTCCTATCGCTACGACGCCTTCGGCAATTCCCGGGACACTCGCAAGGCGAGCATCGACAGCCCGTTCCGTTTCACCGGCCGGGAGTGGGACCCCGACACTCACCTTTACTACTTCCGAAGCCGGTACTACGATCCCCAACTGGGGCGGTTCTTGTCGGTCGACACGCGACCTGTCGATCCAAGCAGCTTCACCACGCTGGAGGCATACGCCTATGCCGACGGCTCGCCCACGATGAGGACCGATCCCCTGGGAACACAGCCACGTATCGGGGATATGCAGCGTCTTCTTGACTCGACGCTCTCGAGTGAAAGCTGGGGGTCGGCCACCTACAACCCGTTGCTGGAGGATCTCGGCAAGACTTCCGGTGCCGACTGGATCATCGAACGCAACAGAGGCATCCGGGTAGAGATCGGACCATCGGCGGTCAACGCCGGCCGTGAACAGATCCTGGCTACCCGCTTCCACGAAGCACAGCACGAGATGCAGGCAATTCACGGACGCTGGTCGCGGGTTGGCATGACTCCAGGTGCGCCGCTGGAAATGGAGGCGCATGCCAGAACAGCCGAGTTCACTGTTCGAAAAGGATTCTCGTCGGAACTGACAGAACAGTATATCAGCAAGTACGAGAGTTACGGAGGCAACGCGGCTGAACTGCGCAATCGGTTGCAGTCCATGGGCTACCGGGGTGCGGGTCGCGGTGGAATCGAGTTCGGCACACCCGTGCAGGCAGCCCATGCGGCGACTCGCACCGCTTCGATTGCGGGGCTGGCGCTCATCCCCGCGAACCTCTATGCCAATTGGAATGAGAACCAGAGCGGCTGGGCCCTCGCAGAGGAGTCTGCTGTCTATGTCGCGGGCGCTGCGGTATTCTCCTACCTGACTCCCACCCTCGGTACCCTGGCTGCCGCCAATCCAGTATCGGCCGCTGTTGTCACCGTTGGCCTGACGGCCTACGGTTTCTATACCACTTCGGAGCGTCTCGGTGAATCGGTCGTGGCGGAGGAGATCCGGCAGGCACAGAGACGACAGGAGCAGGTCATTGCTGGAATTCTGGAAGGTGACTATGTCAACAAGCTGGCTGCGAAGCTTGCCGAGCTTGAGGCGAAGAAGAAAACGGCGGATACGCTCACGATGGCTGTTCAGGCATATGAGGCCACGATTGCCGGTTATGCGTCGGCTGCCGAGGCTAGTCGCACCGCTATCCGGGGTCTTGTCCCTCAACAGGATCCGGCCAGCGCACTGGGTCAACTCGATGCATTGCGAGAAGACGCAAACGTCCTGGCCGACGAGTGTGAACGGCTTGCGGCCGAAGTCGAATCGCTTCTGGCCAGCGGCGCAACCGGCGCCGGTCCCATCATCGATTCGCCGCAAGTCGAGGCACTCGTCTACCAGTGTGATGGCCTGGTGGGTACGATCTCGGGCCATGTCAACTCGTGTCGAGGGAAGAACAGCGCCATTGTCCAGACGCTCGGAAGGGTCGACCGGCAGGGCGCCAGACTGGCCGAAGCCGAGGCCCACATGGCCAGGATCGATTCCGCCAGCACCGGGGCCGATGCACTGGTTCAGTCGATCCGCCAGGGCGTGGATGCAATTCGTGGACTGCAAGGCGAAGTCCGCCAGGGGGCTGGCGTCTTGCAGCACCAGATCGAGGTCCTGCTGAACCAGTTGGCGGGCGTGCAGACTCCCGAGGCCACTCTCATCAGTCACGACTTAAGCCGCAACCTTGCCCAGCGAGTTCAAGCCCTTCTTGGCGACTCGTTGCCGATTGCCGAGAACCTCACAACGGATGCGGTCGCACAAGGCGACAAGATCCGCCTGGCGCGAATTGACGCATTGGCGTCCCTCGACGCCATTCGCAACGCAGTCCCCGCCGAGGTCGAGACCGCCGACGATGCCCTCGCACGGGCCGAAGCCGCCCACCAGCGGGCCCTGGCGGCGCTGCTGGCTTTCCTCAGTCGCATCCGCTCTTCGGAAGAAAAGACCCCGGCGGAACTCGCCGAGGAATCGGGCAACCTGAGTGATCTGGCCAATATGACCCGCCAGACACCCGGCACGGAGACCGAACTCCCCGACGACAGCCTCCAGCTTCTCGCCCAGGAGGCCGGTCCCGTCCGCCAACCCGGGAGAGTACCTGACGGGTACTCAGGGGAAGACATCACCGTCGACGCGATCCAGGCGATGCTCCCACCGGAACCGACCCCACCGGAGCCGACCCCCCCGATTCCACCGGAACCTACCCCGCCACCCCCTCCTCAACGGACCGCCGGATACGAACCTGTCTCGGTGGAAGGCGGGCTGACGGGCTCTCTCCAAAACGAGATGTCTGCTCGGGCAAACCAGGCCGGAGGCGGCGTCGCCGTCCAAGTCAACGGTTCCAGGATCCGGCTCACGATCAATGAGCGGGCCGATACCGGCATCTCGCAGGGCCAGGTCGACTGCCAGCTTGCCGAACGTGGATTCTCCATTCGGGAAATCACGACCATAACCTTCCAGCCGCGAGTGCTGAGCACCGTGCCCGGGACGATGGTTCCCAATCGCGTGGAGGGAAAATGCTCGTTTCAATCGCGTGGTACGGCGTTTGGTGTGTCAAATTCTCAAGGGGGAACGGGCACCTTTACTGCCGTCCGGCAGGCCGACAATTCATGGCTTGTGACGGTCAACTTGTCGCGCCGGCGCGACGAAGGCTGGCTGGTGTATTCGGTTGCGTGGTTACTGAAATAGAAAACACGGGCTATATGTTGACGAGGAGCATTCGATGTGGACGGACAAATCCGCCGGACATGCGTTTCGGGTCTTGGTTGTTCTTGTGACCGCCCTGCCCGCGTGGGCCGGCGGCTCGGAGCCGTCGACGGCCCGGAAGGATTCCCCCTCGAGCAGCCCGCCCGTGTGGGAGTTTCGTGGTCTGGTACCCGGCACGACCCCGGAGGAGGCGCTGATTGCCGATCCGCGTTGGGGGGAACCGGTCGCGAGAACGACGTCTGAAAACGCCTTGGAAGTGCTTCGCTACAAGGTGGCCAAACACGACGTTGATGTTTCGGTTCGCGACGGCATCGTGCAATCGATCGACATTGCTCTTCCCGCAGGAACCACGTTGGACAAAGTCGTTCAGACGTTCGGCCTGAAGGACCCCCTCCCCGACGGCCCGCTTCCCCAACCGGCCAGAATCGGCCCCGCCGTGTCTGACGATCTTCAGCCCCGCCAATTCGCCTGCGGCCGATTCGTCGTCTTTGTGGTCCCCGATCCAGACAGCCCCACGGCCAGGCTCATGCGGTATTACGGGCCGGATACGGTCGTGGAGCATCCGTATCTGGCGGTCATCTGGTTTCGGGGATATGAAGCCCTGCTCGACGACATGGTATGGCTTGGCGAGCTCTCCGGTAGCGCGAGCTTTGCCGGCGATGTCAAGAGATTATTCAAAGACAGTCCGTTGGCTCAGACGCTCTCGTCGCCCGACTATGCCCAGCGTCCATGGATCGCTGGCGTCAGCCGGAGCGAGTCGGGACCGGTCTTCACCGTTTTCCTCCCCACGTCCGACATCGGCTCCTTCCTTCGGCAAGCCGGACCGGGTGTGGCCTCGTTGAACGAACCTTCCCCCGGAAACTTGCAGTTCTATTTGCCATTCACCGGTTTCGACTGGTACGCGACCCAGCACCATGCGCGGTGGGCGGCTGTCAGCCATCAGCCTCTTGCCGATCAGGCACTGGTCGACGACCCCGAGCAACTCACGTCGGATTACTCCAGCGGATGCGATCTGGCAGCTCGCGTCTACGTGGCGAAGATCCCGGTCGACATCCGGAAACAATGGCTCGTGCAAATCGCCGGCGGCCTCCAGGCGGCTCTCGCGAACACCCGCCCGCAGGACCCGACTGCTCCCGCCGAACAGCTCGCGCTGAACGACGCCATGTTTCGGCAGAACCTGGCTGGACTCGTGCAGTTGTTCGCGAGTGTTGACCATGCCACTGCCCGATGGTCTCTCGACAGAGAAACGAAGACCGCGCAGTTGGAACTCGTTGTGACTCCCAAGCCCAACACCCGCATGATGGAGAATCTGGAAAAGTTCGGCGATACGGCTCGGACCCGATTTGGCGGATTTCATTTCCCGGATGCGGCAGTTTCCCTGCATGCCTGCGGCGAGCAAAAGACCGGCGACATGAGTCAATGGGAGTCAACCCTATCTCTCTTGCACAAGCAGTTTCAACAGGGTTTGAACTCGCCGTCCATCCCGCCCCAGGACGCCGCGATTCTGCAGCAGTTGTGGGAAGCCTTGATGCGCGCCGTGGATCAAACCGTTCGCACCGGCCGCAGTGACCTTGGCGCAGCGTTGGTTTGCCGCGGTGGGAAATGGACGGCAGTCGCAGGGGTCTACCTGGCCGGCGCAGCGAAACTTGACTCGCCGTTTCGGAGGCTCGCCGCCACCCTTGGTAACAAGAATGCAGATATCCAGATTCGGCTCGACGCCGAGCAGCTCGCCGACCTCACCCTCCACACTCTATCTTTTCCGATAGACCCAAGCAGTCCACTTGGCGAGCTGTGCGGGGCACGGCTGAATACGGCCGTCGGCCTGCGGCCCGATATCGTGTACCTTGCCTTCGGCAATCAGCCTTTGGCTGTGGTGAAGGAAGCCGCCGCACAGTCCGCTCTGGCCATGTCCCGACCGATGCCGCCGCTCGATCTCCGTCTGTCCCTGGGAAGACTGGCTGAACTGGTCGCCGCGGCAAGTCCGGAGCCGATTCAATCCGAAACGCGAAAGATCGCCGCCCAGGCACAAGCCGGCAGCGGCAAGGACCACGTGATCATGACTCTGGATCAGAACGCTCGCAGTCTGCGATCTCGGATCACTGCGGAAGAAGGCGTTTTGCGGGTTCTTGCCACGGCATGGGCTGACGCCATACCGCGATGAAAGACCCGACACAAACGTACGCCTCTTGCTGACTGACTGCGCTTTCACGGTTCTGGCGGAAACAGTCCTTGTGACCCTCGGCAAGGGGTCATGGCGCACGCAAGCTCCCTGCCACTCGACGCACCCGGCGGGTCGGATTTCGCGTCCCACACTTCCCGCCCTGATCGTATGGATCAGGCGAACACGCTCTTGCCTTCTGCTTCGGGCCAGACGGACGCTTCGCTTGGCGGCAAACCAAGGGGACCCCAGTAGCTTCCGCCCCGACGTTGCGGGTAATGATCCAATTCAGGACACGTTGTCAGAAAGCACTCGTCCACCTCGCTGTAGAGCTGCCGCGATCGGGGCGACCGGTGCATGATCGCAAACCACCAAGTCAGGCTGGACGGAGGAAAATAAGGTCCGCCATGCCTCGGCCAACGCGGCGGACTCCTCGAAATCGGCCAGTCCGCAATTGAAGAGGATGTGTGCGAACGACCGCAGCGGATCGACTCGCTCCCCCGCCTTGTTCGTCTTGATCGGGGCTTGAAGCAGTTCTATGCCACAACCGCCCAGGAGCGGTCTGGCCCGGGAAACGTCGCGGGCAGCCAGAACGACACGATATCCCCTTTCCCGCAAGCCGGCAAACAGGGGCACGACCGGAGCGAGATGCCCGAGCCCTCCCCCCAATTCCCAGGCGAACAAAACCGTACGCGGCATCTTGAGCCTCCGACGCTCTCTGGCAGTTGCTAAGCATCGTTCGAGGATTGAGTGTCGCACTGTAGGACAGGTTTGCAGTTCCTGCAACCTGTCCAAGGCATGTTGTCAGTCTATCCTGCGACAGTTGTCTCTCGAGCGATGCTAACCTCAAAGGTTGAGACGTTCACAAACGGGAGCAGACCACCTTCAAGTGGGCCACTCCTGCCGGGTGCAACATTAAACCACCACACCGTGATCCACGCAAATGGCAACACCCGGATGTTGTCACCCACCGGCAACTTACGTCGGCTGCTGGTCGTCCCGCCGTGCACACCAGCCGCAGTGTAACCGGTTTCAGGAACCTGGAGAAAGATGGGCACCAGTTCTTACTGCCACGTTTCGGGGGTCGGCCGAGCCGGCAAGCACGGTCGTCGCCCTGCGATAACGCGAAGTCCTTTCACAACTTCGGGCCTCTCGGCCGGGCACTGCCGACACGACGATCCCGCCGCTCGGCACCGAAACGCAATTATTTCCAGAAATTCCTGTTAGTAATAACGATTCACGGGCCGAATCATGGCAGCCACGTGGTTGTCCACATGCTGTTGGCACCCGATGCGATCTTCACCCCCATGACTGTATTGCCGAGTTCCAACTCTGTGCTTTGCCCCCTCACCAGCACGGTTTTCGGATCAACATCAGCAAAGATACTTGACAAACTCCTTCGAGATGTCTTGGATTCCGTGCGCGGTTTGGGGCACCGTGAGTACTTCTTCTCTCTTCGGTCTTGGTTTTAGTGTCGTCGTTCAGGACTTGTGCGAATTGTGCGCACATGCTCTTGCGAAGGTTGGGTGGCAGGTTTGCCCCGCCGTGGGTCTGGTTGGGACAAGAAACCTTCTCGAACTTCGGGGGACGGCCGGTTCGGTCACTTCCTGCCAAGGAACATCTCATGGACAAGCCCATCAGTTTCTGGACGAACACGTTTGCCAAGTTGGGCCTGCGGCTTCGCAGAAAGACCGGGAGCCTGAAGCCGCTGAAGCATCGTGCCATGCGATTGGAGCAACTCCAGGATCGGCGAATGCTGGCCACCGACCTGGCGGTCTCGTCTTTCGAGGCTGACGGCCAGGATTGGGTGGTTACCTACGATGTGACCGACCAGGCGGCAACCGCCTTCGACATCAGTGTCTATCGGTCCAGCGACGGCCAAACGGCCGAAACCCTGATCCAGACCCAGCGGATCACCAATTCGGGCGACCTGGCCGTGGGCGACCACACGATCACGATCGATCCCAATTTCACCGACGTCGAACAGGACTACTACCTGGTCGTCAAGCTCGATAGCGCGAGCGAAAACAGCGAATCGAGCGAGACCAACAACCAGGCGGTATTTGCCGGCGGCGTATTCCTCAACGGAACCGAACTGAACGTCCATGGAACCGACGGGGCCGACTGGCTGGACCTGGACGATGACGGCACGCTCGACGTCACCATGGGGGCGTTCTCCCATTCCTACAGTTCCGCCACCGTCACGGCCATCCGCGCCCGGATGCACGACGGCGACGACACCATCACCACCTCGTCAACCGTCGGCGCCCCGATGTGGGCCTTCGGCGGCGACGGCGACGACACGATCCACGGCACGAGCCAG
>JAAYAY010000137.1 GCA_012719125.1 Planctomycetaceae bacterium | reverse complement strand
CGCCGTCGCCGACGCGACAAAGTTCAACGCCCGATCTATCCGGCTGACGGCCAAAACGTTCTCCCAACCGTATCGTTTCCGTTCCCCTACAGGCCTTCAACGCTACCTGAACGACTGTCAGCCGGATGAGCCTTGTTTCTTGAAAACACAAATTACAACCCGACGGTCTGAGGCGGAGCCTCGCTAGAGTCTTTGTGCTGAACTCATGCGCATGGTGCGCGCATGTTTGTGAAGGTTGGGTTGCGGGCTTGCACCGCTTCAGGAAGGACTTCGATGAGAACTGGAACTTGTCTGTTTTCGCTGCTGACAACTGCGGGCCTGGTTTCCACCGTTTTTGGCCAGGTTGGTCTGCAGGACGAAGCGGGTCGGCTCGTGCTGCGGAACGAGCAATCGACGATGGTCCTCGACAAGGACGGAGGCGGTGCGATTGTCTCGCTCGTCGACAACGTAACAGGCAGGGAACTCGTTGCACGGGATCCTGCGACCCCCTTGTTCCGCCTGGGGCTGTCCCGGCCCGGCGATACGTCGGGCGAACTGATCTGGCTCACCAGCCGCGACGCCGAGGACGTCGCCCATGCCGTGGAAGAACGCGGATCGTGCAAAGTGGCCAGGTTGACTTTCAAGAAGTTGGGTGGGCGACAGCTCAAGGCCGACTGCACGGTTTCGGTCAGTCCGGAGAACGGGAAGTTCCTTTGGCAACTCGCGGTGGAGGGGCCCGAAGCGTTGATCTTGGAGAGAGTGGAGTTCCCGTCGGTCGTTCTCCGTGTTCCTTCGCGCGAGGATGATGCCGACGATGCCTTTGTGGCCGGTTCGGTCAAGGGAGGCGTCTACCCACAACCGAGCCAGTGGCCTGTGGGCAGCGGCGTTGGTCCTCTCAGTCAACCGGGCCCACTGGCGGCCCAGTTCGGCTGCTATTACGACGCTTCCTGCGGCTTCTATTCCGCCACGCAGGACAGTCGAGGTTATCCGAAGCGGCTCCGTTCCAGGCGGACCGCGTCAGGTATCGAGTTCATCTGGGAGCGGTGCTGCTACCATGAACTGGCAAAGCCGTTCGAGTTGGGCTATGCCGTGGCCCAGGCAACGTTTCGCTCGCAAGATCGGGCCTTGCCGACCGACTGGCGAGATGCGGCCGACCTTTACAAGGCCTGGGCCCTCAAGCAGCCGTGGTGTACTCACACGCTGGCCGAGCGAGACGACGTACCCGACTGGTTGAAGGAAGGACCGGCGATGGTGCGATTCCGTCGCCGGCACACCTACTACAAGCCGAACATCCGACTGGAATATCATCCCGATTGGTACTCGCACCTGGATCAGATGGAAGGCTGGTTGAAGGAATATTGGCAAGAGCATTTTCCGGACGTCCCGCTGATCGTGGCGTTGTGGGGATGGGAGCGGTTCTCGTCGTGGATCTCGCCGCAGTACTTCCCGCCCTATCCATCGGAGGACGGGCTTCGCCAACGAGTGAAGGCGATACGGGATGCCGGGGGCCATCCCTTCTTCTGGCCTTCGGGATACCACTGGGCCGTCACTTTCAACCAGCACGACGAAGGGACCTTCGCATTAGACGACCGTGAGCAGTTCGAGAAGCTGGGCAAGCCGCATGCGGTGGCGACTCGCGACGGTTCTCCCTTTACAGGGAACGATTCCTGGCTCAACGGCGGAACAAACTGCGTAATGTGTCGCGGGGACGCGTGGTCTCGACGATGGCTGAACGAGACCGCCATGGAACTTACCGAGCGAGGCGCCGATCTGATCCAGGTCGACCAGGTGACCTATGGCTGCTGCCACGGAGATCGTGGGTGCTGTTACGGCCCCCGGCACGGCCATCCGCCGGGACCGGGACCTTGGTTCGTCGAGTCTTTCACCGACCAGCTTCAGACGATGCGGGCGGAATGCCGGCCCTTGAATCCGGATATGATCTTGGGATTCGAAGGAGCGCAGGAGTTCTTTCTGCAGCAGATCGGCATCCAGGACTACCGCGACTTCGAGCTCAATTGGAGTCCGAGCGCACTGGAATGCAAGCCTGCATCGGTATTCACGTATCTTTACCATGAGTTCCTGCCCTTCTTTCAGAGCAACCCGGAAGGCTTCCGCGGCAAGCCGGCTGGCGGCAATATGCTCCTCATGGCAAGCAGTCTGGTAGACGGGCAGATGCCCCACCTGGTACCCCATTGGCCGCTTCAGCCAACTCCCGCACTGGAAAATGGCGGCTTCGAGCAGTTCACCGCAGATCTGCCCGACGGGTGGACTCTCGCGGAAGGACCGGACGCCCCCAAGCCCAGTGCGGCGGTCCGTTGCGATTCGGCCGTCAAACACGGCGGGCGCTGCAGCTTGCGACTCGAAAACGCAGGCGGTAGCGAGACGCTGCATGTCGTGCAGAGTATCGGCGTCGGCGAGTACGAACGCGAAGTGGGCTCCCACGGGCCCGAGGTAAGAAAATGCTATCGACTGAGCCTCTGGCTGAAGGCCAAGGGACTCGGAGAGGCAAGCAGGGTTTCCATCCGTGCGGAGGCTGCCGAGGGCGAGGTGACGGGCGATTGGCATGTCCCACTTGTCGCAGGTGATGACTGGCAGCGTGCCGAAGTGACCTTCACGATCCCAAAACGGACTGTGCGTCTTCTGGTCGCCCTGGAACTGGCCGGGCCCTGTGAGGCCTGGGTGGATGATGCGGCCCTCGAAGAACTCGGCGATGACGGCACCTACCAGGTCGTCATGCAGAAACCGATCCTCGCGGCAGAGCACCGGCTCGCCGTGCAGTGGATCAAGTTGTATCACGGCGAGGGACGGCCCTATCTCCTGCTGGGACGAACGGTCCACCCGCCTCGCCTGGATGCGGAAGACGCGGGCTACGTCACCACGCAGCCGATCCGAGCACGCGTGCCGCTGCATATCTACGGAAGCGGCAACAAGATTGTCCAGACGGCTCCCATCAACATATCGGGGGACACCGACTGGGTGCAAAAAGACGTCCGCTTCACAGTGCCGGAGTCGGCCGAGCATTGCACGGTGCATCTATTCTTGCAGACCGAAGGACGCTTCTGGTTCGACGACATTTGCCTGGCGGACGTCGACGGTGGACGCGAGCTTCTATCCGACGGCGACTTCGAGCAGTGGCCCGACCCAGCGGCCGAACCGCCCGGTTGGCCGGCGGCCAAGAGTTGGGGGGCGGTGCCGTGTACGGGCCAGTACGCCCGCGATGAAGAGGAGAAGCATGGCGGCAAGTTCGCAATCAGGCTGACCAACGGGAAGAAGGACGTGGTTCATCTCTCCCAGACACTGCCCGTCGACGGAAAGACGCTTCACCCGGGAAAGACCTATCGGCTCAGCCTGTGGATGAAGGTGCAGGATTCCGGTCGAGTCGACCACAAGCTGCCTGCCATCCTGCATAACGCGTACCGCTCGCCCGACGGCCGCGAAGCGGTCATCGCCGTCAACATCACCGACAAGTCTCAGACCGGCCGCCTTCACTGGCACGGAAACACAATCGACCTGAAGTTGTCGCCCTGGGAAGCCAGGCTCGTCAAGGACTGAATACGGCCGGCCATACGAATGGTCCATGCCGTGAAACGATCGATGCCGCCGGCAATTCGGCCGTGTGGGAAGAGGTGCCGTAGTCGCTCCGCTGCGATACGGTTCTCTAATCATGGAACTGAATCAGACTCGGGCAATAACCCTCCGGAGCTTCATAGCCCAGAAGGTTCAAGATCGTCGCCGCGACGTTGGCCAAACCGGGGTTGTTCAGGTCGGCCATCCGGTACTCGCCGTTATACAGTGGGTCGACGATGCAGAAAGGAACAGGATTGAGAGTGTGTGCGGTCTTGACCTGCCGTTTCCCGTTCTTCTCGGTCCACATCTCGTCGCTATTCCCGTGGTCCGCCGTAACGACGAGAATTCCCCGCAGTTCTTTCACCACCGTCAGCAACCGCGCGACGCTGGCGTCAACGGTCTCCACGGCCGTGATGGTCGCTTCCATCGAGCCGGTGTGGCCGACCATGTCTCCATTGGCGTAATTCAGCCGGGCAAATCGGTAGTCCTGCGTGCGCAACTGCTCTTCCACCCAGTCGGTGATCTCGACGGCCTTCATCTTCGGGGCTTGGTCGAAGGTGATATTCTCGTCGGACGGGATTTCATGGTATGTCTCTACCGAATCGTCGATGTAACCGGACTTGTTGCCGTTCCAGAAATAGGTTACGTGTCCGTACTTCTGCGTTTCGCTGACCGCGAGCATTCGAACTCTTTCGGCGGCAAGATACTCGCAGAAGGTGCGGTCGATCTGCGGTGGGTCAACGAGGTAGTTTTTCGGAAGCTTGAGATCGCCGTCGTACTGCATCATGCCCGCGTAGAAGACCTGAGGAACCGTGCGGCGGTCGAACTTTGTGAAGCCGTCGCCTTCCTCGAAGGCAATCGTGATCTCGATCGCCCGATCGCCTCGGAAGTTGAAAAAGACGACCGCATCGCCGTCAACGATCTTTCCGACGGGTTGGCCGTTCGCGGCGATTACGAACGGGTCGAGGTACTGGTCGCCCTTGAGTTCTTCGCCCGGTTTTGCCGTAGCGTCGGCCTCGTCGTACATGGTTTGCACGGCTTCGGCCGCCGAAGCGAAATGCCTTGCATCGCCGTGAACGTGGGCATTCCATCCACGTTCGACGATCTTCCAATCCGCCTCGTACCGGTCCATTGTGGTCACCATGCGGCCGCCGCCGGAGGCGATGCGGAAGTCGGCATGGTATTGCGAATTGACTTCGGCCAGCACGGCTTCGGTGGCAGCGATGTACTCCAACGCGCTGCGCGGAGGAACGTCGCGACCGTCGTGCAGGATGTGCAACCGGCAGCGTTTCACGCCCTGCTCAGCGGCCTTGCGGAGCATCGGGTAGAGTTGGTTCACGGTGTTGGAGTGGACGTTGCCGTCGGAGTGAAGACCGACGAAATGGAGCGTGTGGCCGTCCACGCCGGCTTGCACGGCCCGCTTCCAGTTCTCGCCTTCGAACATCTCGCCCATCAGAATCGCACGGTTAACCAGCTTGGCTCCCTGATCGAAAACTCGACCGGAACCGAGAGCATTGTGACCGATCTCCGAGTTGCCCATGTCGTCGTCGCTGGGCAGCCCGACGGCGACGCCGTGGGCTTGGAGCTGCGTGTAAAGCGGCATAGCGAAGAGGGCGTCCAGAGTGGGCGTCTTGGCGAGGTAGACGGCATTCGACTCGTCTTGTCGGCCGATGCCTACGCCGTCCATGATGGCCAGTACCAGCGGCCCTGGGCGTCCCGGAAATTTCTCGATTTTCTTTAACGACAACGGCATGTGAAAAAAACCTAGTGCTGATGCGGACAAATCGCAGACTTCGGCGGCTCCGACTTCGGTGTCTCGAAATCCGATGCAGCAGCGCTGCATTCTCAAAGGGCTATTCTAGACAACGCCGCAGGACCGAGCAAGGGTGCTCGAAACGGGCCGGAATCGGGGCAGAGCGGCGTTTGCAGAACCTCGCCAATCGAGACTCCAGAGCGGGGCAAGCCCGCAACCCCATTTTGGGTTCAGTACTGCTCAACGCGATAGCTGCCTTGCCAATCAAGCGTGGGCGGCACGACCTCGCCGCGAGCCTGAGCTTCGATGTTCTCGTAGGAACCGAAGAACTCACTGTTCGAGTCGAGCCACAAGGTCACGCGATGGAAGTCGTCGGGCGATAGCTTCACACCGTAGTGGTCTTCCGTAAGATAGGGCAGCAGCTTCGACGCCTGGGCACCGAACTGTCCGGCCTCAGTGCGGCTGCCGCCATGATCAGGATCCTTGATCGAGCCGTTGCTCACGTGGTAGTAGAACCCGTACTTGCCCGCCAGACTTTCGTAAGACTGCGTCCAGCCGTTCTTCCCGGCCAGCCCGCCCGACAGGTCGAGGGCCTTCTTCTCCTGGTGACAGGCGACACAGTTGCGATCCAGCACCGGCTGCACGAGCCGCACGTAGTTGAACGGATTCGTCCCGGCAACTTCCGGGCGGATCTTCGACGGCGCCCGGCGCAGGGCCAGCGGCACGGCACCCGGCTCGGGCAGCCCCTGGTGCTTGCGCTCGTGGCATCCCTGGCACTGCATCTTCTCGCCCGGATGCAGGTAGGTGCCCGATCGCATCGACTGGACGGCCAGGCCGCGGGCGTCGACCACCTGGAAATAGAGTTCCTTGCCCGCGGGGGCCTCGAAGAACACGCTGCCGTCCGCTTCCACCGGCACCGTGCCCAGGATCGATCGAGCATTGCTCTGATTGGCGATCCCGATCCGGGGCTCGTTGGGCGGGGCCGTTGTCTTGGGCAAGACCTGAATCACCCGCAGCGCCTCGATCTTGGTACCTGCGGGCCAGGCGAAGTCGCTGTCGTAGATATTCATCACGGCGACGGTCGACTTCATCTCCTCCTGCGACTTGCCGCGGCGGTCGCGGGCCGCCTGCATCGTGGCCGACGGGATCACGGGCGGAGCCGGCCGGGTCTGCAAGGGAATCGGGCTGGCGCAGGAGATCTCGGGATCGCGGTAGAGCAGTTCCTTGTTGCCGTCGCGATCGATCCAGTAGATGCCGCGGTTCTTCACCTTCGAATCGTAGACGCACAAGTAGTCGTCTTCGCTCAGCGGCCAGGGCGTGCCGTAGATCATGTAGTTGGCGATCGCTCCCTTGGGACTCTCGGCCTCGGGGAACGGAACCTCGGGCGTGAGCCGCTGGAGTTGCGACATGGCTCCGTCGTCCTTCAACCTCGGATCGATCAGCACCAGCGAGCCGAACTCGTGGCCGTGATGGGCGCCCGTCGAACAGACGTATTTGTGCGAACCGGGAATCGCCCGAATCTGCATCTCCATCCAGGGCCGGCTCTCGCGGCGCTCCGGGTAGTTGCCGTGGAAGGTCCGCGGGTCGCGGCCGTCGGGATAGCAGGTCCAGATATGGTGGGCCACGTTCGTGTCGCGATCGACGTAGTCCCAGCGAGAGTAGACGAGCATCCCTTCGTTGTTCACGCTCGGATGCCACTCGTGGGTTTCGTGGTAGCTGATGCAGATGATGTCGCTCCCGTCCGGTTCCATCGTGTGCATCGTGTAGACGGGGCAATGACGCCCGCATCGCAAATAGCCGCCGCGTCGCAGGGTCACGAACACGACTCGCCCGTCGGGCAAGTAACAGGGGTCGAAGTCGTCGGCCGGACCGTCCGTGAGCTGCACCAGGCCGGTGCCGTCGGCGTTGCACTTGAACAGGTGGTAGCTGATCTCGGGTCCCCACTCGTAGGCCTCCTTGCCCTGATACTTGGCCCACGCCTTCGCCTCGCTGAAGGCGAACAGGATCTCTTTGCCGTCAAAGGAGAGCTCGGGCGAAAGGAACGAGCCGTTTTCGAGCTTCAGGCCGGCCAGTCGTCCCTGCTCGACGACCGAATCGGCCAGCAGGTTCACCGCGCGCGGCGATTTGCCGAAGGGATCGTGCAGCACGAACAGGCCGCCGCCGGGCACCGCGTTGCAGCCGTAGTATTGGTCGCACATGTGAAACACGCCCACCGCATCGTGCCGCTTGACGAACAGGATCTTGTCGAAGTCGAACAGCGGGTTCGTGAAGGCGGTCTGCCGGGCAAGTTGCCTGGCAGCGAAGTACACGGCCCGGCGCTGGTCGACGCTGGTCTGCTGGGCCTTTTCAAGCTCGGCCAGTTGCCGGCGAAGGTCGGCAAGCTGCTTGGCCGGCGTGGTTGCCCTCAATCGCTCGGCAAGCCGCCCCGCACGATCGAGGACTTGACCGATGTGGGCCAGTGAAAAGCTGCCGGCCGCGGATTGTGCCCCCGGCGGCGTCGCCTGGTCGACGCCTTCGGGCAACGTCCCCGGATAGGAGTAGGGTCCCACGCTCTTCTGATCGGCCGGTTGCCCGAGGGCCAGATTCCTGGCCGGATCGGCCGCGCCGTAGACCTCCACTTCATCCAGCGCAAGCGAGCACTTGCCGGGGACGCTGAGACGGACGATGCGTGCGGTGACGTTTTTGGCTTTCAGGTCGACCGCCAGCGGTTCGCCGCCGCTCACGCCGAAGAACGGTTCTCCGGTGTGCCGGTACACTTCGCGGAACTTGTCGGCCGCACCGTCACTGCTCACCGATACGACGAGGTTCTTCGTCCGCGGAGCCGTGCCGCGGTCGACCCTATTGAAGACCACGATGCGGTCCAGTTTCAGATCGCGTCCCAGATCGACTTGCCACCAGGGATCCGTCTCCTTGCTGGCCGTATGGAAGCCCCAGCGGCCGTTCTTGACCCCGTCGCACCCGCCGGCGGCGTCCTCGGCCGTCGTGACGAGCGGTGCCTCCGCGACAGTGCCGTTTGATTCGCTGAACAGCCGATCCTGTTCGATCCAGTCGGCTTCGATGAGAGCCTGCATGGATGCGGCCCCTTCCGATTCGGCGGCTACCTTGCCGGGCAATCCCCAGAACAGAACGCCGACGGAGAATACGAGAATCCAACCAGCCATCGTGGGGCGAATCCGCATGGTGACACCTCCGAATGCAGAGTTTCTGCCAGTCGCGTCTCCCGGCCTCCGCCATCCAAGACGAAGGTATGGGTGTCATTATAGACTGCCACAAACCACGATGAAACAGGGCAACAGTTGTGGGGAAAACGGGATGGTCCGCCGCCTTTCCTACTTGCCGCGAGCCTTTCGCTGGCAGACCGGACAGAAATAGGTCGATCGCTGGGCCTGCACGATCCGGCGAACGGTCCCGCGGCCACATTGAAGGCATTTGAGGTCCTCGCGGCCGTAGACCCGGTGCCGGTCCTGGAATCCGCCGGGCTCATCGGCTGCCGTGCGATAGTTGCCGTCGCGCAAGGTGGAACCCTTTGCCCGAATTGCCTCTTCGAGCACGGCCACCGTTTCCGCCTGGACTCGCTGCCACGATCGAGGCGTGATCCGGCTGCACGGGATTTCGGGATGAACCCGGGCACGATGGAGAATCTCGGAGGCATAGATGTTGCCGATTCCGGCCACCACCTTTTGGTCGAGCAAGGCCACCTTGACAGCCCGCCGGCTGGCTCGGAGTCGTTGGTGCAGGTGGGCCGTCGTGACCAGCAAAGCGTCCGGCCCCAGCCGATTCGGACCGATGGTATCGGCCAGTTGCGCCGCAGTAAGCAGTCGGAGCGTGCTCAGTCCTCGCATGCTCCAGAAGACCAGCGGTGGATGATCGGCGTCGGCGAATTCGAAGACGGCGCGAACGTGTACTCGATCCGGCGGTTCGGTGAGCAGCACCCGGCCGGTCATCCGCGGTTCGAAGACGACGGAATCCGTCGAATCCAGGTCCAGGATCACCCGCTTGGCCACCCGCCTTACGCGGATGATCGACCGGCCCGCCACTCGTCGGCGGAAGGCGGGCTTCGCCGGCCTCATCTCGATATCGCAAAGATGCGACTTCGGGAATCGCACCGTGTGGACCTGCCGACCGGCAACAGCGGCGATACCGCGACACATAGTTTCAACTTCGGGGAGTTCGGGCATGACGGAAACCGCAACCGACGCATCAAAAAGGACAGCAGCCTTTTCCGGCTGCTGTCCTGGGTTTTGAGAGTTGAATACGCACGAGAACACTCAGTCTGCCTGGCCTTCCGCGGCGGGCTGGGGGGCTTCCGCCGCTTCGGCGGCGGCGTGAGGCGACTTGACCAGGAACGTCGCTACCGCGGCCATCGCCAACAGCGTGGCGGCACCGTAGTAGGCATACGCGAAAGTCTGATACTTGTCGTACAGCTTTCCCGCAAGAAGGGCAAGCATGAATCCGCCGACGCCCCACGCGGTGAATACCAGTCCGTAGTTCACACCGAAATTCTTCAGCCCGTAGTAGTCCTTGGTGATCGACGGAAACAGCGCGAGGTTGGCCCCGTAGTTGGCACCGATGAGCGCCGAGACCAGTGCAAGCACAACCGTTGAAGCCAGCGGCGATCCCTCGGAAGCACGCGACAACAGGATGATCAGAACGGCCTGGAAGACGAAGCAGCCGAACATCGTCTGCTGGCGGCCGAGCTTGTCGGACGCCATGCCGGCCAGAATCCGTCCCGCGCCGTTGCCCACGGCGAGTGTGGCCACGAGAATGAAACCGAGTTTCACCCCGGCCTGGAGTTCTCCAATGGAGGCCAACTTGGCGATGATCATCAGCCCGGCGCCCGCACCGCAGGCGTACATGAACCAGAGGAGATAGAACTGGGGGGTGCCCAGCATCTGCATCGGAGTGTAATCCTCGCTTTTGCGGGCGGACGAACCGCCAGCCTTCGGGGCCGCCCCGGCCGGAACGTAGCCCTTGGGTGGAGGCGCCAGAAGCTGGGCCAGTCCGACCACCACAATGAGAAAAGCAATCCCAAGCACCATCACGGCAGTCTGCAGGCTGTAGGTGGCGATCAGCCAATTGGCGAGCGGTGCGGCGTAGACCGAAGCCAGACCGAATCCCGAAACCACGATGCCCGCGATCATCCCGGTGCGTGCTGCGTTGAACCATTTCACGGCTGGCGGCGTCGCGGCCGCATAGCCGAAGCCGATGCCCGCTCCGGCAAGAACGCCGAAGCCGAGAATATATCCCATGGGCGACGTGGTCAGGCTTGCCACGATCATGCCGACGCCCACCAGAATTCCGCCCAGCGTGGCAACGAACCGGGGGCCGATTCGATCCTGCAAGCGGCCCGCCGGCACCATCACCAGAGAGAAGACCAGGCAGGCGATGGAATAGGGCCACGACTTGTCCGTTTGGGTCCAACCCCAGTCCTCGGGAATCCCCTTTCCGATCACGCTCCAGGTGTAGAGAATTCCGAGGGCAAGATTGATCCCCATGGCAGCGAAGGTGACTCGCCATCCGAGATTCTTTGCCCCATCAGCAGTCGCCAAGTTCTCGTCACTCATCAAGCTCTCCCCTTGTAGAACCAGTTGTCACAGCCAGGAGCCTCGGGCACTCCCTGAGCGGGCAGTCCGTCGGCGCATAAAGGACCAAATCGCTGCATGGCCGACGTCTCCAATCCCAAAGACGTCTTGTGGGCGCGAACAATCCCCGGTTCACACCCATCCGCTGGCACAGTTCTGCCGCAGCGCCGCAAAGTGTGGCATTATAGCGTGTTCCCGAACTTGACGCTACAGTCCCGGCGCACAAATGAGATTCGGCCGTCTCACTCCCGGGAAAAGCGGCGAATTCTCGTCCGATCATCCCGCAGAAACGGCCGCTCCTCGTCGCTCCCCTCGGCTACATCGGCGGGGTGAAGCCGAACGAATCCCAGTACGCCTTGTCGACCGCGTAGACGTCGACCGGATCATCCGGACCGAGGTCCTTCGAAAGAAATCCAAACCGCTGCATCTCGCGGATGTAATGCTCGGTCGGGCGGAAGCCCGGCATGTCGAATCGCTTGCCCGTCATCAGGCGGTTGTGACCGTCCTGAATCGCTCCCAGAATACCCTTGTACAGCGGATCGCTCGTGTCTTGGAACACCGCCTCCTTGCAGAGTTGCAGTCCGCCGGCCTCCTTGGCAAGCGGCGCCCGCAAGAACAAGGACTTCTCGGGGCGAGTCAGATTGAACCAGGGGGCCCGCCAGTTGAGATTGCGGCCGGCAAAGCGGTAGGTCTTCACCTCGCCCCGCTTCGGGTCGTTGAACTCGTGGTGGTGGCAGCCGCCGCACCGCTGCTTGAACAAGGCGGCAGGAGTGGTTGCGCCAATCGGATAGCTTCCGCAACCCAGCGAGGCATAGGTGCCGGGATAGGTCGCACTCGTATCCAGCCAGAGCCGTACCAAAGTCTTCTCGTGCTCCGACAGCTTGGCGTCGTAGTGACTGCCGTCGATGAAGTTCATCAACCGGCTGGCCGAACTGCCGATCTGGTAAGGCTCGTAGTTGCTCGTCTCACGATTCCGCCCGTCGGCCACAAGCCCGCGAGTCTGCATGGTCCAATAACTGATCGTGTACATCGGCGTCTTGTCGCCCACCAGTTCCACGCCGCCGTCGCGGCGGTCCGGGTTGTGGCACTCGACGCAGTGTTTGTCCAGGATCGGCTGGATGTCTCGCGGGAAATCCATCACGTCCGGAATGTCGGGCGACTTCTCCAGCCGGCTGGGTGGACGCTGCAGGGCCAGCATATCGGCGGGCGGCTCGTGGGGGGCTTCGTTCCGCTGCTCGTGGCACCCCACACAACTCAAGGTCTCACCCGGTTGAAGAGTCAGGAAGCTGTGCATCCGCTTGACGGCCAGGTCCTTGTCGTCCAGGGCCACGAAAAACACCGACTGAAGCGCCGGCAGTTCCATGTAGGCGGAACCGTCGGCTTCAACCGGCACCGTGCCGAGAATCTGGGCCAGTGTGAACGTGCCGCCGATCGTCAGCGGCTCCATGCCGCCCGAATGATTGATCGGCTTGGGCACCTGTTTGAGCACGAGCAGCTTCTTGATCGTGCCGGGCGCCACCGAGGCCATCTTGCGCCCATGATAGATGTTCTCCAGAACCAGCCGGCCGGTGCTCTTCGCAAGGTGGGTCCGCTCGGGAATAACCCGCTCCCGCGGCCGATACGTCAGCGGGCGAGGCTCGTTGCACTCCCACTTCTGCCGGTCTTCTTCCGACAGTTGGTAGAAGAGTTCGGTGTTTCCTTGACCGTCCATCACGTGGAGCCCGTCGCGTCTCACCACCAGGAAGCACTCCTCGCTGAAGGCGTAGGGATCTTTCCATTCAGGGCGCTTGGTGATCTGCCGTGCCGCGCCCTGGTTGTCGGGGCCGGCACGGGGATCCACGATGGCCACATATCCGAGATGTTCGGGGCGGCCGTGGCCGGGCGAAAAGGAGGCGACGACCTTGTCGGTTCCGGGAATCGGCTTGGCGTCGAGCATCGCGATCCCGCCGTGCATATTGCCGTAAAAGACCGTCTGCCCGGTTCCGTCGGGGTTCATGGTCCACAGGTGATGGAAGTGGACCTGGCTGCGGTCGACGTATTCCCAACGCATGTAGAGGATGCGGCCGTCCGAAAGCACCCAGGGCGTGTTGTCGTGGTCGTTGTTGCTCGACAGAGCCCGCACGTTGCCGCCGTCGGCATCACAGCGGTACAGCACGGCCACCCGCGTGTACCAGCAGTTCACGAATCGGCGGCACCGCGACGAGCAGAACACGATGCTCCCGTCGGGGCAATAGGTCGGTTCGATGTCGTCGTCGGGTCCGTCGGTCAGTTGGACGAGGTTCTGCCCGTCGATTCCGATCTCGTACAAGTGGAATGTGTGCGTTCCGCCCGGGCGATAGGAGAACAGGATCTTCTCGCCGCTGTAGTGCACCTGGGGATCGCGGACGCCGCCGGTAGGATCATCGATGAGCAACTGCATCTGGCCCGTGCGAAGGTTCAGTCGGCAGAGCTTGCCGCCTTCGCCGTAACCCCAGTACACGCCGTCCTCGAACTTGAAGCTCTTGTCCTTCGCCGGGCTGTCGGAATGGTCGGAATAGTTGCCGAACGTCACGTACCAGTGATCGCGGCCGGGAACGCGAACGGCGAACACAATCTCGTCGACGTCCTTCATGGGACCATCGAGAAATCGCTTGAGCATGGGCGACTGGCGGAAGCCCGGCGCAGGTCGCCAGGTCAGATCCTGCCTAGGCAGATTGGGCTCGGCCATAGCAAACGTGACGGGGAACAACAGGAGTCCCAGGGTGAGGCAGGACGTTCGCATGGCTCGGACGTCTCCTGATTCCGATGGATGCAGGAAAGTGGGGGAGTGGTTGCAGGGCGGTGATCGAAGGGCGTGACTTGCATCGAAGGCCCTCCGAAATCCACCGTGGAAACCACAGATGGGGTGTGGGGATCGTCCAGATCCGCGGCGCATTATAGCCGACAGAGTCGCTCGAAAAAATGCTGCTTGAGCCTTCGGAGAAATACTGAAACACCGCTTCGAGCGGACGGACCCCGTCGTCCATTGCCGGTTCACTCCAACGCCGGATCGAGCGAAGAACCCTTGCCGCCACGATTCCCCATGGCCGATTCCACTGCCGACGTGGCGTCAGCCGCCGGGGATCGTGGCGATCTCGTTGGTCCGCCTCTGAAGGCATCTTCACTCACCACACCGGCGACTTCCCGCTTGGACGGGGCCAGGCCGGGCGACACCCGTCCCCTCTCTTCTTTACCCCCCGATCTAGCGGAAAAAACGCCGAATTTTCAGGTTTGCTGCTATAATCGACACAGACGGGGCGAAGCTTTTCTTGGGAAGGGAGTTGGCTCGTTCGAGCCGAGATTGTCACCCGTTCACGACGAAAGGGAAACCGACCTGCCGCAACTTGTAGCTGCCGGCGCCTGAGCACGTGGGTTCCGCCTTACCCATGCCGGATGTGAGCACCGAAATCCACGAGCCCGGGATAAGACCCCTTCCCCACGGCTTCCGTCGAACTCCAGGAAGGGAGGTGGATCGTGCGAGACCAGAGCTGGGTAGAGCCGAAAACGACAGCGGCCGCCGAACGTAAGATGCAGGCGTTTGCGCGAACGCAGGAGATTGCAGAGCGGACAACGCGGATCGACCAGCCTCAGTCGACCCGGCAGAAGGCAGTCGTCAGCTACGTCGCGCTCTCTCGCGAGGCCGGGGCCGGCGGAAGCAACGTGGCCGAGGCCCTCGGCCGGAAGCTCGGCTGGGAGGTCTTCGACAAGGGTGTGCTCGACCAGTTGGCCGACCGCTACCAGATCTCGCGACCGGTGCTCGAGGTAGTTGACGAGACGACCTTGAGTTGGGCCTACGACATTTTTGGCACGTGGCTCGACCATGAGATCATCTCCCACGAGAAGTACCTCACGCGGCTGAACCGCATCTTTCTGGCCGCAGCAAAGAAGGGCAACGCCGTCTTCGTCGGGCGCGGCGCCCAATTCCTGTTGCCACGCAATCAGGGGCTGGCCGTTCGGCTGGTGGCCTCGGATACCTTCAGGCTGCATCGTTTGATGGAAGCCAACGAGATCCCGATTGCCAAAGCCCGCCAGTTGATGCATCGCCTGGACCGCGGCCGGCGCCAGTTCGTCCGTCACTTCTTCCACCAGGACGTCGAAGATCCCCATATCTACGACCTGGTGATCAATGTCGAACACTTCGGAATCGAAGGAACGGCCGATCTGATCATTCGGATGATGTCGATCGTCTCGAAAACCGGTTGAATCGCCTCGCTCACGAATTCTTCGGCCATCGTGTGAACCCTTGCAGCCGATTTGGGCCGGTTCAAGCAGCCCGTCGAGTATCGTCGTCGATCACATCACCCGGTACAAGGGGGCCCAGGTCCCACGGTCGCCCCTCGCTCTGGCCCCCCTCCCCGATCGTCTCCACAGGTTGCTCGCGGGGAGGGGATGCCACGGATTCTCGCCTGCCTACCGCGGATTCCTGCGGGATCGCTCACCATGCCCGAATATGCGCCCGTTTCACGCAACGCAAACAAGTCTTTGTCTAACAGTCACTTGCGGCTCGCGTTATGCGTTTGGCGCGTTTCGGTACACGGTTTGCCAATAACAGGCCCCCATCCAACACGAACGTATTCCCGTGTTACCATACAGCCCACCTCACAATGGGGCCTGACGTCAGTAGCCGGAGGGAGTTAATGAGCAGCCAGAAGGCCGACAAGCTCGGTTCCGAGTTTCTCCAGGAAGTGATTGAAGGCACTCCCGGCGGAGAACGCATCGTTCACTGCCTGCAGTGCGGCAGTTGCGGCGGAAGCTGCCCGAACGGGGCAGACATGGACTACACGCCGCGAACACTGTTCGCGTTGATCAATGCGAACAAGAAGGAGGAGGTCCTCCGTTCCAACACCATGTGGTGCTGCGTTTCGTGCTACTTCTGCACGACCCGCTGCCCTCAGAACATTCCTATCACCGACATCATGTACCAGCTCAAGCGGATGGCGATCGCCGAGAACATGGCGAGCGGTTCCGACGCGCCCGCTCTGGCCAAGACGTTCACCGGTTACGTGGACAAGTACGGCCGGGCCTTTGAACTTGGGTTGGCGAGCCGGTTCTACCTGCTCAACAAGCCCTTTGCGATGTTGAAGATGGGTCCCATGGGGATCGGAATGTTCAGCCGCGGCCGCATGTCGCTCACGCCCGCGAAGATCAAGCGAGTGGATCAACTCAACGCGATCATCAAAAAAGCCCGCGAGATTGGGAGGAAATCGTGAAATACGCGTTTTATCCAGGTTGCTCGATGGAAGTGAACGCCGCGGCCTACGACGTGTCGATGCGCGCGGTGGCCAAGGTTCTCGACATGGAGCTGGCCGAAATCGACGATTGGAACTGCTGCGGCGCAACGGAGTATTTCTCCCAGGACGAGTTGACCGCCTGCTCGGTGGTGGCGCGAAACCTGGCCATCGCCGAGGGAGAGTCGAACCAGTTGGTTGCCTCCTGTGCCGCCTGCTACTGCAACCTCGCCAAGGTCGACAAGCTCATGTCGGAAGACGCCGAGATGAAGCAGAAGATCAACGAGGCGCTCTCCGCCGGCCAGTTGAAATACAAGGGCGGAGTCCGCGTGCGGCACCTGCTGGACGTGATCTGCAGCGATATCGGCGAAGAGAAGATCAAGGAGAAGGTCGTCAGGCCGCTGACCGGCTTGCGGATCGCTCCGTACTACGGCTGCCAGGCCGTCCGCCCGATCTCGATCGGCGACTGCACCGAGTACCCCATGCAAATGGATCACTTGTTCGAGTGGCTGGGGGCCGAGGTGGTCGACTACCCGGTGAAGGCTCACTGTTGTGGCGGGCACATGCCGCAAATCAGCGAAGAGCAGGCCTTCGAACTTCAGCGGCGCCTGCTGCAAAGCGCTGTCGACTACGACGCCGACATGATCCTCTGCATGTGCCCCATGTGCCAGTTGAACCTCGACGCCTATCAGCCCCGGGTCAACGGCATGTTCGGCACGAATTTCAAGATGCCGATTCTGTATTTCACGCAACTGGTTGGGATCGCATTCGGTTTGGAGCCCAAGGCGGTCGGTTTTGGCAAGGAGCTCGTGGCCGGTCTGCCGGTGCTCAAGAAGAAACTGGAGGCCGTGTCTGCTTGAAACGTGGGACCGCCGTCAAACGCGCCGGAAACGCATCCCACATCCCAAGCGAACACCCTGAGAACATATTCCGTGGAGGACGACCATGGCCGAGAGAGTCGGCGTTTACATCTGCCACTGCGGCAGCAACATTGCCGGGACGGTCGACGTCGAAGAGGTCGCCAGATGGGCTGGCGAGAACATCAAGGACGTCGTCGTTTCAAAGGACTATAAGTTCATGTGCTCCTCCCTCGGTCAGGCGATGATCGAGGAGGACATCAAGAAGGAGAAGCTGACCCGCGTCGTGGTGGGCGCGTGCTCGCCCCACCTGCACGAGAAGACGTTCCGCACGGCGTGCAAGAATGCGGGGCTGAATCCCTACCTGTTCGACATGACCAACCTGCGCGAGCACGTCTCCTGGGTCTGCAACGACAAGGAAGCGGGTACGGCCAAGGCCAAGGCCCTGATCGCCGGTTCGGCCGAACGGGTCAAGTACCAGCAGCCGCTCGAGCCCAGTTATGTCGACGTCCATCCGGCCACGCTGGTCGTCGGCGGCGGCATCACCGGCTTGCAGGCGGCCCTGGAACTGGCCGACGCGGGCCATCCGGTCTATCTGGTCGAACGCAGCCCCTCGGTCGGCGGCCACATGGCCCAGTTCGACAAAACCTTTCCCACCCTCGACTGCTCGGCCTGTATTCTGACGCCCAAGATGTCGGAAGCCGGCCAGCACGAGAACATCACCATGCTGACCTACTCCGAGTTGGAGGAAGTGAGCGGGTCGGTGGGCAAGTTCAAGGTGAAGATCCGCAAGAAGGCCCGCTACGTGGTCGAGAAAGACTGCACGGGCTGCGGCATCTGCATGGAGAAGTGCCCGCGGAAGATCGTCGACGAGGATTTCGAAGCCGGGCTGGGTTACCGTAAGGCGATCTATACGCCGTTCCCCCAGGCCGTGCCGCGAACTCCGGTCATCGACGTGGAGAACTGCACCTACTTCCAACGCGGCAAGTGCAAGGTCTGCTCCAAGGTCTGCCCGACCAACGCGATCGACTACGAGCAACAGGACGAGATCATCGAGATCGACGTCGGCAACATCATTCTGGCCACCGGCTGGAAGCTGTTCGACTGCAAGAAGGTTCCCCAGTACGGCTACGGGCGTCTGGCGAACGTCTACACGAACATGGAATTCGAGCGGTTGTGCAACGCGGCCGGACCGACCGGCGGCAAGATCGTCATGCGCGACGGCAAGACGGAGCCCAAGTCGGTGGCGATCATCCACTGCGTGGGCAGCCGCGACGTGAACCACAACGCCCACTGCTCGGCCGTGTGCTGTATGGCGGCGCTCAAGTTCGGCCACCTGATTCTGGAGAAGACCAACGCCGAGGTCTACTCCTTCTATATCGACATGCGGACGAACCAGAAGCAGTACGAGGAGTTCTATCAACGGCTCCTCGAAGAGGGCATGCACTTCGTCCGCGGCAAGGTGGCCGAGGTCACCGACGCGGCCCGGAATCCCGACGAGCAGGGCAAGCTGATCGTGCAGTGCGAAGACACGTTGCTCGGCAAGCAGCGCCGGATCCCCGTCGACATGGTCGTGCTGATGGGCGCCATCGAGCCCCAGGCCGACGCCAAGGAACTGGGCCTCAAGTGCGGCATCTCGTGCAGCATGGCCGGCTGGTACACCGAGCGTCATCCCAAGCTCGACCCGGTGGCCACCATGACCGAGGGAGTGTTCGTGGCCGGCACCTGCCAGGGCGCCAAGGACATCCCCGCCTGCGTTGCCCAGGGGGCCGCGGCCGCCGCCCGCGTGCAGGGCATGATCACCAAGGGCAAGGTGATGATCGAGCCGATCGTGGCCTCGATCAACGAAGAGGCCTGCTCGGGCTGCCGAATCTGCAACAACCTCTGCCCCTACAACGCAATCGAGTTCGACCCCGTGAAGGAAACCAGCCACGTCATCAGTTCGATGTGCAAAGGCTGCGGCACCTGCGTGGCGGCCTGTCCGGCGGGCGTGATCACCGGCGCCCACTTCAACAACCAGCAGATTTTCGCCCAGATCGACGGCGTTCTCTGGGACGCCAAGCCGGCGGGTGGAAACGGCGGGGCTGCCGCCAAGGCCGCCGAGCCCGAACCGGTCGCGTCCTGAAATCATTCACAAAACGAACACAGTCCCTGGAAGGTTCTGAGAATGAGTAACGAGAACTTTGAACCGAAGATCGTGGGGTTCATGTGCAACTGGTGCTCGTATCGGGCCGCCGACCTGGCCGGCTCGGCACGCATCAAATATCCGCCCAACGTACGCATCATTCGCGTCATGTGCAGCGGCCGAATGGATCCCGCATTCGTCACCAAGGCCCTTTCGCTGGGAGCCGACGGCGTTATGCTCGCCGGCTGCCACCCGGGCGAGTGCCACTACATCGATCAGAACTATAAGGCCATGCGGCGCTACCACCTGCTCAAGCACATGCTGGCCGCGCTGGGCGTCGAAGATGAGCGGGTGCGACTGTTCTGGCGCTCGGCGGCCGAAGGCGAGCAACTTGCCGAGGCCATCACCGAATTCGTCGCCGACATCAAGAAGCTCGGCCCGCTCCATTGGCCCGACAATTGGGAAGAGAGCGACGAACGGCTGGAAGCGCTGGAGGCGATCGTCAAGGAGCACGAAGAGGTGATGGAGGTGAACTCATGAGCGAAGGCAAGGCAAAAGGCAAGCTGGCGGTCTACTGGGCCGCGTCGTGCGGCGGTTGCGACATCTCCACGCTCGGAATCGACACCAAGATCCTGGACGTCGCCGAGCATTTCGACATCGTCATGTGGCCCTGTGCCGCCGACGGCAAAGTGCACGACATCGAGAAAATGGCCGACGGCGAGATCGACGTCTGCCTGTTCAACGGCGGCATCCGCACCAGCGAGCAGGAATACATGGCCCAACTCTTGCGGAAGAAGTCGAAGGTCCTGGTTGCCTTCGGTTCCTGCGCCTCGGAAGGGTGCATCCCCGGCCTGGGCAATCTGAACGATAAGGCGAGCTGCTTCAAGACCGTCTACCACGACAGTCCGTCCCTCGACAATCCGAACGGCGTCGAGCCCCAACCGGTCACCGAGGTGCCGGAAGGCAAGCTCCATCTGCCCGTCTACTACGACACGTTGAAAACGCTCGGCCAGACGGTGAAGGTCGACTACATGCTTCCGGGTTGCCCGCCGGAGTCGGACCGCATTTGGGACGCCATCGTGGCGATCCTGGAGAACAAGCTCCCCGAGCCGGGCTCTGTGATCGGGTCGAACACGACCGTCTGCGACGAGTGCCCTCGGAAGCGTGAAGAAAAGAAGATCAAGAAGTTCTATCGGACGTGGGAAATCGAAGTCGATCCCGACCGGTGCCTGCTGGAGCAGGGCCTGTTGTGTGCGGGAATCGCCACGCGAGCCGGCTGCGGCGCCCTTTGCCCGCAGGTCAACTCGCCCTGCATCGGGTGCTACGGCCCGAACAACGGCGTCGAAGACCACGGCATGCAACTCTTGAGTGCAGTGGCCTCGGTGATCGACTCGGAAGATCCCGACGAGATCGACGCGATCATCAAGGAGGGCATTCCCGATCCGGTCGGCAGCTTCTATCGGTTCAGCCTGGCCCAGAGCAATCTGCGGCGGAAAAACAAGGCAGGAGTATAAACGATGAAACGAATTTCAATCGATCCCATCACCAGGCTGGAGGGTCACGGCAAGATCGACATCTTCCTCAACGAGGAAGGCGACGTGGCCAATTGTTACTTGCAGATTCCGGAATTGCGAGGCTTCGAGAAGTTCTGCGTGGGGCGGCCCGCGGAGGACATGCCCAATCTGACCAACCGCATCTGCGGCGTCTGCCCGGAAGCCCACCACATGGCCGCCACCAAGGCGTTGGATAAGGTCTGGAGCGTCGATCCGCCCTCGGCCGCCAAGAAACTCCGGGAGATGTTCTATAGCATCTTCTTCGCCACCGATCACACGACGCACTTCTACGCTCTGGGCGGCCCCGACTTCGTCGTCGGGCCCGATGCGCCGCCCGCCCAACGCAACGTGCTCGGCGTGATTGCCAAGGTCGGCATGGACGTGGGCGGCAAGGTGCTCAAGATGCGCCGCGACGGTCACGCCCTGATCAAGTTGCTCGGCGGACGGGCCGTGCACCCCAACTGGGGCCTCCCCGGCGGCGTCAGCCGCGGCATCACCGAAGAGCAACGCAAGGAGATCGAGGCCCGAGGACGCGAAGCCATCGAATTCGCCAAGTTCTCCCTGCAGGTCTTCGAAGACATCGTCCTCAAGAACTCCGCCTACGTCGATCTGATCACGGGCGGCGTCTACACCCATGAAACCTACAACATGGGGATGGTTGACGAGAACAATAAGGTCAACTTCTACGACGGCAAGCTGCGAGTCGTGGGGCCGGACGGGAAAGAACTCGTCAAGTACGATCCGAAGGACTACCGGGAGCATGTCGCCGAACGGGTCGAGCCCTGGTCGTACCTCAAGTTCCCCTACCTGAAGGCCGTGGGCTGGAAGGGCTTCGTCGACGGCAAGGACTCGGGCGTCTACAAGTGCACGCCGCTGTCGCGACTGAATGCGTCCGACGGCATGGCCACGCCGCTGGCCCAAGAGCAGTACGAGAAGATGTACGCCACGCTCGGCGGAAAGCCCGTGCACCACACGCTGGCCACCCACTGGGCCCGGCTGGTCGAGCTGCTCTACGCTACGGAACGTTGGGTCGAATTGGCCACCGACGAGGAGATCACCAGTCCCAAGTTCCGCACGATCCCGACCGAGACGCCTCGCGAGGGAATCGGCTGCGTCGAGGCGCCTCGCGGCACCTTGACCCATCACTATGTCACCGACGAACGAGGCATCCTCACCAACGTGAACCTGATCGTCGGCACGACCAACAACAACGCCCCGATCTGCATGTCGGTCAAGAAAGCGGCCCAGGGACTGATCAAGAAAGGCCAGGTGTCCGAAGGCCTGCTCAACATGGTCGAAATGGCGTTCCGGGCCTACGACCCCTGCTTCGGCTGCGCCACCCATAGCCTTCCCGGCCAGATGCCGCTGGAAGTCAACCTCCGCCGTCCGGATGGAGAGGTCATCGAGAAGCTCTCCCAGTATCTGGACTGAGCGGTGCCATTGCGTAGAATAGCTCGGACGATCGGACGGTCACGGTCGCCCGATCTTTTTTTGGCTCTTTTGTTTTTCCCTATTCTGCGCAACTGTCCCAACAGCCCCGATCTCCGGGCCCTGCTCCAGGCACTTCGATCGGTTCCGCTCATGGCGGCAAGCTTCGTTGCCCCCGCGATGCTCCTCTGACCTCTGCCCCCTGAACCCCGAACCCTGAACCCTAACAACTCGATGAAGACTCTCGTCCTCGGATTGGGAAACTGGATCGTGGCGGATGACAGCGTGGGGCTCCACGTGGCGGCCAGATTGCGCGAACTGCTGGCCGATCGCGACGACGTCGAGGTCGGAGAGGACTATTGGGGCGGACTGCGGCTGATGGAGCGGATGGAAGGCTACGATCGGGCGATCGTCATCGATGCGATCGTGACCGGTGCGGCGCCGGGGACCATCCACCATCTGACGCCGGACGCAATCCCAACCCAGCGGAGTTGTTCGGCACACGACATGAATCTGACGACGGCCCTCCAGTTCGGCCGCCAGGCGGGCGTCAATCTGCCCGACAACCGGGCCATCCTGCTTGTCGGCATCGAAGCCCAGGATATACTGACGTTTACCGAAGAGTGCACTCCGGCCGTTGCGGCTTCCATTCCCAAGGCCGTGGAAGAAGTGCTCAAACTGTTGGAGACCGGGAAAACTGACCAGGGGGCCTCGGCTCACGAAGGAGACCATTTATGATTTCGCCCGAAGCATTGCGACGCTATCACTACTTCGCCAACATCGGTGAGCAGAGCCTGAAGGCTTTGGCGATGATTGCCGAGGAGAAGGACGTCCCTGCCGGAACCGAGATGTTTCGTGAAGGCGACCCGGCCAACGTGCTGCACGTCATCACCCAGGGGGAAGTCGAGATACGCTACCTGCTGGGCACCGGGGAAGAACGCACGGTTGATACCTTGGTGGGCGGCGAATTGCTCTGCTGGTCGGCCCTGATCGAGCCTTACAAGGCCACGGCCATTGGAACGACCGTCAAAGATACGCACCTGATCTGCCTCGACGCCAAGAAGGTCCGCGAGTTGTGCGACTCGGAACCCTTGCTCGGCTACCAGCTCACCAAGGCGATCGCCAAACTGTTGGCCCAGCGTCTGGAGAGCGCTCGCGTCCAGTTGGCGGCGGTCGACTAGCCAATACTAAGATGCATGAAGTGTCGATCGTTGAAGCGCTGATCGAGCAGGTCGAGGGAGAGGTTGCGCGAGCCGGGGCCGCGGGCAAGGTCACCCGGCTCAGCCTGTCGATCGGGCGTCTCTCCGGCGTCCAGCCCGACTCGATCCGATTCGCCTTCGAGTTGCTTTCGCCGGGCACGCTTGTCGAAAACGCCGCGCTCGAGATCGAGGAGCCTCCGGCAGTCTGCGTCTGCGCCGGTTGTGGCGCGAGAACGGAACTCGACGACTTCTGTCTCGAGTGCCCCTCCTGTGGCAGCCGCGACATCTCCATCCAGGGTGGGCGGGAGATGCTCCTGCAAACGATCGATTTGGATGAAGAGTGAGCCCTGGCCGGCGCGGCACTTGTCTCGCGGGCGCAAAAACGCAAGAATCGACTAGATCGACTTGTCCTCTGCACCGCAAACGGATCCCGCCATGAGAATCGTCGCAGCCAAAAAGATCCTCAAAGCCAACGACCAGCTTGCAGAAGAGAATCGCCGGAAATTCAACGCGGCCGGTGCGTTCTGCGTCAACATCGTCGGCTCGCCCGGTTGCGGCAAGACCACACTGCTCGAGGCGCTGTTTGCCCAATTGGGCGGCACGGTGGCCCCGGCTGTTATTGAGGGCGACATCGCCGGCTCCATCGACGCCGAGCGGATCGACGCCCTGGGCATTCCTGTCGTTCAGATCAACACCGACGGGGCATGCCATCTCGACGCCACCATGGTGCAGGCCGCCGCCGAAGGGTTCGATCTTCCCACGCTCGACCTGCTGATGATCGAGAACGTGGGCAATCTCGTGTGCACCGCCGGCTTCGATCTGGGCGAGCACCTGCGGATCGCCTTGCTCAGCGTGCCCGAGGGAGACGACAAGCTCGCCAAGTATCCGGCCATTTTCCGCGGCTCCGACGCCCTGGCGATCACCAAGGTCGACCTGTTGCCTCATTTCGATTTCGACGTGGCCCGAGTCAGGAGCGACATGAAAGCCTTGGCCTCGAAGGCGAAAGTGTTCGAGGTTTCAGCCAAGGCGGGGACGGGGATCGAGGAAGTGGCCGCATGGCTGGGCGAGCGGATGCAGGCTCGTTGACTCGCGTGCTTCTCCCGGCCGCGTCTGCCGACCGAACCGGTCGCCCGCCTTGCTTGTTTCCCGGCTGAACAAGTCTCCTCACCAGAATTCGCGGGCACATTCTGGCTCCGGGAGGTCGCCGAGCATGGGGCTGATAGCCTGCTTCTTATGGTGATCCACCAATACGTCCCAGTATTCCCCGCTCAGGCGGTCACGTCCCACTATTCGACCGCAACCGCTTTTGACGGCAAGTCGAGGTCGAACGTGCCCGCTTGAAGCGAGGGGCCGGCAACAGACCACAAAAGGCACGCAATCAGCGAAATGCGGATCGCGGGATGTTCCCTTGTCGGCGTGTGGGGTATGATCGTGCGTTCCCGATTTGACGCAGTTTGCACGAATTGTACCGTGCTCGCGTTGTTCTCCTCAAGCGCCCAGGAAGAACACCATGCCCCAACCCGCGGTCACCATCGGAGTGGAAGTCCTCCTCCAAGATCCGCGGCCTGCCCTGGCGGGCGCGAGGTTCGGTCTGCTGATGAACCAGGCCTCGGTCGATTCCCGCTTTCGCTACGCCTGCGACGTGCTGGCCGAACGATGCCCCGGCCAATTGGCCGCTTTGTTCTCGCCGCAGCACGGCCTGTGGTGCGAAGAACAGGACAATATGATCGAAACCGGTCACGGCATCTACCGACCGCTCGGAATCCCCGTTCATAGCCTCTACAGCGAGACTCGCCGACCCACCCCCGAGATGCTGGAGGGTTTGGACTGCCTGCTTGTTGATTTGCAGGACGTCGGCACGCGGGTTTATACCTTCATCTGGACGGTCACTCACTGCCTGGAAGCGTGCGCGGAGGCCGGTATTCCTGTGGTCGTGCTCGACCGGCCCAATCCGCTCGGGGGTGAGGTTTGCGAAGGGCCCATTCTGGAGGCCGGCTTCACGAGCTTCATCGGCCGGGCCGCGATCCCCATGCGGCACGCACTCACCGTCGGCGAAATGGCCCTGTTGACCAACCGGATGCTGGATATCGGGGCCGACGTGCAGGTTGTCGCAATGCAGGGGTGGCGCCGGGGGATGTATTGGTGGGAAACCGGCTGCCCGTGGGTGATGCCGTCGCCGAACATGCCGCGGCCGGAGACGGCCGTGGTCTACCCGGGCCAGGTGCTTGTCGAAGGAACGACCCTCTCCGAAGGCCGGGGGACCACCACGCCCTTTGAGGTTGTCGGCGCACCGTACATCGAACCGGCTGGACTGGCCGCAGCACTGGCCGACTACTCCACGCCCGGGCTGACGATCCGCCCGATCCGATTTCGGCCTACCTTCAACAAATGGGCCGGCCGGAGCTGCGGCGGGGTGGCCTTGCACTTCACCGATGCCAGGGCCGTTCGTTCCTACTCGACTACCGTGGCTCTGTTCGCTTGTCTGCGGCGGCTCTATGGGGAACAATTCTCCTGGCTGCCGCCCCCCTACGAATACGAAGAGGTCCTCATGCCGATCGACATTCTTTCGGGCAGCACACGGCTCCGCGAGGCGATCGACTCCGGCCGGACGTTGCCGGCCGACGTCGCGCAGCTTGCCGAATTGAACGTCGAACAGTGGCGGGAACAATCGAGTGGTTATCTTCTCTATTCCTGACATGTGTGAAGAACGGCCATTAGGAGAGGGTGCATGATGTCACAGGCGGAGAACCGGTCGAAGGCGGAGCAACCGAACGGCAAACCGGCGGGAATCGTCGTGCGAGTGCTGAACGTTCTGGAAACTCTGGGCAACAAGCTCCCGGATCCGGCGGTGCTGTTTGTGATCGGGCTGGCGGTCACCTGGGGGCTTTCGTGGTGGCTGTCGCGGTTCACGTTCAGCGAGATCGATCCCCGTTCGGGGGAAGCGATCGCGGTCGTCAACCTGCTCACGCTCACGCACCTGGCGACCTTCCTTTCGGGGATGGTCGACGAGTTCGTCAAGTTCCCGCCGCTGGGAGTGGTCTTGGTTGCTTTGCTGGGCGTGGGAGTGGCGGAGCATTCGGGCTTCATCCATGCGTGTCTGAAGAATCTGCTGGCGTTCACTCCGCAGAAACTGCTCACGCCGATGCTGCTGCTGGTGGCCATCGTCAGCCACACGGCGGCCGATGCGGGTTACGTGCTGGTGATCCCGATCGGCGGAGTCATGTTCTATGCGGCCGGGCGGCATCCGCTGGCCGGCATTGCGGCCGCCTTCGCGGGCGTGTCGGGCGGGTTCAGCGCCAATTTCATTCCCTCGGGCATCGATCCGCTGCTTTCCGGATTGACGGAGACGGGGGTGGCTCTGGTGGATCCCGCTCGGGCGGTCAACCCGCTCTGCAATATCTTCTTCACGGCGGCCTCGTCGCTGCTCATCATCCTCTTGGGCTGGTTCCTGACCGATGTGGTCGTAGAACCGCGATTGAAGCGGACACTCGTCGACGGCGACCCCGAGGACATGCCGAAGATGGAAGCGCTGACCCGGCGGGACCAACTCGGCATGTGGTGGGGCCTGGCCTCGATGCTCGTTGCCATAGTGCTGCTGGTGGCTTGGGCGTGGCCCGCGGGTTCTGCCCTGCGAGCGGAGGACGGTTCCCTGACCTCCTACCGGCCGCCGGCTCCTCTGATGCATGCGATTGTGCCGTTGATCTTCTTCCTGTTCTTCATTCCCGGCGTGATTCACGGCTTCGTATCGGGCAAGTTCACCTCGCATCGCGACGTAATCAAGGGGATGAGCCGATCGATGGAGACGATGGCCTACTACCTGGTTCTCGTCTTCTTCGCGGCCCTGTTCATTGCGGCGTTTCGCGACTCGAACATCGGGGTACTGATGGCCGTCAAGGGAGCGACGTTCCTGCGCGATTCGGGAGCGCCGCCGGCGGTGACGATCGCCGGCATCATTCTCCTGGCCGCGACGGTCAACCTGTTGATCGGTTCGGCGTCGGCGAAGTGGGCCATGCTGGCGCCGATCTTCGTGCCCATGCTGATGCTGGTGGGGCTGTCGCCCGAACTCACCCAGGCGGCCTATCGCGTGGGCGATTCGTGTACGAACATCATCACGCCGATGATGCCCTATTTCCCGCTGGTGGTTGTGTTCTGCCAGCGCTACGTGAAAACGACGGGAATCGGCACGGTGGGGGCTATGATGCTGCCCTATTCGGTCGTGTTTCTGATCGGGTGGACGGCCTTCCTCCTCATCTATTGGGGGCTAGGGATTCCGCTGGGTCTGCAGGCGCCGTATACGTACGCGCCGGCGTAGCGGCCTGTGTGCCTTGCACCGATCGAAGTAGACAGAGGTGGAAAGGAAAATGGCTGACCGTCACGGATTTTGGGGAGGGTAAGTGCTCGTGACATAGTTTACGAAAAAGGCCATGATCCACCAAAGGCATTTTGTTCACAAGGAGGTGGATCATGGCCGAAGGATCGGCTTCTGGATTG
>JAAYAY010000136.1 GCA_012719125.1 Planctomycetaceae bacterium | reverse complement strand
AGTAATTGGAGAGGCGGACGGACGCCAACGCTTGGAGCGATCATCGGATTTCCAGGTGGCCGTGGAGAGTATGCGGTCATGCTGCGAGCGAAGACCGACGTGGCTTATCGGTACTTCCTTGGGTTGATAGCCCGCCAGCTCTCGGTGCAGCAGCGAGACTGCCCCCAGAAAGAGTGCAAGCACAAGAAAGGGCAGGAGGAAACGAATGTACCGTTGGTACGATGCTTTCACGAGGCGGCACCTCACCCGCTGAATCGTTGTTGTCCCGAGGTAAAAGGGGTCAGTAATTCTACGTTGCCGAACGGTCCCTGTCCGGCGAAGTGCAGGTCGTAATGGGCTGTCGGTGACGGTTCGAGCGGTTGTGGGGCCCTCTCGGCCAAGACGATTGAACGTTGGCTCTGCCTTGCTCGCCGTGAGGGGGACGATCCGGTGGGCGGTATGCGAAAGGCCGTGCGGAAAGACTGCGGGAAGGTGTCTTTCAAACCGGCCCTGACCGAATGTCTGGCCCACCAGCACCGCGACTACCCGCACTGGACCTATCAACTGCACTATGACAACCTGAAGGCGCATCGAAACGCACCCCACCTGGTTCTGCCGCGATTATCGCTGCGCAATATCCACCACCCGCAGCACGCCGGCCGGAACCGTCAGCGAAACCGCGTTCGCCGCCAGCGGTAACGTTTCGCCGCTCAAGATGTCGCGGCAACCTGTCCCATCCAGGTGCTGCAGAACGATCGTCGCCTCGCGATCGGCCGGCGATAGGTAGCCCGAATCGATTAGCGTCACCCGGACGTGACTCGGATCGAGCCGAACGACCGTCCAGGCGACTTCGCCATAGACGCGCACGGGCAGTTTCGCCGCCGACGCCTCGAGGGCTGCCAGCGCCCTTGGCTTGTAGTCGGCCGCCGAGACAGCCTGTCCTTGCTCGTCGTAGAAGACCTCGCCGTCGGTGACGAGCATCGATCGGAAGAAGGGGGAGGCGGCCAGTTCCGTGTTCGCCGAAACCATGGCGATCAGGCCGTAGGGGTTGGTCGGCAGGAAGTTGAGCATTCGCGACCGGCTTCCCATGGCGTAATTGCTGAAGTCGGAAGGATCGATCGGGGCACCGCCCCAATAGCAGTCCATCCGATCGAAAACCATCTTGGTCGATTCCGCCCGGTATCCGTCGATGTGGTGCCCGTTTTTGCCGTGCTCGAGGAAGTTCGGCGAGGGATTCTTCATCCCCAGGCAGAGGTCGGCCACTGATAGAAGGTCTTCGCGCTCGGGGACGGCGATGACGCCCTTGTCGAGCATCTGGTACAAAGGCGCCAGGCTCCGAGGGTCGCCCTGATAGATGTTGACCAGCAGCATGTCGGCCCCCAACGAGGATCTCAGCACCATCGAGCGCATCAGATGGCTGAGGTTCTGCTGGGCGCCCCATTCCCAGAAGCGGGAGAAGTTGGCATTGTCGGTGACGGCCCGCCCGGAGATCCGGTCGAAGTGGCCGCACAGCCACAGCCCCATCCGTCCCGACAGGCTGAGCGCCTGGGTCCTGTCGTTGGTCTCCTCCATGCTCGGGATGAAGACGTCGCGATAGTCGCCTTCGAGAAGGATTTCGCGCCAGAGGTCCAGGTAACAACTCCCGTTCCAGAAGATGTTCTTGTTGCGGAGCACGATCTTGGCCGTGCCGTGTTTGCGGCAGAGTTCGGCAATCGGCAGGATGTGCGTCCGCACGGCGTACTCCATGGCCTCGTCGGTTCGCTCCATTTCCGGAAAGACCAGGGCCCTGCACGTGGTGGGAGCCGCCTTCAGGATTCCCTCGATCGTGCTCAGCCGCATGTAAAAGGGATCGTTGCCGTGGCCTGCCCACAACGCGAACGGCTCGCCCCGTTCTTCCCGTTCCCGAGCGAAGGCGATGATCTCCTCGGCCGTGAAATTGTACCCAACTGTTGCATAAATCGAGTGGTTCTGCAACGGGCTAGTTGAGGGGGTGGCGGGGTCAGAGGAGAGCTGATCGACGATTCGGGGCTTCGATAGCGCGTACGGGTAGCGTTGATAATCGTT
>JAAYAY010000135.1 GCA_012719125.1 Planctomycetaceae bacterium | reverse complement strand
TTTCCCAATTCATCCCACGTTGCCCGCCTTCCGACCGGTAGCTCTGCTACTTCAGATGGCTGAATAGATACCAAAACGCCACACCAGCAGGGGCCGCATTCGACCTCGATCAATGAAAACCAGGAACAACACCACTCCCGGCACGCACCGCCGCGACTGCCGCAATCGTCCGTCTCCACGCCAATTATCCCTGGGCCCCACACACCGAGCTTCGGCACGAGTGTTTCACCATCCCAATCACCGCCAGCACCGCACAGCCGAACAGGCAAACCTCCCCCGGCAGGTCGCCGTCGCCACGCGACCAGACGACAAAATGCCAGTGGTTGGACAAGACTCCCCACCCCTTCATTCGTCTCGCTCCCCTCCGACCGGAGCTGTTCGACAACTGGGAAGTCTGCCGGTACGATGATGGAATCAGTCATTGCAGCCAGATTCGACGAGCATCTGGCACGCCGCGGGGACCTTCGGACAGCATTTCAGAACACGTTGAGAAAGGCTGAGCATCATGAATCACCGGCTTGTCTTTTCGGTTGTTATGTCGTTGCTGCTCTTCGGCAACTCATCAGGATTTGCACAGTCAACGATCGAAACGACAATCGACGCGGGAGATCTTGTGCTGAAGTTCACCCGCAGCGACGACGGCGCATCGCTGACGAGCATCGTCGATAAGGCCACCGGGAGGGAATTGCTCGCCGAGGATCGCGCCGCGTTCTTCGAGTGTGTTCTGCGAAAGACCGGCACGCAAGAAGACGTTTCCATCACGTCCGAGACGGGTTGGACGCAAGTGGAAATCGACGCCGCGGAAGGCGACAAGCCGTTTGCTGTCCGCTGGAGTGGCGCGAAGAATCTCGGCCCGGAAGCGGCGGCGATCCGCGTGAAGGCCTCGGCTTCGCTCGACTCGTCGAAGAGCCGGATCTCATGGGATCTCGCGGTCGAAACCGGCGAAGACCAGAAGACCTGGGCGTTGCGTCGGGTAGCGTTTCCACAGGTCGCTCTGGCCGATCTTGGCGCGGAATCGGAATTGTTGTTTCCGAGCGCAGCCGGCGAGGTGAAACGTAATCCGTGTGCGAAAAAGGCCAACTATGCCGGGCTCTATCCCGGCGGTTGGTCGTTGTCGATGCAGCTCATGGCCTATTACGGCTCTGATTCACAGGCCAAGGCCGTCCCGGGCCTGTATTTCTCGATGCACGATCCGCTGGGCGCGACCAAGACGATCTCGGCCAAAGCCCGTTCGGACGGCCGCTCGCTGGTCTTGAAATTCGACCATCCGGCGGAAGACATGGACAGGGCAGGAAACGGTTTTTCGCTTTCCGGCCGGGCCGTGTGGCAGCTCCTGCGAGGCGACTGGTTCGACGCGGCCATGATCTACCGCGAATGGGTCGCCGAAGCCGAGTGGTATCCGCAACTCGCACCCGAAGGCCGCGCCGACACGCCCCAATGGATGCGGGAACTGCCGGTCTGGATCATATCCGGATTGGACGGCAAGACCGGCGAGCGTTGGGGACTTTACGGAAAGGCCGGCGGTTCGCCGGAAGCCGTCATGCCCGACGTGGAGAGATTTGCCGAGACCGTGGGCGTGCCCGTCGGTTTTCACTGGTATAACTGGCATGAAATCCCCTTCAACGACGACTATCCACACTACTTCCCCGCCAAGCCGGGATTTGCGGAAGCCGTTGCCAGGTTGCAGGAGAAAGACATCTACGTAATGCCGTATATGAACGGTCGGCTGTGGGATTCGCACGACCGCGGCGTCGAGGATTTCCAGTTCACCTCGGTCGCGCTGCCGGCAGCGGCCAAGGACGAAGCAGGACAACCCTTCTTTGAGACCTACCGGAGCAAGCAGGCCGATGGCGAGACGGTCCGCTTGGCCGTGATGTGCCCGTTCACCGCGATCTGGCAAGAGAAGATCTGCGAAACGGTTCTGCGTCTGATGAACCAGTGCGGCACGAAAGGCGTCTACATTGACCAGGTGGCGGCCGCCAAGCCGGTGTTGTGTTTTGACCGTTCGCACGGTCACCCGACCGGCGGCGGGAACTGGTGGGTTTCCGGCTACCGGCAAGGCCTCGAAAAGATCCGCAAGGATATGCCCTCCGGCCACATGATCACCACGGAATGCAACGCCGAGCCCTTCATCCGAGAGTTCGACGGTTATTTGACCTGGCATTGGCAATCCCAAGACCAGCAGCCCGTCTTCCCCGCCGTCTACGGCGGCTCCATCCAGATGTTCGGCCGCGCCTATCGCGGGGAACTGAACGACGACGATTTGGCGACGCGAATGAAGGCCTCGCAGCAGCTTGTCTACGGCGAGCAGATAGGCTGGTTTCATCCCCGCATCATCGATCAGAAGGAAAACGCTGCATTCATCAAACAGATCATCGCCTTGCGTTGGCACTTGCGACGCTACTTCTACGCCGGCCGCATGGCCCGCCCTCCCAAACCGTTGGGAGAAATCCCCATCGTGCGGGCGGACTGGCGCTGGAAGCCTGACTGGTGGGTGGAGCACCCGGCCGTCTACACCGGTGCGTGGCGATTGCCCGACGAAAACAAGGTCGTCTTCTTCGCCGTCAACGTCTCCAGCCGGCCGATCACCTGCCGCGCGGCGCTGGACCTGGCCGATTACGGCCTGAAAGGCGAAGAGATGCAGGCCACGCATTTGGCGGTCGACGAAACCATGAACATAACGAAAACATCGTCAACCGTGCCGCGACGTCCGGATCACCCGTTGACCATTCCCGAAAAAACGGCCTGGGCATGGGAAGTCCATGATCGAGGCCAGCATCATCAATGAATCCAGGGACGCGATGCCGACTATTCACGCACTGGAAGGGTCTCGCGTCGAGTCGCCAAAACTTGATTCAAGTGCAACAGAAGTCAGAAAGTAAGCTGCCAAAACTTGATCCCGTGCGCGCGGCTGGCCGAAAGCGCTGCGGTGTGGTGCTGGACGAGTGCCAGGGCACGCCTTCACGTGCCCTTCTCGCTCAGGTTCAGCCACTCGATGCCGGCCTTTCGCAAGGCATAGCCCGTTTCCTTCAGGTAGTCTCCGTAGCAGAGCATCCAGTGGAAGCCGCCCATCTCATCGGCCAGCTTGGCGCAATCGCCGTCGATGCCGACGTCCAGTTGCGAGGTGCAAACGTCGAGCTTCGGCTGTTCGAGGATGCACCCCCGAAATCCGAGCCACCGGCTGTTGGCAAAGTTGGGAACGAGCACGGTGAGCTTCTGGCCGCGGCGCATCTCGACTCGCGGCGCCGCGCCGTAGTCCGACTCGAAGTGGGTACGAATGAATACCGGTTCCAGGTTCTTTCCGTCCATATTGCGAGGTGCGCTGCAGTGGCCGACGGTCACCATGTTCTTGTGAGGGAACGTGGGGTTGCAGAAGAAGACCGGCCTGGCCGCGATGGAATGGAGGAGAATGCCCGACGGAATGGCAACGAAATCCGACTCGCAGAAGGCGAGGCAGCCCGAGTCGTTCAGCAGGCTCAGCGTCAGGCAGGCCGTGGTTTCAGCGACGGGGAGAATCGCGCTCATGCACTGCGCCACCGTGACGGCGTCGGTCTGGTGCTCGGCCATGAGGTCGCCGAACACCTCGCGCAGCAGAAAGGCCCGCTCCACAAACCCGCGCATCGATCCGAGAGTCTCCTTCCTTCCCTTTCCCGCCAACAACTCGGCCGTGGTAAGCTCGTCTTGGAACGGCAACAAGGTCACGCCGGGCGCTTCGAGATAGGCCCGGGCCTCGTCGGCGCACCGGTCGACAAGAGCCCGGTCGCCACGCGCGGCGGCAATCCGCGCACCGAGCTCTTCGTAAGACACCTCGGCGAACTCCATGCCCCACCGCTCGGCGGCGCGGGCGGGCGCTTCGCGTCCATCGGCTCCCCAGCCCGCGGCACCGCCGATGCACACGATCCGCTTCCCTCGGATTCCCTTCACCCCGTTGAGCGCACGCAGCCGCCAAAGCAGCTCGTCGCAGTCGTCAACGACCACGTCCTGCACGTTCATGTTGCCCGGATTCTGGAACTCGTCGGTTCGCTGCCGCAACAACTGGGGATGGGTGAAGATGTAGCCGCGGTAGGCTGGACCGCTCCGGTGCCGCGCAAACTCGACATTGAGTTTGGCCGGGTCGAGCAGGTCCATCAGCGTGGTGATGCCGCCGTACGGGTTGCCCGTGTCGGTCGCGTGGTAGAGGATGATCCCGTCATGATCGGCCGCGGCCACCCGCTTCGCCTCCTCGCTGTCGCGGACACTCGCCAGCGGCAGCACCTCGAGCGCGAAGTCGGCCTTGGCAGCCATGGCCTGGAGTTCCTCGCGGATGCGGGCACGCTCCTCATCGGCGTGCGCCTCCGTGATCAGCCCCGACCAGGTCCGCCAGCTCGTACCCTGACGCCGCTGTGCTATCTTGTAGACGAGCACCGGCTGCATCCGCAGCGGTCTCGGTGGAAGGGGTGCCGGCCGGGTGCGCCCCGCCGCCGCTTGAGTCGCCGAAGCAGCACACAGCGCCCCGCCCAAAGCGGCCGCGCCGGCCATGAAGCTCCGCCGGGTCACGCCCGCCACTCGGACACCGCAGCAACCCGGAGACGAACAACCGCAATCGTGCTTGTCATGCGCAGTCATACCGGATACCTCGATTTCCAGTGATCGGATTTGCTGACCTTGACACCTCGGCAAACGCTCAAGGGACGAACAAAGGGGTCGATAGTCTTTGTTATGGCTTGGGGTCTGTCTTCCATCGCCGACCCCGAGGGCGAAGCGTCGATTCCAGGCCCAACCTCTTGGCCGTCCGCGCCTGCCAGGTCGCCTCGCCAAACGGTACGCCACGGACCTTCGCAACGCCTCCAGTTCCACTTCCGTCTGCGGAAACTGCACGTGCTGCATCGGCAACCGCTCTTTGGCCTCCGCAATCACCTCCTCGAACGCCTCAAAGTCGCGCTGCTTGCCGAAAATCCGCATCCGCCCCGCGGCTCGATGGAACACGTGATATGCATATCCGCCACCGGCAGCTCGCAATCGTCGCGGCATGTCCGGAAAACTACCGCATCCTTCCCCCTCCGTCAAGAACAAAGACCATCGACCTCTTTGGTCGTTCCTGGATCGGCCGCCATGAGCAGAGTATTCCCATGCACGCTTCCAAACACCTGATATCCAAGTCGGAACAGGTTCCGGCCCAGCCAGTCCGCGCCGGGCATGTCCTCCAAAATGAGTATCGGACGGCAACGCTGAATTGTGGCCATGGCGCCCGTCAATGCCTGCCGTTCAAACCCTTCGACGTCGAGTTGAAGAATGCTGACCGGTCTTTCCGGCGGCACCACGTCGTCGAGTCTCACGACTTGGACCTTCGTGAAGTGCTTGCTGTCGCCCGGAGGAGGCCTCAGGACCAGCCGGCTGACGCCCCCCAAGGCGCTGCCTGACTCGTCGGAGATCTGCAACGGAAGCAACCCACTCTCCTCTCCCAGGGCTGCGTTCATGAGTTCCACATTCTGAAGGCCGTTGACAGCCACGGTGATCGACGCGCACCGGTGATTCTCCGGATTCGGCTCAAAGGCCCAGACCTTCGCGCCGTCGGCGCACGCGCGCGACAGTGCCGGGAGAAAATCCCCGAAGAAGGTCCCTGCGTGGACGATGTCGCCCCGTCCCACGCGGCCCACCATGAACTCGATCGTGCTCGGCTCCCAGACTTCTCCTGCCAGCACCGATCGGGCCGCCGGCCGGTCCCGCGACGAATCCGGCACGCAGTATCCGCCGTATTGATTGTAGGCGATGCAACAGCGCAGGACACCGCGATCCTCCTGACTCCAACGCGATGACGGCATGGTCGCGTTCTGCACGTTGCTCTCCATCATGTCGTTCTTCAAGACGCGCGACGCAGACGCCCAGCAAACAGAGCGACAGAACGGCGCGCTGTATCACGTTACCCGGTTGTTCTTCAATTCAACGGCCGTCTTTCGAGTGCATCCGCCGCATCGACTCCTGCAGTTCTGCTTCCTCCTCGGTTCGGTCCGCGAAATCCACATACCAGTAGTAGGCTCGCAGGATGTCCTGTCGCGTCCTAGAGACGTGTGTCTTGCTTTCCAGGAGTTGCGAGACCGTCAACCCCTTGCAGCCCTTGAGCGTCAATCCAAAAACATTCGCGCCGGCGAACTTCGTCCCTTTCAGGGATGAGCCGCTCAGGTCAGCCCGATCCATGTTCATGCCGGAAAAATCCCAGCCGTCCAGGTTCATGTCCTTGAGGTGCATGCCGCGCAGGTCCTTCCGTTTCCAATTGGCGGTTTCCTGGAGTTGAGATTCCGTGACGATGCAGCCGTCAAAGCCAATGTCGGCAAGCCTTACCATCGAATAGAAGAGCCTCAAGTGCAAGGGATTCCCGGTGGGGGGGGCTGAAATCCGAGTCGCCTTGGTGCGCAAGAAGATCGAGTTCTCGAAGCGCGCACCCGTCAAGTCGCAATCGAGGAAGTAGGCGACGTCGCAATCAGCAAAATCCCATTTCGTGAAATTGCCTTTCCCAAAACCCGCCAATCCCGAGAAAAGTAGTGTCGAAAGGTCCCGTTGTCTGTAATTCGTGGTCGAATACATCTGTTCCATACCGAAGAAATCGTAGATCTTCATGCGGTGCATTCGCGCGCCGCTGAAATCAGATCCTTCCAACGGCCCCAGGAACGTGACATTCTCGAGTTCGAATCCTTTGAAGCTCTGGCCGGTCATGGTTGTATACAGCACCGTCCCGATCAGCCTTCTCTCTTGAAAGTTCCTGACCGTCACGGATTTTGGGGAGGGTAAGTGCTCGTGACATAGTTTACGAAAAAGGCCATGATCCACCAAAGGCATTTTGTTCACAAGGAGGTGGATCATGGCCGAAGGATCGGCTTCTGGATT
>JAAYAY010000134.1 GCA_012719125.1 Planctomycetaceae bacterium | reverse complement strand
GTGGAGGTTGATATCCTCTATGGGGATCACTTGGGAATACCTGCCGCCCAGTGGACGATCCAGGCGGTCGCGATTCGTCCCTCTGGTTGCCCTCGATCCTTCTCTATGCAGACATCACCGACGGCCGAGTTGCGCAGCCCATCAACGGCTGGTTTGCAGGTTCGAGTCCGCGCCGGCAGGAGAGTCCGTATCGCCCCGGGGAAGACGGATGATAAACGTGGTCCCCTCCCCGGTCTTGGTTTCGAAGCGGATGCTTCCTCCGTGTTTCTTCTGGATCACGTTGTAGGCCATAGCCAATCCCTGCCCCGTCCCTTTGCCCACGCCCTTGGTCGTGAAGAAGGGCGTGAACATACGTTCGCGATACCGCTCCGGTATCCCGGTTCCCGTGTCCGCAACGCGGATCTCCACCGTGTTGCCGACGATCTTCGTGCCGATGGTGATGGTCCCCTTGTCCGGTGACGCCGGCCCGATCTTCTCTGCAATCGCGTGCGCCGCGTTCACAATCAGATTGAGAATCACCTGGTTGATCTCGCCGGGGAAGCAGGCTACGCCCGGGAGGCCGGGATCGAGCTGAAGTTCCACCTCGGCGACATACTTCCATTCGTTGCGGGCGACGGTGACGGTTGTCTCGATCGCCCGGTTGAGATCCGTGACGGTTTTCTCGCCCAGGTCCGGGTGGGAGAAGGCCTTCATGGCGCAAACGATCCTGGAGACCCGCTGGATACCTTCAAGCGAGTGATCAATGGCTCTGGGAATTTCTGCCCGCAAATAGCCGACATCCGCCAGCACCCTGGCCTCCTCGATGTCGTCCAGCAGATGCGGACTGGCATCCCCCTCCCGCACTGCCGTGTCCAACTGATCGAAACTGTCGATCAGCTTCGTCAGATCGGCAAACGCGTCCCCCAGGAAGCGGATGTTGTCGCCGACGAACTGGGTGGGAGTGTTGATCTCATGCGCGATGCCCGCGGCCAACTGGCCGACCGACTCGAGTTTCTGGGCGTGGAGAAGCTGCAGTTCCAGGCCGAGCCGTTCTTCTTCTGCCCATTTGTTCTCGAAGGCATTCGCAAAGGACCGGGAAGCCGTCCTCAACATTCGTAGCAAATCGTCCGAGCACTGCCATCCCGGGTTCACGGAGTCGAACCCTAAGAATCCCTTCAGGACTCCCCCGCACACAAGCGGGACGATAGTACACGAAGTCGTCAGTCCGGTGCGGAGGATTTCCTTTTCCTCGATGGCCTCGACCAGCAGGTCGGTCAAGGTCGTAATCCGGAAAGGCTCGAGTCGTTCGAGTTGCTCCCGCACCCATTCCAGCGCCGGCATCGGCACGTTGCCGCTCTCCTCGATATGGGAGACAGCATCCTCGGTGCACCATTCATGGGTGATGGACATATACCGGCTATCTTCCGTCAGCAGGACAACATAAGCGCGGTCCGCTCCCGCAAAGGTCCCGACCTCTCCCAGGGCCCGCGTGATGCCCTGATCGATCTGATCCGTGGCACGACTGGCGAAATCACCGGAAATCCCCGCAATCATATTCTCGAACTTGAGCCGCTGCTTCAGAGCCTCCTCGGCCTGAATGCGTTCGGAAACTTCTTTGGTGAGCGCGAGATTGGCGTCTTCCAACTGCGCGGTTCGCTGCACCACGCGCTCCTCGAGCTCTTCGTTCAGTCTGCGTATCTCCTCCTCGGCCCGCTTCCGTTCCGTGATGTCGCGATCGAAAGCACACGCCAGCCAACGACCGGCAAACTCGAAGTAGCTGCTGCTCACTTCTACGGGAAAGACTCGCCCGTCCTTGGTGATGTGGCGCCCCTCGAAGAGCATGGTTCCCAGACGCTGCATGTCTTCCTTGTGTTGCCCCCAGTGGTCGGCGAGAAAGTCGGGATCGATGTCAAAGACCGTCTTGGCCAGCAATTCATCGCGAGCATATCCCATGGAGGTGCAGGCCGCGTTGTTCGCGTAGACAATGCGGCCATCTTCATCAATCCAGAGGACACTGTCCCGCGCCCGATCCACAGCGAACTGGGTTCTCAGCAAGGATTCTCGTTCCTGTATCCGTTCGGTGATATCCTCGAAGACCCAGATGGAGCCCTCATGGGGACGGGAGGCGTCGAGCGAGCTCCCCGCCAGCCGGCACCAGAACAACGAGCCGTCGGCCCTGGGCATTTGCAGTTCAACGGTAACTCTTCCCTCATGGGCCAGCGTCGCATAGACCTCGATGCCGAATCGCTCAAACCCCGCGTCATCCGCATGTACGATGCGCGTGGAGGTCCCCTGGAACTGTTCCTGGGGAATGCCGAACAACTCGGACATGCGAGGATTCACCCACTCAAAGACCCGGTTCCGCACGAAAGCGATGCCCACGGAACTATTGCTGAGAATCACGGATTGCAGTCGGTTGACCGTTTGGAGTTCTTCCTCGGCCCGCTTGCGCTCGATTAGCCGCGACATCTCCTGCATGAGGAGCGTCAATTGCAGGGCGTCTGAGCTGGTATACTCGTCTTTCTTGTTTCCAACTCCGGCAACGACTACGATCTTGTCTCCGCGAAAGACGGGAACATTCATGTGGCGGAACACCGGGACGTGCCCTTTCGGAGTACCTTTCTTTGCGGGATTGTCGGCAACGTAATCGTTGGTAATGATCGGCTTGCGCTGGCGGACCGCCTCACCCCAGAGCCCGGCATCGACGACCGGATAAACGATCGGCTTGTCGACAATGGCGCACTGAGCCATGGCAGATCGTGACCAGGAATGCATCGTCAGGACCGTCTCGTCTTCGTTGAGGAAGGCCAGATAACCGATTGTGCTCTGGGTCATCTGGACTGCCTCCTCGAGCGCGAAGTCCGTGATCTCCTGCAGGGTCGCCTCCGTCATCTGGCCGAGTTGCAGGAGCACCTCGGTGTGCCGGGCGTTCAGTTGCAGTGCCTCTTCTGCCCGCTTCCGTTCCGTGACGTCCTCCAGGATCCAAATGGAGCCTTCGTGCGGTCTGGAAGCGTCCAGTACTCTCCCTTCCAGACGGCCCCAGAACTCGGAGCCGTCTTGTCGTCGCAACTTGAGTTCAGCCGTGGCCATTTTCCCCTGAGCGAGAAGAGGATAGAGCTGCGTCATCGTCCGCTCGTACGCCGCATCATCCGGATAGATGACACGCGTGGAAACGCCGTAGAACTCCTCCTGCGAAACGCCAAACAACTCGTTTACCCGCCGATTCACCCACTTGAAGACCCGGTTGCACACGAAGGCAATGCCCACCGAGCTGTTGTCCAGGATCACAGACTGCAGCTTGCTGAGCTCTCGGAGCTCTTCTTCGGACCGCTTGCGCTTGCTGATGTCGATCGCGAAACCTTGCAGGAAGACAATCCGGCCCTCATGGTCGCGGACTGCCCGGACGCTGACCGAAACCCATATCACCTGCCCATCTTTGCGGTAGAATTGGACTTCTCTCTCGATCGCCTGGTCCGATTGAGCCGCCAGAGCGAGAATCGTATCGCGATCTTCCGGATGGACGTATATCTGCCGGATCTGATTGGCGACTTTCGCCATCAGCTCTTCGGGCGAATCATACCCCAGCATGCGGGCCATGGCGGGACTTGCGCTGAGAAACCGCCCGTCGACCGAAGTCTGGAAAAGCCCTTCCGTGGCGTTTTCGAATATATCCCTGTATTTCTCTTCGCTGGTGCGCAGCCCCTCGATAGTCTCAGCCAGTCTGCTGGTCATCTCATTGAAGGCCTGCGCCAGAACGCCCAGTTCGTCGCGGGAAGGGACATCCACTCTCTGGTGGAGGTCACCCCGGGTGATGGTTTGCACCGCCTGGGTCAGAGCGCGGAGCGGACGGGTGATCGTCCATGCCATCAGAATGCCGAACAGCCCCACCAGGCACGTGAGCGCCAGTCCCGCCGCGCCCATGATGCTGGTCATGCGGGTTCGCCCGCCGCTCAACACGGCTCGATAGGCCTGGAGCTCATCCTCGTGGGTGCTCGCACCGATCACCCAATCCCACGGCTGATAGTAGGCGAGTCGGACTATTTTCCACCGAGGCGCCCTTTCGAGCGGATTCTGCCAGAGATAGCGCACCGTCGCCATTTCGCCAGGCTTCAGACCTGTTGCCTTGCTGATGATCTCCTGGACGGGGTAGTGACCATGGTGGTCTCTGGTCTCCCAAATACTCTCCCCGTCGCGTTCGCCCTTCTGGGAAATGACATACTGGCCGCGATTCCCGTCCTGGCCACTGAGAACGAACACGTATCCCGTCTCGCCGACTTTGGTTTGGAGGACGGCTTGGCGTATTCGTGATTCGGCCTGTTTTTGCGGAACGCCGACATACAGCATGCCCACCAGGTTGCCCGCGGCGTCTTCAATCGGCGTATAGGTGGTGAGATACCACGCGTCGACGACAAACGCGCGTCCGTGGTACATCTGCCGCTTCAGAATCGCGGCAATCACCGGGTTCGCTGTGTTGTCGGGACGAGCCGCGGGAATATAGGTGCCGATCGCACGCCGGCCGTCCTTGTTGGTGACGGTGGTCGCCACGCGGAGCATGTCCCCGCGATTGTTCATCCGCTGGAAGATCGTGGCCGTTCCGCCGACCAGCCTTGTCACCTCGTCGACCACCGGGGTCTCGATCTCCGGAACAGTGTTCTGGCCCAGCCACCGGCCACCGATGAGCAGTCTGGGCAATTCAGCCGTGGTCGCTTCTTCGGTGAGCTGGTTGACCCCTGTCCAGGAAACATGCTCGGGCGACAGGCTGATGCTCCCTGCGTTGGCGAGGACATGACGCGCGACGTTCAGGTTGTAGTCCACCTGTTGCTGGACCGCATCGTTTTCCGCTTGAACAAGGTTGTAGATCCCCTGCGTGATGTGATCCAGGTCGGCCGCGATCAACCTGTCCACCTCGCCTTGGGCCAGCCGGTTGTACTGACCGCTCTGCCGCACCGCCAGCGCCATAAGGGCGATCGCGGTGGCCAAGACGCTGAGGACGCCCAGGAGCGCAACCTTAGCGTTCAGGCCCATTCTTCCCGACCAACGGAACATGTGTATCTCCCTGGCACAACCAACAGAAGCCGGCCCCGGTCCAGGTGGTCTTGTGGTTCGCAGCCGCGATCGACGCCTCTCCCGCAGTGGACGCCGGCGATGACCCTGCCATCAACAATGTGTTGTGTACGGCCACTCCCGCTGCTAGTCAGGAAAGTATATCTCCTTCTTGGGCTCCTGAGCGCCAATCTTCAGGAGAGTTGGATTGTACCGGCAGTGACATGCCCAAGAGACCGGGCCTTGATTCGCGACCAATGCGCCAGCCGGAACCAACAAGACGATGGTGCGGATTCTAGCGGTTCTCCTTCTCACCGTCAGGATTCCTCGCCCGGGCGAAGACACGGTCGCGGCAGGCCGGCCATGGCGTTGACGATTGTTGACCGTTGCAGTTGGAACCTACGCTTGCACCGGATGAACCTGGTTTTTCGTGCGATACGTTTGAATTTCCCTGACCGTCACGGATTTTGGGGAGGGTAAGTGCTCGTGACATAGTTTACGAAAAAGGCCATGATCCACCAAAGGCATTTTGTTCACAAGGAGGTGGATCATGGCCGAAGGATCGGCTTCTGGATTGT
>JAAYAY010000133.1 GCA_012719125.1 Planctomycetaceae bacterium | reverse complement strand
GCTGGTGATACTTCCACATTAAAGGAACAGAAGAGAAGAGGCACCGGTACTCTGAGCTGACAGGAGACGTTGCCTCACCCATAACCCAAGCACTTGGAGTGTCTGTCAAACTGGAGCCACCTCAACCTTCCCGTTGCCGATCGTAGAACATCGCTCCTTCGACCAGATCATGGCGGGCTTCAACTCGAAGCTCGACGTGCATGGATCGCTTCCTTGATTTCTGCTTTCGCTTCCTCCAGCGGCAACGCCTCTCCCGCAGCAGGATTGTCAAGCCTATCGGTAATGATCCGCTTGTGCCACTGCGGCGACGCAAGAGAATCTGGATCGACCGTGAGATCCCTCCATAGGAGTTCCATCGCAGCGAGCTTTTCGTCGCGGCTCAAACCGGAAATCATCGTCTCAAGCGACATGGCTGTTCCTCCAATTGCCTATCGCCAGTATATCGATGCCCTAATTGGGTGGCAAGCACGAAGACCGCCTCGTCCGTGTTGCCTTGGCAACAAGAGGCTGAACGAAGCCGAGCGAACCACAATCCTCTTGCGGCAAAGCCGCCCGGACATCTTTCCGGCAATGCGAAATCAAGTGGTCACATACAATCCGGAAAAACATCCGTGGCACCCTGCCGATTACCATCCAAGCTGTAATCGGATCGTCTTGTCGAGCGAGGCTACGAGCCACCTCTTTGGAGCGGTGATATCTCCCAGCAACTCCAGCAGCGTGCTATCCACGTCGTTCTCCAGTCGATGATTCCGGAGGGAGTGTTGCAGGGTCTTGCAGACCGTCTGCATGCGCTCACAGATCGGAGCATGACGTATGTTTCGTGCGCAGACAGCGAGCGGATGAGCGGTGTGCAACTCCCCGCCGATGGCGCCGAGAACCGTATCGAGGTTGTCAACGAAGTTCCAGTTGCATGGAAACATCAAGTCGATGGCCACGGCCAGGGAGATATCGGCAGGCTCGCCATTTACGGTGTCGTAGATGCGCATCTCGATGGTCTGCTTCCAGAAATCTCCGTGCTCCCGATAGTACTCGGGGCATTCAGCGCTGCCCGGAGGTTCAAAATCAGCGCCACACTCCTCCATGAAAACATACACCGAGTCATCATGAAGCATCGAACGAGGCCAGCCGACAAACTCCCGAATGCGCTGAATCAGGCGTTGTACCTGCCACTCCTTGAGAGCCGAGCGCTGTCCGAGCTTGCTCAACAAACGGCTCGCGGATCGGCCCCCTATGTTGATTTGGACGGAAGCAGCCGGTTGGCCGGCGCACCAGGCAGAAAGCGCCGTGCAGGCGTTCATCCAGTCACGCTCCGCCGGATGGGACTCGCCCGCCGATCGAGTCCCAAGGCCCTTGGAGGTATCTCCCTTGCCGATCGCCTCGATGATATTCGTGACCCAGCGCTCGGCCTTGTGATGGCAGAGCTCGAGAGTCGAGATGAGCTTCCTTATGCGTGTGATATTCGCGGGCAGCGGCGAGAGCTCGTCCTCCAGCCGGTCGATTTCTCGCATCTCCTCATCGACCTCACCGCCGCAGTTCGCCCAGCATTCCCTGCGGGGCGGCGGACTCTCGATGCCAGCGCTCGCGTCAATCGTCATTGGCTTGTCCTCGCAGAAGTTGTCCGAACACTTCGATGTTCGTGAATCTCCTGCCACTGATCGGACGCTCGGCAATTAGCTTTCCCTCGTAGACAATGCTGAACACACCATAGGGCGTCGGAAGCTCTCTTGACTTTTCGGCGCTCGTGATACGAACCACTCTCGTCTTCAGCCCCAGGGCTCCGGACGCCTCCGCAATATCCTTCACGCACTTGGCAACCATAGGGCACTGATCGGCACTTGCTCTTCCTGGCGTCCGCGAGACAGCTTTCCACCAGGAGCATCCCAAGCCCTTTTCCCAAGTGCTGGCGGGTGACCATCAGACAATGGATGACCAGGTAACCCTCCGCCTCGACGGGTCTCCACGCATGGCTGCCGGGGGCGTACTCGATCACCCCGACGTCACCGGATTCACGTGAGCGGAGTACCTTGTACCTCAAGCCTTCCGCGTACTGCTTCTTGAGCCAATCACACTTGCGGCGATATCCCTCGGTCCTGCCGGGCTTGCGGCCGCAGATGCCGCAACCGCCGATGTTGTCGGCATTGGTGTCGATGATCTCGTAGTCTTTCATGGTGATCCTCCGTTTTGCCTTGGCAACAACGGATCCCGGCCCATGCATGCGCGCATTATCGCTCCAAGATGGTGTCTGTCAAGAATTTTTGGGCGCAGCAACTGCTCAGCCGCTCGACGAGATAGGCCGACCGGCGTCGGGGGATAGGTTGCAGGCGATAAGCCGACCAGCGATTGACGGGCGTCGGCAACGGGGATTCGGAGTTCAGCGTTGTACTCGGCAAGTGCAACCCACGGGGCGAGCTTTCGCCACCGAAGTTCACTTGAGCAAGCGGTCGATCAGGTACTCGGTCGAGTTCTTGTACGGCGGATCAGGCCGGCCCGGGCAGACGAGTACGACGTCGACGCCCAGGGCTTTGAGACGCTCTTCCAGCTTGAGGCCCATAATGCCCGAGTGGGTCGGATCCTTCGGCGAAGAGCCGACGACCGGAACCTCGCCGCCGTAGAACAGCCCGATCGGCGGATCGTCCTTCGAAACATGCTCGATCGGCGAGTACTCCTTGATCCATTTCAGCACGTCTTCGCGATGGTCGATCAGGCTCTGGATATCCGGCAGGCCGAAGGCGTGGGCGCCGTACCGGTAATTGGGCATCCACTCGCGCAATTCCTTCGGATCGAGCGAAACCTGCGCTCCGTTAACGGCGGCGCAGTAGAGACGGGTTGACTCGCGGGCGACCGGGTCGTCGCTCTTGGGGTCGGCCAGGTCGTCGTGGAAGGCCAGCCACAGCGACGAGCAAGCGCCGGCCGAGCCTCCGGTGGCGCCGATCCGTTTCTTGTCGAGGTTCCACTCGGCCGCCTTGGAGCGAACGAACTGCAGGGCCCGGGCGGCATCTTCCAGCGGGGCTTTGACCGGCGGCTCGATCTTGTCTTCAACGGCGTTCTTCACGTAGCGGTAGTTGATGGCGACGACCGAGATGCCCTTGTCGAGGAAGGCTTTGGGATTGGTCTTCTTGTCGCCGTTCTGCCAGCCCCCGCCGTGAATGTAGAACACGACGGGCGTCGGGGTGTCCGAAGCGGCCTGGTGGAGATCCAGAACCTGCCGCGGATGGCTGCCGTAGGCCACGTTGAGGAGTTGCTTGGGTTCAGCGGCCCGGCACAACTGCGAGGCAAAAACCAGCGCGATGAAAAGAACGATCTTCTTCATGGGGTCGGCTCCTGGGGAGTGTACGGCTGCCATATCACCGTACGAAAGTTGTCCGCTTGTCTGGCTGGAGGGGGCTATCTCCGTTCAGATCTTGTCGAACTGCGCGAGCACGAAGTCGCGGGCGCGGGGCACGTCGTCGAGCGTCAGGTGTTCGAGGATGAGGTCCATCGGCCGGTCGAGCTGGGCCAGCAGGCGCAGGAAGAGCGGGTAGTCGAGCACGCCTTTGCCCGAGGCCGGCAGTTCGGTTCCCTCGTCGGCAGGCTTCACGTCCTTGGCATGGGCCACCGCAACGTGGCCGCCCAGCCGGCGGAACATCTCCTCCAGCATCGGCTGCATCTTCGGCAGATCTTCCTTGCGGAAGTAGTTGTTGGGGTCCATCACCAGCTTCAATGCGGGCGAGCCCACCTCGCGCAACAGCCGGTCCGCCCGGTCGATAGAATTGATCACGTTACGCCAGTACGCCTCGAGAGACAACACTGCCCCCGCCTTCTCGGCCACCTTGGCCCACTTCTCCAACGCGGTGCGGCATTGAACGTAGCCTTCTTCCGTCTCGTTCTCGGGCGCTCCGAGCCACGGCGACTTGGGGTTGAACGTTCCCGTTTCCGTGGAGACGTTGCGGCAGCCGAGACGCTTCCAGTTCGTCAACAGCGTTTCCAGCCGGGCGTCGCCCTGCTGGCGCCGCTCAGGGACCGGGTCGATGGGGTTGATGTAGCCGAAGACGGCGGCGACTTCGATGCCGTTCCGCTCGAAGCAGCCGACGATCTTCGCGGCCGCCTCCCAGTCGGGTGCGAGCGGGTTGAAGCGAATGTCGGCGAAGGTGTAGTTGGAGAGCACGCAATGGAAGCCGTCGTCGCGGATTCTCGCGGCCGCCTCTTCCAGCGGCAGTTCCGCATAGAGCCTGGCGTCGACACCCAGTCTCAGGTTCTGCTTGGCCTTGGCCCGCCAATCGACCGGCGCGGCGGCCGCGGCGCGAGCGCCCAAACAGGTGATGGCCGCCGCTTTCAGCCAGTCCCGGCGAGGCAACCGGTCGCCCGTCGCCTGCCGACGCACGGAAGTTCTGCAATCGCTCATGTCGGCCCTCACGTGTCCAAGAGGTTCTCTATTCATGTTTGCGTACTGAACGAACGTCCGGATTGTCGGTTCTCAGGATACTCGGCGGAGACACCGCCCGCAACGCGCCGCCCTGAAATGGAGTATCTCTGGGAAATCCAGGAACCGGGCGGCGCCCGGCAACTATACAGGTTGCACGAATCTCGCCTTTCCAACCGGCTGCTTGACACGGCCAACTCGGCGCAATAGCCTGCTGGGCGCAGTGTGAAGGCGAACCCGATTTTTCGAGATGCAGAGGAGTTGATGATGAGTCGACACGGCAATCGTCGCGAGTTTCTTAAGCGTTCTGCTCTGGCAGGAACCGGCTTGTGGCTGGCCGGCAGATGCGCAACGGCCCAGAACCGCTCGCCCAACGAGAAGCTGAACATCGGTATCATCGGAGTGCACAGTCGTGGGGCGGCCAACATGGCGGCGGTGGCAAGCGAGAACATCGTCGCGCTGTGCGACGTGAACGAGGACTATCTGGCTGAAGCTGCCCAGAAGTACCCCCAAGCCAAGACCTACGTCGACTGGCGCAAGATGCTCGACCAGGACGACATCGACGCGGTCGTCGTCAGCACGACCGAGCACACCCATGCTCCGGCCAGCGTCGCGGCCATGAGACGCGGCAAGCACGTCTATTGTGAGAAACCGCTTGGCCATTCGGTGTACGAAGCACGCTTGATGCGTGAAACCTGTAAACAAACCAAGGTGGCAACCCAGATGGGTACGCAGATTCACGCCACCGACAATTACCGCCGCGTAGTCGAACTGGTGCAATCCGGCGCGATCGGATCGGTGCGCGAAGCGCACGTCTGGGTCGAGCAGGGCATCGAGGGGCCACGCAGCCGGCCGGAAGAGTCGCAGCCGGTTCCGCCAAATCTGAACTGGGACCTCTGGCTGGGGCCGGCGCCCTGGCGGCCCTACCACTCCTGTTATTTCGAACGCCGCTCCATATCGTGGCAGAACTGGTGGGACTTCGGCAACGGAGCCCTGGGAGATATGGGAAGCCACCTGATCGACCTGCCGTTCTGGGCTTTGGAGTTGCAGGCTCCCACGACCATCGAGGCGGAAGGGCCGTTGCCGGTCCGCGCGGAAACGTATCCCGATTATCTGACCGTGCGATGGGAACATCCGGCCCGCCGCAAGCGGGCGCCGGTCAAGCTCACCTGGTATGACGGCAAGCAGCGGCCCAAGTCGCCCGAGGGCGTCGATTTGCAGACATGGCACAAGGGGATCATGTTCGTGGGCGATCAAGGAACCCTGCTGGCCGACTACGGTCGCTGGATCCTTTTGCCCGAAGCCGATTTCAAAGACTTCAAGCCGCCCGAGCCTTGGATTGCCCCGTCGCTCGGTCATCACCAGGAATGGATTCATGCCTGCAAGACAGGTGCGCCCACCTTGTGCAATTTCGAGTACTCCGGTTCGCTGGTCGAACATAACCTGCTGGGAACGGTTGCCTTCCGGGCCGGCAAGAAGCTCCAGTGGGATGCAGAGAACCTGAAGGCGAGCAACTGCCCCGAGGCCGATCAGTTCATCCATCCGCCCTATCGCGAAGGCTGGGCACTGTAAGGGGGGCGGTTGATTTCCGACTCATACATCCAACAGCCGCAAACAGACAACATGAAAGTCAAACCATGGGACATCCGGGAAGCATCGCGGGAGCGATTCTTGTTACACTTGTGCTCGGCGGTTCGGCCGGCGGTACGGACTCGATCGACGGTGCGGACGACGCCCGGTCCCAGCCGAATTGGATCGAGGCCGGCGACGAGGCCGTCCGGAACCTGGCCGGAATCGTCAAGATCGATACCAGTGACGGAAACGAGACGAAAGTTGCCCGCTACATCAAGGCGATTCTCGATAAGGAGGGCATTGAGTCGGAGATTCTGGAACTCCAGCCTGGCCGTGGCAACCTCGTAGCCCGCCTCCGGGGAAACGGCACAAAGCGCCCCATACTGCTCATGGGTCACACGGATGTGGTGGGCGTTGAACGGGAGAAGTGGAGCGTCGAGCCGTTCGGCGGTGACATCAAGGACGGCTACCTGTATGGCCGGGGGGCCTTGGACAACAAGGACAATGTCGCCGTCTATCTGGAAGTCTTTTTGCTGTTGCACCGCCTCCGTGTGCCGCTGGACAGGGACGTGATCTTCCTGGCTCAGGCGGGCGAAGAAGGTGCATGGAACGTCGGCATGAACTTCATGGTCGCCCGGCACTGGGACAAGATCGATTGCGAGTTCGCCCTGGACGAGGGGGGCGCGATCTCCTTGCGCGAAGGGCGAGTGTTCTATGTGGGCGTGTCGACCACGGAAAAGGTGCCCCGCGGGATGCGGCTGATCGCGAAGGGAACCTCCGGGCACGGCTCGATACCGCTGGCCGATAACGCCATCACGCACCTGGCCGCCGCAGTGGCCAAGGTGGGGGACTTCCAGATGCCCATGCGTCTGAACGAAACAACCCGCAGTTTCTTCGAGGGACTGGCGGCCGTCAGCCCGGCGGACGAGAAGGACCTCTATTCACACCTGGAAGATCCCGCCCGAAGCGCCGCGGTCCAGGAGAAGATTCGAATCGTCCATCCCCGCTACGATTCGATGCTGCGGACGTCGATCTCACCCACGATCATCCAGGGCGGCTTTCGGAGCAACGTAATACCTGCCCAAGCGGAAGCCCGTTTGGACGTCCGTGCCGTGCCCGGCGAAGACATCGACGCCATGGTCGCCGCCCTGCGCCGCTTGATCGACGATCCGGCAGTCCAACTGGTAGCACCGCGCGGCCGAGTCGGGTCGCAAGCGTCCGGGATTCAGACGGACATGTTTCGCGCCCTGGAGAAGGCACAGCGGACAGTCTTTCCGGAAGCCGCCACGCTGCCCGTTCTCTTGACGGGGGCAACCAACATGGCGCCGTTGCGGGCGCGAGGCGTGCAGGCCTACGGGCTGGGTGCACCTACCAGCGACGAGGACTCGATACGCGTACACGGCAACGACGAGCGAGTCTCGGTGGCCGGAGTCCGGCAGTATGTCGAGTTCGTCTACCACGCCGTTACCGGCGTCGCCGCTACGAGACTTTCGGCTCCCTCCGGGGTCCAGTGAATGGGGATTGTCGATTCTTCGACCCCCGAATTCTTCGGAAGAGCCGCTCTTGAGAGGTTCGCCGCCCGCCAGCAACAACCCGCCCACCACGAACCGAGCCACGCCGGCTACCTGAAAGACTACTCGTTGCCAAGATCAAGAAAGACGACCATCGACGGATTCCCCACCGCCACGTAGTCGCCCGTGAACCTGAGCCTGCCGCTCTCGCGAGCCACCTCAAACACGGCGATATGGTCGGCCCGCTGATTGCAGCAGTAGAGGAACCGGCCGGTCGGGTCGAAGCTGAAACTCCGCGGATAATTCCCTCGCGTCCACTCCTCTCCCACGAAGGTGAGTTCGCCCTCCGGACCGACGGAAAAGATCCCGATACTGTCGTGCAACCGGTTGCCCGCGTAGACGAATCGGCCGTCCGAGGAAACCAGGATCTCGGAGCAGAAATTGCTGCCGGCATACCCGGGCGGCAGCGTCGAGATCGTCTGGCGTGCGGTCAATCGTCCCGCTCGGGCATCGTAGTCAAACAGAACGATCGTCGAGCCTTCTTCCTGAAGCGAATAAAACCAACGACCGTTCGGATGAAAATGAAAATGCCGCGGTCCGTCGCCGGGCGGCAGGGAGACCGCGGGCGGGTCGTTCGCTGTCAGCGTGCCGCTTTGCTCGTCGAACTTCCACACGAAGATCCGATCCAGCCCCAAGTCGACGTGCAGGACGAAACGGCCGGAAGGATCGGCCTCGATCATGTGGGCGTGCGTCCGGTCGTGCCCGCTGATGGCGAAACTGCCCGGCGGAGCGTTGGCTGCCTTCGTCGGTCCGATCGTGCCGGCGTCCGCCTTGACGTCCGTGGCCTCGCCCAACCGCCCGTCGGGCAGAATCGGCAGCACAGCCACCGAACCGCCGAAGTAGTTGGCCACCAGCAGGTGCCGCCCCGACGGATGAACGCTCACATAAGTCGGCCCCGCTCCGCCCGAACCGACCGTGTTGAGCAGCGTCAACCGCCCGTCTGCTCGATCGATGGAGAAGGCGCTGATCGTGCCCTCCTTGTTGTCCCCCACGCGATCTGTCTCGTTGGCGGAGTAGAGCCGGGTCCCCGTGGAATTCACCGCCAGGCAACTAGGGCTCGTTCCCATTTCGACAATGCCGGCCGGCGTCATCCCCCCCGTCCGGCGATCCACTCGAAACAGGTGGATGCCGCGACCGTTACCCGGCGGCAGATCGACCTGGGTCGGCAGCATGTCGCGAAGGGGCGAACTGAACGTGCCCACGTAGGCCATCAGTGGCCGGTCGCCTTCTTTCGACTGTGCCGGAAGCAGGCCGGCGAAGAGGACAACTGTTGCGAATGCAGTGAGAATTATCAGGTACCGGCGCCGTGAAAAGTGTCGTGAAGTCATGGCAAGTTAGCTGATTGTCGAAAGGTCGATGGAGGTTTACCCGGCCCACGATGGGGAGAAGGCCGCCTTCTTGAATCGTGCAGCCATTCTACTTCCAACTATGACCGATGAACAAGCTGCTTCTGCACCTGTTGACGCCTGCGCGGAGCGGCTTCTTGTCAGACGGCAAATAGAAGATCGAACGAATACTATCTGCCTGGGTGCGGATTGTCCGCGTTTGGACATCGTCATCTCTTCGGGGATGGACTATACTCTAGGTCATCGATCCAACTCAATCTCCAGTTGAAGCAAGCGTTGTCAGCGGATCATGAATCGCATGAATCAATGGGTCTGGCTTCTGGGATGGCTGATGGCCTGGCAAGTGCAGGCAGCGGATGCGGGGAAGGGGGCCGCGCTGACCGTGACCGAATCGGCTCGGGCAATACCTGTTGTGCACGACGTTGACGTCGTGGTCGTCGGCGGTTCCACCGGTGCTGTGGCGGCGGCAACTGAGGCGGCTCGTAGCGGCGCGAGGGTTTTCTTGCTGGCGCCTCGCCAGTACCTGGGCGAGGATGTCTGCGCAACGATGCGGCTGTGGACGGAGCCGGGCGAGACTGGCGCTAGCCCGACGGCACGATCCCTGCTCGGCGAGACATCGCCGCAGACGCCGATGGAGGTAAAACGCCGCCTGGACGAGGCCTTGCTGGCGGCCGGCGTCGAGTTTCTCTATGGCTGCTGTCCGACCGACCTGCTGCGCGACCCGTCGGGCAACCCAGCAGGGATCGTCATGGCCAACCGGTGCGGGCGGCAGACGGTTCGGGCCAAGGTGATCGTCGACGCCACCGCCCGAGCCACGGTTGCCCGACTAGCCGGTGCACGGTTTCGACCCTATCCGGCCGGCATACAAACGTTCCGATGGGTCGTCGTGGACGGCCAGCCGCGCCCGGGCGAGGATTGCTCGGTCAGGCCCCTCGTCGAAGCGATTGCAGGCCATACGGCATTCGAATACACCCTGTCGATTCCGATGCCCGACGGCAGTTTTGGCTCGTTTGCCGAGGCTGAGCAGGTAGCTCGAGACAAGACATTTCACCCGGGCCAAACTGACTCCTCAGAATGTCTTTTCCAAGTACCTCCCGACGCCATGCATGGGCAGCAGACGTTCAGCGGCGTTTGGCCGGGCGCAGAAAAGATCGGCCTGGGCGTGTTCCGGCCGGCAGGCATGAGCCGTGTCTATGTGTTAGGTGGTTGCGCCGACGTGGATCGTGCATCGGCCGAGGAACTCGTGCGACCCGCCACGCTGATCGACACAGGTTTTCGGGTCGGGAGGGCCGCGGCCGACGAAGCCCGCGGATTGGCATGGCCCGAGTCGGTGGTGGTCGCGGGCAACTCGCCGAAGGTGGAGCCCATGTCGGGCGACGTGTGCGAGTTGCTTTCGGGTCTTCGCCCGACGCCGTGGAGTCTGCCCGCCGTGGAGTCTTCCGCCAGGGCGCTGCCGGTGTGGGGGCGCTACGACGTGGTGGTCGCCGGCGGCGGCACATGCGGGGCGCCCGCGGCCATGGCGGCGGCTCGGAGTGGGGCCAAGACGCTGGTCGTCGAGTACCTGCCGGCGTTGGGGGGCGTGGGGACGATTGGCGGAATCAACCGCTACTGGCACGGCAACCGCGTCGGGTTCTTCAACGAAGTCGAGCAGGGCGTTGCGGCCGTGGGAGCAAAGATCCCCGGTCTGGGCAAAGCCGAATTCTGGCGGCGGGAATGCCGCGCGGCCGGCGCCGACGTGTGGTTGGGCGTGCTGGCCTGCGGCGCCGTTGTCGATCGTGGCACCGTCAAAGGAGTCGTGGTTGCCACGCCGCAAGGCCGGGCGGTCGTGTTGGCCAAGGTGGTCATCGACGCCACGTCCACTGCCGACGTGGCGGCTGCCGCCGGCGCCGAGTGCATGTCGCCCGCCGGAGGCGAACTGGCCATGCAAATGGCAGGCATGCCCTTCCGCGAGTCGGAGAAGATCAGTTTCAACACGGCCTTTACGTTTGCCGACGACAGCGACCTGGTCGATCTGTGGCAGACGGTCGTGTCGGCCAGGCAGCGGTGGAACGGCGCCTACGATCTCGGCCAACTCGTCCAGACCCGCGGCCGGCGGTCGATCGTGGGCGATGTGGTGCTCACGGCGGTAGACCAGCACGGGGGCCGCACGTTTCCCGATAGCGTGGTGCTCTGTTACAGCAATTTCGACAAGTACAACTTTCCCATCCATCCGCTCTACCTGATCCGCACGGCAGACAAGGCTCTCAAGGTCTGGTCGTACGTGCCCTACCGCTGCCTGCTGCCAAAGGGCTTGGACGGAATCCTGGTGACCGGGCTGGGGAAGAGCGCCGATTCAGACACCATGACGATCGTCCGAATGCAGGCCGATTTGCAGAACGAGGGCTATGTGGCCGGGTTGGCTGCTGCGATGGCGGCCGAGCAAGGCGAATCGCCCCGCACGATCGACGTTCGCCGGTTGCAGCAGCAGTTGGTCGCCCTGGGTAACCTGCCGGCCAGCGTGCTCCAGGATCAGGATTCGTTTCCACCCAGCCGGGAGCGGCTGGAAGAGGCGATCGAACGGGCCGGCTCGCTCGGCTATGACGATCTGGCGGTTGTGCTTGCCGCCGACCGTGGCGAGGTGCTGCCGCTGCTTCGAGCGGCGCATGCGAAATCGACGGGCGAGGTGAAACTCGGCTACGCACGCATCCTGGGTGTGCTTGGCGATCCGGCCGGGGCGCCCACGCTGGTGCAGGCGGTGGACGCGGCCACGTGGGACGCCGGTGAGAACATCGAACCGTACGGGAATCGCGGAGCCAACTACAGCGAGATGGACCTGTTGGTCGTCGCGCTGGGATTGACCCGCGATCGGTCGGCCGTGGCGCCGTTAATTGAGAAACTCCGGCAGTTGGATGAGAATTCGGCCTACTCACACGACCGGGCGATTGCCATCGCGTTGGGGACCTTGTGCGATCCGGCTGCGGCCGGGCCGTTGGCCGAGCGGCTCGGCGGTCCCGGCATGGCCGGCCACGCGATCACGACGATCGACGAGGCGAGAAGAGTCTTCGGCAAGGGCGAGCCGCGATCCAGTGCGCACCTGAACGAGCGGCTGCGTGAGCTGTTTCTCGCCCGCACGCTCTATCGCTGCGGCGACTGGCAGGGAGTGGGTGAATCCATCTTGCGACAGTATCGCGAGGACCTTTGCGGACATTTCGCCGGCTGCGCCGATGCAGCCCTGCAGGAACCACGTTCCTGATAGCACACAGGACTCGAAGACACATGGCGTTTCAAGACGGCTTTGCGTGATTCCTGGGGGAGTTTGCGAGAGATTGATAGCCGCGTGGGCTTGCCCCGCGCTCGGTCGTGCTTCGATAAGACTGGCAGACAACGGAGCGCGGGGCAAGCCCACGCGGCTATCTCGATTGGAAGCATGTTTCCGCGACTCACGCAAGGCCATTTAGATTCCCGCCTTCGCGGGAATGACCGACAAACGACCCCGCCGTCACTTCAAAGGCTCAGGCACAGCCTCAGGCGGAGCCGGAGGATACACTTCGCCACAATCGGGGAGCCGAAAATGCTTCGTCAGCCACGGAATGGCGAAATACCCCTTGAAATAATGGCAAGGCACGTCCACATTGGCATATTCGAACCATTCATTCTGGTCGAGCCCCTCCGGGATGGGCTCGCCGTCGTGGCGATCGGTCGGATTGGCGTATTTCGGATAGTAATGGATCGAAACGTTCTCCGGCGCTCCGGCGATCTCATAGGCTTTCCGCACCAGATTCAGCGAGTGCGTGGGGCCCCCTTCCGTCAGGATCACCGGACGCGGGGCAAAGGACGCCACCAGGTCCGGGTAGTCGAACCATTCCCACAGACCCGGTACGCAGTGCCCTAGAAAGTTCGCCGGCGGGCGGACACCGCGATTGTCCGGCTTGGTGCACACCTTCGCTCGTTCCATGTTCGGGCAGAGGAAATCGTTCCACACCATGGCTTGAATCTGCGGATCGAGCACGGCCATCATCAAGAGGGGCTCGGTGCCCAGGGAATGGCCGCTCAACGCAATGCGGTCGGCGTCCACAAACCGCTGCGAGCGCAACCACTGAAGAATCTGGCGTTTCTGAAACACGGACAGACCAAGATAGCTGCGGCCCGCGTCGATCAGATAGCGAGAGAGCGTGTTGCGATCGTCCGCGCTCGTCTTGCGGTACTTCGCCAGATCCGAGAGTTCGCCGTTTCCCGGATGGTCCACCGCCACCGCCACAAGACCTGCCTTGGCAAACTGAAGGGCTTGCTGGTTGCGCACAGCGTGCCGCCAGCCGGCGTGGGTGCGGCCGTCCGGCTCGAAGCTCGGGTGCAGCGGCGGCTCCCCGGCCAGATTCTCCTTCGTATCCGATGAGCCCGAGAAGCACATCACCGCCGGCCCGGGATGTTCGGGCGTGACGCCGTCCGGAATCAGCACCAGGTAAGGAACGACGCTGCCCGGCTCAGGGTAGGCTTCCCACTTCTCCAGTCTGTAGCCGTCGCGATCCTCGGTCCACAGCTTCTTGGGGGCGGGCTGCGGCGCCACCTCGGGGAAGTTCAACAGTTCCTCCAGCTTGTCCCGCACGCGCAACTGCCACGCTGCAAACTCCTCGGGCGTGAATTCCGGGTCGAAAGCCAACTTGGGATGCTCTGTGCGCAAGAGATGATGTATGAGTCCCCGCGTGCTCAGTTGCCGCCCGTCGGATCGCTCGCTTTGGATGATCCTCTCTCGTTCGATGTCGAATTCCTGTCCAAAGGCGGGAACGAACAAGCCCAGCGAACACCCAACGACCACGCCAAGATATGCAATGGGTCCCAAGGGAAACAATCCAAACGCGGCGGCTTGCTTGCAGAAGGAACGGCGGTCACAGGCCGCACCACAACCGCCGGCGGATCGCGTGACTGTTGCCCTGCAATGGATAACTGTACACATCATTATGACGACCTCCTCCCAAGAACGTGTCAACGAATTGCCGGGGCACTGTCCCGATTTCCCCAACCGCAACGAAGGGAAACTGGGACAGTGTCCTTCTGGCGATCGGCCAAGCGGGCTGTGGCGGCCTGCTTTCTTCCCGGATCGTGCCGCCATTCTACTTGCCCTCTTGCTCGCCGAACAGGCGAGCAGCCAGAACACGCCCATCCCTACCCGTTTTCGGCGTCTTAGGCTAGAATTGATGGATTCGGAGCGTTTAGCAAAGCGTTAACGGTCTCTCAGCAAGTTCTATGAACCATATTCGCAATTTCTGCATCATCGCCCATATCGATCATGGGAAATCGACCCTGGCCGATCGGTTGATCCAGGCCTGCGGCGCCGTTTCGCAGCGCGAGTTTCGCGACCAGGTGCTCGACTCGATGGATATCGAGCGCGAACGGGGAATCACGATCAAGAGCAATTCGATTACCCTTCCCTACCGGGCCCCCGACGGGCAGAACTATCAACTGAACCTGATCGACACCCCGGGCCACGTTGATTTCTCGCACGAAGTGCGGCGCTCGCTCCTGGCGTGCGACGGTGCCTTGATCGTCGTGGATGCGTCCCAGGGCGTGGAGGCGCAGACCGTCGCCAATCTCTACCTGGCGCTGGACAACAACCTGGAACTGCTGCCGATCATCAATAAGATCGATCTGCCGGCAGCCGACGTCGACCGGGTGCTCGAAGAGATCGACAAGGACCTGGGGCTCGATCCGTTCGCGGCCATCCCGGTCTCGGCCAAGACGGGCGTCGGCATTCAAGACGTGCTCAAGGGAATCGTCGAGAAGCTGCCTTGCCCCAAGGGCGACCCGGCCGGGCCGCTCAAAGCCCTCGTCTTCGACGCCCAGTTCGATCGTTATCGCGGAGTGATCCTCCTCTGCCGCATCATGGACGGCACGGTGAAGCCGGGCGACCCCATCCATTTCATGCACTCGGGCTGGGATTACACCGTGGAAGAAGTGGGTGTCAACCGGCTGAAGTTCTGTCCCGCGGAGCAACTCAGCGCCGGAGAGGTGGGCTACATCATCGCGGGAATCAAGAGCGTGCGGGAGATCGAAGTCGGCGATACGATCACCCAGCTCGACCGCCCGGCGGCCGAACCGGTCCCCGGCTACCAGAAGGCCAAATCGGTCGTCTTCTCTTCGATCTATCCGATCAATTCGGACGAATACCGCGAACTCGCACAGGCCCTCGACAAACTGGCCATCAACGACGCCTCGCTGACCTACGAGAGAGACAGTTCCGCGGCCCTGGGCTTCGGGTTCCGCTGCGGATTCCTCGGCCTCTTGCACCTCGACGTGGTCCAGGAACGCCTGCAGCGGGAGTTCGACATCGGCCTGGTCGTCTCGGCTCCGTCGGTCAGATACAAGGTGTCGCTGAAGGACGGCGACGTGATCGAGGTCGACAACCCGGGAAACTGGCCCGATCCGATCAAGATCGCCGGCGTCACGGAGCCCTACATCAAGGCGTCGATCCTCACTCCCGAAGAGTACGTCGGATCGGTCATGGACCTGTGCCGCGAGTATCGCTCGGCCAGCCAGCAGATGAATTACCTGTGCGTGGGCCGGGTCGAGGTGGTCAGCGAGATGCCGCTGGGCGAGGTGCTGTTCGATTTTTACGGCAAACTCAAGACGGTCACCCGCGGCTACGGCTCGTTCGACTACGTGACCATCGACTATCGCGAGACCGACGTGGTCAAGGTCGAAATCCTCATCAACGGCGAACCGGTCGATGCCCTGGCCTACCTGGTCCATCGCGACAAAGCCCGGGCCCGGGCGCTGCACTACTGCGAGCAACTGGCCGAAGCGATTCCCCGCCACCAGTTCAAGATCCCCATCCAGGGCGTGATCGGCGGCAAGATCATCGCCCGCTCGACGATCCAGGCCTACCGCAAGGACGTGACGGCCAAGTGCTACGGCGGCGACATCACCCGCAAGAAGAAGCTCCTCGAAAAGCAGAAAAAGGGCAAGGCCAAGATGAAGCAGGTCGGCCAAGTCCAGATCCCGCAAAAGGCCTTCATTTCGGTGCTGGCGGCGGATAGGAAGTAAAGGGGCGTGGCCCAGGAAGAACCTCGCACCCAAGCACCGAGGCTGAGTCCTGAGAGCAGCGTGACGAGCAACGTTCCTAGGATCGACCGAGAGCCTTCAACGGGACAGATGCCCATGCTGTGGTGCTAAACCGTTTCGCGGCAAGGGATTGGTGGAAAGCTGACGACCGAGGGTACTTCGTGGCGAAGTTCGTGGCGGAGGAGATCAAGGCCCTCGATGAGGTCGCCGAGGCCGGCAAAGCCGGGACCTTTGTCACGTTGAAGCTCGAAGGCACGCTGGCAGACGGGGAGACGTTGGTACCGATGAAGTGAACGTGATCGATCTGAAGCAGAAGAAGTGACTCTTGACCCAAAACAAGCTCGCTCGTGACCGACGATTATCAGAGATGTGCCGCCCAACTTAAGCGACACACCTCTTTCTGTCTGAATCCGAATCGAATCTCGTCAAGCGATGCAAGCAGCACTCCGAAAGGCCTGTTCTGAGAAGGAACCGTCCGCCGCTCAGACTGAATGTGATGTCTGCGGCGAGTACTTGGGAGTTCGTCGGCGGAACTGAATGCTGGCTCGGATCTCGCTGGTGGCTGGCGGGCTTGGCACGGCCATGGCGGTTTTGCTACACGGCTGGACCCGATCGTCCGGCTTCTATTCATCATTGGGCTTGGCGTTGGCAAAGGCAATGATCTTCGAGCCGGCAGCGACATAGAGCTTGCCGTTGGCGGCGGCCAAGTGCTGGAAGCCGGGAACTGATATTGCCCACCGTGTTTTCAGGGAGTCGGGCGCGAGCGCCAAAACGGCATCCCTCGAAGAGACGAAGATCAGGTCACTGGTGCCGATCAACTGGCCCCATCCTTCTTTGAATGGCCGGTCCACACGCAGCTCACCGGTCCCGCTGTCAAGGGAGCAGATGCTTCCCTGGCGAGAAGCTACGTACAGCCTATCTTCAGCAACAAGTAGCCCGCTGTATAACGCATCTTGTTTAAGCACGGTCTCCCAGGCTTTCTTTCCATCGCGAGTGCGGAAGGCGGCAATCCGGTCGTACGTAAATCGCTTGAATTTGTCACCTTCAGGGACTTCAACAGGAGATGCCCCGGCATAGGTCGCGAAAACCAGATCTTCAGTCGCGGCCATCCCAAAACTGGTTGAACCGTCAGCGTGCGTCCAACATTGCTGACCGTTACGTGTGTCGAGAGCAACCAGAGCACCGCCATAGGCGCCGCCGGGTCGCAGCAGCGTGTTGGCGATGACTGCAATATCGGCTTGCCGCCCCAGTGCTTCATCCCCCCACAACTTCTTTCCCGTGTTCGCATCGAACGCCCAGAGACCGGACTGGACCGAGTTGACGTACACGGCGCCGTCTATGACTTTGGGAGAGACGCCAAACATGCTCTTGATCTCTCCCTGTTGCCAGCGCAATTCACCCGTCCGGAGATGAACCGCGTAGACGTTCCTGTCATTCTGGCCGCCGAAGAAAGCCAGATCGCCGCAGCAGGCTGGAGTGCTGCCGATGGCCCCGCCTCCGCCGCCCGGCAGGGTGAATGTCCACAGATGGCGCCCGTTCCGGGCATCCAACGCAAAGACTTCTTGCTTGTGATCGTCGCTGCCCCCTGCCAGCAAGATGCCCGAACTGACGACGACACCGTCCACATAGCCCGGACACTCGAACTCCCAGACTTCTGCGAGCGGTGGTGCAAGTGTTTTCTCATTCCGATTGCAGAACGTGTTGCCCGCGTCGCAGCCATACATTGGCCAATCGTCGGGACGAGGCTCTTCCTGCGGAATCGATTCCGCAGAGACATGAAGCACGGTGTGTGTACCTTCCTGGTCGCCCAGGCAAACTGCCTGGGACTTCATGAGGATCAGCAGCGCACCGCAGAGAAGGACACGATTATCTGATCGTGCGAGCATTGTTGGATACTCCGACTGAAGGTGAACCCGATCCTCTTCTTTGTTCCGCCGCTCGACGACCGCACACCGAACGGCAGCCGACCTAACCCATGCCGCTTTCACGTGGGCCGTCGAAAGTCGATCTGCTTGGTCGTCCCGGCCAGGCTACTTGGGCTGGTGTCGGCAAGCGTGAGCACGATTCGGTCGAACGCCTGCCGGTATTGTAGCGCAGCCAACCGGACGCTCAAGTCGGGCGTCCCCCTCTGAATAGGAGGCTGGATCATCCGGCGGGTAGCTGTCATTCACGCTGCGCCGCCCGTCATTCCCTCGAAGGCGAAGAACGTCAGCGAGGATGTCGAGGTGGTCCTTGTTCCGGGCGAGTTTCAGGACGACCTGAAGCCGGCGGATGCAAAGAAGATCCGTGTTGAGCGCGCACACCTACACGGCGGACGTTGTGTCGACCCCGACTAGCGTGTTGCCAATGAAACCTGGACGGGTTCGCCGGATTCGAGTTCGATCCAGACAACCAGATCGGCCCCGGTGAGATGGCGAAGGTGGCCCAGACGGAAGGACCTGCCGCGTGGGACTTCCTTTCCATTGATCGTCAGCGCCGCGTCGCGTTGGCCCCAACTTCTGGTCAGGATGGCGAGATTGACCAGCGGGGAATCCTCGCCGGCCGTCAGTTCGACTCTCAGTTCCGGTGGCTGGTCGGGGGTATCGCAGGAGAGGACGTAAGCGCGTTCGGCAGGGTCGTAACCGTGGTTGTGGTAGCCGGAGCTTTGAAGTTGCAGTCTGGGTGGGCGGAGCCAGGAACGAGCCAGCGGCACCAGGCCGCCGGCCTTCTTGTCGGTCATGCCGCAGAGCATGATCTTGGTTTGGGTGTTGTCGCCTTCGGCGTAGGGTGCGCAATCCTGGGTCGAGGTGCAACTGTGGGCGGGGCGGTCGGCCGCCGCCGCGTTGCGGCCGTCGCTGGCGACCTGGGCCACCGGCCAATGATTCCACCACGAGAATTCGCTGTGCTTCGACGGCTCCCAATTCCATAACCAGATGCGGGCATTCTTGTCCCAGAGGACCAGAAAAGGCCAGTAGTGCGATCTGTAGTGGATCACCTGGATATTGGCCCCGGACAACACCTCTTTGCCCTTTGGCGGCCAGGCGTAGCTGCGGCTCTCTCCCTCCATGTTGGCCAGAGAAAGGACGTCGTCCCCATTCAGGACATCCTCAGGCGTTTCACCCGGCTGCATGATCGGCAGGGACTGGCACCATTCGTACCAGTCGTTGAAGTTGCCGCTGTGCATGACGATCTTGCGTACCGCCACACCGTCCGGGTAGATCGTGTGGTACTCTTCCGCCCAGTCGCCCCAGCCTGTCTCCTGATCGACGTAGGGAAGCTCATAGCGGATGTCGCACGGGCTGTACCGCCAATAGACCACCGCCCGGGCGTCGCTGTTCTCCAGGATCTTTGCATGGGAGTATTGGGCTCGTTTGTCCGACATCGATTCGCAACAACCGCACAGCCCTCCCGCCTTGACCGGACTTCGCTCCATGAACTCGTTGCTGAACCATTTTCCATTCTCGGTCACCCAGCAAGGCGCGTAGGAGACGCCACGCCAGAGTACGAGCCGGCACGGGTTCGTATCGAATCCGACAACCACGTCCGGCCCCCCGCCGCGCCAGAGCGCGTCCCAGCCTTCATCGTATTTGAGCTGTTCGTAGAAGGCGCCAAAGCGTGTTGCGTCTTGCGGTCCGGAGGGGAGTCGGCGAGGTCTCAAGTCCGGGTCGATCGAGGGCCTGGTCGAGACGAAAGCCGCGCGAACCGCTTGATCGGTCATCGCGCCGCGGTGAATCTTGATCTCGTCGAGGAGGCCGTCGAAAGAATAGGCGGCCGGTATGGAATAGTCGTTGCGGATTACGTGTGCCAACGGTTTCTTGTTGTGATTTCGCGCGATCCGCAAGTCGGTGTCCTCAGCCGACGTAAGTTCGCCGACTATCGGCAGATAGCGTGCCTTCTCGCCGTTGATGTAGACGGAGATGCCGTACTCCGGGTGGAAGGTGCCGGCGACATGCGACCACTTCAATAGGGGCAACCTGGCCTCGGAGACGCACATCTTCCATTGCCCGTCAACGGCCAGAAGCAGCCCGACGTGTCCGTCAGCGTTCAATCCGAAGTAGTAGCCCGCCGCCTCGTCGCGGTTCTGCGCCACGATCGGGCACCAGTTCCAGGGATAGGTCTGCGGTGCGACCCAGGTTTCGATGGCGAAGGGACCGTCGAGTTTGGGTGTTTCGGCCGCTTTGCGGATGATGCACGAAGTCAGGCCGTCGCACTTGAGCCCGTTGCCGAGCACCCCAGGGGCATTTCGGAGAAGACCTACCGAGAGATCCTGCTTCTGCGTCGCCCGATCATAGGCGCCACGCCGTACCAAGTCGTCGAATGCCCACCAGCCCACAACGTCGGTGTCCGCGCTGCGTGAAGCAGAGGCGGCCGGCGGTGGCGGTGCCTGGCCCCATGCAGGCATGGCCAGGAGCATTGTCCCCAGGATCCCCGCCACACTCGTTCGAATGGTTGTGATAGTTTTCATAATCTCCTCAATCGGAAAGCCGATGACTGACGACACTAATAGCTCCCATACTCCTGCAACGTTTCCCACCACGCCATGATGTTCTCCGGCGGGACATCGCCCTGGATGACGTGGATAGGGGCGAAAATGAAACCTCCGCCGGGGGCGAGGTCTTCGATTCTCCGCCGTGTCTCGTCGCGGACCTGCTGGGGCGTGCCGAAAGGGAGCACGTGCTGGGTGTCGCAACTGCCGCCCCAGACGGTCAGGTCGCGCCCCCACTGACGCTTGAACTTCGCGGTGTCGTCCATGCCCTTGCAGTTGACCTGCCAGGGGTTGATGATGTCGACGCCGGCCTCGACCAACAAGGGCAGCGTCTCGTAGATCGCCCCGTCGTTGTGAAAGAAGATGTAAACCTTCGTCGCGCCCCTGGCCTTGCCCTTGATGAACTCGAAGAGCCGCTTGTGGTACGGCCAGATCAACTCCTTGTACATTTCCAGAGAAACGAGCAGCCCGTCCTGGCGGCCCAGGTCGTCGGCCTCCGAGACAATCACCGTGTGCCCTTCGAGCAACTCGACGACACGGCCCCAGTAGGCCATCTTGAGTTCCAACTCCTTACTCATCAGGGCATGGACCATCTCGGGACGGAGGGCCATGTCGGTGAAGAACTGCTCGTAGCCCCGCAGCCACATGGCATGTTCCCACATGCCGGAACTCATGCGTTCGGCCACGAAGCCCCGCTTGCGTTCGATAACCACCTGATCGGCCCAATGACGCAAGCCCTCGAAACGATCCGGGTCGAGCGGATCGGGCCAGGGGTACTTCTCCACGTCGCCGACGGTCTGGGCCTGGGCCAACGGGCTGAGGTACAGGTCGTAGTAGTGCCCCCCCTGGGCCGGCATCTGCCAGCCCATGCCGAACTCATCGATCAGGCGATAGTGCCGGTGCTGGAGGCCCAAGTCCCTCGCCTGGCCGCGGCTTGCAGGTGGACACGGACGCACACCTTCCACGTCTACGGCGAGACGATCGAGCAGGTCCTCATCGATCTTGCCGATCTGCGTTACCTGATCCAGAACCTCGGGCTCGCCGGGCAGGCCAAGTTGCCTGCGGAGCCGGCGCAGGGAGTTGACGTTGATGCCGGTCACCAGCGCACCGCCCAGGTCGAATGGAACGCGGTCCGGCTCGCGGTGCTCCAGGGCCGCCGTCAGTCGCTCTTGGCTGGTCTGCTCCATAGTGCGCGATCCCTCCACCGTTCACGAGGTTCCGGGGCCCTATGCGATGATGATAGCCGACTGCCAGGCCGTTGTCCTTGCCATTTTTTGAGATTATGGCGCCATTTTTGGGAGCAGGGTCTGTTGCCGTTCCCATGAGAAAGCACGTTCCCACGTTGACCAGGAGAACTGCAAAGTCCTCTTGTGGCAAGAAAAGTAGCAGGCACTCTCCGAGCACCGTTCGCGGGAAATCGGGATTTCCGGCAGTTCCGCGGACGGCACGGCGGAGCGTGCCTGCTACTATGCAGTTCCCCTGCCACGGTGGCGCTGATGCTTGACGCCGCGCCCGTGCGGTACGTCTAATAGCCATGGGCACCATCTGGCGGTCTGCTATGTCAGCACGGCCGGTCGCGCAAATCAACCGAGAGAGGAGTATCCACTCATGATCAACCACAGGCTCGGAATCGTAACGTTGTTGGCGATTTTCGCCCCGGCACCGCTTTTCGCGGCGGGTCCCCTGGCGTTTTCCGTCGATAAGAAGACGCAGAGCTACACGATCACCGAGCAGGGGCAGCCGGTTCTGACGTATCGATTCGGCGAGGTCCCGCTTCCGGCCGGGGTCGAGGCCAGTCATTTCAGCAAGGGCGACACGCCTTACAACGGCGCCTACTTCACCGACGGGAGCCGGTTCGGGGGCGAGCGGAGCGACTACATCTATCCGCTCTACGGATTCCACGGCGAGCCGCTCACCGCCGACTATCCGAAAGACCATCTGCATCACCGAAGTCTCTGGTGGAGCTGGTGCGAGGTGCGCCGCAACGACAAGATCGGCGACATCTGGGCCGTCTGCAAGATCCGGGCTTATCCCGTCAAAATCACCAAGATGGAAGCGGGCGCCGATGAGGCCGTGCTTCAGGCGGTGAATGTCTGGCGCTACGACGACGACCCGACCGACGTGGTGAACGAGACGGTGACGATTCGTGCCTCCAAGACCGCGGGGACGGCGGGAGCGCGGAGCCGCACGGTCGACGTCGACGTCAGGCTCGAGGCGTTGGTCGACGGCATCGCCATTGCCGGCCGCCAGAAGGTCGATTACGGCGGCTACGGCGGAATGACGGTGCGGCTCAATCCGGAAGTGAAGGAGTTTTCGCTGCGCGCCGTGCATCCGAATCCGGACCAGTGGCGAGGCGACGATCTGGCGATCGTGGAGCGGGTGTCGGATCGGGCGACGTACGGCGACTCGGCGTGGATGGCGCTTTACGGCAAGTACCCGGCCGCCGGCGTCGAGACACCCGATTTCACGACCTTGATGATGTTCGAGTCGAAGGATACGCCGCTGTTTCCGAACAACTTCCGCTACTACGGCTCCACCTGCATCTCGTTGGCCTTTCCGGGAAGGACGGTTTTCCCGCTCGAAAAGGGCAAGCCGGTCGACTATAAGACCCGCTTTGTGGTTTGCGAGGGGAAGACGACCATCGAGCAGGAGAAAGCGGCCTGCCAGGCGTATCAGGAATAGTGAGTGGTTCGGAGTTGCACTCGGCAAGTGCAACCCACGGGGCAAGGGAATGGCCCGAGAAGAGGGCACAAGGAGGTCAGCCGGCGCAGGCCTTCATTCGCCCTTCGAGGCCAAATCGCTTGAAGAATCGCGCGGCACGGTGCCGTGCGTACCACTGGCGTTTCGCCCGGTCTCCACTGTGTCGTCGTTTTCGTCTTCCGTCCGGCATCGATCCAACCTCCAACCTTGATTGCTTGCTCCTTCTATTGGGCTTATGGCGGAATGCCGGTGAATTGCGACGCCTTTCATGTTCACATACGTGACAGATAGATAAATCAAAAATGGGCGATTCCGTGTCGCAAATCGGGGCCGCTTGGACATAAGTATTTGCCGAGCGATTGGGGAACGGCTGGATGCCGTCCTCAGAGAAATTGCAGACATGGAACGCAAGGCCTTGCCGAAAAACGCCTTGCGTCAACTGTGAACCGAGTTTCGCCGGGCTGCCCACAAAAGACATGGTTCAACTGGCCGATTTCATCTTCCGTTTCGCACACCGACGCCTGATCTGGTGTCTGGTCGCCTGCTACGGCGTCGGCGCTTTGTGGCCGAGTGTGGGTATCTGGATCCGCCAGACGGAGCTGCCGGTGTTCCACGGGATGAGCCCGTCGCTGTTGAGTCTGATGCTGGGGCTCCTGCTCTTCAACGCCGGACTCGGCTTGGAACACGAGCACCTGGCGCACCTCAAACACCGTTGGCCGGTCCTGGTCGCGGCGCTGGCGGCCGGAATCTTGCTCCCGCTGGCGTATCTTCTTGGCTTGTCGTCGCTGCTGGGGTTTGCCGAGGGAACGACGAGGCGCCCCCTGCTGTTGGGAATTGCCGTAATTGCCGCCATGCCGACCGCGGGCTCATCGACCGCCTGGTCTCAGAACGCCGACGGCAACATGGCAATGAGTCTTGGATTAGTGCTCTTCTCGACGCTCCTCAGCCCCCTGGTCGCGTTCGGGATGCTCCATTTGCTGACGGGGGCCGTGGCGGCGCAGGGAGGACGGCAGACGATCGGGTTTGCGTCGCAGATGGCCGCCGTTTTTCTGACGCTGTGGGTAATCGTGCCGGCCTTGTTCGGGATCGTTGTCCGGCGACTGCTAGGTGCCGCCCGCACACAGAAACTGAAGCAGCATGTGAAACTCGTCAATCTCATCAATCTGCTTCTGCTCAACTACTCCAATGCTTCCCTTGCACTTCCGCCCCTCATTGAGCGCCCGGACTGGAGTCTGTTGGCAACGGCCGTTCTGGCCGCACTGGGGTTGGCAATCGTCTCCTTCGGAGCGGTCGTTCCCATCTCTCGCCTGTTTCGGGAAGGACGCCCCGAACGAGCATCTCTCTACTTTGGATTGGGAATGCGGAACAACGGCGCCGGCCTCGTGCTGGTCGCAACGCTCCTGCCCGAACCGGAGATCGTGCTGCTGCCGATCATCCTGTACAACCTGATCCAGCATTTCGGTGCGGGAATTGTCGATCGCTACCTATTGGAGACCGTCGAAGAACGACCGCTCATCAATTCGCAGGGCGATCCGACGGATAGAAATCGTGCACGATGACCAGCCAACCGATGTTGGTCAGCTTGCTGCCGGGCTCACCCGACACGAACACCGGTTCAAAGGCAGCGCGGCGGGGTGACGTTGGATTGGCAGAAACGGGGTCCCTGTAGGTCTTCGACACGCACAGGTCGCACAGCGACCGCGGCTCCTTCCGCAGGAAAGAGTTGAGCCTCTGTTTTCGGAGCGTCTGAAGTTGCGGCACGAGTTCCTCGGCGACACAAGGCGGATCGGCATCGGAATTCTTCCCCCCCAGGGCCGCGCGGGATAGTCCTGTATGGTAGATGATCTGACCGATCCGAATCTGCCCTTTCGAGTCGTCGTCGAGCCAGTTCTCGCGATAGAGTTCGACCAGCGCAACGGCCGAGTTTTCGACCCCCGATTGAAACCATGTCAAGTCTTCGAGTTTGACCGACATGCTCAGGATGCCAATGGGCTCGCCACTTTCGGAGCTTGGCGCGAAGATCGGAGTCGAAAGGGCGATCTTCCATTGGCCGGGCTCTGAGGTGCTCGAGTAGGGCGCCGAGACGGTCTGTTCCCGGACGGGAGACACGCCGGCCGGGTCATCCGCCTCGGCATCCAGATCGTTTGGCATGCCGTGGAAGTACGATCGCGTCCAGTACTGCGATCCGCCGAGCGAGGAACCGTGAGGTTCTCGCGCAACCTGACGTCCGCTCGCATCCGTGATGAACCAGGTGGTGTCGTCCTGTTCGAGCGACGTCAGACCGCTTCCAAGTTTCTCGTCTTCCAGCCATTGGTTGAGTTCGGAGAACTCCTTGGATCGGATCTCGGCGTCCTTGGTCGCCAGGAGCAAGCCCGGCAGTCTCGGGTCGCCGGCAGCGCGGCGCAGCATCGCCAGCCGGCGTTCGATCTGATTGCCGTAGTCGATGGCCACGGATGCCGCGTGAAGGTGCAGTTCTCGAAGCCGCGGCCGGGAAGAGATCTCGTAGAGTCCTGCAATCCCGCCGACCGAGCCCGCCACCAAGGCGAGCGCGGCAATCATCCAGATGACCGCACGCCGCGTGAGCAACGATGCCAGCCGTCCGACGGGCCTCCGCCGCTTCTTGTCCGGCAGACGATCGCCGACCTCGCCCCCCTTCTCTCCCAGTATGGTCTTGAGTTGTTCCTGGTCGGCGAACGGTTTGAGTTCGGGGAGCAATTCGAGGGCGGAGGCAAAGCGTTTCTCGGCCTTTTTGGCCAGCATGCGATCGAGCAGGGGCTGCAAGCTCGCGCCCTCCGGACAGAAATCGCGAAGCCGCGGAATCGGTTCGTTCTGGTGGGCCAGCATGAGCTTGATCGCTCTGGCACCTTGCGACCCTTCCGCCGTATAAGGCGGCTGGCCCGTGAGCAGGAAGAACAGCGAACAACCGAGCGAATAGACGTCTGCGGCCGGGGTGAGGTCGTGGCAGTCCTCGTACTGTTCGGGGGCCATGAACTCACACGTTCCGAACACCTCCCCCGAATTGGTCAAGCCCCGTTCGGTATCGATCTGCGACAGTCCCAGATCCATCACCTTGACGACAGGTCGATTGGAGTCCGGGTCTCGGGCGAGCATGAGGTTGGACGGCTTGATGTCGCGGTGTGTGACGTGCTGGTCATGCAACACGGCCAACCCCTGGGCTGCCTGGCGGACAATCTCGCAGGCAGCACCGACGGCCAGCTTCTTGCGCTCGGTCACGAGTCGACTGACGTCCGAACCTTCCACATATTCCATGACCAGGTAGAGTTGCCCGCCTTCTTCAAACGCGTCGTGTGCGCGCACGATATTCGCGTGCTCGAACCGGGCCAGGGCTTCCATCTCGTTCAGGAAACGGTCGCGCACCTCCGGACTCTCCAGCAAGTGAGAGTGCAGCACCTTGATCGCCCGGTGCTTCTTGAGCCGAACGTGCCATGCCTTCCAGACGACTCCCATGCCGCCCTGGCCGAGCTTTTCCTGTAGTTCGTACTCTCGCACTCGCTTGCGAAGCCCGCGGGCCGTACTGAACTCGATTTGCGTCGCCGTGGGGAAATCCTGGCCGGGAAACGCCTGTTTGATGCAACTGGCAAAGTCCGGGAATCGCTCGCAGAACTCGCCAAGGAGGCTCCCTGCTTCGCCGGCCTGGCGGCGGTAGTCTTCTTCCAGGAGCAGCAGGCAATGAAGAACCGGCCAGCGATGACTTTCGGGCACGTCCGCCAGGAAATCCTCAGACCTGGGACGGTCTCCGTCCCCTTCACGCGAGCTTCTGAGCGCTTCCTCAAATCGAGCGCAAATCCGTTCTCGCTGCTCGATCAATCGATTCGAGGTCCAATCCGCCCGGTTCTCAGATGATCTGTCCGTTGTCACGGGCGATCTCTCCTGGGCTCAGGGATGTCGAGAAAGGCTCTGCTTGCCGGCCGTGCGCCGAGGTTGTTGAGGAGAACGCCATTATAACCTTTGCCACGGGGCCTGGAACTTCCTCGGCCTCATCGAAGCGTGTTCGACGCCTGTCCAGGAGCTGTGCAACCGGCATATTCGGCAGTAGCACCCGACTGCAGTTTGCCTATCTTACCAGTCTGACCGTGCTGCGAAGACGAGGGAATGAGAATGCGGTGCAGAACTGAGGGAAACTCGTCGGCAGACGCGCAGTCCCCTATCCTCATGCCCTTCCTGCTCTCGTGTCCGACACACCAGCAGAGGGCCTGTACCGAATTCTGTGCTCGTGATGCTTCGGGAAGGGGACAGTCCCATTATTGTGGCGTCCTGCCACAAAAATCGGGACAGTCCCCTGGCAGATTGCTTCCTCAGTCCGGGCGAGATTGTCGCCTGGCTAGTATCTCCACGATGTCGTTGCAGCGTCGTTCGATTGTCCTTATCGAGCAGCCCATCTGCTCCGCGAGCGCCCGCTTGTCGTACTTGTCACTGTATTGGAGCAGAAGCTCGGCTGTTTCGCGAATACCCCCTTCTGGGAGAGAATCGAGAAGATGCGTGTATTCCTCTTGCAGAAGTACAATGTCGTCGGGTGTCAGTTCAGCCCCTCTTGCCACGGCCGCGTCGATTCCGGCGATGCCTGGAATTTCGCTCGATTCTCTCACGGGAACAAAGGCCGATTCGCCGAACACGCCTCCTCCACCGCGTTTGTCGCGGTGTTCGTGACGCAGGTGGGCCCACGCCTTTCGCACGGTGATCGTCGCGAGCAGCCGCCAAAGTTCCTTCCGATTGCGAAGCCAGGCGAAATCACCTTCCTGCATTCCTTGAAGAAAGCTGTTGAAGGCACTGAGGGCCGCGTCTTCGCCGTCCGACATCCGCTGGTGGCGTCCCAGTTTGTTCGTGGCTCGCCGAACCAGCTTCAGAAAGTACTTGTCCCAAAGGGCTTGGGCAGCATCGTCGTCCCCATCGCGGACGCGAACGATCAATTCGGAAACTTCTGGGTTCTGGCTCATCAGCAACTCCTTACATGGCCGTTAGCCTTGAGATGCAGGAAACCATCGCAGAGTACTTCCCTTGCCGAAACGATGACGATACGGCGTCGGGTTGTCAAGTTCCGTTGAAACGGGCTCACCCAATGAAAGCGGTCGGCTCCGAATGGGGCCGACCGCTAAGGAGTGAGGGGTTAGGTGAGGGTTTGCGTCACCAGTCGAGGTGGTAGGCGTTCGACTGGCTGAATCCGCCGAAATAGCCTTGGCTCTCGGCGAAGGCGCCCGCGTTGGCATTGCGTCCCCATCCCAGTCCGATGGCCTGGCCGCGGCTGACGGCGGTGCCGCCGAAATCGGAGATCGCACGAGCTCCACTCTGGCTTTGGGCTGTACCAAACAATGCGTCGGCAACGGAATCCGACTGGGCAAACGAGGTCCCGCCCCGTTGGGCATAGGCCTCGGCATCGGATCGCGAACGGGCGTGGCCGAAGTCGCCGAAGGCGGCACTGCGGCTGATTGCCTGGCTGTTGCCGCGGGCGAAGGCGTTGCCCTCGCTGATGGCGGTGCCGAAGTTGGTGGCGGCAACGCTCTCACCGTAGGAACGAGCGTTCCAGCCCTGGGCGTGGCTGTTGACGTCGCTGCGGGCGAAGCCGCCGTTGGCAGCGGCAACGCTCAGCCCCTCGGCTCGTCCGCCCCAAAGGCCCGAACCGTTGATGTTGGCGTTGGCCCAACCGCCGTTGGCCGCCGAGGCGTCGGCGTGCAACTGCACGTTGCCTTGGCCCTGAGCGTTTGCGGTGGCCACGCCACCGGTCGAGTAGGATCGCGCGGTGACCTGGGCGTCAACCTGGCTTACGAGTGCCACCACTGCGAGCAATGCGGGAAGGATACTCTTCGCGTACATGGTTTGAACTCCTGCATGAAAGAAAGGGTCGTTGTCCAACGTGGAAGGTGAATCGCTGTGCTTGGGGAACTAATAGGGTGCGACCATCTGGAGACGGCGCTGGATGGACTGCTGAACGGGAGCGGGCAAGTCGGCCATCGACTTCTCAACTTGCTTCCGAGTGCCGCTCAAGTGGATCTTCTGCCGGCCCTTGGCCGTGGCGTACGAGGCGTCGATGTCGAAGATCCCGTTGGCACAGGCCATCGAGATCGCCTGGCTGCCGTCCTCATCCGCAGCAGCGCCGAATGCCGAGACGCTTGCCGGGGCGGAGCGAAGCTCGGCTGTTGAGTTGCCTGCCGACAGCGGCGTACGGTCCGGCTGAATATCCATCTCGCAAAGCCGGCCCGCCACGAGCACGATGACCGTTTGAGGCTCGACCAGCCTGGGCAGGTCGTGGACTGACTGAAACCACTCCTCTTCGGCACCTGCGAGAACCTGGCCTGCCACCAGGCCGGCTTTTTCGGCAGGGCTGCCGGGCCGGATCTTCTCGATCAATAGGCCGGCATTGGGCTTGAGATCGGGGCAATGCATGGAGAGCAGAGCAGGGACCGGGCCGAGGGCCACGCCCCACTCCGACCAGATTCGTTCGTCGAGGTGGGGCTTCCCGATCATCAGCGGCGTTGAGCCGAGCCTCGGATTCTGCCCATCGGCGGGAGCGAAATGGCGGGACATCACCTGGCTGCGCAGCGAGTCGAGATCGAGGGCTCCTTGGGGGAAACCGGTGGATTGGGCATGGGCGGCGGCCGACAGAATCAACAGCACGCCCAAACTGGCAACGTAAGTTTTCATGAGATCACCTTGGGTTGGGAGGGAAGAGCAACGAGCGAAACGGCAGTGGACGGACGACGTGGCCTGGCTTGTCCTGTCAGGCGGCTACCAGAAACGGCGGGTTCGCGACTGGGACCAGGCATTGGTGTGATGGCCGAAGCCGCCCGTGTAGCTGCCGCCCCCAAGCTGTCCCGGGCCGTAGTGTGCCTCGCCGCCGGCCAGCACGCGTGAGTTGCCGCCGATGGTCTGCACACCGCCGTGGGAGACGTGCGTGCCGTCGCGGCCGATGCTCAGGTTGAAGTTGTGAGCGGCGCCGAAACCGTGCTGCCCCGAGACTCCGATGGAGTGGGAAAGCGACAGGCCGTCGGGACCGTATCCCAGGGCGAAGCCCCGGCCCACGTTGACTTGACCTACTCGGCTCTCGGTGCGAGCGAGTCCCTGGGGGGCGTCGTAGCCCGCGTTGGCCTCAGCGTGTCCGGGCCCCACGTCCACACCCGTCCAGACGCCGTCGGCCAGGCAAGTTTCGACCGACAGGCCGAGCAGACCGGCGAACAGGCAGCAGAAGAAACGTGACCTCAGCATGACAAATCCTCCTCTCGTGATGTTGGTTTCGGGCTTGAGTGCCCACTGGACCCTTATGGCCTCAGCACCGCCAAATGCGACAGGGGAAGGGCAGACAAGATGGAGGAAAGGAACGGCATGCCTGCCGGTCTCAGCGTGCGCCGCTTGTTTCACCCCCCCCTTCAGGTGCAAATTGGTTCGACAGGGATGACAGTATCGGGCACAAGACTGTAGACTGTTGACACGCCTTCACTGATGCCGAGCTTCCGAGCAGATGTTTGGCCGGCCGTGTATTCTGGAGAACCAGACCTCCGTTGTCGGTCCTCGGTTAATGACGATGCGAACGTCAATAGATCGACACGAGTGCCCTGAGGCCGCAAGTCGGGGGAGGGTCTCTGTCGAATCGCGGTGTGGCGACAGGTGGCCATCTTGCTCTTTTCTCCAGTTCTGGTGGGGATTGCCGATGAAATGCTCTCGATTGGGTTTGGCGGTGCCTGTGGCAGTGGCCCTGGCGACGGTTTGCCTTGCGACAACCATGGCGAGTGAGTCGCAGGTGGGAGGCGAGAAAACACCCGTTCTGCATCTGCATACGGAGTTCCTTCCCTACAAGCAATTGGAGGAGAACGACCTTGCCTACCGGCTGGGACGGGAAGTTGTCCGCCAGGCGTTTCTGCTTGCAGCTCGCGAAGAACTGGGATTGATGACCTGCGATGAGACGCTTCACGAGACGCCGCCCGAGAACAGCGAGGTGATCGATCTGATGGTCATCGAGCGGGCCAACATCTCGGGCCAGTGGCGGCTGAGCCTGGTGAAACCTGAGGAGGGGAAGGACATCCACGAGACGAAGCCCCTGTGGACCAAGTCGTTCAAGACCGCCGTTGGCGGGACAAGAGTCTACGGCCATCTCATCCCCAAACTTGAGGAGGACTCGCGGGGCGACTTCGTTGAAGCTCTTCGCATGGCAGGCCTGGAAGGCGAAAAACCTGGGCCGACGGAGCCGTCCTCTCCTTCAGACGAGATCGAGAAGGCACTTCTCGAAGTCGATTTCATTGCCCAGTACGGGGCGGTGCGGTCGGCCCATCGGGCGATCGCCGCCCATGGCGAGTCCCCAGACTGGCTCAGCGTGTTGGTTCGAGGCTACGCCAATCTGGCCATGCTCACGCAACATCAATGGAACACATCGAGCGAAGTCTTTACTGCTCGGGCATGGTTGTACGCCCAGCGAATGTATGCCAGCAAGAAAGAGCGGGATTTCGCCATCTGGAATCGGGCCTATGCCTGGGCGCTGGGGGGTACGTTCCAGCACGCGGAGGAGGACCTGGAGCGTCTCCAGCGGCGTCGAACCGAGCGAGAAACCGCCGGAGCAGGCGAGTACGTCCCCCCGGCGTGGACGAAGCTGATCAGGCCTTACGTCATGTGCGATCGAACCGCCGTTCGGAAAGTGGGCGACGAGAATCCGGAACTTCGCGGTTGGGCCACTCGCCTGGATTTCCAGCTTGCCAGCGCCTACCGGCAATCGCAATGGATGTTCGAGGCTGCCGCTGCGGCCAGACGCGAATGCCCGACCGCGTATGGCGTCTATTTCGAGTTGGCCCATCACGGCCAGACCTTGGGGGCCACACGCACGGGCGCGCAGCTCGGACCTTTGATGTTTGGGGCTCATGTCGCGGCCGGCCTTCTGGCCTTGTCGGACTTGCCGGACAAGTTCCGCGCGGTTCTTTCGATCGACAGAATACCGAGCCGCCTCATTGACAATGTGTTCGGCGACCCCAATCCCCGCGACGAATTCTCCGCCGCGCCGACCTATGCCGCCCGCTATTTGCGCAAGAAATCGGCGGAACTCGCGGACGGCGATCCGTCCTGGTCGATTCTGGCGTTCTTGCTGGAAGAAGAGCAGTTCGTCCAGATCGCCAACTCACTGCGAGTGTCGCTCAACGCCACGGAGCACTCCGTGGCCGACGACGTCGCCTCGGTCCTGCCCCTGGTGAAGGATCATCGCTTCGCGGCCTATATCGATTCCTATCGGTACAGATGGCCCCATGAGCGGGTTGAGATGCAGGAGCTTCTGAAAGATCTCGTGATCGAGGATCCGAGACGCAACATGTCGGGCATGCTTCATCGCGTCTGGTGGATCAAGGATTCCAGGAGGCAAAGCATCGGGAAATTCGCCTATCAAGTCGCTGGTCGCAACTTCACGTTCGCGGGGATGCTTGAATACGTCTATCCGGACAGCCCTTCGTGGAATCCTGAGGACGCCCGATTCGCCGCCATCTTCGCCCGCGAGTTTGCCGGCATCGCCCCCCACTGCGAAACGGCAACGCGTATGGCCGTCCAGGCTGCCGAGGATCCCTCGATCGAAGATCTGCAGAAATGGGAAAGCGAGTTGAAGAACGATCCGACGGCCTTCCGAATCCTCGCCTATCGCTATTATGCGAAGCAGGACAAGCCGGCCGCCATGCGCTGCTACGAGCGATCGCTCGCATGCCTGCCGACCTTTTCGACCGCCAGGGACTTGGCCAACCTGCATTTCGAGTTGGGCGACCGGGAGAAATGGGAACAGACGCTGCTCGATTACCTGAAATCGGAGAATCTCGGGCTCGAGCATGCCATGGCCCACCAGCAATTGGCCAACGGGCTGTGCAGTTGGGGCGACTGGCAAAAGGCCAGGCACCATGCGGAACAGGCGGGTGGCACGTGGGCCGCCTGGGGCCTCAACACGGCCAGTTTCGTATGCGAAGGTCTGGCCGATTGGAAGGCGTCGGAAGAGTGGATGCGGGAGAAGTCCACGAATTATCCCACCGGCAGCGGCATCGACTGGTACCTGTGGTGCAAGCGAACCGGACGAGGCGACCTGGATGCTGCCCGCAAGCTCGCCCTGGAGTATTGCCAGCGCAACTCCGAAACGAAAACGGCGAAGGGACTTGCGAAACGGGGAACTTACTTTCTGCTCGAAGACCAGCTCGACAAGGCCCTGGAGTCATTCCGGAAGGCATTCGACGCGGAGCCTTCCTACTTCGCCGGAATGATGGCCGTCCAGCTCGCACGCGAGCCGAACGATGCGGCTTCTAGAGAGAAGATCATCTCCGCCATCAAGGAAATGGTCGAGAAGGCTCGGGAGAAGCCCGACTATGACGGAAAGAGAGACGAGGCAGGGCTGGCAGTCCTCGAATGGCTCAAGACCGGCGACACGTCGCCCGAACGACTGGAGAAACTCGACGGGCTGGTCGCCCCGATCGATTCCGCCGGCCGTAGTGCCTTCACCTACGTCGTTGGGCGGAAACTTGCGGCATTGGGTCAGCCGGAAGCTGCAGAAAAATACTGGCGCCGAGCACTCGTGACACCCGGCTACCACACCGATGCAGCTACGCTCGCCGGCATGGAACTCGCGAAGCGTCACGGAACGTCGCGCCCGGATGACGACGTGTTGGACGAGGAGGATCTCTGGCCAAAGCCCGCGGAGGAGTGACGCTGATAGGAGTCGGTCTCAAGCCGAGTGCTGCGCCGCGCAACCTGTTTCGCGGCTCTTCTTGTCGCGTCACATGAGGTCCACCAGCACGCTATTCTGCAGATCCATGCCGAGGCGGGTCAGCCTCAAGGCGCCTTCGTGCCACTCGAGCAGCCCGGCGTTGATCGGTTTGTCGAGCTTTGCACCGAACGCGTCGCGGATACTCAGCCCGTGCATGCGGGTGAAATCCTCGTCCTTGACGCCGCGGGTCATCCGCAGGCCCAGCATCATGCTTTCGAACCGGGCTTCGTCTTTGGAGATCTGCTCGGTCTTCGGTTCCTCGCCGGCCAGATAGGCATCGAGTTGGGGCGGGTTCATCGTGCGGCACTGGTCGAAGAAGCTGTGCGCCGCACAGCCGAAGCCGAGGTACCGCACGCGGGTCCAGCAGCCGATATTGTGACGGCAGGCGTAGCCTTCGCGGGCGAAATTGCTGATTTCATATTGCTGAAGGCCGTGTTCCGCGAACGTCTGCCGGGCGAACTCGTACATGTCGCGTTCCACTTCCTCATTGGGAAGGACCAACTTCCCGGCCGTAACTTCGCGGCAGATGGGCGTTCCTTCCTCGACGATCAGGCCGTAACAGGAGACATGGGTGGGGCAAAGGGCCATGGCGGCCGCCAGCGTTTCCCGGAAATCGGAAACGGTCTGGGAAGGCAGGCCGAACATCAGGTCGAGGTTGATGTTTTCAAATCCCGCTTGACGTGCGATTTCCACGGAAGCGATCACTTGCTCCCAATCATGGATTCTGCCGAGGAGACGCAGAAGACGCGTCTGCGCGGCTTGCGCGCCCAGGGACAGGCGGTTGACACCCGCTTGGCGCAAGGCCTGGGCAAAGGGGGGCGTGAGGGTTCCGGGGTTGCATTCGCAGGTGATCTCGGCGTTCTGTTCGATGGGGAAGGCGTCAAACAGGGCATCCAGGATGCGTGTTATCTGGAATTCGTCGAGAAGCGAGGGCGTGCCGCCGCCCAGGAAGATCGTGTCCGCGCTCGGGTGCCCCGTCTCGGCGCCGCGGCGTGTTATCTCCTGGACAACGGCATCCACGTAGCGCGGGATATCCGCCTGGCGCCCGGCGTACGAGGCGAAGTCGCAGTAGGCGCACTTTCGGACGCAGAAGGGAAGGTGGACGTAGAGGCCGATGGGCTTTGGCAAAGTGCTGTGCATGTTGTACCGAATTCACTTCAGTTGATGTGATCGGCAAACATTGTATACATTTGGACCTGCGACTTGACGGAGCAATATGGCGCGGGAACGGCCGCTTAAGGGAGATGTTCGACCGAGTCGGCTGCGGCGACGTTTGTCACCGCCTCGAATGTTCCGAAGAGCCGGATTCGCTCCGAGATCACGTAGAAGTCGGGAGAGTCACCCACCGGGTCAAATGCGATATTCTCTGGGTGCCCGATGCCGACACGATCCCCATTCTCCATGCTGAGCACGAAGGGACGAAAAGGTGCTTGGCGCACCATGCGGATGACCTCTGAACGGACAGATTCGGCTCGCATCATGGACCTCCAATGATCTGTCATTCTTCGCGGAAACCTAAAGATAATCAATTGTACCGCATCTCCGAGCCCACCGCCAACAAACAATGTCCAACCTCCCAGTCCTCGAAGGCAGTAGGAATCTCCGTGTTCTATCTTACCAACGCTGCCAGCTTTCTCCCGGTCGTACTTAGTGGATGCTCCGCCATTTGCCCCGGCGTGACCCACTTCCACTCCGGCGCATCGGCCGGAGGTTTGCCTGACGCAACGAACCGAGCCGAATAGCAGTCGAGGGTGATGCGGAATCGCGTCACGCCGTGTTTTAACCGCTTCTGATGGCTCTCGGGCACAGCATCGATACCGGTCTGTGTCCGCAGCATGTCGCGGAGCCTGCGGAACAGGACCGGTTCTACTTCGTGGTCCATTTCGTAGCGGGGGAAGTCCCAGAGCCCGGCCCAGCGCCCCCCCTCGGGTCGCCGCAGCAGCAGAACGCGGCCGCGGCGACGCACGATCAGGGCCACCTCATGCACTTCCTCGAACTTCTTCTTCGGCTTCAGGGCGGGAACGGCATCCTGAAGACCGAACCGTTTGGCCTCGCACAGCGTGGCCACCGGGCACTGATCGCATTTCGGCGCCTTCGGCGTGCAGACCTGGCTGCCCAGTTCCATCAGGGCCTGATTGAAGGTTCCCACGCGGCGACGCGGCAGCATAGCCTCGGCCATGGCCCAGAGCAGGCGTTGAGCCTCGGACGACGCGGGCTGTCCCCGATACGTCAGCAACCGGCAGAAGAGTCGGATCGTATTGGCTTCGAGAATCGGCTCGCGAGCGTCGAAGGCGATCGAGAGGATCGCCCCTGCCGTGTAGCGTCCAATGCCCGGTAGGGCACGAACGGCCTCGGGGTCGTCGGGAAACCGTCCCCTGTGCTCGTCCACTAGAACCTTGGCGGCCGCGTGAAGCTGCCGTGCCCGGCGGTAGTAGCCCAGGCCTTCCCAATGCCGCAGCACGTCCTGCTCGTCGGCCGCGGCCAGGGCTTTGATCGTCGGGAAGGCCGCCCGGAACCGCAGGAAATAGGGCTCGACCGCAGCCACTTGCGTCTGCTGCAGCATGATTTCGCTGATCCAGACGAGGTACGGATCGCGGTTCCGCCGCCAAGGCAGGTCCCGGGCATGTTTTGCGTACCAGCGGCGCAAACGGCTACGGAAGCGAGACCGCCAGGACGAATCGGGAAGGGAGACGTGCGATGGTGGCTTCCGTTGCGACCCGGGGAGTTGAGACACTTCCCGGTCTTCACTATCGCGGTTCACTTCTGACTCCAATAGAGTTCTCCCTCAAACCGGCTTGGCTTCCGTTCAGAGGCGGAAACGAGATACTCGACGATCACAACGTCAAGGATATCGTGCATTCGCTCGGCCACGGCTTCCACATCCACAAGGGGGGCACCAGTCCGGAAAAACCGCGTTATGAACAAGGAGCCAATCGTCGCGGACTTCGACTCACCGCCGGCAATCAGCACAGCGAGGGTCAACGTCGTCGTCGGTGAACGCCACGGAGAAGATGCCGTTGCCGCAGCGGCCACAGCACATCGGCTCGATCGCCCGCACCAAGGGGTTCCAGTACAAGGTGTGCCGTTTCGACGCCCGTTTGCGCTGCACCGACAGGTCAACGGCCATCGCAGGGAGTACCGTCCGAATCAGCACTAGCGGCTGCAACGACCCGGCGATCGCGTACCGCTCGTCGAGTTCGGCCAGTTTGCGACGAAGTTCCAGTTCGACCGCCCGTTTCCGCTCGGCGGTCTTCTCCGGATCGGGGGTTGCGCCGCCCCGAGGTTTCTTATGATCCGCTTCCCGCAGCAGCGCTCCGTAGTACTCGCGGAGACGCCGGCGGTCGCGCTCGATCCGGCCGTCCATGCGGCAGAAGAAGTCCTCGGCCGCGGCCTTCACCCGGGGGAGCGCGCGGGCGACTGCCCGCGGATAGGTCGAGGGAGGCTTCCGGCCGGTTACCTGCCGCGGCTCGAGCTCCCAGAGAGCGAGCGGGTCCGGCAAGTCAATCTCCACCCCGGTCGCCGAGTTGACGGTCACGGCCAAACGCGTCTCCCAGCGGTCTTCGGAAGTCAGCGAGGCCCGAAACCACCACGTGTGGTATTCCACGTGAGTGGCCCTGGTATCGCGAACGACGACTTTGGCGTTCAGCCACGCGAAGGCGCGGCGGACCGCCTCCTCGAGGCTCCCACGCTTCAGATAGAGCCGGCTGGCGGCGAACGAGCCGGTTCGCGGCTCGGCCTCCAACAACCGGCCCGCCGTCTCGAGAAAATCGGTGCCCAGGCTGACGCACCAGCCCTCGCCGCCGGGTTGGTCGGTGAGCCGGATCGTGTCGTCGTCGATCCCCACGGCAGCGGCCACCTCTTCGGGCACGACGGCCGTTCCGGCGCCGGTACCGACAGGCCAATCCACGAGAGCGCCGCGATGCTCCAGAACGCGAGTGGCGAACTGGCGGAGTTCTTCCTGAATGCCGCCGCTCATTGGTAATCCTCCCCGAAGAGCGCTTCGTCAAGCTGCTTCGTCGTAAGATACTCCTCCTGGGCTTCGAGCAGCGTTCGGCCCAACGTGTCGAAGGACCGGTCGAGTTCCGTGTCGGTGGCCGAACGCATCCAGAGGTTGAGCACCAGCGTCTCGAACTCCTCGCCCCCTTCCAGATTCCCGAGAATCGAACCGACTTCCCCGACCACCAGTTCGAACATGCGGATCTTGTCGGTCAGGAGGTCGAGCAGCCGGGCTTCCAGCGAACCGGCCGCGCAGATATTGAAGATGAACACCTCGCGAGTCTGGCCGATGCGGTGAATCCGCCCCACTCGCTGCTCGATCCGCATCGGGTTCCAGGGCAGATCGTAGTTGATCAGGGTATTGGCGAACTGGAGATTGCGCCCTTCGCCCCCCGACTCGGAGCAGAGCATCACCGGCACGAGCTGCCGGAAGGTCTCCACGGCTTCGTCCTTCTGGCGGTCCGACTCTGCACCGGAAAACGTGACATAGGCAATTCCGGCTTGGTCCAACAGGGATTGAAGATGCTCCAGAGTCCGCCGGAAACTGGCGAAGACCAACACTTTGTCCTGTCCGCTTTGCCGGAGAAGCTCCAAAAGCTTCTCGTCTTTGGCCGAGCGTTGGATGTTTCGGGCGATCTCGATAATCGGCGCCGCGTCGGGATCCGTGCCGGCGACCCTTTCCAACGAGTCGGCCAGCGAACGGGGGTGGCTGCCGGAGGCGGAAAGGAGGGTACTCAACTGTTTTCGTCCCAACGGGGGCAGTGCGGCCCCGCTCAGCGGCGGCCCCGCCCCGTCCTCCTTTTCGATCTCGTCGATCTCCGCACCGGCGACGGCGTCTTCCTGCGGCAAGGCTCTGCGCCGCCGAAGGTATTCATCCAGGAGGCGATAGAGCCGCTCTTCGTCGCCGTGCGGCTGAGCCATCAGGGTTTGGGCATAACGCGGCGGCAAGTCCATTTGGACCAGGCTGCGGGTGTTGCGGATCATCACCTCGCCCAGCAACGTCCGCAGCCGATGGCGGTTGCGGGGGTCTCGCGGATTGCCCCGCCGAACGTACTGGCGCTTGAAGTCCGTCTCGGTCTTCAGGTGACCGGGTTCCAGCAGCGTCAACAGGTTGTACAGTTCCAGCAGGTTGTTCTGCACGGGAGTGGCCGTCAGGAGGAACAGGTGCCGGCGTTTCAGTCCGTTGATCAATTGCCAGTTGCGGGTCGTGCGATTCTTGCAGTGGTGCGCTTCGTCGACGATGACCAGGTCCCAGGGCGCGGCAGTGACGGCCGCGGCACGCCGCTGGCTTTTGGCAAACGACAGCGACGACAGTACCCGGTCCGTGCCGGTCCAGTACTCGGCACGATCGGCCTGCCTGGTTCTGGGCGGAACGGAGAACTCCAGGCCGAACTTCGACACAAGCTCCTCGCGCCACTGAGAGACCAGGGCCGTGGGGACCAGGATCAACACGCGTTTTGCGAGTCCGCGAAGCAGAAACTCGCGCAACACCAGGCAAGCCTCGATCGTCTTGCCCAGCCCGACCTCGTCGGCCAGCAACACGCGGCCGCGGAAGTGCCGCAGCACTTTGCGGACCGTTTCGATCTGGTGGGGAAAGTGTTCGACCCCGGTCAATCCTTCCAGACAGAGCAGTTCGTCGAAGCCTCGAAGGAGACTGAGCCGGGCGTGCTCCAGGTGCAAGCGGAGAACTTCCACGTTGCAGGTGACGGGCTCGGCAAAGCCCGGCGAGGCCTGCAGCGAGATCGGAATCCCCCCAGCGGTCTGCCAACGAGCCTTCAGGCCGGCTGCCATATCCAACTCGGCCGAGGGGGCCAACTTCGTGAGGTTCGGCAAGAGTCCGTTCCTTCCTTGACTGGTTCGGATTCGTCCCCCGCAGAAGGGAATCCGAAGGACCGCAGGCCGCCGACAGCCACTCCCCTAGAGAGAAACAGCCGGCCCAGGTTTTTCCTGCTTCAGTGCAACGCGGCTCCCAAGAATTCTCTCGCCCGACACGGGGGCTGTCAATGGCTGTTTTCACTCCTTCGCGAGGGCAGAACTCTGCCTCTCTCCACTCCCCGCTCTCGAATCAGGTTGTTCCGACAGACAAGACCGGACGAAATAAAGGTAATCGATCAGCACTGAAGAACTGCCTCCAGCTCAACCTTGAACCCGCGCTCAAGAATCGCCGCACATTGCGGTCCGAGGAGCTTTCGGAAGTCCGGACAGAGATCGTTCAGCAGGGGGACGGTGTCTTTCTCCGCCGCCGACATGGGAATCGAGATCGCCTTCAGGTCCCGGTGCCCGAATTGCAGCAGCACGGCGTCGCTCACTCCCCGCCACTGGATTGGAACGTGCTGCTCCAGCCAGGCAAACACGAGGATGTCGGGCGGATCTGCATCGCCGAAGAAGACACATGCTGTCCGGTCTGCCAAGCTCTCGAGTAGTGCCGCGTCGCTTGCCGACGGCAGGCCGTATCGGCTCACCATTGAGACGGGTTCGGCGAAACCACACGAACCGGCCAGGCGTGCCGCACATTCGGCTTTCGTCGTGTAGACAAGCGTGCGAGCTGCCTCCGGGTCGCTAAGAATCGCGGTAGCATGCTCGGCAGGCAGAATGGCGAATTCACCGTCTTCGTGCGCCTGAAACCACGATTCGATAAGTTGGATGCGACGGTCTGATCTCACGCACACGATCCGATCCTCATGCAGACCTATGAAGGATTCACCGTATCATAAAGCGCCAACACATTGGCCGTCGGCACGTCGGTCTGCAGGACGTGGCACGGACTGATCACGTAGCCTTCCGGGCCCAACCTGTCGATCATCCGCCGGACCTCGCTCGCAACGTCTTCAGGCGTGCCGCGTGGCAAGAGGTACTGCGTGTCGATTGCGCCGTGAAGGGCAATCCGCGATCCGAATCGCTCCTTGATCCGGGCCGGGTCCATGTCCTTGGCGCGAACCTGGATCGGATCAAGCATGTCGACGCCGAGATCGATGAGGCGGTCGATCAAGGGCACGACGGCGCCGCAGGTGTGGAACATGATCTTCACCCCGTGATCGTGGGCCATGCGGATGATTCGATCGAGACGAGGGCCGATGAACCGATCGAACATGGCCGGGCTCATCAGCAGGCGGTCCTGCATGCCCAGGTCGTCGGCGATCCGCAGGATGTCGATCTTGCCCGGGGCGGCCTTGAACATGTGATCGAAGAAGGCCACGTAGAAGTCGGTGTGGCGGTCGATCAGGTATTCGGCCAATTCCGGGCGGAGGGCCATGTCGGCCAGCAGATTGTCGCTGCCTCGCAGGAAGGCCGGGTGCTGAAACACGCTGGCGCCGCTGGCCATCACGGCCAGATCGGTCCAGGGCTCGAGGCGCTCGGCGAAGTCGGAGAAGTCGAACCAGTCGACGTCGAACCAGCGCCAGTCGGCCATCTCTTCGACGGTCGTCGCCCCGGCGAAGATAAAATCACAGGCGGCATCCTCCGGGCCCGTGGCGGTCTCCATGCGGCGAGTCCGCCAGCCGAGCCAGTTCTCCTTCATCCCGCCGCCCAGGTCCTGTTCCTTGGGCACGGCGCCCCGATAGATCGGATCGACCACGCCGCGGAGGTCGACGATGTCGACGTGCAGACGATCGAGCAACTCGCGGTGGGTGCTCACCTCCAGATCGCGCATCAACCGGGCGAGGGTGCCCGGGTTTGCATTGAAATCGACCGGGATGCGGTCCGGCGAGCGGCGGGCGACGGCTTCGAGAGCGCGTTGTTTGCTGTTCATGGTTCGGCAGTCAAGCTGTGGGAGGTGCCAGTTTCGTCAAGGTAGCAGATTCGGGCAGGTACGTCAGCCGCCCGTGGGTGATACTTGCCGAGTATCACTCCCCGAAACGGACACTTCCTTCACGATGAAGTCGCACCCGGCAGGAGCGACCCACGGGGATTGACTAGGCGCAGCTCGGCGGCTCGGCTAGGCTGGATCTCTGCATGTTTTCGGGAGTGCGAACAGGTGGCTGCAAAACGCAAGAAGAAGTCTGCCCAGCGAGGAGCGTCGAGCGCCGTTCAGGTTCGGCGGGCGGCCGACAGAAAGAGCTACGAGTTCCTTTTCCCGCCGAGCGTGCGCGAGCGGGCCGAGGACATGGAAGAGGTCCACGCCATGCTGGCTGCCGGTGAAACGGAGATCGCCGTCGACGAACTCCGCTGGCTCCTGGGCGGCTGCCACGAGCTGCTGGAGGCCCACCAACTGCTCGGCAAGATCGCCGCGGAGGCCGGCGATCGGGATCTGGCCCGTGCCCACTTCGGCTACGCTTTTCAACTCGGAGCCGATGCCGTTCCCAAACGGGGCCTGGACTTCCCGCTGCCCTATGCCAATCCGGCCAACCGGGCCTTTCATGAAGCAGGGGCGGGGTTGGTGCAGGTTCTGCTCGAACTGGACGAGAGCAACAAGGCGAAGGAAGTCGCCATACAGCTCCTGGCCCTCGATCCAACGGACCCGCTGGGCGTGAAGAAGGTGTTGTCGTAGGGCCGATCTGCAACCTGTCCGGGCATATAACCGATCCGATTGTGCCAGCCGGACCCGCGGGCGCCTTTTTGTGGAGCCGGCGGACTTGTGGGGAAGGAACGGGACCTCGCGAGGTAGAATTCTTTGGTCCGCGGGTTTCCCATTTCCCATACCGGAGCACGTCCATGAACGGTTTTGTCGCTCGCAGTCCGCGTCATGCGTCCACGGGAGTCACGGTGGAGGTGAGGCGTTCGCCGGGCGGATCGGCCAACGCGATCGGAGCCGAACTCGTCAATCTGTCTCGCGACGGGTTCCAGTTGCGTCTCCCCATGGCGCTGGAGGAACAGGAAACCGTGGTGATGACCATCGCGGCGGCGGACCGAGGTCTCGACATGTTGTTCCCGGCCACGGTTCGCTGGTGCCACGAAGAACCGAACGGCAACTGGCTGGTCGGCTGCAAGACGGGTTGGCAACTCGATCTGGAAACGCTGGGTGAGCTGTTCCTGAATGAGATCCTGGCGGCCGACGGGCAGCCGTCAGGGTAGTTCGATGTCTTTCAACTCGTAGTCGAACTTGGCCGACAGGACCGTGCTGGCCGTTTCGTAGACGAACTTGTAGCCGTCGAGGTTGCCGTCGATGCCGAAGAAGTAGGCCACGCCGACTTCGTTTTCCATCTGCCTGGTGCTGTCGTAGGCATGGAACGGTATCTCTTCCCCGCCGGGTGCAATCAGTTTGGCCGGATTGTCGAAGACCCAGTTGCGATGGGAGGCCAGGGCGCCTTCGGCGTCGTCGAAGCGGGTAATCACACGAATCTCCCACACGTCGCGGTTGCGCCGCACCTGCTCCAGAATCACCGTCACTCCCGCGGCGCGTTTTTCCACGTTGTCGGCCTTGCCAAGATCGCCGAACTCGAACGCTTCCGCTTTGCCCTGCATGAGGGCGTGCATCGAGCCTTTCAGCCGGGCAATCTTCTGCACGCTCCTGGGAGGAGCCTCCAAAGGGATCCGCAACTCGGTGGAAATGGCCTCCGCCAAAACGGGGATCTCGAGTTCGGCTCCCCGGGCCGCGATGAGGACCGGTTCGCCGTTTTCATCCGCGATCTGAATCTCGCTCATGCGTTGTTGCATGCTGATGGGGCGGAAACGGGGTTCCCAGGCAATCTCGATGGTCAGCGACATGGAGCGGCTCCCGTCCATCCGCAAGTCGCGGCCGGCATCCACGCGGACCGCCTGAAAGCGGAACGGGCCGGCATAGGAGGCCGTCTGGGTGCGCGGCAACATTTCGCCCCGAGCCACGCGGATCGAAAGCGTCCGGTCCATGCCGTAGGTGCCCACGGCCAGGCCCGCACGGTCGAGAATCTCGTCGAAGGTGGGCCAGAAAGGGGCGTCGTTGTAGTCCACGTTCAGGCGGACGGGCGGGGCATTGGGACCGCCCTGTTCGAACTTGATGCTGTTGCCGGTCTGCTTCTGGATTGCCTCGAAGATGTCGGTGAGCAACATCCGCTCACCCGAAAGCGTGACCGTCGAATTGGCGGCCGCTGCTTCGGCCTGCTGTTTCTGTAGCACGACCTTGACCCGGTCGAGCCGCTCTTTCACCTCGGCCGGTGTGCGCTCGTCGACCGGCGGGAACAGATCCAACGCCTTGGGACCCATTTCGAGCAGAGCCTTTTCCGCCGCTTCGCGATCGGCCAGTTCGCGGGAGTCGAGTCGCCGGACGAGACGGAGGACTTCGAGTTTCAGGTCCTCGTCCGCCGTTACCGCATCGGCTTGTCCTGTCAGAGCAATAGCCACCATCACCACCGCATGGAACATCGCCCCACCTCCGGAAACAGTTGTCAGTTGTCGGGGTTCAGGAAGTCGGAGTCCGGGCTTCCACCTGCCCGGCTGATGAAAGCACAATCGCAGTTTACCCAACTGTTGCATAAATCGAGTGGTTCTGCAACGGGCTAGTTGAGGGGGTGGCGGGGTCAGAGGAGAGCTGATCGACGATTCGGGGCTTCGATAGCGCGTACGGGTAGCGTTGATAATCGTTATCGGTGGAGTGCGATCGCTGGATCAGCCGGCGGCGTAGATCTCAAGTTCTTGGCGAAGTTTTTCGTTCGCATGGATCACGAGAGTCAGGCGGCCTTGTGGCCGAATCAATCGGCCGGCGCGGCGGATCAAACGGTTGCGAAGTGTGCCGAGCGTCTCAAAACCCCAAAGGTTGCGGCGCTTGGCCGTCGTGCCACGTTCTCGTTCGTAGGTATCCATCTGCAATTCCCGCGTCAGGTTGTGAGCCATCACGGCCGAGATGCAGTAGATTTGGTTGCCGTGGAGAGTGCGTACCGGAATGTATTCCAGCTGGCAGAACTGCTTCGACTCGGCAAAGACGCCCTCCTGAGAACCGCGACCATGATGGAACTCCATCACACGCTTTGCCGCGGGTTTCTTGTTCGTGACGATCACCTGGTAGTCGTACTCGTGGCTCCGCGGCTCGAAAAGATCGAGTTGGATCGGACCCTTGATCGGGACGGCCTTCTTCTGCCGCACGACGAGGATTCGAAAACCTTGTTTCCACTTATCCGGTTTCCAGTCGCACTCGAAGTACGACCAAGTGTCATCGATCCACCGCCAGCGTTTTCGCGCTTCGATAATCTTCTTAAACTTCGGGAATCGAGCAAAGGGCACACTGGCCGTGAATTCGACGCCTTCTTCATCCAAGGCAACGAGTTGATCTTCGTTGAAGAAGGCACTGTCAATCCTCGCCTCAAGAGCGGCCTGCGGTAATCGTCCCTTGACTTCCTCAATGCACGAAGCGATGAATGGCTTGGCTCCGTTCGAGTCGTGTACATTGCCCGGCCGGTGATGCAAGTCGAGGATCTGCGCCGTCTGGGCAACCGTACAAAACAGCGGGTAGTAACTCCGAGCCCCCTTCTTTTTCTTGTTGAAACCGATCGCCGTGCCTTCCGCATGTCGACCCGTTGAAAGTACCGAGCCATCGAAGTCCAGCGTAACGCGTGATAATTGTTCCGTTTCCAGTCGGTCCAGCACCAAGTTGCGCGACATCGCCCGGTAACCGGCGACAGCCTCTTCGTCCACCGTAGAAAGCGTCCGGCTGATGGTCGCTACGTCCGGCAAACGGTTCATTCCGAGAACCCGCCGCACCATCGGATCGTCGTGATAGTAGTCGCGATCTCGCAACCTGCGAAAACCGAGGACGAGATGGATGATCAACCAGAAAACGATGTTGTGGGCACGATAGGTCGCGTTCTGCCGGAGATGAGCAAAGCAAGCCTGAAGTTGCCGCTTAATCCCGAGTCGGGCAAATAGACGCTGGAAGATGACAAGTCCGGCGAAAGATGTTAAGCTGGCTTGATCTTCAGACTCACAACGAATCTCAGGAATCCGATAAACGCCCCATACAACATCGCTTCTTCTCAACTTCACTGGCGGTGAACTCCTGTTTTCCATTGTTCCCATTGGGGACACTTTTTCTTACACTGGAAAGCATCGAGTTTCACCGCCTTTTGTCAAGATCACATCAATGGATTTGTGCAACTGACGGG
>JAAYAY010000132.1 GCA_012719125.1 Planctomycetaceae bacterium | reverse complement strand
GGAGTGGACATGCTGGGCCCCTGAGATCAGAGCCAGCAACATGCGAATGGTTTTGCTCCGGCCGGCAACCCCGCACCTGGTATCGGTGGTTCTGTCAAACTGGTACCGATTCTGATTGCCACCGACAAGTTGGTTCGAAACATCGCTGTTAGCCCTGACGGAAAAAGGATAGCCGCCGCCTGCTGGGATGGAACAGTGCGGACTTGGGACACGGCGACCCGCCGGGCGGTTCGTATATTGGATGGGCACAGGAACTGCGTCCACAATGTGGCATTCAGTCCGGATAGTACGATGCTGGCGTCTGCAAGTTGGGACGGGACGGTTAAGATCTGGGACGCAGCGTCGGGGCGGGAGAGTCAAACCTTCAAGGGGCACACGAATTGGGTGATGGGCCTTCAGTTCAGCCCGGATGGTCGGCGTCTGGCCACAGGATGCAAGGATGGAACGATTAAGTTATGGTACGTAACAGATACTCAGGTACCTACTCTGCGAGGGCATACCGAAGAGGTTACGAGTCTGAGCTTCGCTCCAAACGGCCAGCGGTTGGCCAGTGGGAGTAACGACGGCACAGTGAAAGTCTGGGACGTGACAACGGGGAAGGTGCTGCAGAACCTCAAGGAGCACATTGGGTATGTGGGCGCTGTGGCATTTAGTCCGGACGGCCGATACTTGGTTAGCAGCGGTGACGACGATAAAGTGATCATTTGGGACGTCGCGACATGGCAGCCAACTTACCGCCTTGAGCGTCACGGGGAAACCGTGTTCGCCCTGGCATTTAGCCCAGACGGCCGCTACTTGGCTAGCGGCAGTGGTGACAAGACAGTGATCATCTGGGATGTCGCGACATGGCAACTGGTTCATCGCCTGACGGGTCACAAGGGAGGGGTGACCGACGTGGGCTTTAGCCCAGATGGCCGGCAGTTGGCCTCAGCCGACAGCGCCGGCTTTGCCGCCCGAGTTTGGGATACCGCAACGGGTCAAGAAGTCCTTACTATCGATGTGCGAGGGGAAAACGTGGCCGCCGTATGCTTTACACCGGACGGGCGCCTAGCGACGTCGGACGCCGATGGCAATGTCAAGTTATGGGACTTGGAAATCAAGGAAGGCCAGAACGTTCTCATCCTGCGTGGGCACACCGCTTGGGTCACTAGCCTGACACTTAGCCGAGATGGAACACATCTGGCCAGCGGTGGCTGGGACAAGACTATTCGGATCTGGGAGGCGCCGTGGCCGAATGGGACGGTACCAGTCTCAGTATCACCACCCAACAATCATGCAGATTTACGGTAGTCGTGGGCGGCCACATCGTTTCCCAAGATTCATGATCAACGCCTATGTCCGACGTCACCCGCATCCTCACCGCCATCGACCAGGGCGATCCCAAAGCCACCGAGCAACTTCTCCCTCTCGTCTACGACGAACTCCGTCGGCTTGCCTCCCAGAAGCTCGCCCACGAATCGCCTGGCCAGACGCTTCAAGCTACCGCTCTCGTCCACGAAGCCTACGTCCGCCTCGTCGACGGCAATCCTGACCAGAACTGGGACAACCACCGCCATTTCTTCGCCGCGGCCGCTGAGGCCATGCGGCGAATTCTCATCGAACGGGCAAGGCGCAAGCAGTCGCTGAAACGGGGCGGCAAGTTCGAGCGGGTTGAGTTGGATGGCGTCGAGCCGAAATTCCTCCTGATGGCCTGCGATGACATCCTTGGGCTCGATGAGGCGCTCCAGAGACTCGCCCAGAAAGACCCCCGAAAGGCGGAGCTAGTCAAACTGCGGTTCTTCGCCGGACTCACCACAGCCGAAGCCGCCAAATCGCTTGGCGTCTCGCTCTCAACTGCCGAGAATGACTGGACTTACGCCCGCTGCTGGCTGAAGCTAGAGATGTCTGGCGACAGCAAAGGCAACACGTCCGAGTGATTTTCTCGAAAATCCGTTAGGGGTCGGGCGGCCGGATTTCGCATAGTACTATGAAGCGTCATCCAGCGGGTGTCTTCAGGCACGAAGGGGGAACCAATGGCCAGCCGACAGCTCGATGAGGAAGCGATCTTCCACATTGCCCGGAAGATTGACGATACCGAGACTCGCGTCGCCTACCTCGACCAAATCTGCGCCGACGATCAGGATCTTCGCAACCGTGTCGAAGAGCTTCTTGGAGTCCACGAGCAAGAGAGCGAGTTCCTGAAATCCTCTGCAGGTCCCGGACCAACAAAAGACCACTCACCGACCAGCGAGCGTCCTGGTCAGCAGATCGGACGCTACAAGTTGCTTGATAGGCTCGGCGAAGGTGGCATGGGCACGGTCTTCATGGCAGAACAGTTGCGGCCGGTCAAGCGGCGCGTCGCGGTGAAAGTCATCAAACAGGGGATGGACACTCGGCAATTCATTGCCCGGTTTGAAGCCGAACGTCAGGCCCTCGCCTTGATGGACCATCCCAATATTGCCCGCGTGCTCGACGCGGGTTGCACCGACACCGGCCGTCCCTATTTTGTGATGGAATTGGTCAAAGGCGTGCCCATCACACAGTTCTGCGACGAGAATCGGCTGACGGCTCGCCAGCGAATCGAACTGTTCATCTCCGTTTGTCATGCCGTTCAGCACGCCCATCAAAAGGGAATCATCCACCGCGACCTGAAACCGTCGAACGTCCTGGTGGCTCTTTACGACGACAAGCCGGTGCCCAAGGTCATTGATTTCGGTGTGGCGAAGGCCACCAATCAGCAGCTCACCGAGCGAACACTGTTCACCCAAGTTGGCCAGATTGTCGGGACCTGGGAGTACATGTCACCCGAACAGGCGGTTCTGAATCAGCTCGACGTCGACACCCGTACCGACATCTACTCGCTAGGAGTCATACTCTATGAACTTCTGACGGGCGTGACACCCCTTGAACCAGCGCGCCTCCGCAAAGCCGCCATCGAAGAGACCTTGCGGCTCATCCGGGAGGAGGAACCGCCCAGACCGAGCAACCGGATATCCAGCCTCGGGGAGACGGCCACGGCCACGGCGGCCTACCGGGGGACCGACGCAAGGTCGCTGGCCAGGATAATCCGGGGAGACATGGACTGGATCGTGATGAAGGCCCTGGAGAAGGACCGTTCCCGGCGTTACGAGACGGCCAATGCGATGGCTGCGGACCTGAACCGGTATCTTCAGGGTGAGGCGATTGAAGCCAGGCCACCTTCGACGGCCTATCGGCTAAGAAAGGCGGCATCGCGCCATCGCGTG
>JAAYAY010000131.1 GCA_012719125.1 Planctomycetaceae bacterium | reverse complement strand
TCGCCTTGACCACTCGGCCTGCGTCGTCGAAGACTTGCCGGTCCTCACGCCCGGCGGGGTCGATGGTCTTGTAGGCCTGGCCGGCGTCGTTGTACTCGGTCGAGGTGACGAGGATCGTGTCGGTTCGACTCGGAACTACCGCAGCACGATCGAACGTTGCTCCACCATAGGTGCCGTAGTTGGCCACGGCGATCTGGCGGCCGAATCGTGCATAGAGAGACCGGGAAGTCCGGTTCGAGGCGAACTCGGCTTCCCGGTGGTGAGAGTCATTGGTTGTCAGTCTGCGTCGTGGTCAATTCGTTCGATGTGTGCAGTTGACGGAGTTGACTCCGAATCCTCATACGCCTCGTTACCTGCAATATGTGCTTCCAGGTCCTTGAAAAACTGCCCCAGTGTTCTTGTGACTTCTGCAAAGTCGGCCATTCGCTCGCCGCGCGAGGTCTCCTCGCTCATCACATGGTAAACCATTAGATCGTATTGTCCAATGGTGGTGAATGCGTGCCTGCCATCGCCGCCAGGACCAAAGCCCGTCTGAATGAAGAACACCTTTCGCCCATCCGAGCGCGTTTCGATCGCGCAGATCGCGGGCATGTCCAGATGTCTCTCACCCATGGCTCTGTCGACCTCAACCTGGGCTTCCTTTTCCATCGCCTCGCGGCTTTCGCCAAACAGCACTCTTGCCTTGTATAGTCCAATCACGTAACTGGAGCGTGTTTTGCTCGCGGCGCTGTACACGTACATCCAGAGTGGCTTGCCCCAGGCATCGCGGAAAGGAAACTCCTGACGCCTTAAATCGACTGGCTTCGAAAACCGAGCCCACTCTGTGACTTGCTGCGCACTGGGGGCAGGCGGTATCCCAGACATTGAAGCGGGCGGCGCGTCAGCGTTTTCGCGCGCTGTGCCAGTCGCGCTCGCGTCAACTCTCTCCAGACGCAGGAAGAAGTCGTCCTCGGCGCTCCCGATTGTGAGTGTTGATCCGTGAATCGAATATGGCACTGTTGACGACTGCCCTTTCGCAGATCCCGCAATTGTTAGCGTGCCATCATCAGAAACGACGTATGTGCTGGGAAGTGGGCGCTTCGATCTGTCGCCATCGGGGAGCGAAACGTCAAGTGTTCCGTTAGCACGAAACGTATAAACCACACCGACCGCTGCAACAGAAGGGCAGTCGTCCGATTCAATCAGACGCCACTGGCCAACGACTTCGCCAGCCGGAGCAGGTTTGACGCCGCTTGGCTGTCTCGCGTTGCATCCGAAGCACGCGACAAGAAAGAAGACAATTGGTCCGACATCTTGAAATCTCATAGCGAGCTCCATTAGATTAACGCGGTTACGTTTGCGGGCAAGCGAGTCTACCACCACTATGTAGTCAAGATGACGTACGAGCGTGGACGCCACTTTGCCGCGTTCCTTCTGCCGCGCGGGACGCCGCCGCAATCCTCTTGGCCTTCACCGACAACCCGGGACTCCGCAGTTCACGAGGGACCAACGAAGTCCCGCGGCTGCCAGCCTCACTTGCACGACTACATCTTGTCAACAGCCTTCATTATCAGGGCGCAGTAGGATTAACCCCAATGCACCCAGTCGAACGTTTCAGTAATTGTGAGGTCACAATTGGTCGTGAACTTCACCCCGACCTTTGCGTCCTGCAAGACTTGCGCACACCATACCAAGCCGCGCACCTTGTCCGTTTTCGGGTTGAATTCGAAATCGTATTTGTCGTTCACATTTACGCTAATGGTCACTTCTGCTGTGCATCTACAGAAGTACTGCCCAAACCAGAGCTTCCATGGCTCAATGTTGCACTTGGGGCCACACGAATACGTACCTGTAGCAGTGCGTTTGTAGTAGAAGTGGTGTATGCCAAGCGCCAAATCGGGGCCAAGAAGCACATCATAGGTGCCTTCGAGGCGTTTGCCAGCAGTATCACGTATGGGGCCGGTTTTGTTGCACTGCCCAATGTTGTTGCCAACGAGGTAGTCCTTTGTTTCGAGTATCCATTTCGCATCTCCGCTGAGTTTCTCGCGGCAACTGTCAGGACAAGCAAGGCCGTCCTCCGGTTTCGGGTCGATCCCAAGGAATATCCGCAGCAATGATGCGGCGCACGGCAGCACATCATGCACGCCAGGGAATTTTGCAGCTTTCGTCAACATGTCCTTGCAATATGTGACGTCGTCTTGGTTGAAGTCAATGGCAATGGCGCCAGTCGGATCCAATCGCGTTAGCGGTTGGTTCCTGACATAGGCATAAGCATGATCTGCGTCTGAATTCGGCAACGGATCTCTGGACATGAAGCGACCTATCTCTGCGCAGTAGCAACGCTTGCGGTAATGGCAAAGGCCAGTCTCCCCGTCGTGCTCGCGTCCAGTGTACAGGACCGCGTTGTCGTAGCTCGAAGTACCTCGCGCGTTCAACCAACTCGCGTCGTAGATGGCCACTCCTCCGTACGCATCGTAGATGTACCGCTCCACAACATCACCACCGTCGTCAGCTAGCGCGGTGACATTGAAGTTGGCATCTGCCAGATAGTAGATCCGTTCGTCGTCGCAGATACCGTCGTGATCGGTGTTTTCATCGCGAAGGATCGGGGAGTCGACATAGCGTGGGTTCCAGGCAAATTGGTACTGCGGCTCAATGCTCTCGGGCTGACCGGTGTTGTTGTCAGTCTCGCGGCTCTCGAGAACCTGCCAATTGTCGTTGTAGAAATGGGTGCTCGTATAAAATGATGTTCTGCAAATTGCCGTTTCGTGTTATGATCCGCATCGAAGTTGGTGATCCACTGGAAAGACCCACGCACACGGAGGTGGCGAGAATGGTAGCGGCAGTTACGAAGCGGGACGGCGATTCGATCACGGTTAGCGTCACGGTACGGTTGGACGGTCCCATGCTTGAGTCTGAAGAAGCGATCCAGGACGCTCTGAATGAGGCCGGGATGCTCCTGGAGCAGGAGAACCTCGAACGCTTCGATACCGACGGAAGTCCGATTCAAGTCGGGCCAGTAGCAAAGGCCGCTCGCCACAGGTCTACGAGACGCCCTACGGGCCGGTCCAGGTCGAACGTCACGTGTATCAGACTGCGCAAGGCGGGAGAACATACTGTCCGTTGGAAAACGACGCCAGGTTGATCCTCAACGCCACGCCCCGTTGGGCAAAGGTTGTGTCGTACAAGTATGCCAGTTTGGGCGCTGACTCGGTCGTGGATGATCTCTGGGAATGCAACGGCCGATCGATTTCTAATCGCTACTGCAAAATGCTGGGCGACGCCGTGGGCACGTTCGCCACGGCGAAAGAGGAAGCCTGGAACTACGAGTTGCCGGACTTCGACCGGGCCGTTGCATCCGCGGCGGTGGGAGTCGATGGAACATGTATGCTGCTTCTTGACGAAGGCTGGCGAGTGGCCATGGCGGGGACCATCGCCCTCTACGACTCCGAAGGCGAGCGACTGCATACGATCTACATGGGAGCGACACCGGAGTACGGCAAGGAGGCGTTTCACACGCGCTTCGTTCACGAACTGGACCGGGTGAAGATGCAGTATCCGGACATCTCCTATA
>JAAYAY010000130.1 GCA_012719125.1 Planctomycetaceae bacterium | reverse complement strand
TCGTCTTCGCCGCCCAGACGCACAACGGCATCTTCGCGGTGGACTGTTCCGATCCGGCGAAGCCGAAGATGCTCGACCGCTGGACATTCCCCGTGGCGGACCATCCCGAATGGCCGAGCTGCTGCATCGGCTCGATCGCCGTGGGCGACGGCTGCGTGTACGTGGCGGGTCTGGGCTGCGGCGTCCAGGCGATCCCCGCGAAGGGGGCGGCGAAGGAGACGTTCCGGCAGGGCGAACCGCCGAAGAACGCCGACTTCCGCGAGCCGTATCCCACGGACGAGAACGAGTTCTACGTGTGGAAGCCCGCGAAACCGGGCCAGGCCCGCGCGGTGGCGCTGCGCTGCGGCACGGAGGCCGGAACCCGCGAGAGTGCCGTCGTCTACGCCGCGTGCGGCGACGCGGGCCTCGACGTGCTGAAGATCAGGCCCGAGGGCGGCTTCGACAAGATCGGCGAACTCGCCGGGCATCCGACCGTCTTCGACGTGCAGGTGGAGGGCAACCGCCTCTACACGGCGGAAGGACTTGAGGGCTGGGCCGTCTACGAAATGGACGGCGCGGCTTCCTTCCGCGAAGTCGCGCGGCGGAAGTGGCTGGACGACAAGCGGGATCCGGCGCTCTGCGTGTGGAAGCCGCGTCCCGGATTCGTCGCGCTCTCCACGCGCCGCGACGGCGTGTCGGTCTTCGACGACAAGGACCTGAACGCGGAAAGACCGCTCGTAAGGGTGGGCGGCTGTCCCGGCTGGGACAAGTACCTCATGGACGCGCCCGTGGGCGGCGGACGTTGGCTCGCGTTCAACGCGGCCAATTCGTGCGTCCGTTGGATCGACCTCGACGGGAAGCCGACGGTGCATTCCACCGTCACGAACCGCATTTCCCTCTCGAACGGCATCTGCCGGTTCTCGGAGAACAAGGCGCTGGCGACAAAAGGCCTGGAATATCTCTTCCTCGATCCGGGCCAGTGCGATCCGGCGGACGGTTCGCAGTGGACGACGAAGAAGTTCCCCGGCCACTCGATCAGCGGCATCCCGCGCGCGTCTGAAGAGGGCCTGGTCGTCCTCACCAGCCGCATAAACCGCCAAATTGGTCTGTGGGACTTCAAGAATCCGGAGAAGCCCAAGTTCATCAAGCACTGGAAGGTTTCGGGCAATCCGGACCTCGCCGTCTTCTACAAGGGCAAGATCATCGTCCCCTGTGGACACCAAGGCGTGCTGCTGCAAAAAGAATAGTCCGGCGGCAAGGCCGATGCCGCTGAGGCAAACCCGCGGTGGCTCCGCTGAAGGAGAGAATTGTCCTTGTCGCGCAAGACCCGACAGGTTGCCCTGGCATTTCCGCTGGCCCCGCCGCACCTGGTTCAGGTTCTGCGGGGAATCACCGACTACGCGCGGGGGCGGGGCGATTGGGTTCTCAGCCCGAACCCGGATACGTACCGGATGTCGGTGAGCGACATTCGCGGCTGGCCCGGAGACGGTGTGATTGCGATGGTCGAGACGCCGGCCGAATCGCGGGCGGCGCAGTCGCTCGGCATCCCGGTCGTGAACCTGTCGGGCCGGCTGCGCCGGTCGAGTGTGCCGCGGGTGATGGTCGACCACGAAGGTGTGGGGCGGATGGCGGCCGAACATCTGCTGGCGTGCGGTTTCCGGCGATTCGGCTACTACGGACCGCCCGACGGTTGGTTCGCCCAACAGCGGCGCCGAGGTTTTCAGCGGCGGCTCCAGGAGGCGGACGCCGAATGCTCAGTTCTTGAAACCACAACTGCGCTCGGTTCGACTCGTCGTTGGCATCATTGGCAGCAGCCTCTCTTGCGGTGGTTGAAGACGCTTGCGCCGCCGGTTGGCGTGATGGCCACGTATGACGCACGGGCCGCGATGGTCGTGGAGGCATGCGGCGTGTTGGGACTGCGGGTGCCCGACGACGTGGCGGTCATCGGCGTCGACAATCACGAAGTCGTTTGCGAGTTCTGCCCCGTCCCGCTCAGCAGTATCGATCGCAACGGGTATCGCATCGGGTTCGAGGCGGCGACCCTGCTCGATCGGCTCATGAGCGGGCAGAAACCCGACGAGTCCGAGATCCTGCTTCCGCCCCGTTGCGTGATCAAGCGGCGTTCCACGGACGTTGTGGCGGTGGACGATCCCCACGTGGCGAAAGTGGTCGAATACATCCGCCAGCACATTGGTGAAGCGTTCGGGATGGAGCGGCTGCTGCCGCTGGTGCCCACTTCACGGCGGTGGCTGGAGCATCGCTTTCGGGAGTGCTTGGGGGTGACCCCACACGAATTCATCTGCCGCGCCCGGGTCGAACGCGCCAAGGACCTTTTGCTCAGCAACCAGCGGCGGTCGCTCAAGGAGATCTCGGCGGCCTGCGGTTTCACGGAACCGCGTCGCTTCCGCCTGGTGTTTCGTCGCCTGGCGGGCATGACGCCGGCAGAGTACCGGCGGCGGCACGTCGGTTCGGATCGCGGCGGCGATTGAAAAAGCATACGGCGACACGGGAGGAGAAGGGGACAGTCCCCGAGGATCGCCGCTTGCCCTTCGCAAAACGGCCGTTCTTCTTCGCGAAGTGGCCCTTGCACGAAGGGAGGACTCTCTTACGATAGGAGCGGAAAGGCCTCGCGACCCGACGGGCCGTCGGTGCAAGGTCCTGAGCGCACGCTTCTACCTATGAGTTCCCTATGCCCGGTATTGCCACGGCCGACTACTGGATGATCGGCGTCTACATGCTGCTGATGGTGGCGATCGGGGTCTATTTTCTCCGTTTCATCGACGACATCCGCACTTACTATGCCGGCCAGAACCAGATTCCCTGGTGGGTGGCGGGGATCAGTTTCTACATGTCCGGCTTCAGCACCTATCTCTTTGTGGCCTACGCCGGGCGGACCTACGAATGGGGCTGGCCGGCGATCACCATGCTTTGGGCCGTCGTGCCGGCGTATTTCATCGCCGGGCTGGTGTTTGCCAGGTACTGGCGGCGGGCGGCCCTGATCTCGCCGGTCGAGTTTCTCGAAACTCGCTACCACGAGGGCGTTCGCCAGCTTTACGTTTGGGCTCGCATGCCGGTGCAACTGATCGACAACGGCGCCCGAGTGTTCGCCCTGGCCTTCTTCGTGCACACGGCAACCGGCCTGGCATTGAACACGAGCATCCTTGCCTGCGGAATCATTACGCTCAGCTACACGCTCATGGGCGGGCTTTGGGCAGTGACGGTTACCGACGTGGTCCAGTTCATCATCCTGCTGGCGGCCACGATCGTGCTGGTCCCCATGAGCCTCAAGGCGGTCGGCGGTTGGTCGTCGCTGGTCGCCGCCTTGCCGGAGGGGCACTTACAGCTCTTCAACCAGCACATGAAGCCCGGCTTCTGGCTGGTGTTCCTGGCGGTCATCATTGTGGCGTTCAACTCGAACTGGTCGCTGATTCAGCGATTCTACTGCGTCCCGGACGAACGCTCGGCTCGCCGTGTCGGGCTTCTGGCGGGTACGCTCTACATCTTCACGATGCCGCTGTTCATGTTTCCTTCGCTGGTCACTCGCGCGATGCAGCCTGACCTGGCGCATCCGGACCAGGCCTTCGTGTCGATCGCACGGGAAGTCCTTCCCGCCGGGATGATGGGGCTGGTCCTGGCCGCCATGTTCGCGGCGACCATGTCGGCACTGGATTCCGAGTACAACGTGCTGGGGAGCGTGCTCACTCGCGACGTTTATCAACGATTCATCCGTCCACGGGCAGGCCGACGCGAGTTGATGCACGCGGCACGGGCGGCCACCGCCCTGGTCGGCGTCATCCCCATCGTCCTGGCCTTCGTGCTGGTCAAGCGGCACGGACTGTTCGACACGGTTCTCGCCACGTTCGGCGTGACCGGCGGCCCGATGGCGGTTCCGTTGCTGGGCGGCCTGATCTACCGGCGGGGTACCGCATGGGGCGCGGTGGCGTCGCTTGTGATCGGCACGGGAGTCGGAGCCGGATTGATGTTGGGTGCGGGCTTGCCTTACCAGGGGTACGCGGCCGGTTCGATTCTTACGTCCATTCTCGCCTACGTGATCGTGTCGGAGTTAACGCCGCCCAGCGCGTCGCGGCGGCGAGTCGTCGAGGCGTTTTTCGATCGTCTCTCGCGGCCGGTCGTTCCCCCGGCGACTTCCACGACTGCCCCACCCTCGCCCTTCGGCATTGTGGGCGTCGCCACCTTGGGGCTGGGCGTGGCCCTGGCGTGCATCGGACTGGTGAATCCGCAGGTGAGCGACCGGATCTTGTGCGGCACGGTGGGTGGAGCGCTGGCCCTGCTGGGAGTTGTGCTGACGCTCGTCTCGATTTGCCGGCGCCCGGACCGTTCAAGCATCGATCCTGGTTCAGACTCGGCAATGCAGTCATCCACAGAGAAGACACTGGAGTAAGTACGATGAAAGTCATCGCGCATCGCCTTCGCGAACTGAGCAAGCCTGTCGCTGTGCCGTTGGCCACGCTGGGCTACCGCCAATTCGTGGCCGAACCCGACTGGAAGCGAAATCTCATCTCCACGACCAGTCTGCTTTACCATCCCGAACGCCGGCGGGTCGTCTGCGGCCTGACGGCTTTCGATACCGACCTGATGTACGAGTTCGATCCGGCCGATCAATCGTGGCACTCGCTCGATTATCCGTCGGTAAGCGAACAATACGAGATCAAGATTCACCGTTCGCTTTGCCTGGCAGGCGACGGAAGCGTCTACGGCGCCACGGCAGGGCTCCACCGCGAGGACGACCGGCTGGCTGCGCCGGGGGGGCGGATCTTCCGCTACGATTTCGCCGAGAGCGAATACGACTTCCTGGGTCGGCCGGTTCCACCCGACTACATCCAGACCATCAGCCTGGATGAGTCGCGGGGCTTGATTTACGGGGTCAGCTATCCCGTGTTCCGGTTTTTTGCTTTCGATATTCACTCGCGGGAAACGCGGTTCGAGCAGTATGTCGGCTGTCTGCCTCATCTGATGGCCGTCGACGACAGCGGGTGCGCGTGGTCGACGTGGAGTTCGCGGACGCATCATCTCTTCAAATACGATCCCGACGAGAATCGCATCCACTTCTTCTACCACGGGTTGCCGAATGCCGAGGAGGGCGTCAGCCTGATGTTCCCCGGGATGGGCCCCATCGACATGAGTCTCAACGGCGGCGACGGGTTCATCTACATCGGCATGACCACGGGCAGCCTGGTGAGGATCGATGCGCAGACTGCCGAAGTGGAATACCTGGGCAAGCCGACGCCCGGCAAGCGGATGTCGGTGCTGGAGATCGGGCCGGACGGCCGCTTGTACGGCGTCGCCGGGCACATGGGGCAGACCTGGCTGTTCGCCTACGACCGCCAGGAGCACGCCTTTGAAGTGTTCGGCCATCTCCGCGACGAGGAAACAGGCATCCCGCTATTCATCGCGCACGACATGTGCATCGCCAACGACGGCCGGATCTTCATCGGCGAGACCGATACGGCGGATCGAGCGGCCTATCTTTGGGAATGCCGCGAGGTCTTTCGCTGACCACTAAAAGGCTGCAACCAAATCCGAAATACGAAACCCGAAATCCTAAACAAATTCAAAACCTGAAATCCAGATGTCTCAAACCTGACGAACAGACTCGTGCCGACACGCACGGTTTTGTTTCGAGCCTTTGATATTCGTATTCTGGGTTTGTTTCGGGTCTCGTGCTTCGCATTTCGAATTTCAAAGATGGGCGCACGGTGCGTACGTCTTTTGACGAAAGACTCTATTCGGTGACCTTTCCCGTTGCGACCCACTCGACCGAGCGGCAGATCAGCTTCTTGTTGGTCGGGTTCTTGATGGCGACGGCGTCGTGGCCGAACGCGTTTTGGATCACCCGGCCTTTGCCGTACTCGACGGTGAACAGGAGCGGCTCGGTCACGTTGCTCCAATCGGAGTCGGCCTGGACCAGCACGTGGATCGGCGTGTCGCCCTGGAGCTTGGCGTAGAGTTCGTCGTCGATCTGGAAGTCGTCGAGCCCCTTGGTGACCGGATGTTCCTTGTCGGCGATCTTCGCTGCGATCACGCTGCGCGGGCCGTGGCCGGAGGTCCCCATGACCCACTTGCGCCCGCAGAGCTTGCCGAATTCATCCCATTCCTTGAACGAGGCGCTGGCCAGGTGTTGGACGTAGAAGCCCTTGCCGTCCTTGACGAAGTTCAGGAGGTTTTCTTTTGCCTGATCGCTGATGGTGGGCAGGCTTCTGTTGAACATGGTCAGGACGATCACATCGGCGGCCGCCAGGGCCGCGGGGGATTCCAGGATGGTCGGCGTTTCGCAGACGCGGACGTCGAACTTGCCCGACTCGACCAGCACCTCTCGGGTCGATTCGGAGATCTCGCGCCAGTTGTGGGCGGGGCCCACGTCGTCGCCGGCGATCAGGAGCACGTGGATCTTGTCGGGTTCCTGCGCGGCCATGGCTCCGCAGGCCATGGTCAGGGCCAATCCGATGACCAGAAGAGCTGCTTTTCGGGTTTGCATGGAAGGTTGTCCTTTCGTTGGTGGTATCGTCCGATGGAATCCGCAAAGGCACAGTATAGCCGGCCAATTCGAGGGTGGCAAAGACAGTCAGGCCGGTCCGGCGATATGCCGGCACGATCAGCGATCCTGGTCGCTTGGCTTTTCGGGGGTCTCTGGGACCGCCCGGCCCGCTCTCGACGACAGCCAGTAAATGGGCAGGCCGACAAGCAGGATAATCCACCCGGCCGCGGCCACCTGCGGCTTGTAGATGATGGCGCGGTAGATCAGGTATCCGCAGACGGCGCTGAAGATCAAGGTCGTCACCGGGAAGCCGCTTACGCGATAGGGGCGTTCCACGTCCGGTTCCTTCCAACGCAGCACGATCACGGCCAGGCTGGTTGCCAGGTAGAAGCTGTAGACAACGGCCGCGGTGTAGAGAATGGCGTTGACGAACGACCCCAGGACGACAATGAGGACCAGCGCGACGATTGCCTGGGTGATCAGGGCGAGGACCGGCGTTCCGGTGCCGGTGTTCCAGCGGCCCAGCAGGCGGAAGGGACGGTGGTCTGCTCCCAAGGCATAGGAGATCCGTGCGCCCGTGAAGATCAAACCATTCGTCGCTCCCAACGCCGAGATGCAGACGAGCCCGGCAATCAATCCGGCGCCAACCTTCGGAAACAGTGTCGAGACCGTGTCGGTGGCAACGGCCGACGAGTTGGCCACCCCCTCGTAGCCCAGGGCATAGAGAAATGCTCCGTTGACAAGCAGATAGAGAACCGTGACCGCGCTGGTTCCCAGTACGAGGGCACGAACGATGTTGCGTCTGGAGTCCTTCACCTCGGCGGCCACGTAGGCCATCTCGTTCCACCCGCCGAAGGTGAACATGACGAGGATGAGCGCCAGGCTCATGGGCAGTGCGTTGACCGTGCCGGTGCCCGTACCCCGATCGGCCGGAGCGAAGAAGGCCACGGCCACAATCATCAATAAGCCGATTGCCTTAACGGTCGTGAGCACGTTCTGGGTCCATTTGCCTTCACGGACTCCGATCACGTGGATGGCGGTGAGCACGATCACGGCAAGGGCGGCGTACATGAGTTGGCTGACCGCCACGTCGGCCTGCCGGTAGACCTCCAATGGCAACAGGTGGTAGGGGACCATCCATCCCGAGAACGGGTCATAGAGTTCCTTGGCATAGGTGGCGAAGATGAACGCCATACCGACGATATCGCCCGGGCGAACCACGACCAATTGGATCCAGCCGAAGAGGAAGCCGGCCCACGGGCCGTAGGCGCGGTTCAGGTAGACGTAGTCTCCACCCTCTCGCGGATAGGCGGAACCGAGTTCGGCATAACCAAGGGCCCCACACAGCGAGAGGAGGCCGCCCGCCACCCAGATCAGCATGAAACCCCACCAATTCGACGTTCCCGCCGCGACCATCGGAGCCACTTCATAGATGCCGGCCCCGATAATAATCCCCACGATCAAGCAGGTGGAATCGAACAGCGTCAATTGTCGTTTGGGGGTATCTTGCACAACGGACCTCCGGAAGAAAATGCGAGGATGAAGTGCTCGCACTCTGAGCAACACCGACGATTGTGTCTTCCCAACCCGGAGACCGCAACTCCCCTCATGGGAAAAGGGATCGCCGTCGGAAGGGGGCATCGTGGAGGGCTCGACCAGCCAGGTGCCGAGTCTCCCATGCATTTCCGCCGTCGCTCAGTTATCATACTGAACAGGCCGATCCGCGAGTTTTTCCGACGTTCACCGGTTCCGGGAGCTGTCTTCATGATCCGATCCATCCGTCTGCTGCTGATTCTCTCGGTGGGACTGTCGCTCAGTTGTCAGAGTGCGCAACCAGGGCAGGGCGCCTCGCCCCCGGCCCCTTCGCGTCCCAACATCCTCATGATCTACGTCGACGACATGGGCTACGGCGACCCGGGCTGTTACGGCGGACGCGACATTCCCACCCCGAATATCGATCGACTGGCTGCCGGCGGCGTTCGTTTCACCGACGGCTACGTGACGGCGCCCGTCTGCGGACCGAGCCGCATGGGCCTGCTGACCGGTGCCTACCAACAGCGATTCGGCTGCTACTGGAACGACGACCTGTGGGCGAAGTACGGACTGGACCTGCCCGAGTCGCAGAAGCTGATGCCCCAGGCCCTGTCCGCTGCCGGCTACAAGACGGGCCACGTGGGGAAGTGGAACATCACGTCCGACGCTCGCCCCTACGTGGACGAGGCCTTTGCCGTGATGATCTGGAAGGGGGCCTACTATCCGAATGAAGAGGGCGTCTATCTGGGAGTCGACGGCCCCGACTTTCAAGTGGAGTCTCACGGCTGGGGGCCGCCGCGACCGGACGCCGAGTACTTGACCGATCGGCTCACCCGCCATGCCGTCGATTTCCTCGAACGGCACGCCGCAGAACCCTTCTTCCTCTACCTGGCCTACAACGCCCCGCACACGCCGCTCCAGGCCGACAAGAAATACGAGGCCGAGTTCCGGCACGTCGAACACGAGCCGAACCGGCTCTATGCGGCCATGGTCGCCTCGCTCGATGAGAACGTCGGTCGTGTGCTCGACAAGCTGCGCGACGCCGGGCTGGAGGAGAATACGATCGTGGCACTTGTCAGCGACAATGGCCCGGCTCGCGGGTCGAACTACCTGAAGGGCTGGCGCGACGATTGGCCCAAAGAAACGCTACTTGGCTCGGCCGGTCCCTTGAGCGGCCACAAGGCGCAGTGTCAAGAAGGAGGAATTCGCGTGCCTTTTGTCCTCCGCTGGCCTGCCCGGCTCGAAGCCGGCCGGATCTACACGCGACCCGTCAGCACGCTCGATCTGTATCCAACCTTCTGCGCGGCAGCCGGAGCCAAGATTGCCGAAAGCACGCAACTCGACGGCGTCGATCTTCTCCCCTACCTCACGGGCGAGAAGACCGGCGATCCCCACGACATGTTGTTCTGGAAGCCTTACGCGGGCGGCGCCGTTCGCCACAAGCAGTGGAAGCTCCTGATCGAATCCTGGGGCAAAGGGAGAGTCCGGCTGTTCGATCTGGAAAACGATCTGGGTGAAACGAATGATCTGGCCGACGCGGAACCGGAATTGACCGAGAGACTCCACCAAGCCTGGCTCGACTGGAGCAGACCCTTCCCCGTCGCTGCGAACAAACGGCAGAAGAGCGAGTAGCACTCGCCTCAGTTGGTCTTCGGCTCAGGCTCTTCAACCGGATACCAAGCTCCGAATCGCGGACATTGCCCGGCCCCGGCTCGGTAACCGCCGCCGCCTTGGCCGCGGCCCCAACCGGCGCCTCTGCCTCGACCGTAGCCGCGTCCCCACCCAGGGCCGGCGCCGCGTCCGGGCGAACCGGCAGGCCATCCGCGGGCGTCTGCCGCCATCCCGGCACCGCCGGCCCAGGCCGGTTGCAGCGACGCGTTGCGGAGCGTCACCGCCCGGCCGTCACAGGTGATCGCACGGGCGACATAGTGATTCTCTTTCATCTGCTCGGTGCGAAAGGCCTCCACCTTGACCTTCTTGCCCTTGGTCAGTTCCTTGGCGACAAAGTCGACGATCCCCGCCGGGCCAAGATGAACGTTGAGCGTCTTGCCCTTCGAGTTCTCCAGGAGAAAATGGGTCCCCGTGAATGCGCGACCGGTCGTGTTCTCGCACGGACCGGTCTCCACCTTGACCACCGTGCCCTCGAGAGTCACGGTTTTGGGAAGCACGGTCTTGCGGGCGACCCCTTCCGACTCCCCCACGCCCCGCTGCGCCAGGGCCGCCGGGGTAACCAGAGCACAAACGGCCAAAGCCAACATCGTTATGCTTGCCCTTTTCATCTTCTTTTCCTCCATTCTGAGTTCACGGAAGAGGCACCCTGCAAGACTTGCACGCCACAAGGTTCGTGCAGCGTGCAGATTCTTCATACCTCGGATTCGTGGTCTGCCGACAAGGACGGCGATTCCCATCGAAAATCCCCGAATTGAGTCGCATCCACTCACTCCAATCCGAATTGGGAGCAATTCACGTGCCAGAAGTCTCGAAACGGATCAATCGGTCGCTCCTCGCGAACACCGCTCCGGACCGGAACAGCAGAAGAACGGCAAAGTCCTCTTGTGGCAGGAAAGTGGCCGGCACTCTCCGAACGCCGCTGGCGGGAAATCGGGGTTTCCGGCAGTTCTGCGGACGGCACGGCGGAGCGTGCCTGCTACTTTGTAGTTCCCCGGACCGGAACAGCTCCGGCATGGAATTCGACCTTTCGCGGGCATACAATCGACAGATCGTCGCGCGATGACACTCTTCACGATTCCCACAAAAGACCAGACCTGCCATGCGACACCTCAGCTTCGCGATCATGAACCTTCTGGCCGCCGTAAGCATCCAGGCGGCCGAACCTGTCTACGACCTGGTGATTTACGGCGGCACCTCGGCCGGTGTGGCCGCGGCCGTGCAAACCCGGAAGATGGGCAAATCTGTGGTGGTCATCGAACCGACCCACCGGCTCGGCGGACTTACCACCGGCGGGTTGGGGCAGACCGACATCGGCAACAAGGCGGCGATCGGCGGCCTGGCTCGCCAGTTCTATCGCGACGTTCGCACGCACTATGACGATCCGGCCGCCTGGAATTGGCAGTCTCGCGACCAGTACATGGACAGCGGCCAGACGCGGACCTCGGCCGGCGAAGACGCCATGTGGACCTTCGAGCCGAGCGCCGCACTCAAGATCTACGACACGTGGGTGAAGGATCACGGAGTGGAGGTCGTCTACGGCGAGCGGTTGGATCGCGAGTCGGGCGTGGCGACGACTCGGTCGATTCCCTGGCGCATCGTGTCCATTCGCATGGAGTCGGGGCGGACGTTTCGCGCGAAGATGTTCATTGACGCGACCTACGAAGGCGACCTCATGGCGGCGGCCAGGGTAAGCTACGCGGTCGGGCGAGAGGCCAATTCACAATACGATGAGACCCTGAACGGGGTGCAGACGGCTCAAGCCCGCTATCATCAGTTCGTGCCGGGCGTCGATCCTTACGTCGAGAAGGGCAAGCCCGAAAACGGTCTGCTTCCGTTCCTCGATCCCGACGGACCTGGCGAGGAGGGATCGGGCGATCGGCGGGTGCAGGCCTACTGCTTCCGCATGTGCCTGACGGACCATCCCGACAATCGCATCCCCTTTCACAAGCCCGAGGGTTACGATCCGCTCTGGTACGAACTCCTTCTTCGTAATTTCGAAGCCGGCGAGGCGGGCATGCCCTGGATCAACTCGGCGATGCCCAACCGCAAGACCGACACCAATAATCGCACGGCCTTCTCGACCGACTTCATCGGCCAGAACTACGACTATCCCGAGGCGTCGTACGAACAGCGCGAGAGGATCCTGGCCCGGCACCGGCTCTACCAGCAGGGCTTGATGTGGACTCTGGCCAACCATCCCCGTGTGCCCGATCCGATTCGTAGCGAGGTCGCCCGCTGGGGCATGTGCCGCGACGAGTTCACCGAACGGAACGGCTGGCAGGACCAGCTTTACGTCCGCGAGGCGCGGCGGATGGTGAGCGATTATGTGATGACCCAGCACAACTGCCAGGGCCGCGAAGTGGCGGAGGATCCCGTCGGGCTGGGAGCCTACGGGATGGATTCCCACAACACCCAGCGTTACGTCAACGCGGAGGGCGAGGTGCGCAACGAGGGCGACGTCGAGGTCGGTGGATTCTCGCCCTATCCGGTCAGCTACCGCTCGATCATCCCCAAGGCCGGCGAGTGTTCCAACCTGCTCGTGCCAATCTGTCTTTCCGCATCGCACATCGCCTACGGGTCGATCCGCATGGAGCCGGTGTTTATGGTCCTCGGCCAGTCGGCCGCCACGGCCGCCGCTCAGGCCATCGAGCAGGATGTGGCGGTGCAGCAGGTCGACTACGCCCGGCTGCGCGAGCGACTGCTGGCCGACGGGCAGATTCTGGAGTGGACCGGACCCAACAAATCGGCCGGGCCTGTGGGGGTAGACCCTCAATCGCTGCCCGGAATCGCGGTCGACGACGACGAGGCGGAACTCGTAGGCTTCGATACCGCCGGGCGAGCGATCGGTCCGTTTGTCGCTGCCGGGTATCATCACGACGGCAATCAGGATAAAGGCCGGCAGACGGCTCGGTATCGCTTTGCGGTCGAGAAGTCAGGCCGGTACGAGGTGCGAATCGGCTATCCGGTCAACCCGAACCGGGCTACGAACGTCCCCGTCACGGTTCGCCACGCGGGCGGTGAGGCGAAGATCCAGGTGAACCAGAAGAACGTCCCGAAGATCGATCGGCTGTTCGAGCCCCTGGGAAGTTTCGAGTTCGCGCAGGGGCAAGAATATGACGTGACCGTTTCGAATGAGGGGACGGACGGCTACGTGGTGGTTGATGCGGTGCAGGTTGTGGCGGTGGAAGAATAGGGAAAGCGGTTCTCGGATACACGTGGCGAACACTACTATCTATTTTGACGGGGATGACATGCGGCTCTTCCTCGATGACGCAGGACGGATCGAATTGCCGACGTCTGTGCAGACGCAGCTCGGAATCAAGCCGGGGGATGAACTCGTCTTGGAAGTCCTTGATGGTCAACTCGTCATCAGTCCGTTACACCTTGCGGGCGGGCTCACCTGGAAAGGAGATGTGCTCGTCCACGAGGGGACTTCCGAAGGTTCAGAAGCTCAGACGATCGAAGGTCTTCGTCGAGAGCACCTCCTGCAGCAGGCAAATGAGGGATTCGCGGCCTTGCGTGCCGATTCGGATGCGTGGAGAGAAGAGCAGGAGGAACGCTCTTACTGGTTGTGACCGAATCGCCCGGCAATTCGCAGCCCCCCCGTTTCTGCCATCGGGGTCCTTGACCAATCGCGATCCAGCCGTAAACCTAAGGGTTTGCTGGCGGCCGGGTTCTCGCGTTCTTGCCGGTCGCCCGCTGTCTGGCTTTCTGTTGCGACTCTTGCTGAAAAGGTGCCCCGAAATGTCGTCTCCCCCCGTCAAACGTGCCTTGATTAGTGTTAGCGACAAGCTGGGCCTGGCCGGATTCGTCCGGGGGCTCGTTCAGGCGGGGGTGGAGATCTACAGCACGGGCGGGACCCGAGCCCACCTGGAGAGTGAGGGGATACCGGTCGTTGACGTGGCCGCCTATACCGGATTCCCGGAGATGATGGACGGGCGGCTCAAGACGCTTCACCCCCTGGTCCACGGGGGGATCCTCTGCCGCCACGATAACCCGAGCGACATGCAGGCGCTCGGCGAGCACGGGATCAAGACCTTCGAACTGGTTGTGGTCAACCTCTACCCGTTCCAGCAGACCGTCGCCCGGGAGGGAGTCACCGAGGAAGAGGCGATCGAGAACATCGACATCGGCGGCCCTACCATGGTGCGGGCCGCGGCCAAGAACCACGCTTTCACGACGATCGCCACCAACCCGGGCCAGTATTCGGAGATTCTCCAGCAGATTGCCGCCGACGGTTGCACGACGCTCGAACTGCGGAAGAGGCTGGCCGGTGAGGCCTTCGACCACACGGCCAAGTACGACACGGCGATCGCCGCCTACTTCGCCGGATTGAGGACCGAAGGCTCCTTCCCTGGGCACCTGTCGATCGGGCTTTCGCGAAAGGCGGTGCTCCGCTACGGCGAGAACCCGCACCAGCAGGCCGCCCTGTATGCCAAGGCCGAATCGCCGGCGGCCAACCTGGTTTCGGCCATCCAGCTCAACGGCAAGGAGCTTTCGTACAACAACCTGCTCGACCTGGACAGCGCCCTGGGAATCGTCCGTGGCTTCTCCGAGCCGGCTGCTTCGGTCATGAAGCACAACAACCCTTGCGGCGCCGCGGTGGGCGATACGTTGGCCGAAGCGCTCGCGAAAGGCATGGAAGGCGACCCGCTCAGTGCTTACGGCTCGGTGATCGGGTTGAATCGCGTGGTCGACGCCGACACGGCCGAGGTGCTGGCCAAGCCGGGGCTGTTCGTCGAGGCCGTCGTGGCTCCCGATTTCACCGATGAGGCCCTGGAGATCCTCAAGACCAAGCCCAAATGGAAGGCGAATGTGCGGCTGATGAAGGTGGGGAATCTGGGTGCGTCGCCCGAGCGTTGGGTGTTCCGCTGTATCGAAGGGGGCGTGCTCATGCAGGAGGCCGACGTCGCTGCCGACCCGGAGGCCGACTGGACCGTTGTCACCGAGACGCAGCCGGCCGAGGCCCAGATGGCCGACCTGCGTTTTGCCTGGGACATCGTTCGCTTCGTCAAGTCGAACGCCATCGCCGTCTGCAAGGACCGCATGCTCCTCGGCGCCGGCGCCGGCCAGATGAGCCGCGTCGACTCGGTCGAAATCGCCATAAGCAAGGCGGGCGATCGCGTGAAGGGGGCCGTGCTCTCCTCCGACGCGTTCTTCCCCTTCCCCGACTCGATCGAGCGTTGTGCCCAGGCCGGGATCACCGCCGTCATCCAGCCCGGCGGTTCGAAACGCGACCCGGAAGTGATCGAGGCCTGCAACAAGCTGGGCGTTCCGATGATCTTCACCGGCCGGCGGCACTTCAAGCACTGATCCATGCCCACCATTCTCGATAAGATCGTCGCCACGAAACGTGAAGAAGTTGCCCGGGCGAAGGCGAGCGTGCCGCTTGCCGATCTCGAGGCACGCCTGGATGCTGCGCCGCCCGTGCGAGACTTTTTTGCCGCGCTGACGGAGCCGCCGGAGATCAGCCTGATCGCCGAGGTGAAGAAGGCGAGCCCGTCGAAGGGCGTTATTCGCGAGGATTTCCATCCGGTCGAAATCGCCACGACCTACGAGCGGCACGGGGCCGCTTGCATCAGCGTTCTGACGGACGAGCAGTATTTCCAGGGCAGTCTCGAGTACCTCAAGGCGATTCGAGCGGCCGTTGGAATCCCCGTTCTGCGGAAAGACTTCATCATCGATCCCTATCAGGTGGTCGAAGCGCGGGTTGCCGGGGCCGACGCCGTTCTGCTGATCGCCGAATGCCTTGCCGACGAGCAGCTCGGGTCGCTCCACGACCGGATCGTCTCGCTGGGAATGACTCCGTTGGTGGAACTCTACGATCCGGCCAATCTGTCGCGTGTGGTGGACGCCGGCGCCCGACTGATCGGCGTGAACAATCGCAATCTTCACACCTTTGAGGTCGATATCGACCACACGTTGCGGCTGCGAGAGCAGATTGCCGCCGATCGCGCCGTGGTCGGCGAGAGCGGCATCCGGACTCGAGCCGATGCCGAACGTCTCCAGGCTGCCGGCGTAGCTGCGATGCTTGTGGGGGAGACGTTGATGCGCGAGCCGGATATCGCGGCGGCCGTGGATCGTCTGTTGGGGCGGTAAGGCCGGTGGTGTTTCCGACCGCGTGGGCGAGCAAGTCGCTACTTGGCCCGAAGCTTCTTCGCCACCGTCGCCAGGCGATGTCCCAGTAAACGGGCGCCCTCCAGTTCCTTCTCGCTGACGCCCGGGTCCAGGGGACCGGTCATGGCCGAAGCGCCGGGCTCACCCCAGATATCTTCGCCTTCGGCATCCTGATAGAGCGGTCCCGCCACAATCATGCGATTGTTGATCATGAACAGGAGCAGGGAGACGACGACGAACTCCTTGCCGGCGGTCTGGCCTCCGCCCGTGCTGAAGGCGCCGCCCACCTTGTCGGTGAAGTCGACCTTCCACTTCCAGTTCCAGTCGTCGATCACGACCTTCATCTTGCCGGGGATATTGGCGAAGTAGGTAGCCGCTCCCAGGGCGATCGCGTCGGCCGCCTCGAGATCTTCCTTGGTGACTTCTTCCACCTTCTTGATCGTCACAGCCGCGCCCGGCACCTGTCTCGCACCTTCCGCGACGCCTTGGGCGAACTGTTCCGTATTCCCCCGCAGCGAGTAGTAGGCCACCAGGACCCGCACTGCGGGTGGCTGCTGGACGTCGTTCTTCTCTGCCGCCGCCACATAGGAGGGCGTGACGAGGAGCAGGGCTGTCAGTGCTGAGATCCAGATTCTTTTGTGGTGGCGTCTCATGGGATTACTCCTGAGGTTGATCGGGCTTTTTGGGCGGGGCTCCAAGGGAGAATCGGCACTTCTCCGCCGGGCCTCATTATAGGCAAGCTGATAAACCCACATACCTACGGCTCGTATACAACCGTGTTCTCATCCCAGTCGATGGACTTGATCTGTTCCAGAGAGAGATCGGAGATGGGGGGCGCAAACTCATCCTGAAACCAGATGATCACCACGAAGGATTCCAGCTTGCCCTCACACGTACCAAACTGCCCGATGCAGGCAACCATGGGTAGCCATTCAGAAACCCACCCACGTCGCCGATGTGAATCCATATCGCCCGGCTCTCGCAGATACGATCGACGTGGAGGTTCAATTACAACAACAGATTGGTCAAGAATGTGACACAAGTTTGCGGCGATTGTGACAAAGCGTTTGATAGTCATGTCGTTTGTTTCTGATGTCGGACTCCCTAGCATAAGCCCGCGATAAGTAAGTTCCTGATGAAGTACCTCCAGGATGATCTCTCTGCCGCAATTCAAGCGAATCGAACAGTGGCAGGGCCAGATGCTGTCGTATTCGAGGTTCATCTCCTGTGTGCCTCCATAGCGTTCCGGAAGAACGAAGCAGTGGTATCGCCTACGGACTGGCCGTAAACCCATCCAGATAGAACACCGTCTTCTTCGTTGCGTTGCTCATCAGGCCGATCCAGTTCACCTTGAAACATTCGGGGTTGGCAAACGGCAGATCGCGCCAGACGCGAGGGTCGCCCGTAGACGACGTGACCCGGAGAGTCCAGCGACTGCCGGCGGTTTCGGACAGGTCGGCGATGATCTCGAACTTGTGCCACTCGCCCGAAGGAAGGTCTTCCTTGATCCCGCCGGGCAGTTCGAGCTTGCCGTCGCGGATAATGAAGCGGGGGCCGATGATGTAAGGCGGTTTTGTCGTGTAGTCGCGCCACTCGAAATTGAGGTAGACGCCCGGTTCGGTGCGGAGGTCGAAGGAGTTGTAGACCCGGCCTTCGGCGTAGTTCATGCCGCGGAAGACATAGTGGGGATTGTAGGCCGCTCGCAGGCCCTCGGCGTCGACGATCTTGACGCACTGCTTGCCGCTGGCGGCCGTTTCGTCGGTGACCACGATCGCGTCGCCCTTCCCTTCCACGTGCAGTTCGCCGCCCGACGGGGCCTCACCGGCCTTATAGCGCTCGAAGTCGTCGCGGATCACCAGCGGCGGCGGCTCGGGGGCGATCTTCAAGGGTGGGAAAGTGGCCGAGTTGGCCTTGGCGATCCACGCCGGGTCGCCATACACGCCCGCCTTGGTATAGTCGAAGGGCTTGAAGCCGAGCTTCAAGGCCGGTGAATCATCGGCCAGGTGGAAATCGAGTGCAGCCGGATTCTTGAATTTGGGGTCGGCGACGATCGAGCCGTCGTCATGCCCGGCCGCCTGCCACTCGGCCAGAGTCTTACCGGCAAAATCGAAGGGTTCGCCCGCCGCCTGCCAGTAGCAGTTGTTGCGGGTGATGCTGCGTACCTGGTTCCAGCGGCTGGAGAGGAGCGTGCCGGTGTCCCAGTAGACGATGTTGTTCTCGAAGGTGAACGACAGATGGTCTTCCACCCGAGTGGCCTGGAGTTGCTGTTCCTTGCTGAAGGCGAGGATGTTATTACGGACGATGTTCTCCCGCCCGTAGTGCTGGTGGAACCCGCCGGATTTGACGCGGTAGACGAGGTTGTTTTCGAAGAGGATGTTCGAGCTGCCCTCGTCGGTATAGAGACCCCAGCCGCCGTAGGTGTAGGCATAGACGTCGTGGAACACGTTATTCACCACTTGCGTGCCTTCCGAGGGGCCGAGCGTGTAGATGCCGCCCATGTCGCTGAGAACGCCCCAGCCGATGTGGTGCACGTGGTTGAAAGCGATGCGATTCCGCTTGGCCAGGCTGTTGCTGTAGCCCCAGCGCCAACCGGCCGAGATGCCCGTGTAGTAGTGGTCGGCGATCTCGTTGTGGGTCACTGCGTTGTCGGGACTGTGCCCGATCCACACGCCGACGGCGCAGGGGAAGATCCGCCCGCCGCCGCGGATGATGTTGTTGTCGACGGTGATGTGGCTGGTGTACTCGGGTTCGGTGGCGGAAATGTCTCCTTCGCCGATCCGCACGCCGCCGGCGCCGGAGTCGTGGAGATAACAGCGTGCAAGCGTGCAGTTTCGGCAACCCTTGCGGAACCAGACGACGTAGGTGCCCACGTGGCCGAACTCGCAGTCTTGGATGGTCACGTTCCTCGCCCCGTCGGCCATGACGACGGCCTCGATCGGCGAGGCGGCCTGGGCGGCCTCGAATCCGCCGGGCGGGGTGATCCACTGGGCATGGCGGAAAGCCAGTCCCTTGAAGCGGACATGGTCGACGAACTTGCCGGCGGCCGGATCGCCTTGAATCAGCAGGAACCGATCGACGACCGGGGCGACGACCTCGGCCTTGGTCATGTCCTCACCCGGCAGCGGGCGGTAATGGAGCGTGCCGTCGCGACCGAGAAACCACTCGCCGGGCGCGTCGAGCGCGACGAGGAAGTTCTCCAGGTGATAACGGGTGTTACGAGTCCAGGCGTTCCACGACTTCATTCCCCGGCCGCTGGTGATCAGAGCCTGTTGCTGCGGGTCGAGGGCGTCGATGAACCGGCGGGTGTTGTCCCATTTGTGGTAGACCATGAAATTGACGTCGCGCAACGCCTCGGGTGAGAGGTCGGCGAGAACGCGGAAGTCGTCCGGCCGCATGACGACGGTTTGCCGGGCCTGCTTGTGCTGCCTGGGCGAGCCGGCCTCGATCACCTCTTCGTAGACGTCCTGGATGTAGAAGTAGAACTCGTTGGGCGTGCGCGCCCGGGTGGCACGGCGGCCGTTGACGAAGAGTTGCTCGAAGTACCAGTCACCGGCGGCCACCTCGGGGATCTTCGTGGTCCAGACGCCGTCGGGCCCTTCTTTCCATCCCTCGACGGTACGACCGCCGCAGAAGACGGGCGTTGCGCCCGGTTCGGCCTCATAGGAGATCGGCGCCTCGGCCGTGCCGCTGTCCTGCGGCTGGAGAACGAACGGCTCGGCCAGGGCATAACGGCCGTCGGCCACGACCACGCGAACGGGGCCGCTCAACTTGCCCGTGGCCTTGAGGGCTCGGACGGCGTCGCGAGCTTGCTCCAACGTGGCAAACGGTGCGGCTTGTGTGCCCGGGTTGCCGTCGCTGCCGGCGGGTGCGACGTAGAAATCGGCGGCCAAAGTCGTTGAGACAACGAGCAGAAGGGAAAGAGCGAGCATCGAGCGAAACATGGTGAATCTGCTCCAGGCGGGGATTGGCGAGCGGGGACGACTGAGAAAGACGCCGATAGCCGTTGGGCTTGCCCAACGCTTGGCGGAAATCGCAGCAATACTGGACAGCGCCAACGAACCAAAGTCATTGCAGTATGCTCGTTTAACGCCCAGCCGCAGGCGCCGGCTGGAGTACGGACGGTCAGGCCAAGCCGCCGGCGCCTACGGCTGGGCGTTAAACGATTCTGTCGCCACGTCTTCAGTTTCGTGGCAATCCACGAGTGGCCCTGTCCAAAGCGGTTTGCTTCAGAATAGCGTCGGAGAAGGAGGCAAGGCAAGACTCTCAAGGTTGAATCCGGTGACTGGACGGACTCTCCATCTCGATCGTCGTGGAGTGCCGTTCCGTGGATGTGCGAGGTAACCCAAGCGGCCACCTGGTTGACGCTACCAGCCGGGATGGATTCGTTCACCGCCGGCGATGGTAATGAGGGCCCGGATTTCCGAGGCGGGGAGAGTATTGGGGAGGAAATGAACGCTGCCGTCGGCACAGGCAACGTTGGCGCCATTCGGGTGGTGTGAGGAGATACAGACACCAATCGTGGCGTTGATGCCGCGCATGGCCTGACTCAAGGTCAGGTCTCGTGGTTCCATCCAGTGGATGTTCGAATTGGCGATTTCCGCGAGCATTATCGTTTCCGACGGACTGTCGACGACGTCGTCGAGGCGTGGGCACTTACCTTCGATCCATCCGGTTTCTTCTCCGGTAATCAAGACATAGCTGGTATATGTCGTGTCTCCGCGCGGATCGGCTGGGCAGCAGAAGACCGGCAGGGCGATGGAAGCGAGAGAGCGATTCTTGGGGCTGTCCCACGGTTCGCTGAGGTCATATTTCCTGTAAAGCGCATCCTGCTCCACAAATGGCAGGATTAGCACTCGCCAACTGTGTACGGGCTTGGCATTCTCGTCTGCGATGAAGGCGGGCGGGAAGCTGCCGTAGGCATCGTGGTAACTCAGAAGACCGACCGCAATCTGCTTCAGGTTGTTGCTACACTGGGTTCTTCGGGCTACGACTCGCCCGTAAGGTGGGAACGCAGGAAGAAGGAGCAGAACGATGACTGCAAGGACCATGTAAACACCCAGCAGCGGTTTGGCGTACCTACACGTCGCAGGATCGTAGCACCCAAGGAGCAGCAACGCGGCCGGAATGGTCAGTGCTGTAGCCAAGCACCCCCCCAACACCCAAATGGCCAGGGCGAAGTAGACAACTATGAGCAGGGGCAAGGCGAGAAGCGATCGCAAGCCGAACTGATAGGGTTCGTTGGTCGGTGGGGAAGGTTCCGTTTGCGGTTGGTCGGTCATCGATCCGCGTTTCCCGTTTCGCGTTCAAACGTGGTGCTTGATCACTGCTCGTCGCGATGCACCGTCCCCGGCGAAAACGCCGGTAGGCAAACTGCGATGTATTCGGCGCCTTCCGGATCGGGGGTGCTGTAGCGAGTCCATTGGCCGGCCGGAGCGATGACGGCCTGACCGGCACGGACCTCGGTGACTCCCTCGTGGGATTCCACGTGAAGTATCCCGCGAAGCACCACCGTGTACTCGTCGAACTCGGGAGTCTGCCCCGGTTCGACCCAGCCGCTGGGGCTTCTCATGCGGGCGATGCTCAGGCACTCGGTCTGCGAGTTCACCCGCCCGATGAATTCTTCGATCTGCTTGGGCTTGTTGCCCGCTGCCCGGACGATGGTTGGGGTCTCAATCAGACGAGGCATCGCAGTTTCTCGCGTAGCCAAAGTGTCATGTTGAATCGCTGGGAGTCCGATGGGCGTAGTGTAACGACCCGGAGCGAGGACGCCAATTGGCGGCTTGAATCGGCGGCACGGTTTTCGTAGGATGCGTGACCGAAGGCGGGCGATCTTCCCGCGTGTGCTCGTTCGTTGTCTCATCGAAGTCCAAGGAGCCCGAATCATGTCGGACATCACTCTGGAGCAGGCCCAGAACGCTGTTGCCGCCGCGCTTGGCAAAGCCATCGCTATTGAGACGAAGATGAACATCGCCGTGGTCGACGCCGGCGGGAACCTCAAGGCCTTCGCACGAATGGACGGCGCCTGGCTCGGTTCGATCGACATCTCGATCAAGAAGGCCCGGACGGCCCGTTTCTTCGACATGAACACGGGTGACCTCGGGGGACTTTCCCAACCGGGCGGGCCGTTGTACCAGATCGAGGTGTCGAACGGCGGCCTGATCACCTTCCCGGGCGGAGTGCCCATCAAGAACGGTGCCGGCGAAGTCATCGGTGCGATCGGCGTTTCGGGGAGCGTCGTCGAAGACGATCACGCGGTGGCCGTCGCTGGAGCCGAGGCGGTGAGGTGACGAGGTGCGATGACGAAACGTTGCGAGAAGGAATAGGAGCACTGGCGATACGATCTCGGTGTCAGCACCCCAGTATTCCATCATTCCACCGTTCCATCACCCCACGTCGCAGCGTTCACTCCTCCCTGACGTTGAAGCAGTAGAGATTGTCGTCGTAGCGGAGGTAGAGCCGGCCGCCGATGACGACGGGATGGGCCCAACTGGTGCCTTCGCCTTCGACGCGGAACTCGCCGCGCATTTCCAGGCCCGACGGCGAGCAGGTTGCGAGTCCCGCCCGCCCGCCTCTTTCTCCGAAGAGGTAGAGCATTCCATCGGCAAAGCAGACGGAACCTTTCCCGACCGCTCGTTCCTGCCAGACGGTTTGTCCGGTGGCCAATTCGATGCAGGACCAGCCATTGTCGTTGTTGCCGTAGATGTGGCCTTCGTGGATGACGTAGCCCCCGTGGTGGGAAACCATGTCTTTCGTGGTCCAAGCCTGCTGGGCGGCGACGCGACCCCGCCCGCCTTCGAGCTTCATGCAGATGCCCCCCTTGCCGTATCCCACCGCCCAGAACACGTAGCCGTCGGCGGCGGCGGGCGTGGGGCAACTGGCCGTGTTACCGCTGGCGAAGGGGTTGCTGAAGAGGGCCCGGCCGTTTCGGGCGTCGACGCCGACCAGCCCGCCGTGGGTTCCTGCCGCGACGATCGGTACCCCGCCAAACTCAAAGGCGATGCAGGAACTGTATTGCGCCGCGGCCTTGAATCCGCCGCTTGACCACATCGGTCGGCCGGTCGACTTGTTCAGAGCGACAATGCACTTCTCGCCGCCGGGCGTGATGACGGCCATTTCGCCGAGAATCAGCACCGACTCGGCATAGCCCCATTCGGGCGGGCTGCCGCCGAAGTCTTTCATATGGGCGGACCACCGTTTCTGCATGCTCTTGGTATCATAGCACCCAACCAAGCCGTTGCCCGAGATAAGGTAGAGGTTCCCCTCGTTGATCGTCGGCGTCGATCGGCCACCCGGGTAGTTCTTGGTCCAGGCCATGTCGTGGGGTACCTGGGTGACGCGTTTCCCCTCGTCGTCGAAGACGGAGATGACCAGCCGTTCGTCGATCTTGCCCGTGGCGTAGACCTTGCCGTCGACGACGGCCACGGATGAGTAGCCGGAGCCGATTCCCCGGGCGTGCCACAGCAGCGGTGGTCCGCCTTCGGGCCAGCTCTTCATCAGTCCTGTATCGGGCGATTTGCCGTCGCGATTGGGGCCGCGCCAGCCGGGCCAATCGGCCGCAGTCGAGGGTGCGGGTTCCGGGGCCGCCGACTTAGGTTCGGGTTGGGGCTTCGGTTCGAGTCGTCGTTCGGCGCGTCGCCGCCGTGCCACCTCGGCAACCACGTAGTCGCGATCGGCGTCGCTCAGCCGATCGACGGCAACGACCAGATGCGATCCGTCGGGGCGCTGCAACTGGACCTTGCCATCGGCAAAGGCGACCATGGCCGCCTCGATGGTGAATTGGCCCGAAGCGTCGGTCCAGGTACGAAGCTTGCCGAGTTCCGACCCGGTTGCAGAGTCTGGTTCGGCCGCGAACAGGGGACTGGAGAAGGAGACGGCGACTGTCAGGCACAGGGGCAACAGCAGTAGACGGCGATACACGGCCAAGGCTCCGAGAACGCGGGATTTCTGAGAGAGAAGGACCGACTTTCCATCATGGACCGAGAGAAGAGGTGGCGGCTACCCCTCTGTAGGGTGGTGCATTGTGTTGGGGATGGCGAAACGTCGGTTGACTTGCCCGGACACCTCAACGATCATTCTTCCATTACCTGAGGATCGTGAATTGTGACCGTCGAGGCCTCATGAACTACTTCGCCCACGCCTTACCCTTTCTGGATAACCCCTATTTTGCCACGGCCACGGGTATCCCCGACTGGCTTACGGTGGTCGATCGCAAGGTGCGAATCAGGCGCAAGCACGTGGCGCCGTTCCTGGACGACGATTGCCCCGAAATAGCGGCTGTCGCGGGCGGTGTGCTGCAGCACCTGCGCGACGACGCCCGGTTCCACGAGACGCGGGCATTTGCCGAGCTGTCGATCGAACTGACGGTGATGGCCCGGGATGAGCTTGGGGCCGACTCCGGGTTTCGGCCGGCGTTTCTGGGGCACCTGCTGGTCGAATTGCTGTTGGACGCCGCCCTGATCGACGCGCACCCGGACCGGTTAGACGCTTATTACGAGGTGTTGGGCCAGGTGGATGCCACGGTGATTGAGGAGGCGGTGAACCGCATGGCGCCCAGGCGGACGGAGCGTCTGGCGTGGATGTTGGAGCGATTTCGCACGACCCGTGTCTTGTCGGACTACGCCGAGGATGGGAGACTGTTCGTACGGTTGAACCAGGTGATGGGCCGCGTGGGGCTGAACCGGTTGCCGGAGACATTCTGCCGCATCCTTCCCGAGGCACGCCGCAAAGTGGCGTTCCGGCGGGAAGAGTTGCTGGAGGGGATACCGGCGACGGACGGCGTCTGACCACAGATACTTTTTTGGGAGACTAAGGACATGCAATTCGGATTCAACTTGCTGATGTGGACCGACACGCTCAACGACGCGGCCTTGCCGTACGCGGACAAGATGAAGGAGATCGGCTTCGACGTCGTGGAGGTCCCGGTCTTCGATCTGGACAACATGGCCAACTACGAGAAGTGGAACAAGCGTTTCGATGAACTGGGCCTGGTGCGGACCGGTACGGCGATTCGGGGGCCGGCGGAGAACATGATCAGCTCCGACCCGGCCATTCGCAAGGCGGGAATCGAGGCGAACAAGAGGAACCTCGATTGCTGCGCCGCCCTGGGCTGCAAGACCATGGCCGGGCCGTTTCACTCGGCCCTGGGCGAGTTTAGCGGTCAGGGGGTGACGGAGGACGAGTGGAAATGGGGCGTGGAAGGCATGCGGGAAGTCGCCGAGCATGCTGCCAAGGTGGGTGTGACCCTGGGGCTCGAGTACGTCAACCGCTTCGAGTGCTACTTCCTCAACACGGCGGCCGACGGTGCCCGGTTCGTCAAGGAGGTCGATCATCCGTCGTGCGGCATGATGTACGACACGTTCCACGCCCACATTGAGGAAAAGAACATTCCCAATGCCATCCGGGCCTTGAAGGATTGCCTGGTCCACGTCCACATTTCCGAAAACGACCGGAGCACGCCCGGCAAGGGGAACGTCCGCTGGCCGGAGAACTTCGATACGCTCAAGGAGATCGGCTACGACGGGATCATGGTGGTGGAGGCCTTCGGCCTGGCGTTGGAGAAGCTTGTGGCCGCCACCAAAATATGGCGGAAGATGTACGAGACCGAGGAGCAACTTGCCGCCGACGCCTTGGCCTTCATGAAGTCGGAAGTGGCCAAACGCTGGTAGGTTCGCGTGCCCTGGGGTCCGGCCCGGTTGGGAGTTTCCGCCTGGTTCCCAAGTCGTCCGGCTTGGGAACCGGGAACATCCCTTTTTCGTCCAGTTCCGGCTGTCTCTCTCGCCAAGCCCGGACTATTCTGGAATGATCGCTCCGCGGCGACGAACCAGAGGCCTTTCCGCCGCGTAAGGTACTTGGTTCAGGAGAAGAACGGTCGCGTTGCGCGCCGCGGGGCACTTTTTCTACACCCAGCGGGGAGTGTTTGTTGCCCCCGTGCTGGTGGATTCCTCCTGGCTTTCCGACAAGGTAGCTGCTTACGATGCTAGAACTCCGTGACGTCAAGAAGTCCTTTACACTACCCGACGGCACGCCGCTCCATGTGCTCGATATCGAGGAATTTCAGGCGGGAGCGGGCGAGCAGATTGTGATCGTCGGCCACAGCGGCTGTGGAAAGACCACGCTGCTCCATGTGATTGCCGGGATCAGCCGCCCGGATTCGGGACGCGTGGTGATCGACGGGTGGGATACGACGGTTCTTTCCGAAGCCGATCGCGACCAGTTTCGCGCGGCGAAGATCGGTTACGTTTTCCAGACTTTCAACCTTCTGCCTGCCTTCTCGGCTCTGGAGAACGTGATGATCGGCATGGCCTTCGCCGACGGACGGGCCGACCGCGACCGTGCCCTGATGTTGCTGGACCGGGTCGGGCTGAGCCATCGCCTGACCCACAAGCCCGCTCAACTCTCCGTGGGAGAGCAGCAGCGCGTGGCGGTCGCCCGGGCCATGGCCAATCGGCCTAAGGTCCTCTTGGCCGACGAACCCACGGCCAATATCGACTCGGGCAACCAGCAGCAGGTGATCGACATGCTTCGCGGGGCCTGCCAGCAGGAGAATGTGGCGCTGTTGCTGGTGACCCATTCTCCGGAAGTGGCCAAGCAGTTCGACCGGGTCGAGCGGCTCGAAGAAATCAATCGCGTCTTGGTATCAAACCGAGACTAGCCTGAGGCGGCGCAAGAAAACGCCGACATCCGTGACCACTATCGACTAATCGTTGTTGCTCGGTGAAATCGCAATGAATCTCTGGAAAATCGCGCTTCGCAGCGTTCAGCATCGCCGTCTGGCTTCGGGCTTGACCGCCCTCTCGATCGGTTTGGGCGTTGCCTTGGTGGTGGGCGTTATGGTGATCCATGGCGTCGTTTCCCACACGTTTCGTCGGAGCGGCGAAGGTTACGACCTGATCGTTGGGGCCAAAGGCAGCCGGCTGGAAATGGTACTCAACACGGTCTACCACATTGGGAAACCGGTCGGCACAGTTCCCTACGAATACTACAAGGAGTTCGAGTCGGGCCGGTTCGCGGGGGACGTGGAGTTGGCCGTCCCCTGCTGCATGGGCGGGAACTACAAGGGCTTTCGGGTGGTCGGCACGACTCCCGACATGTTCGACGAGATCCCCTTCCCCAGTCGCAGGATCGATAACGACCTGAGTGAACTGGCAACCGACGAAGAACGGGAAGAGGCACGCCGGCGAGAACAGGACAAGTTTGCTGACAGCAAGGGCCTGTTTTCCGAGGGGGAGAACTTTGGTTGGGGCGACTATTTTGGCGGCGTGGTTGGCGCCACCGTGGCACGAAAGACCGGACTGAAGGTGGGCGACAAGTTCAGGCCGGTTCACGGTTTCGACGCCGAGCAGGGCGAAGAACACGACGAATTCGAGGTCGTAGGGGTCCTTAGGCCGACGGGCACCGCCAACGATCGGGCCTTGTTCATTAACATTGAAGGGTTTTGGCAGATCCACGAACACGGCCACTACGACGAATCGTTGGACGTTCTTCCGGGAGAGAATGCCAGCGCGGAGAAACCGGACAGTGCCGACCATGCCGATGCGAACGTGGTGCCCGGCCACGATGAGGCCGAGCACGACCATGCGGCGAAGGAGGAGGAACCGGATCACCAGGCAGACGACGGGCACGATCATGCTGACGAAGCCGGCGCCGGACACAACCATCCCCATGACGGAGAGGACGGCCCGGACCACGCAGAGAATGGGGGCGACGACGAAGCGGATCACGAACACGGGGCGGGCGACGGTCACAACCATGCCTTTGAGGGCGAAGCGGGGCACGACCATGATCACGACCACGGCCACGATCACGGACGCCAGGTGACGGCGATCCTGGTACGGACGAACGAGAAACAGATCGCCCGGGCCATGGCCCTGCCCAAAATCATCAATCAGGAGGGAGATGCCCAGGCCGCTATGCCGGCGGAAGAGGTCACCCGCCTGCTCGAGGGAATCGTCGGGAACATCCAGGCGGTGTTGTTGGTATTTGCCGTAATGATTGTCATCGTGGCTGGGATCGGCATGATGGTCAGTATCTACAATTCGATGAGCGAACGCCGCCACGAGATCGCGGTCATGCGGGCCCTCGGTGCCCGGCGGACGACGGTCATGTCGATCATCCTGTTGGAATCGATTTTGCTTTCTCTTGGCGGCGGCATTATCGGATTGGTGTTGGGGCACAGCTTGATCGGTTTGCTGGCACCGCAGATCATGGAACATACGGGTGTGGTGGTCCACGCTCTGCAGTTCCAGGCTGCCGAGTTGATCCTGATTCCCGGCCTGGTCTTCATGGCGTCAATCGTGGGCTACCTGCCCGCGGTGATTGCCTACCGAACGGAAGTTGCCGAATCCCTTTCCGAATAGAAGACGTCCGCTTGCCTCGTTAGGCTGTCAGTTATCCCCGCCGGCAGGCGGGAGGCGAACGCTTGGAGACGAAATATGGGCTCGGAATTCCGAGAACAACTCAGGGGCACCTATCACGATTACGAGAAGGATTACGGGCAAGATGCGCCCGTGCTCTACCAGGCAATCAATCCCCTCTCGGTCGGCAGCGTGGTCGTGGGGTGCCTGTCCGCCCTGTCTTTCTTCCACTGGGGGTTTCTGTTTCTGCCGCTTACCGGAATCCTGCTCGGTGCGGCGGCCCTGGTGAACTTTGCCCGAGCCGAGGGAGCGAGAGTTGGCGTCTATCTGTCGTGCGCCGGCATTGGGCTGTCGTTGCTGCTGGGCGTGGGGCTCTACGGCCTGTCGGTCTACCGCTACTACCACATGACGCCGCCGGGATATCTGCTGGTTGACTACAACCTCCTGGAATCGAACGATCCGAACAAGCCCTTTCCCGATACCGCTTTGGAATTGGAAGGCCAGCGGGTCTTCGTTCGTGGTTACATGTACTCATCCCGCCAACAGACGGGCCTGAGGTCGTTCGTGATGTCGAGAGACAACGGTGTTTGTCCGTATTGCCTCCCCAATCCCAAGATCACCGACCAGGTCTTTGTCGAACTGGCCGGGGATCGTGAGGCGGCCTACACAACGCGCCTGATCGGGGTCGGCGGGGTCTTCTCGGTGAAGCTTGACGATCCCAAAAAGAAATACGGCGGAGTTGTCTATCACATCGAGGCAGACTACCTGCGATAGTCTCGCCGGACCCTAGTTCACCACCGCCAGAATCTCGCTTTCGGTGATGATCAGCAGTTCTTCGCCGTCGATCTTCACGTCGGTGCCGGAATACTGCGAGAAGAGGACTCGATCTCCCTCGGAGACCTGGTGATTGGCCCGGACGCCGCTCGGCAGGAGGCGGCCGTCCCCGACGGAAAGAACACGGCCCTGTTGGGGCTTCTTCTGAGCGGAATCGGGAAGAACGATCCCGCCCGGCGTGGTCGGTTCATTGTCGAGACGTTTGACAATAACGTTCTCGCCTAAGGGCACCAATTTCATGGTTTGGGGCACTCCGGAAGATGCCACACAAGCTTTGGGGCAAAGCGCGGATTGTCCCACGAGGGGAGGAGTATGGCAAGGCGGTTTGAGGCAGGCGGACGGAAAAAATCTGCCTGCATTCCTCCCATGTCCCCAGAAACAAAGAATTTCCGATTTCTCAGAAAAAAAGAGCTTGAAGAGCTGGCGGAAACCGGTAGACTCAGGCATCAGGGGACGAACGTTCCCCCCAGAATTGGGCAGCGCGGCGGTTTTGCTGCCCCAGATGCGCATCGATGAATCTTCAACGCGGCCAGCCTGCATGACCACCGACTGGTCCGAGGCCGTTGAGCTACCCGCAGGCTCCGGCAAACGGCAACTTTGAGTTCAGCAGCCTTGTATTCGGGCAGTCTTTGGCTGGAACCGGTCGTGATCCAGGCGCACGTAAGAGTGGTCCCGGCGTCGGAACGGCTGCTACCCAAGCTTCGTTAGGGGGGTTGTGCCGAGTCCGGCGTTTAGGGTCTTTCTACTCTCCCGGGTCCCGCCCCCGGCGGTGCGCAAGCCGACCGTGGCAGGCTGGCCGCTCTTTTTTCTTGATCTCTCCCCTCTAGCACCTCTAGCGGCACTGAATATTGGGTGGCACGCTCAGAGCGTAGCGATGGACGTGGTGACCTGACGATCCACGCCCATCGCTACGCTCTGAGCGTGCCACCCGTGAATAATCCGCGTTGACGGTCCCTCCGTGACCAGCCAGCCTCCAGCTTTCTGCGACGTTACGGCTTTGCGTGGGAGCGAGTGCGCATGATATCCTATGTCGAATGTGGTCAACAACGTCTGGGGCTGGCGTATGTGATAGACTCTGCACAGTCGTCTGCGTCAGATGGTTTTTGACAACGGGAGTCCCTATCGACCTTCAGGAGCCACGTGCGGCGCCAATTACTTTGGAGACATTTCATGCAGCGTTTGACGAAATCACTGGCATTCTGTGGAGCTTTTGCGGCCTGGGCGATCGTCAGCCTGGCGGCCGAGGTTGACACTTCCCAACTCAAACCGTTCGGACCGGAGATGGAAGGATTCCGCAAGCCGCAACGTGAAACCCGGATGCTGGTCGACGGCCTCCTCTGGATCGACGCGGAGGATTTCGCCGAATACGGCGGTTGGCGGTTTGAAACCCAGTTTGTCTACAACATGGGTTCGCCATACCTTCTGGCCGGCGGCACGGGAACGGCTGTTGCCGACGCCCAGACGACGATCAAGGTCCCCAAGGCCGGCAAGTACCGCCTCTGGGTCCGGGCGAAGAACTGGCATCCGCCTCACTCCCCGGGCCAGTTCAAGGTGCTCGTCGCCGGTAAGCCGGCCGAGAAGGTTTTCGGCGCTGAGTCGCACAATCGGTGGACGTGGTGCTCCGGCGGGGAATTCAGCCTGTCGGCGGGAGAGACACGCCTCGTCCTTCAGGACCAGACCGGCTACTTCGCACGATGCGACGCGTTGATCCTGACGACGGATCTCGATTACGTGCCGCCGGAAAGTCTGGAGGCGATCCAGAAGGAACGCAGCCGGCTGACCGGCCTGTCGCTGGAGCCCCAGGACGGAGGAGGCTTTGACGTGATCGTCGTCGGTGCGGGCACGGCCGGCTGTTCGGCAGCCCTTGCCGCTGCCCGGAACGGAGCCAAGACCGCCCTGGTGCAGAACCGCCCCGTGCTCGGCGGCAACGCGAGTGTCGAACTGGGCGTCGGGGTGAACGGCGCCGGAACGCACCAGACCAACGCCAGGGAGAGCGGCATCGTTGAGGAGGCCGGCCGCATCCAGGCCAGGTACTCCCAGCCGCGGGTGAGCGAGTCGTACCGTATTCTTGCCGAACAGGAGAAGAACCTTACCGTGCTGGTCAATCGGCATGTCTTCGGTGTCGACATGGCCGACAAGAAGACAATCTCCGCCGTGCGTGCTCTCGACACGCTGACGGGCGAGGTTTTTGTCTATCGGGGTCGCCACTTCATCGATTGCACGGGCGACGGCTGGGTTGGCTACTACGCGGGGGCCAAGTACCGCATGGGCCGCGAGTCGAGCGAGGAATTCAACGAAGATCTGGCTCCGGCGGAACCCGATCGCATTACCATGAGCGGCTGCCTGATGGGCAACATGGCCATCTCGTTCCGCGGAGAGGACGTGGGCAGGGTCGTCGACTACACGCCGCCGCCGTGGGCCGCCAAGTTGCCTACGAAAGACTTTGGGCGCACGATTCGACGCGTTACCGGCGGCGAATGGTGGCTGGAACACGAGGGCACCGTCGACGACCTCGACGACCCGGAGTTTGCCCGGGATGAATTGATCCGCATCACGTTCGGCTACTGGGACTACCTGAAGAACCACTGGGAAGGCCGGGCCGTCGCTCGGACGTTCGATCTGGTCTACGTACCCCACGGCGACGCCAAACGCGAAACTCGCCGGCTCGTGGGCGACTACCTGCTCACCCAGAGTGACGTGCTCGGGGCCGTCATGTTTCCCGATCGCATTTCCTACGGCGGCTGGAACCTCGACATCCACCATCCCCGCGGCATCTACTCCGGCGCTGAAGGGCCCTTCGACTACAATCCTCGGGTGCCGATCTACAGCATCCCTTACCGCTGTCTCTACTCGGTCAATATCGACAATCTACAGTTCGCCGGACGCCACGTGAGCGTGACCCACGTGGCCCTGGGGTCGGTGCGCGTGCAGAGCACCCTGGCCACGCTCGGCCAGGCCACCGGAACCGCTGCCGCCATGTGTTTGAAGTACGATGTGACGCCTCGTGTGCTCGGTCGGGATCGCATCACCGAATTGCAGCAGACGCTGCTCAAGCAGGACCAGTACATCCCCAACCTGCCCAACGAAGATCCGAACGACGTGGCCCGCACCGCCAAAGTGACGGCATCCAGCTACGCGAAATACGAGATCTTCGGTCGCGAGAACGTGCACGGCGACGAAATCCACCCCCTCAACATGCCGCGTGCCGTGATGTTTCCGCGGGGCATCCACCGCGAGTTGAAGACCGTGAGTCTGGTGCTCCACAACGCCCGCAATGAGCCGGTGGAGATCACCGCGCACCTGCGCGGGGCGACCGAAGCGGGCGACTTCTCGTCGGAAGCCGACCTCACGACAGCCACGGCGGTTGTTCCCGCGGGACGCCAGTCGTTCGTCGAATTCCCGGTCAGCGCGAAGATCGACACGCCCATGGTCTGGGTCTGGCTGCCCAAGACGGAAGGCGTCTCATGGCGTCTGATGACCTCCGGCCCCTACCAGGCCTGCCGAGCCTACGGCGGGGCAAAGGGCAAGCCCTGGACCGTGGTCAAGGGGCAGTACTACGGGATGTGCACCGATCCGCCGCTGAGCTATGAGGTCCAGTGCGGTCCCGAGAACGTCGTCAACGGCGTGAGCCGGATCGTCGAGCGAACGCCGAACCAGTGGATGTCGGACCCGACGCAGCCGCTGCCTCAATGGATCGAATTGGAATTCCCCGAACCGACCACGATCAACACGGTCTACCTGACCTTCGACACCGACATGAACGCCTCGCATTGCACCGTGCCCCTGGTGCCGCAGTGCGTTCGCGACTACGAACTCTCCTGCCTTGCCGACGGCCACCGCATCTCTCTGGCCACGGTGACCGAGAATTTCCAGCGTCGCCGGATTCACCGGTTCGATCCGGTGCGGGCGAAGAAGCTGACGCTCTTCATCGCCGCGACGAACGGAGATCGGGCCGCGCGGGTGTTTGAGATACGGGCGTATCAGGAAGAGTGAAAGGGCGGCGGAGCATGAGGCGTCGGTCTTTCCACTGTCAACAGACGACTGATTCACCATTTGTCAACGGGAATTCTCGTCCAGTCGATTTCGCTGTTCATCGAATGAAACTCGCGTAGAGCGAAAGAGTGCTGTCTGGTGTTACATGGCCCTCTTGCGTAAAGGGTGCGCGGTGGCAACTACCAAGAAAAGTACAGGGGACTTGCATTTCTGCAAGTCCCCTGGGGCTTTCATAATCGATGGTCACCTTCGGCATTTTCGCCGTTGGATCCATCGATGGGCAACAATCAAGGTTCGTCTAGTTAATTTATCGGCTGTAAGAATCCGGAAGTCAAGAGAAGAATGGGGGTCCGAAATCGTTCAAGCGAAGGCGGTTTGCTACAAATCATTGCCTTACAAGGGGTTACGTATCCTTGACGCAGAAGTCAACTCTTGCAGGAGCGGAGAGAAGCGGTTTCTGTCTTTTGCTGTCGCGAGCGTGCGTCTCAACGCGAACGCTCCACAAAGGTGACCCGTAGATGCTGGAGCACGGATCCAAATCACCTCTGAGCATTACGACTTTTCCTAGCGGCAAACTGAGCGATCAGCCGCGGAATCTTGGGATGCTAACAAGACTGAGTTTGAAGGCTCCAGCCACATCGATACTTCGAAGGCTGTCGATCACCCTGTCCCCCCGGTGGAAACACCGGACCCCAGCCCGCCTCAATACGCGTTCCTATGCCGCCAACCGTAACGGAAAGTCATCAGCAGAATCTGCAGGTCGAGCCAGATGGACCAGTGGCTGATGTAGTAGAGGTCGCATTGGACACGATGGCGGAGTGAAGTGTTGCCTCGCCAGCCGTGGACCTGAGCCCAGCCGGTGATGCCGGCCTTGACCTGGTGGCGCTGGGCGTAACCGGGAATCTGACGGCGGAATTTCTCGACGAACACGGCCCGTTCCGGACGCGGTCCGACCAGGCTCATGTTCCCGGCCAGGACGTTGAAGAGTTGGGGGAGTTCGTCGAGACTCCAGCGGCGCATGAATCGGCCCAGAGGCGTGCAGCGGTCGTCGCCGCGTTGAGCCCAGACCGGACCGGTCTGCGATTCGGCATCGACGCGCATGCTGCGGAATTTGAACATGCCGAATTGGCGGCCCGCCAGACCCGTTCGCCACTGCCGGTAGAAGACGGGGCCCGGACTGGTGAGTTTCACGGCCAGGGCCAGCATCAGCATCAGCGGAGAGAGCAAGATCAGCGCGGCCGTGCCGAGCAGAATGTCCATTGCCCGTTTGGCGAGACAGGGCCAGCCGCGATGGGGATCCTGACGCAAGTTGACGAAGGGGACGCCGTCGATCTCGAGCAACCGCGGCTTGATTCCCGTGAAGCCGGGAACGTCGGGCACAAGCTGCACCTCCACGCGGACGTCGGAGAGTGCCTGGAAGATCTGGGGCAACTCGCCGTAGCGCGACAGGGGCAAGGCCACGAATACGTGGTCGATTTTGCGTTCGGCAGCAATGCCGGCGATCTCGTCGATCGTTCCCAGTCGCGGCAGCGACTTCGACTCCCGCCGGCCCGGTTTGTCGACAAACCCGATGGCTTCCAGCCCCGTCCAACTGTTGTCGGCGATCGTCCTTGCAACCAATTCGCCCGTTCTTCCGCCGCCCACGATCAACGCCCGGCCATAGTTCAGTCCCCGGCCTCGGAAGTAGCGGAGCACCTGCCACAGAATGCGTCGCGCCAGGGTGATTCCCAGAGCGTTCAGAGCGAAGAACAAGGCTAGTGCCGCACGTGATTCATAGAGGTCGCGCCGATAGAAGGCCGTGGTGATGACCAGCACAAACAGCAGTCCTCCCGCCTTGAAGACGACACCCAACTCCCTCGGCATCTGCCGGAGTCGGTGGATTTCGTAGAGCCCGGCCAGCCGGTAGGAGACGGTCGCCAAGACGAGTACGAGCGGAAGGGCGTGGACGACCAGATGGAAATCGGGGATTCCGTCAGGCGACGGGAAGAGCCGAAAACGAGTCCAATAGGCGAGGAACCAAGCGACCGTGGTAACCGCCAGATCACCCGCGAGAAACACGAAGCCGAGCTTGTTTCCATGACGCCGATACACGGCCATCCTCGTCCATGAATGCCGTCAGCCCGAAGGGCCGCACAAGGCTGGCACCTCCTTTTCCGTTGCAGCCCGGCTTTCTACCACGACCACGCCTGAAGGTCAACGGAGAATGAAGAAGCTGAGGAGGTTGCGTAGTCTATGTCAGGCTTGTCCGGTTCTCCTGAGGGGCTATACTGACAACCTCCTGGACGAGATCTGATAGGGGGCATGGTATCCGCAGCCGGATGAAGGATCCTATGGCCAGCAAGACACCTACGGACCAACCGTCGGACGCCGAGGTTGTCGTTGCCGAGGCGGTGCCCTCTGAGGCGGATAGCGAACTTACGCCCAACGAGCGGATTGCCGCCAGTCGTTGGCAGGTGCTTGTCCTGCTGTTTCTGGCCGCCGGGCCCCTGGCTCTTCCGGTGCTGTTTCGCAGCCCGCGGTTCTCTCGCTTCTGGAAAACCGTCCTGTTCTTGCTGGTGATCGTGCAGACCGCACTTGTCGTTCTGCTGGTGGTCGTGTTTGCCCAGTGGTTTGTCGGGCGAATGGAGCAGGTTCGGCAGTTGTACTGAACTGTTCCGAGACCGGTCTATCCTCGGCTTCTTGACCCCCCTCCGGCCCCCGGCTAGATTGCATGGACGGAGATAGAAAACGACCTCATATTCTGGAGAAACCTCAATGAACCAACTGAAGGCAGCGGTCGTCGGAGCGGGATTCATCGGACCGGTACACGTCGAGGCACTTCGCCGGCTTGGAGTGACGGTGACCGGCATTCTCGGTTGCGACGACAACGAATCGCAATCGGCCAGGGAGAAGCTCGGGTTGCCGAAGGCCTACAAGAGCATCGACGAAGTGCTGGCTGACAAGTCGGTCGACGCCGTCCACCTGGCCGTGCCCAACGTGCTGCACTACCCGTTCTCCAAGAAGGCCCTGCAGGCCGGCAAGCACGTGATGTGCGAGAAGCCGCTGGCCATGAACTCGGAAGAGACGGGCGAACTGGTCGAGTTGGCCAAGTCGGCCGGCGTGGCGGCGGCGGTCTGTTACAACATCCGCTACTACCCCATGAACCTCCAGGCTCGGGCGATGGCCGCCCAGGGCGACCTCGGTGAGGTTTATGCGATCAACGGCTGCTACATCCAGGATTGGTTGCTCTACGACACCGACTACAACTGGCGAGTTTTGGCCGAACAGGGGGGCGAGCTTCGTGCCGTGTCCGACATCGGCACCCACTGGATGGACCTCGTTCTGTCGATCACGGGCCTGGAAGTCGATTCGGTCTTTGCGGATCTGAACACGGTCCACAAGGTCCGCAAGCGTCCCACCGGCGAGGTGGAGACATTCACCGGTAAGCAGGCCGCCCCGGTGGCGACCGAGCCGATCAACATCACCACCGACGACTACGGCTGCATCCTGTTCCGCTTCAAGAACGGCGCCCGGGGCAGTCTCAACGTCTCCCAGATCAATGCGGGCCGGAAGAACACGCTTCGCTACGAAATCGCCGGTTCCAAGTGCTCGGTGGCGTTCAGCAGCGAGACACCGAACGAGCTGTGGATCGGCTATCGCAACAAGCCGAACGAGTGCTTCGCGCGCGATCCGTCCCTGCTGGCCGATCTGCCGCGCGGCTTCACCAACTATCCTGGCGGTCACAACGAGGGGTTCCCCGACGCCTTCAAGCAGTGCTTCCGCTCGTTCTACCAGTCCATTGCCGCCGGGGACTTCTCGGCCAAGCCTCTGTTCCCCACGTTTGCCGAAGGCCACCGCGAGGTGATACTCTGTGAGGCCATTCTGGAGAGCCACCGGCAGGAGAAGTGGGTGAAGCTCTAACGAAGTTCCACCTCAGACCAAGGCCGAATCGCCAAAACCTGACTCAGACGCAACAACTTCTCGGAAGTAAGTTACTCATAGTGAAAATGCTAGCACTGCTACATTTGAATAATCTCCTTGAGCTTCTTGCCGACGCGGCGGTTCCGCGAGCCTGTTTCCATGGCGTTGATCATGTCGTCCCAGAGTTTGCTGCGTAG